>JAVKCM010000101.1:0-17811 GCA_040222735.1 Fuerstiella sp. | reverse complement strand
GCACGACACCGCGCACACCCAGCAGTTCCGGATGCCTGGCCACCTTGTCACTGAATACCTGCAGATCGGCGATCACCGGCTTCAGGTTTTCAAGCAGGACGGCCAGAGAGGCAGACGTCGAGTTCAGATTGCGGTACATCGAAGGGTCGGTCAGCAGTCTCCGGACAGTGCCGTCGTTCTGGTTCATGAGCCGGGATACGGTGGCCAGTTCCGTGGTAATGGTCTGGATATTTCCCAGAGAATCATTCAGGCGGCTGACCATCGTCTGACTGTGCTGTGCCAGCGGCGTGGTGGCTTTGTTCAGATTCGTCACCGTTGAATCCACCTGACGCACGACTGAGTTCACGGTCTTCAGCGTAGTCCGCGTTTCGTTCAGCAGTTCGGGCAAAGCCACCAGCGTCTGCTGCAGCTGCCGCTGATATTCCGGATCACTGATCAGGTTCCCTGCCGCGGCCAGCGTCTGTTCGGCGGTGTTCATTGTCCGGGTGAACTGTTCCAGAGCGACGGCAGACCGCTGCATGGTGGTGACGCCATCCGGCCCGGAGGCTTCCATCATGCGATTCAGGTTGTGTGCCAGCCGTCCCCACTCGCGACCCGTGGTTTCAAACGACGCCAGCGTGGACGACAGCCGCTGTTCCATGCGGCCCACCACTTCCATCGGATCGGTTGTCGCGTCGGCGACGATACGGTCGCCGTTGGTGATGGGCTCCCCTTCTCTGCCCGGAATGATTTCGATGGCTCCGTCGCCCAGCAAAGAACGCGTGACCCGAGCGGAAGAATCTTTTCGAAAGGTGCGGTCCGAATCGATCAGCACCTGAACCATCACGCCTCGGCCTTCGGCCACCAGCGTCAGTGATTCGACATGACCGATCCGAATTCCGCTCATCCGCACGGGAGTCTGAGGGAATACACCGGTGGCGTCAGGCATCACGATGTTGATCCGTGTCCCCGACTTCCAGCGGTCACCGAGTTCACCGAAACGAAACACCATGACCACGGCCACAGCGAGCGCGACCACGGCCATCACGCCGACTCGAAATTCCTGCTGCTGTTCATCCATGAACGCGTTTCCTGTATCGCTGCGGCCCGATCGAAATCAGGCCGTCTTTCTGAGTTCAGATTGGTCTGTTGTCTCGCTGACACCGGACAGCTGCCCGCCGAATTCGTCGCCGACGTATTCCAGAATCCTGTCCTCGCGACTGGCCGTCAGCTGCGTCAGACTGCCGTCGAAAATCACCTGATTCTGATCGTCGGACAGTTTGTGCCGCGGGTACAGCATGATGATTCGGTCGGCAACACGCTGCACGGTGCGCAGGTCATGAGTCACAATCACGCCCGTGACACCGCGGGATTCGCTGACTGACTGAATCAGTTCGTCGATGCGACGGCTGTTGACCGGGTCCAGTCCGGTGGTGGGTTCATCATAAAACATCACATCCGGACTCAGCGCCAGCGCTCGCGCCAGTCCGACGCGTTTCTGCATGCCTCCGGAGATCTCAGACGGCCGATGGCCGATGATGTCCGTCGACAGCCCGACTTCCTGAAGCCGTTCGCGAACGGTGTCGGCGATGCGATCTTCGTTCCGCTCGCCGGTCTGCCGCAGTCCGAATGCCACATTTTCGAACACCGTGAGACTGTCAAACAGCGCGGCTCCCTGAAACAGATATCCCAGTCGCAGCCGCTGCTGCAGCTGCTGATCGGCGGTCATGTCCCGAACATTGGTTCCGAACCATTTCAGAGTGCCGGAGGTCGGCTGCAGCAGCTGCATCATAACCTTCATGGTCACGCTCTTGCCACAGCCGCTTTCGCCGACAATCGCCACCGTCTCGCCGCGGCGAATACCCAGATTGACGTTCCACAGCACCTTTCGACCACCGAAGACACAGCAGATACCTGACAGTTCAATGACCGCGGGCGTTTGTTTGTCCATCACCACAGCCCTCCGACAGCCAGTGACACCGCCTGCGGCCAGATCATGTAGTAGGTCGTATTCAGAACCACGGTCAGCAGAAAGTCCATCCCGAGGATGGCGATAAACGACATGACAAACGACTGAGTGGCCGCGCGGCCCACACCTTCAGCGCCGGAGCCGCAGTGAAATCCCTGGCGACAGGCGATAATGGCGATACTGCAGCCAAAAAAGATACTCTTGATCAGCCCGGCCATGACATCCCAGCCGGTGACGAACTGTTCGGCATACATCCAGTAATGATGCGAGTTGACCCCCAGCACCTTGCAGCTGAACATCCAGCCGGCCAGAATTCCGATCCCGTCCGCGATGGCGGTCAGCAGCGGAATCAGCGCCACACAGGCCAGAAACCGGGGAACCACCAGATAGCGAATCGGATCAGCGCCAAGCGCGCTGATGGCATGAATCTGTTCGGTCACCCGCATCGTGCCCAGTTCGGCCGCCATGGAAGATCCGACCCGCCCCGCCAGCATGGTCGCCGCCAGAACCGGTCCCAGCTCTGATACCAGAGTCATGGTAATGATGGCTCCCAGACGGGATTCCATGTGCATCATTTTGAACTGCTGATGCGTCTGTACGGCCAGAACCATTCCGATAAATGTCCCGGTGACCAGAATCACGGGCACGCTGCGCACGCCGATTTCGTAAAGAATCGGCACCACAACATGCCGCTTCGGCAGCCCGGCATGCAGCCGGGAAACGACTTTCAGGGCAAACACGGTGAGGTTGCCAAAGCCGCAGAAAAACTGCTGCGTGAGGCGGCCAAGCGTGGAAATCGGGTTTTGCAGCGTTGTCGTCGTCATGGGGCACAGCATCCTTGCTCCCACAGTGTATTTCAGCACGGCAACCGGGATCGAGCCCAAAATTCAGGCCACAAATCAGGTTGCATCAGTCGTCTGCGGCAGCCGGCAGCAACTCGCCGTTTCCGCGATTGAGCCGCGATTGAGCCGCAATCGAGCCGCAATCGAGCCGCTGGCGATCGGGCCGCCAGCAAATGGCCCGGCGGAGCCCGGCGAATCGTGATCAGCCCGTCCACGTGGCCGATCCTTCTGCCTGCGGAGCCAGGTTGAGCGTTTCCAGCAGGCCACATTCTACAGAACAGGCGGCGGGCGCCGACAGTTCCCGGTCTGCATTGTTGAATCCGGGGGCAAAAGCGAATACGCTCGTACGCTGCACCGGCGGTCCTTGCCGCCAACATACCCTCTCCGGACCCTCCTCGGTCAGCAACAGGACCTGATTCTTATGAAGCCCACCGCCACAATTCTGCTCAGTTTTCTCGTTCTTGGCAGCGCCGCTGCAGCCCAGGAACTTTCCGACGCGGACAAAAACCTGATTCAGGCCGTGCGTGATGCCGGCGGACAGGCGATGCAGCTGGCCCAGAACGACACGCGGCTGGTGGTGGCGTTTCACCTGGCGGATGGTGAAATCACCGACGATACCATCAAGATCCTTGCCGGGGCCGGCAATGTGTATGCCGTGAATCTAAGAGGAACAAAAGTGACGGATGCCGGCATGGCTCATCTGGCCGGTCTCAAGGACCTGACCCGTCTGCATCTGGAAAAGACGGCAATCACCGACGCCGGCGTGGCTCAGCTGAAAGGTCTGGAAAAGCTGGAATACCTGAATGTCTACGGAACAGCTGTCACCGACGCCGCCCTGAAGGAACTGGCTGGTCTGAAAAATCTGAAAAAGCTGTTTGTCTGGCAGACAAAGGTCACGGAAGCCGGCGAAGAAGAACTGAAAGCCGCCCTCCCGGAAATCGAAATCGTGCCGGACTTCAAACGCGAACGAGAAAAACAGATCCTGGAAGCCAGTCGCGCAGCTGAGGATGCCGCCAAGGAAGTGGAAGAAATTGCGGCCCGAATTCCCGCCGAACAAAAGGCGTCTGAAGAAGCTGCCGCAAAATCTGCCGAAGCGGCGAAGGCAGCCGAGGCGGCAAATGCGGCGGCCACGGAAGCCAACAACAAGGTCACGGCCGCCGAGAAAGCGCTGGCCGGAGCCAACAAGGCACTGGAAGACCTGAAGAAGAATCCGGATGCTCCGAAGTCGGTCGTGGAAGAAGCCGAGAAGGCTTTGGCCGCGACCAGGAAATCAGTCGAAGACACCAAAAAGGCCGCCGAAGAAGCCAAAAAGGCGATGGAAGCCAAAAAGAAGGAAGCCGATGAGGCCAAAAAGGCGGCTGATGCGGCGGCCAAAAAGGTCGCTGACCTGAAGAAACAGTCTGATGAAACCATCAAGAAAGCCGCAGACCTGAAGAAGAAGGCGGAAGAACTGAAACAGGCCGCCTCCTGACGGTTCTTCAGATCTTCGATTCTGCCACAGAAGCCCGGCTGATCATAAGCCGGGCTTCTTTCATGCCGGGGCGGTCGGTGGCACTCAACGGAACAGCCCATTATCTCTGACACATGAAGTTCGCACGGATGATTCTGAACGCTGTGCCCACGAATGGTGACTGTCAGGTAATCGCGCATCGCGGCGTCTCAGCTCTGTTTCCCGAAAACACGCGCGCCGCTTTTGCTGACGGAGCCGAAGCCGATGTGATGAAGGCTCAGGCTGCGGGTGTGAACGGTATCATCACCAATGATCCGGTTCGCACGCGGATGATTCTGAGAAAGAAGACATGATGATTCGCGACGTCCGTCAGTTAAGAACCGGCCCGTTTGATGTACTGATCATCGGAGGTGGTATCTACGGAAGCTGGATGGCACGGCATGCGGCAACCGCGGGACTGAAGGTTGCTCTGGTTGAGCAGTCTGACTGGGCCAGCGCCACCTCATCGGCTTCATCCAAGCTGCTACACGGCGGGTTGCGCTATCTGGAGCGTTTCGAATTCGGGTTGGTTCGCAGGTCGCTGCACGAACGTCGGGAGCTGAATCGCATCATGCCGCATCATGTGCGTCCGCTCAGGTTTCTGCTGCCGGTCTATCGTGATTCGCGCGTCGGGCGGCTGAAGCTGAAGGCGGGACTCTGGCTGTACGATCGCCTGGCCGGCTCTGACCAGCCCGTCGCCGGACATCAGTCTTACTCGGCCAGTGAACTGATGGCTCAGGAACCGGGGCTGAGTTCCGATCAGCTGCTGGGTGGCTTCAGTTACGGAGACTGCGGCACCGACGACGCGAGGATGGTGCTGGAAGTTGTGGACTCAGCCATCAGCGCCGGCGCGGCCGCCTGTAATTATGTGACGGCCACCGAACTTTTACAGCAGGACAATCGGGTTTGCGGAGCGGTGGTCCGTGACGAGGAAACCAATGAACAATTCCGAATCAAAGCGGCGGTGGTCGTCAACGCTGCCGGGCCATGGATATATCAGCCGGCCGAGCTGCGGTCAGAAGCGGACCGGGTACGACTGACCAAAGGCGTCCATCTGGTGATGCCGCCGCTGCAGTCTGATCACGCTGTCCTGCTGACAGCACGCAGCGACGGACGTGTGTTCTTTCTGATCCCGTGGTACGGTCGAACACTGCTGGGCACGACGGATACGGATTTCGACGCCGATCCTTCCTCAGCGCGGGTCGAAGAAGCAGATATTCACTATCTGCTGAACGCCGCGAACGACTACCTGAGAACACCATGGACCGTCGAGGATATCGGCGGTGCCTTCTGCGGACTCAGAACGCTGCAGAACGAAAGCGGCCTGAGTGCATCCAGTGTGTCCCGTGAATGGCTGCTGGAAGAAACTCGCCCGGGCCTGTTTACATCGATTGGCGGAAAGTACACCTCAGCCCGCGTCGATTCTCTTGAGGCTGCTCAGCGTGTGCTTCGGGAACTGCACCGCTGGGGAAACTGCACCGACAGGCAGCTTGACTGGTTTCCGCCGGCTGCGTTTGTGGACTGGCAGAAACGCGTGTGCGAGGAAGCCGTCGCGGTTGGTATCGATCGCGAAACAGCGTTGAACGGGACTCGTCGCTTCGGAGCACGCCTGTCCGACGTGATTGCGATCGCCCGCGATCAGCCCGCCCTGGCGAAACGGATTCATCCGGACTTCGCCTTCTGCATGGCAGAAGTCGCTCACACCGTCAGCAGCGAAATGGCTCGAACGCTTGTGGATATTCTGCGCCGGCGGATTCCCCTGATGCTGCTGACCGGAGTTGACCGAGCGACCGTGGCCGCCGTGAGTGACGTGGCGGGAGATCTGCTGAACTGGACGCCTGAGCGTCGCCAACAGGAAACCGATGCCGTGCTGCAGCAGACCTGGTCGACGGCGAATTCATCCACCGATCCGGTTTCCTGACTGACCCTGACGGCGAATCGGCCTCGACCGTCGGAGCGTACGGGAATGAAGAGACAAAGTCGCCACGCGCGGGAACAGCAGACGGTTCGCCTGACGGCGAATTGGGGGGTCCTGCCCGGCAGGCAGGACCTACTGTAGTTAGAGCCGGTTATACCCGTTTAGTGCGGCCACGCGATAGGCTTCGGCCATGGTGGGGTAGTTGAACGTGGTGTTCATGAAGTAGTGAAGCGAATTCGCGCTGCCCGGCTGAGCCATGATGGCCTGGCCGATATGAATGATTTCGGACGCATTCACACCGAAACAGTGAATGCCCAGAATCTCCAGCGTGTCGCGATGGAACAGCAGCTTCAGCATCCCCACCGGCTGTCCCATGATCTGTGCCCGTGCCAGGCTCCTGAACATCGAATGTCCGACCTCGTAGGGAACACAGTCGGCTGTCAGTTCTCGTTCTGTTCGTCCCAGCGAGCTGATTTCGGGACTCGTGTAGATCCCCGTGGGGACATATTTCATTTCGAAGGCTTCGCAGTGTCCGTTACCGAGATGCCGGGCGGCGAAGCGTCCCTGCACATAAGCAGCACTGGCCAGCGCCGGATGTCCGATGACGTCACCAACCGCATAGATGTGCGGCTGAATGGTCTGAAAACTTTCGTTGATTTCGATCTGTCCGCGATGATTGGGTGTCAGGCCGATATTTTCCAGTGCCAGTTCCTCGGAATTGCCGGAACGTCCGTTGGCCCACAGCAGAATGTCGCTCTTGAGCTGCTTCCCGGACTTCAGATGCACGACCACGTGATCATCAAACGTGTCGACGCGGTCAAATTCCTCGTTGTGACGGATGCGCACACCCGTATCCCGCATGTGATAGCTGAGCGCATCACAGATTTCGTCGTCCAGAAAGTCCAGCAGATTGGCGCGGGTGTTGACCAGGTTCAGCTTTACGAAAAGGTTCCGGAACATGGAGGCGTATTCGCACCCGATCACGCCGGCGCCGTAGATGGTCATGCTGCGGGGTGATTCCGGCAGATCCAGAATGGTGTCGCTGTCAAAGATCCGCGGATGGCTGAAGTCAATATCGGGCGGGCGATAGGGCCGGGATCCGGTCGCGATCACGAACGAATCGGCCGTCAGCAGCCGTTCATCGCCGTCCGGTTCTGTGACGCGAATCTGATGATCATTTACAAACGAAGCCGTTCCGTGAAAGACGTCAACATCATTTCGCTGGTAGAAACCGCGGCGCATCTGCACCTGTTTTTCAATCACCGTCTGAGCACTGCGGCGCAGGTCCTGAAATCCGACATCGATGTGAACGCCCAGCTGGCGGAAGTGCGAATTGGAATTGATTTCCATCATCCGGTAGATCGCGGCCCGCAGCGATTTGCTGGGAATGGTCCCCAGGTGCGTGCAGTTGCCACCGATCCGCGGCTGTTTTTCGACAACAGCGACGGACCTGCCCTGCTTGGTGGCTTCCATCGCGGCGCCTTCGCCACCCGGGCCGGTGCCGATCACGATCACGTCGAACCTGGCGTCCGGGGATGATGCGGCGGTGATGTCAGTCATGTCCGTGAACTTCCGTTGCAGAATGTCAGTACAGGTGGCCGCGATAAGCCGGACCCGCTCAGGCTTTCAGCAGCCCGTTGTGTCGCAGCAGGGCCTTCGTATCAGGTTCACGACCGCGGAAGTCGCGATAAATATCCATGGGGTGGCGACTGCCTCCTTCCGCCAGCACGGTGTTGCGAAACCGGCGACCGGTTTCCGCGACGGCGTCGTCATTATCCAGTCCGGCTTCTTCGAATGCCGAGAAGGCATCGGCACTCAGCACTTCCGCCCACTTGTAGCTGTAGTAACCTGCGGCATATCCCCCCGCAAAGATGTGCGAGAACGAACACAGAAAACGATTCTCAGGCAGCGGCGGCAGCGGAGACGTCTGCTGAGCGATCCGGTTGTGGACATCGAAGACGGATTCCGGTCCCTGAGGATCAAACGTGGTGTGCAGTTCCATATCCGTCATGCCGAACTGCAGTTGCCTGAGCATCTGCGAGGCTGCTCGAAAGGTGCGGGCGCGGCAGATCTTCTGGTACAGATCTTCCGGCAGCACTTCTCCGGTTTCGTAATGTACGGCCATGCCCAGCAGGGTCGTTCGGTGATAACACCAGTTTTCCATGAACTGACTGGGCAGTTCGACCGCGTCCCATTCCACGCCGTTGATGCCGGCGGCGTCGCGCAGGTCCACGGTGGTCAGCATATGCTGCAGTCCGTGACCGAATTCGTGGAACAGCGTTTCCACTTCACGAAACGTCATCAGTGACGGCGTCTCACCGACCGGCGGTGTGCCGTTGCAGACCAGGTGGGCGACGGGAAGCCGGGTTTCGTCGGACGTCACGCTGCGGACGATGCAGTCACCCATCCACGCACCGCCGCGCTTGTCTTCGGGACGTGAATACGGATCCAGATAAAAGGACGCGATCGGGTTATTCTGATCGTCCAGCACTTCAAAGAACCGGACATCCGGATGCCAGACAGGAGCCTTGCCGTCGGCGGACCGGACCGTGATTCCGAACAGACGATGGCACAGCCCGAACAGTCCGTCCAGAACACGTTCCAGCGAAAAGTACGGACGAAGTTCCTCGTCCGTGTACGCGTACCGCTGCTCCCGCAGTCGCTCGGCCCAGAAGGCGATATCCCAGTGTGCCAGAGCCCCTTCATGACCGTTCTGCTGAGCCAGTTCTGTCAGCTCAGCCAGTTCCGCCGTTCCCGCTTCCAGCGACGCTTCCAGCAGTTCATCGAACATGTGCTTCACGGCATCCACATCGGCGGCCATCTTGCGTGACAGACTCAGCGCAGCGTAATTGTCGTAGCCGAGCAGGTCACACTTTTCCTGTCTGAGTGTCAGAATCTCAGTGATCAGCGGACTGTTGTCCTTTTCGCCAGAGGACGCTCGTGAAATGTACGCGCGGTAGGCCTGTTCACGCAGGTCCCGGTTGCGGCAGTGTTCCATGAACGGACCGAAGCTGGGTACTTCCAGCTTGATGCGCCAGGGGCCGGCTTCGGGCGTAGCCGCTTCCTGGTCCTTGTTTTCGTCGGCGGCTGACCATGCCGCCGCGGCCATTCGCCTGAGGCTCAGAGGCAGCCCTTCGGCATCATCGCTGCTGGTGAGATCCAGGTGCCATGCCCTGGTTGCATCAAGAACGTTGTTTGAGAAGTCGCTGCCGAGCTGTGACAGGCGATGTTCGATCTGGTTGAAGCGTTCGCGGGCTTCGCCTTCCAGACCGATGCCGGACTGTTCGGCACTCAGGATCGACTGTCGAATGATTCGCTGCTGAGCACTGTTCATCCGTTGCCACGCGGGCGAATCCCGCAGTGCCAGGAACCGGCTGTAGAGCGCCTGACTCTGCTTCAGCGTCAGACTGAACTCCACAATGCGGGGCAGCATGGCTTCGTGGGCGGCACGCAGTTCATCAGAGTTGGCCACACCCAGCAGATGGCTGATCGGTGACCAGCCGTATTCGAACAGCAGGTCAATTTTTTCGAGCGGAGTCATCAGCGCATCCCAGTCACCTGTCGCAGCGCTTTCCGCTTCGGAAAGATGCTCAGCAGCCTTCGCCAGCAGCGCGCGGACGCCGGGCTCAACATGCTGCGGTCGGATACGATCGAAGGCGGGAAGACCGTGGTTCAGCAGCAGTGGATTGTCATCGTTCATGAAAAAGTCCGTTCGGTGTGCTGTTGTGAAAGAAAGTCGGCGCGGTGGTGAACATCGTCACGGTGACCGGTCAGCGCCCGGGTAGGGAAGGCGAGATGAAGTTGTGGTTGCAAGTCAATGACGGCAAAAAAAAACAATCACGAAAAGGTCACACGAACTTTTAACATGGCGGGCTTTCCCCGTTGTCGACAAATTCACCACTGACTATAACTGGCCCCTGTCATCAGAAGTTGGTGTGCTTTTTGGTCGCACGGACAGCAGGTTCCTTGCTAATTCTTTCCGAGCCCGGAACAGCAGCAACCAACTCTGCTTCTTTCTCAAGCTCCGCAAAGCTCGTTCT
Source organism: Fuerstiella sp. (assembly GCA_040222735.1). Taxonomy (GTDB): domain Bacteria; phylum Planctomycetota; class Planctomycetia; order Planctomycetales; family Planctomycetaceae; genus Fuerstiella. The sequence goes on along the minus strand of JAVKCM010000101.1, from coordinate 7,574 downwards.
CATCGAGTGCTGCGGCTTCTCATGTTTACGGTATGGCTCATGCAAAACCATCAGTTCGATCTGCAGACAGGTGAGTCCGTTCGCCTTGGTGATTACCGGGTGACGCTGCTGGAAATTGTCGGCGACGGAGTTGTGCTCGAGATCGAAGGCCCGGACGGCGAGTGTCGGGTGCTGAATGGTTCTGAATCTGCAGAGGAACTGGCGGTTCCGGCGTGATGAATCGCCGTTGAATCCGCCTTTCACAAAGCTGTCGGCGTCCGTTGCTGCGGAAGATCGCGCGTTCCCTGTCCTCAGACGTGCGTGGCCACTGAACGTCTGTAGCCAGAGCCCGCCGGTTGTCCGCCCGCCGGTTGTCCGGAAGTTCGATGGTAGCAGAAGCCGCCAGCACGCTCGACCAAGCCGTCCACAGACCCGGCTGTAGCGGAAGTCACCAGGACTTTCGGCCGCGCTGTCCTGCAGCCCCCGAAGCTCTTGACATACGGCGCCACAGTATCCGAACACGCTGCCTGCGATGTGTCGATGACCGCTGCAGCGCAAAAAAAACGCGGTTCGAGCAACCCTGCAGAAGGCGGGTTGTCGAACCGCGGCTTGTTCTGACTGCTGTTTCAGCGTTCGTTAGCTGCCATCGTCATCATTGTCGACGGCCAGTACGATCGCCACGACCGCACCTGCCAGCAGGCCCAGACCCAGCAGCTGTCCGCCGGACACGCCGCCGAGGCGACCGAAACGACCGCCGTAGCCATCATCACAGCCTTCGCCGCAGTCCTGAGCTCGAACAATCGGTCCGTTGCTGTGGACAATCCCGAATGATGTCAGTGACTTCGGCGGAGCCGTGTTGTGTGACCACAGTCGGCAGGCATAGGCTCGATCGCCGACGATGATGGCACAGTTGCCACCGGTTCTGCTTTCGATGGTAAAGCTGCCGTCTTCTGACGTGGTTTTCTTCTGCGTGTCCTCTGAAGTGCGAATCTGCAGAGTCTGACCGGCCAGTGGCCTGCCCTGTGCATCAACCAGCCTGCCGGAAACCTTGCCCGCGGCGCTGAGTTCGACATTCTGAAGCTGAATCTGTTCCGACGATGAACCGCCAGCCGCAAACCCAGCAGGAATGGGCAACACCGTCATCGAGAAAATCAGACTCAATACGATAAGTGGTCGCATTGTTTTACCGTCCTTGTAGTGAGATTGCGTGAACCGATTTTGTTCTGATCCTGCTGTGGCAGGAAAGTCTTCAGGATTGCACATGGCACCGTACGTCCGGTGTTATCGCGAAATATTACCTAACCGGTACAGACCAAATGCCGTCAATCGCGGAAGTGAGCCGGATCGCCCGCCGGTCATCGCGGAAGTTTCTGGCAGGAACTGAAACTTCGGGCTTCGGGCTGGCAGAATCTGCAACTGGTGCCGGTCGCCGAGTGCACGTGCGTCAGGCGGCCCGGGCAGCGGTCTGGAAATCAGGTGCGGCTTCGGCCGAAGAATCGGCCGTCCGTCCGATCAGGCGTTCGTAGCCGGACAGTATGCGGCGGCCGATGTCCCGCCATGAAAAATCCGCCCGGACCCACGACCGACCGCGTGCTCCCATAGCCTGCAGCTGGTCTCGCGAACACGCCATCGCCTGTCTCAGAGCGATGGCCAGGTCTGTCGCCTCGGGTTTCACATACCAGCCGCACTTCCGGGTCGACACTTCGTTCCACGGAGTTCCGGTCGTGGTAATCACGGGAGTTCCCATTCCCAGAGCTTCGGCGACAACAATACCGAAGTTTTCAGAAAACGATGGCAGCACCACAACGTCAGCCTGCTGCAGCAGCGTCCATTTCTGATCTGAGTGCACGGCCTCACAGATCCGCACGTTGTGCTGCAGACCCAGCGCGGCCACCTGCCGCTGCAGTTCCGCTCGGTGTCCGTCTTCATCCGGGCCGGCGATTCTGAGTGTCCAGTCCGGCGCGGCCACCTGTTTCCAGGCAGCGATCAGATTCGGCAGGCCTTTCACCGGATGAATCCGCGACAGAAACAGGATCTCCCGACCGTCCCTCGCGGGCGGTGCCGGGTGAACATCGGCGGTTGGCAGTGTGACACCGTTGGGCAGTGCCAGAATCGGCTGGCGAAACCCCAGTCGGCGAATCTGATGCGATTCACTGTCTGAGGTAGCGTGCAGCCCGCAGCAGCTGGCCAGATCCCGTTGCTGATACAGTCTCCAGGCAACCTGTTTGCGAAACTGACGATGACTCAGGGACCACGGTTCCAGCATGCCTCGGGGACTGACGACGCGTGGAATCCGCTGATGACGTCCAAGGCGTGCGCAGGAATGGTTGGACGGCAGCCACAGTCCGTGGTCATGGATGAGGTCCGGCTTCCAGTCTCGTTCCATCAGCAGTCGGAGGTCACCGGATTCGAATCGCGTGCGATCGCAGGAAGACAGGTCGATCGTGGGGGGCCGGCTGCTCCAGACTCTGACGTCGGCACCGTGTTCGGCCTCGGCCTGCGCCAGCGCTGGTACGGAACGCGCCGTTCCGCCGTCGTGCTCGTTCAGACTGGCGATGCAGTGAAGAATGCGCAGGTGCCTCATGCCGCTCGCTCCAGCTTTCGAGATTGACGAGATCGCAGGATGGTCCGCTGCCGCAGCTGCAGGCGGCGCCCCTGATATTCCAGCGCCGCCGTACAGCCGATGGTCAGCCAGAACAGAAAGCAGAGCAGCGAACCGGACGCGTAGATATAGCCTTCGACCACCAGATGGAGCGAGAAGAATGCGGCCCACCCGCGAAGCAGGTCCCGGTATTCCGATGGAATCGTGGACGCGCGTCGCAGCAATCCGGCGCCCAGCGGAGCCATCAGCAGCAGAAAACCGATGCCGCCGACAATGCCGGTCATGGACAGAATGGCCAGATAGCTGGAACCGGGCTCCAGCGAGTTTTCGTCGGCGTCACGCCGAAAGACGGTCTGCTGCTGAAAACCGACCCCGATGACCGGACTGCTGGCAAATTCGTGCAGCCGGGCGGCCCACAGTTCCCCGCGCGTGTCGTTCGTTCCCTTGGACGCAATCTCTGAATACAGGCCCGAACTCAGGTCTTTACCCACGCTCTGACCTTCGTCGTCTGTCGAATGCACATAGCTGACCGCGACCAGTGCGCTCAGGGTGGCCGCGATCACCATTATTCCCTGTCGCCGATGAGCAACGTGGGTCAGGATTCCGAAACCCAGCCCGGCGACCGCTCCGCGAGATCCGGTTCCCACACAGGTGACACAACAGGCGATCAGCAGCAGAATGCCGAGTCGTGATCGCTTCTGCTTCAGGGTGCAGAACAGATCCAGTGCCGCCAGAGCACAGACCGGCGCCAGGATCATGGTGTGCCCCATCAGGCCGAAAAACATGCCTCGGCCGGTAAGTCGGATTCCGGCAAGATTGATCAGCAGTGATCCCAGAGCACAGAACAGCAGCACGCGCCGAGTGCCGTTCAGCACCAGCAGTTTAACTTTCAGTTCATTCACAAACAGCGGCCCGATGGCGGCCACAATCATACACCATCCGACCCAGCGCAAAGCCGCATCCTGCGTGTCAGCAGCGGCCCGGATGCTGGGGAGCGTCAGCAGCAGGAAGGCGACGCAGACAGGGCTGACCTCCAGTTTCCAGTTGGCAACCAGATAGCCCACCGTCGCCACCAGACTCACGCAGCAGGCCAGAAACATGTGTTGCCCGCTGAAACCGGTCGGCAGCGAACTGGATCGCAAAAAGAAGGTACCAATCAGGAATGTGGCACAGGCAAACGCACCGGGCGGCACGACAGTCGCCGCGCGCGGCCGGCGCTGCAGTGACAGGCTGCGGGCACTCATGCGGCCGGAGACTCCTGGAAGAGTGGAAGAAACGGGGTAGTTCCTGATCAGGTCAGTGCGGCGAAAAATCTGTGCGGCCGCTTTCAGGCGGCCGCCTCCATCCGTTCGGCAGGCGCCAGCACAACATGCTGAATGACCCACCGGGAACCGGCGAAGTGCCGCAGCCAGGCATCCTGCCCGCGAATCACCGTTTCACCCTGCTCTGTCAGCAGCCGGAACTCATATCCCAGCGGCTGCATGACCTGCCACACGTCCGCGGCAGGTTCGCAGCCATGGACCTCAAGCAGAATGGTGGGACGGACGTCAGACAGAACCTGCCGCGCCCCCGCCAGAACAGATGCCTCGGCCCCCTCAACATCCAGCTTGATCAGTTCCGGAGCCGGGTGTCCCTGACGCAGCACAAAATCATCAAGCGTGGTCGTCTCGACATTGATGCTGCCATCCGACGAATGCTGCTGGCCGCGCAATGCAGTTTCAATCACCCCGGTTGCTTCGGACCCGGGTGTAAACATACGGACCTGTCCGGTCGTGTCCGACAGCGCGAGCTCAAAAGAGCGAATGCGGCGCTGCAGACCGTTCACGGCCACCATCGCCTGCAGATCACTCGCGATTTCCGGTACCGGTTCAAAGCTGAACACCAGTGCCTCCGCAGGACTGTGGTGAGCTGCAAACAGCGAAAAGTAGCCGGTGTTGGCACCGATGTCGTAGATCGTGGAATGATTGCTGAGGCGACTTCCGAAGGCCTGCGCGAACCGGGACTCGTAGGTGCCGAACAGCATGGACAGGTTGGGCAGTCCGTGCTGTCGCAGCAGCTTTCGTCCCCTGAGCGGCCCGGCCACGACGCGCACCGTCGGTCCGCTGGTGAGGCCGATGGCATGGCGGATGCAGAACTTCACAGCTTGTTTGATCATGAAGAAAATCTCACCGGACAGAATTCAGTTCAGGCCGCCCTGGCGGCGACCTGATTCAGGAAGTTGACCAGACGCTCTGCCCCCGCTTCAGGCCGGTAGTCGGACAGCGACGCTCTGGCCGCGATGGACTGAGCGGTCAGGGTCTGAGGGGATGACAGTGCATTCAGCATGGCGGACGCCAGATACGATTCATCATCAGCGGGACCGATCTGGCCGTTTTCTCCCGCGCGGATGAAATCATGGGCGCTCATCGCCTGATCGGTGGTAATCACAGGCAACCCCATCGCCAGCGCTTCGGGAAGAACCATGCCCCAGCCGTCCCACCTTGTACTGAAGACGAAGCAGTGTTTTCCGCGAAAGACTTCATCGCGACGTTCGTAGGGCAACAGACCACGCAGATAAACGGGTCTTCTGACTCGACGGCACAAAGCCTCAAGCTCACCGCGCAGCGGCCCGTCGCCATAGATTTCAAGCGTCCATCCCGTTTCCGGCAGCCGGCGACAGGCGTTGATCAGTACATCCAGCCCCTTACGCCGGATCAGCTGCGCCGATGCCACAAAACGGTAAGGTTCGCCGTCCGTCGGAGCACTCACGGGCGGAGCAGCGAGATATCCGGTCAGGTCAATATAATAAGGGACCGAGGTGACCGGCTGATCCGGCTCGGCGATCCGGCGGTAGCGGCGAGCCGACTCTTCGCCGGTTCCGATAATCCCGTCAGCCCGGCGCAGCACGGACAGCATCAGCTGGCGCTGGACAATCGCGCGCAGACCTGTCCGGGGCTGTGGCGGTTCCCCCAGAAACGCGAACGGGCGGCTTTGCCTGTGCAGAATCTCTGCCAGAAGATGAGTTGCCGGGGACGTGTAAACGGAACTCAGCAGCCACACATCCGCCGACCTGGCACGCACCCACTGATGCAGGTGTCCCGCACAGATCTGCATCAGGCGTGTCGGTAGATTCTCCCATGGCAGTTTCGGCGTGGGCCGGCCCCAGTGGCGATTCGGATTCTGATACCGCACGTAGCCGATGAAGGCGTCCACATCGCTGCGCATCGCAATGGCATTCAGCAGATCGACCTGGTGCGGGCTGGGACTGCTGAGAATGAGTCCGATTCTGATCATGTCAGCGAGGGCCCGGTTCGGGCCGTTGATTCCTTAGAATGAGGGACCGGACTCGGATGCCGGCATCAGCAGCAGCACCCGGCGGGCGACCTGCCGCAGATCAGACTCTTTGCGCAGGCCGTACAGCAAACGCACGCACATATTCTCCGTGTCCCAGAACTTCCCAGTTCACCCACCGGGCGAACGCCCGAACAAACGGAATGGCCATGATGGTCGACCGTGCGGCCCACGCTTTTTTCAGAATCGAGTGCCTTGTCTGATGTCCTCGATCGGCCGCCGCAACGCCAGCGACCGTCTTCCGACCGCTGCTGACGTCAGCCACACCGGCAAAAACACCCGCTCCGCCGAGTCGATGCAGAGATCGCACGCTGTAACCGGCCTTCTGCATGCAGGCAGCCAGTGTTCCCGGTGTGAAATGTGAAAGATGTGTGCCGGGATGCAGCGCTGACCATGCGGCTCCCTGAGCCCGGGCCGCTCTGCTTCCGAAGTTGGGAACTTCGATAATACACAGACCGCCGGGCCTGGTGATCCGGAACAGGTCCGCCATGAAGGCAGACGGAGCCGTCACGTGTTCCAGCACATGAATGGCCGTGACACAGTCAAAGCATGCATCCGGCAGGTCGGCAACATCCGTGTTGGTGACGGCGCGGCCGGCACGCTGAGCACTACGGACGGTCCCTTCACTGGGTTCGACTCCTGAGGCGCGAAAACCGTTCTCGGCGAATGCTTCCACCAGCCGGCCGCCACCACAACCGACATCGACTGATGTCAGCGAGCCCGGTCGGCGGGACAGCATGCGGCGGGCTCTGGCCGCCAGCCGCAGATGATCGGCACTCGGTGCTTCAATCTGCTGAGCCGCATAATCATCGGCTTGCTCGTAGTATTCGTCCGCGTAGATCCGCGCGAGCGCGTCGTCGCTGAGCCGAGGTGACGTGAAGACAAAATCACAATGCTCGCAGCGCATCAGAGTCCACGGATCAGCCGACAGTGCATGAATCACGTCGGACGAACCACACTGGTCACAGGTGGATATGAAAACAGTCGGTTTTTCAGCTAACGCGCTCATTGATCACTTCGTCCTGTCACTGCTCTGTCAGAGTTTTGATTCAGCCGCACGGAATCCGTCGGAACTGCCGGCCGGCAGGCAAGTCCTGCATGATTCCGGAGAATCTGACGCTAACACATCGAAGATTTCTGGTCATCGTCATTCGCACCGTGAGGAGTGTCCGGTCAATGATTGTCGCCTTTCGCTCCGCAAAAGAGCGTCCTTTCGCGGAGCGAAGGGCGACCAACCAGCCAGTTATTGAACATTTCCTATTCCCGCCGTCATGGCCCGATTTCAGAGTCGGCCGACCGGCGGCCCGAACCAGTCACCGAGCGGTCGCCGCGACAGAATGCCTCGGACCGCATCCCGAAAACGCACGACATACTGGCGGTGATGTTCTGAATTCCGGCGGCGGAAGATGGCCGCGAGGGCCCTGACTCTGGCCAGCAGCAGTGAGAACCATGCGAACAGCCGGGCCTGTCCCGGATGCCCGGCCTTCATATGCCAGTACACGTGATTGCGTCTGAGCATGAACGATTTGACGGAATAATGTTCGTATTCGTCGGCGGCCTGATGATTATGCGGCACAGCAGATTGAAGCACCGAGTGCCGATCATCTGCGGCTGGCGGCCAGAGCCCGCCGCATGCTGTCCCGCCGACCGGGCTCGCTGACAT
>JAVKCM010000100.1:0-15161 GCA_040222735.1 Fuerstiella sp. | reverse complement strand
CAGGTGCGGAAGAAGTCGACATCGCGTCGGGCGAGCAACAAAGGTTTTCTGTCGATGATGCTGGCGGAATACCTGCAGCTGCTGGACTGGACGGGCCGCCAGCTGCGGCGGGACGGCAAGTCCGGCAGCATCCCCGCTGACCTGAAGCCGCTGTTCGACCGCGTGGGTATCGCCCCCGAGATCTGGGTGGACTGCGTGCGTCGCTTCGGCAAGTGGCATGCATCGGGAGTGGGCCGGCCGGAGTCGTTGAAGCGTCAGGCCGAACGCACCGGCTGCAACAGGTCGCTCAACACCAGCCTGAGTCGCCAGGTATTTGCGTAGACGCAAAGGCGTGAAACGTCACCGCCCGGGTTTGAGACGAACGCAGAAGGGCGCTGTGCGCCGGTCGCAGGCGTAGAGCGTGTTAGTCGCCCGCTGATACGCAACCTGCCGATATTTAGCCCGTGTGACGGCGACCGGGTTATGGTGCGTCGCGCGAAAGCCACCGACCGGCGCTGGCCGGTGCATTTGAGGCTCCGCGTGACTCAAGCCCCTGTTTCGCCTGTCGCACCTAACGTTCACTCACCTCTGGATTCGTTCTGGACCTGTAAAACGTTGGGGTGGGTGGCACTGGTTATTTTCCGCACTTTCGCTGGTTATTCTATTGGGTGGCACTGGTTATTGCATTGTGGCACAGCGGTCGCACTGTATTCGAAGCGTGGACTACGGATTTCAATGGCAGCGCGACACAACCTGCCTGAACGGCACAGTGTGCCGGGTGGGATACGAGTGTGCGGAATCGCTCATGCCGCGCGCCCGTTTCCGGTGGTCAGCAGAGCGTATCGTCGATTGCCCGTCAAAACTTCGCAGACGACGACCTGGCACGGAATATGCCTCGGTCTCTGTTGCATGTAGTTATTGAAACATTCAAACATTTGAAGGCATTACAAATCGAAACAACCGCGCGCTCGGCGAGGTTCATGCTGGAAGTCCAAAAATGCCGTACCGTCTGCTGGCTGCCAATGAGTTGGCCGAGTTCCTCAGAGCTCTTTCTCATCCGCGGCGAATTCAGATTTTGGAGGAACTAAGAAATGGCGAATGCGACGTGGTCTCGCTGGCGAAAGCCACCGAGCTGGCTCATTCCAGCGTGTCGCAGCACCTGATGGTGTTGCGAGCACATCGAGTTGTCGCTGAGCGCCGCGACGGCAGACGAGTGTTCTACCGACTTCGCTCCGTAGAGCTGGCGGATTGGCTGGTGCAGGGAATGGACTTCCTGGCACCCATGGCTCAGCAAACCGACGAGGTACGCAAGGCGATCAAGAAGGCAAAATCCAAATGGTCCAGTTGATCGCTCATCGAATTTCCGCTTTCAAAGTACGTTGCCGCCAGTCAATCAGTACACGAAATATCTGTCACCCAAAGGGTTCCTGCAATGAAAGGTTCTAAGAAGCTACTTGTCGCCACCGACACGCGCCTGCCCCAATATCCGAGCTGGCGAAGAAACAGGACTTTGACCTGATTGTGATGGGAACCATCGCTCGGACTGGTGTCGTCGGAGCATTGATGGGCAACACGGCGGAGCAGGTGCTGGATCGGGCAACATGCTCGGTTCTGACCATTAAACCGAACGAGTTCATTTCGCCCGTGACATTGCCAGACGGATAGCGGTCAGACCGCCCACGGACCACATAGTTTCATGCGGGGTTGAAACAAGGCTGATCGAAGACGAGGTCGACGCTGAAAGTACAAGTTGAAGAAACAAGACAGCTTCAAAATGAAAATGAATTCCAACCGTGTGAGTAATGCCCTGGATTCCGTCGTTGACTGGATTCGTGCTGCCACAACATTGCTTGCTGCTGTGATAACTCGGCCGCGAGAGGTCGCATCCGTGGTTCCGAGTTCGCAGGCGCTGGAGGCCGGGCTTTCAAGGCTGGTGGAAGAATGTGCTCCATCGCTCGTTGTGGAACTTGGCCCCGGCACGGGCGGTACGACAAGAGCCCTGCTTGCTTCATTGAGGGCCGATGCGAAACTCATAGCCGTCGAAATCGTTCCCGAATTCGTTGAAGAGTTACGACAAATTGATGATCCGCGACTGATCGTTTGCCAGGGCGATGCGGCAGAGTTGTCGCGTTTCCTCGGTGAAAGCGAATTGAAAAATGTTGACCTGGTTGTTTCCGGAATCCCATTTTCGACGATGCGGCGGAGTGTCGCGAAGGCTCTTGTCGCCGACATTCATCGCTCACTCGCTCCTGGCGGACAGTTCATCACTTACCAGGTTCGCGACGCAGTGATTGAGATTACGGCCGAAGTCTTTCATACGCCCCGTGTGTCGCTCGTCTTCTGGAACGTTCCTCCATTACGGCTGTATCAATTTGCGAAACCCTGCCATGAAGAACTGCATGCAGATTCCGCCTGTTCCGCCGAGGACGGACTGGCAGTTACAACAGCGAACGGAAGCCCGGATTGATGGTTCAATGAGAATGGTCCCGATGATCTATGCCTGGGTGGAATCATGTTGCCGTTCAGGCAAGGTGCGTGGCTTTAGCCATTGGAGTCCGTGATCAACGGTGCAACAACAGATTAACCTCTCGTCAAATTTGAGACCGCACTCACGGTTTCGTATCGCTGCGCGACACGCCTTCTGCGAAGACGTGCCACCCGTACCGCCCGCTGGAGCAACAACAACACCGGAACGAACTCATGGAAACCCTGATTGAACGACTGTGGCATCACACGCCCGCTGGCGAGGTCGTCGAACTGCTGACCAGTGATGATGACAACGGGCTGGACCGCTTTGAAGTCGAGGCTCGGCAGCGCCACTTTGGGCCGAACGCCATTCCGGTTCACAGTGGGCCGGGTCCGTTGATCCGCTTCCTGCTTCAGTTTCATCAACCGCTGCTTTACATTCTGCTCGCCGCCGCCGTGATCACCGCTTTTCTGGAAGAATGGGTGGATGCTTCGGTCATCTTCGGCGTCGTGCTGGTCAATGCGATTATCGGCTATCTGCAGGAATCGAGAGCCGCCAAAGCTCTGGAAGCTCTCGCGCAGACGACACTGACCGAAGCACGCGTCATCCGCTCGGGTGAAACTCGCAACGTTCCCTCAACCGAATTGGTCCCGGGTGACATTGTGCTACTGCAGTCCGGTGACAAGGTTCCCGCAGACGTGCGGTTGCTCCGGTCAAGGGACCTTCAAATTGATGAGTCCGCTTTGACCGGTGAGTCCGTGCCCGTTGAGAAGAAGGCGACCGAGCTTGCTCTGGAAATACCTCTCGCCGAACGCCTCAACATGTCGTACGCATCAACGCTGGTGACGTATGGACAGGGACGTGGCGTGGTGGTGGCGACGGGAGCCAAGACAGAAGTCGGGCGCATCTCTGAATTGATCTCGACGGCCGATATTCTGGAAACGCCGTTAACGCGAAAGATCGCGAAGTTCAGCCGACTGCTGTTGGTCGTCATTCTGGTGCTGGCCGCCGTGACATTCGCGGTTGGTGTTTCTCGGGGTCAGTCGAAGTTCGAGATGTTCATGGCTGCAGTGGCGCTGGCGGTCGGTGCGATTCCTGAAGGATTGCCCGCAGCGGTCACGATCACTCTGGCGATCGGCGTTGGCCGCATGGCTCGACGTCGCGCCATCATTCGCAAGCTGCCCGCCGTGGAAACGCTCGGCAGCACGACCGTGATTTGTTCCGACAAGACAGGCACGCTGACCGTCAATCAAATGACGGTCAGCGAATTATGGGCCGACGGTCAGATCCTGACGACGTCCGGTACGGGTTATGAACCCACCGGGGCGATCCAGACAGACGGTGACGAAACGTTTTCGCTCGCGGCAAATGCGGCGGCCAGTCAGTGTCTGTTGTGCGGGTTGCTGTGCAACGATTCGCAGTTGATGCAGGCGGAATCCCGCTGGGAAGTGCAGGGCGATCCGACCGAAGGCGCGCTGCTGGCGGTCGCGGGCAAAGCTGGTCTGGATGGCAAACAGGCGGGCGAAACGTCGCCGCGTCTGGACACGATTCCCTTCGAATCGGAGCATCAATACATGGCGACGCTGCACAAAACGCAATCGGATGATGATCGACGAGTTTACGTGAAGGGCAGCGTGGAAGTTGTTCTGTCGAAATGCACGGCGGCATTGAATCAGGCCGGAGACACGATTCCGCTTGACGCAGAAGAGGTCCATCAGCAGGTCGAAGCGATGGCCGCGAAAGGCCTGCGCGTGTTGGCATTCGCCGGCAAGCAGTCTACAGCGAAGACCAGCGACATCACGCACGCGGATGTCGACGAACTGGTGTTCTATGGGCTGCAGGGCATGATTGATCCTCCTCGCGCCGAGGCCGTGGCGGCAATCAAGGCGTGCCAGACGGCGGGCGTCCGTGTGAAAATGATCACCGGCGACCACGCGGTGACAGCCCGAGCCATTGCGCAGCAACTGGGCCTGGACGGCTTAAACAGCAGCAGTCATTCCGTGCCGGACGTCAGGACGGCTCGTGATCTGCAAGACAAAACTGACGAACAACTGATCGAAATTGCCGACAAGGTGACGGTGTTTGCTCGCGCTACGCCGGAATTGAAACTGCGACTGGTGCGAGCACTCCAGGCGAAGGGGCATGTCGCGGCGATGACCGGAGATGGTGTGAACGACGCACCGGCATTGAAACAGGCCGACATCGGCGTGGCAATGGGTATCGGTGGAACGGAAGTCGCCAAGGAAGCCGCCGATATGGTGCTGACGGACGACAACTTTGCGTCGATCGAAGCGGCGGTTGAAGAAGGTCGCGGCGTCTTTGACAACCTGACCAAGTTCATCGTCTGGACATTGCCCACGAACATGGGCGAAGGACTGGTGATCCTGGCAGCGATCCTTGTCGGAACTCACCTGCCGATTCTGCCCGTTCAGATTCTGTGGATCAACATGACCACCGCCGTCTTACTAGGGCTGATGCTGGCGTTTGAACCGAAAGAAGACGACATCATGCGTCGTCCGCCGCGCGATCCGAAGAAGCCAATCCTGACAGGCGAATTGATCGGTCGCATCGTGGGCGTTTCCCTCATCATGCTCGTCGGCGCCTTCGGATCGTTCGAGTGGGCGGTCGACCGGGGCTACAGCGACGCGTTTGCTCGGACCGTTTCGGTGAATGTGTTTGTTACGGTCGAATTATTCTATCTGTTCAATTGTCGTTCGCTGACGAAATCGATGTTCCAGGTGGGCTTGTTCTCCAACCGCTGGATCGGTGTGGGTGTCGCCAGCATGATCATCCTGCAACTGGCGTTCACCTACGTCCCACTGATGAACCGCGTCTTTCACAGCGAGCCGATTGGTTGGGACGCCTGGTGGCGAATCCTGTTAACCGGCCTGGCAACGTACTTGATCGTGGGCTTTGAAAAACGGGTTCGACGGAAACGGAAATCACACCGTATTGGCGCGATCAGCGAAACGGCTTAACTGAGAAATGGCCGACACATGAGGAGCCCGCAATGAACAAAGAGACAATCGATTCAAGCGACCAGGAGAGCGGTCTTCACGAAAAGTTTCCACCGCACGTGCAGATCGCCGCCGGAGCACTCGTCTGTGTGCTCTTTGGCACACTTATGGGGTGGGCGATCCATGTGTTGTGGAAAATGGATGAAACCCAGGTGGCGGGCACGGATTCGTTCAAAGAACAAATGATGCATCGCAAGACTCGTACGATGGAGCAGATTCTCGACAGCCTGGTGCGAGGCAACATGCGCAGCGTTGAGAAATCTGCCCGGAAGATGGAATCCATCGGCGTTCACCTCAACTGGTATTCTTCGAGCGAACTCTACGAAGAGAATGACGAACGATTTCGGCAATCAACTCTGGACCTGATCGAAGCCGCTCAGAATCGCGATCACGACGCCGCAAAGGAATCCGCTCTCCGTCTGGAAAGGTCGTGCATCGAATGCCACGAACTGATCAACGTTCAGAAGAATCCAAACCCGTGACCTTGTGTCCGATTGGACGAATATTCCGTCTTGGACAAGCGAGCAGAATGATGCAACGATTCAAAAACATTGTGTTACTTTACGAATGCGACGGCGCGACGCTGGAGCGAGCAGTCGCTCTGGCGAAGAACAATCTCGCCCGGTTGACGGTGGTTAAGGTGGTCAAGGAGATGCCTGAACAATGGCGGCGGATGAATCTGGGAGGCGCGCCGGTCGAATTACAGACGCTCGCGATCAAAGAGTACGAGTCGCAACTAAGAGAGCTCGTTGCCCGGCTGCAACAAGACGGCGTGCGAGCGTCAGCGACAGTCATCGTTGGGACGCCGTTCCTGGAGATCATCCGTGAAGTCATCACCAACAAGCGAGACCTGGTGATGATGACCGCAGAAGGCAAAGGCGGTCTGAAAGAGCGGCTGTTCGGCAGCACATCGCTGCATCTGATGCGCAAGTGTCCGTGCCCGGTATGGGTGATGAAACCGGCACGGCACAAGCGGTTCCGCCGGATTCTGGCTGCAGTCGATCCGGACTCAACGGACAAGATCCGTGATTCGCTGAACGCGACGATTCTGCAACTTGCCTCCTCGTTGGCCGCCAGGGACGACGCGGATTTGCACGTGATCCATGCCTGGACGCTGTTGTATGTCAACCTGATGCGGAGGCCTGGGGGATTCGCCGAATCAGAAATCCGCAACTATGCGAATGACGAGGCGATAAAACATCGAATGGCATTGGACTCGCTGGTCGCTAAACACACCGATGGCACGGCACGGGTACACATGATCGAGGGCGACGCGGACACGGTGATTCCTCCGTTCGCAAAGTCAGAGAACGTCGACTTGCTGGTCATGGGAACGGTCTGTCGTACCGGCATTCCAGGTTTCTTTATTGGCAATACGGCTGAGAAGATCCTGGACGAAGTTGACTGCTCGCTGCTCACAGTCAAGCCGGAAGGGTTTGTTTCGCCGGTCGAGGTCGTCATTGACCCGGCATAACATGGGGGTGGTGCAATGCAAACTGGTAGCGTCTTTTACGAATTCGCTCTGCTACTGGCTTCAGCCGGTGTACTGGGGTTTGTTGCGCATCGGCTGAAGCAACCGCTGATTGTCGCCTTCATTGCCGTCGGGATTCTGGTGGGTCCGTCGGGGCTGCAGTGGGTTTCGATTGGCAGCGAGATTGATCTGCTCGCCAAAACCGGCATTGCACTCTTGCTGTTCACCGTTGGCTTGAAGCTCGATTTGAACATCATCCGCACGATGGGAGCGGTTTCGCTGGCGACAGGATTGGGACAGGTTCTGTTTACGTCAGTCATTGGATTTGTGATTTGCAGAGCGATGCGGTTCTCGCCCATCGCATCGTTATACATCGCGGTCGCGCTGACGTTCTCCAGCACAATCATCATCGTCAAACTCCTGTCGGACAAACGGGAAATTGACTCGCTGCACGGTCGTATCGCCATCGGTTTTCTGATCGTTCAGGACCTGGTCGTGGTACTTGTGATGATCGCTTTGACTGCGTATGGCGCAAGTTCCGGCCCCGACTGGATGACGGACATTGCCTTCGTGACGCTGAAGGGAATCGGCCTCCTGATCGCCGTCGGACTGTTGATGAAGTACCTCCTGCCCAGACTCTATCACCACTCCGCTCGTTCGACAGAGCTACTGACAACGCTGGCAATCGGCTGGGCAGTCGCACTGGCTGCCATCGGAGACTGGCTGGGTTTCAGCAAAGAGGTGGGAGCGTTCCTGGCTGGCATCTCGCTCTCCGCCATGCCACACCGCGATGCCCTGGGATCGCGTCTGGTGGGGCTGCGCGACTTTCTGCTGCTGTTCTTTTTTGTTGACCTGGGGGCTCATTTGAATCTCAGCCTGCTCGGTTCACAACTGATGCCATCGCTGTTGCTGTCTCTGTTTGTGCTGATCGGCAATCCGTTGATCGTGATGGTCATCATGGGATTCATGGGCTACCGAAAACGCACTGGATTTCTGGCCGGTTTGACCGTCGCACAGATCAGCGAGTTCTCGTTGATGCTCGGCGCGTTAGGCAAAGACCTCGGGCACATCTCCGCCGAGGTCCTGGGGCTGATCACGCTGGTAGGTTTGATCACGATTACGCTTTCGACCTATTTGATTGTATATTCGTACCGCTTGTATGAGCGCCTGGCACTGCTCATGTCCCGGTTCGAACGCAGGCACCCGTTTCGCGAAGTGGAACTGGAAACGACAACCGATCCTTCGCGGAGATTTGACGCCATCGTGTTTGGGATGGGGCGTTTCGGGAATCACCTTGCACGGGAACTGACGCAGCGTGGACAGCGGGTGCTGGGGGTGGACTTTGATCCGGACGTCGTGCGACAGCTACGTGATTCAGGCCGTTCGATTGTGTATGGAGATGCGGAAGATCCCGAGTTTCCGTCGATGCTGCCGCTTTCGCATGTGAACTGGGTGTTTTGTTCTGTGCCGCAACCAGGTGTCAACCTGGCACTGTTATACGCCCTGTCGCGTCACGGATTCGCGGGGCAAACGGCGACGACGGCGCACAGCGCGTACAGTGCCGAAGAACTGAAAAAAGCTGGCAGCGACTTTGTGCTGTTGCCATTCGTGGATGCCGCCAAAGAAGCCGTTGATCAGGTGTGCGCGCGTGTGGCAATCAGCCGGTCACCGCATCAATTATCGAAGCGGTGATGATCGATACACAGTCGCAGCAGAGCATTTCCTTTGCTCGACGCGGCGTGGTGATCAAAGAGACGCTGCTGCGTGATCCGCCGACACCAACCGCTGAACAGTAGTACTTTCCTGGTTCGCATTCAAAAAGGAGAAGCCGAATGTCAAATCCTTTGACCGCTGAAGAACTGAATCGCATCGATGCCTACTGGCGAGCGGCAAACTATCTGTCCGTTGGTCAAATCTACCTGTTCGATAATCCGTTGTTGAAAGAACCGCTGCGAAAGGAACACATCAAACCGCGTTTGCTGGGTCATTGGGGAACCACGCCGGGTTTGAACTTCGTCTATGCGCACCTGAATCGCATCATCAAAAAGCACGACTTGAGCATGCTTTACATTACCGGGCCGGGGCACGGCGGGCCGGGACTGGTGGCCAACACTTATCTGGAAGGGACATACACGGAACACTATCCGAACGTAACGCAGGACGCCGCTGGCATGAAGCGGTTATTCAAGCAGTTCAGCTTTCCCGGCGGGATTCCCAGTCATGTCGCTCCCGAAACCCCCGGCAGCATCCACGAAGGTGGTGAACTCGGTTACGCCTTGTCGCACGCGTTCGGTGCAGCCTTCGATAACCCGGATTTGGTCGTTGCCTGTATTATTGGTGATGGTGAGGCGGAGACTGGGCCGCTGGCGACAAGCTGGCATTCCAACAAGTTCCTGAATCCCATTCGCGACGGCGTGGTGCTGCCGATTCTACACCTGAACGGCTACAAGATCGCTAATCCAACAGTGCTGGCCCGTATCCCGCGCGAGGAACTGGAGCAACTGCTGCGCGGCTACGGTTACGCGCCGTACTTTGTCGAAGGCGACGACACGGAAACGATGCACCAGTTCATGGCCGCGACGCTGGATGAGGTAACCAAAGAGATTCGGCGGATCACTCGTCACGCTCGCGAGAACAACGACGCCACTCGCCCGCGTTGGCCCATGATTGTATTGCGAACGCCAAAAGGCTGGACCTGCCCACGCGAAGTCGATGGAAAACAGGTCGAAGATAACTGGCGCAGCCACCAGGTACCAATGGGCGAGATGCACGAGAAGCCGGATCACGTCGCGTTGCTCGAACAGTGGATGAGGAGCTACAAACCCGGTGAACTATTCGACGACTCAGGTTGCCTGCGGTCGGAACTGGCCGCTCTTGCTCCCACCGGTGATCGCCGGATGGGGGCCAATCCGCACGCCAACGGCGGAGCGTTAATGAAGAGTCTGCGTTTGCCGGATTTCCGTGACTACGCTGTCGAAGTGACTCATCCCGGTAGTGCTGTGGCCGAGGCGACGCGTGTGCAGGGAAAGTTCATTCGTGACGTAATGAAGGAGAACCTGGCCGCGGCCAACTTCCGCATCTTCAGCCCTGATGAAAACGCCTCGAATCGTTGGGGCGATGTCTTTGAAGTGACGGATCGCGGCTTCGTCGGCGACACACTGCCGACCGACGATCACATCTCTGCTGACGGCCGCGTGATGGAAATGCTCTCGGAACATCAGTGTCAGGGCTGGTTGGAAGGCTATCTGCTGACTGGTCGCCACGGCTTCTTCAACTGCTACGAGGCGTTCATTCACATCATCGATTCGATGTTCAATCAGCACGCCAAATGGTTGAAGGTCTGTAATCACATTCCCTGGCGACGCCCGATCGCATCGCTCAACTACCTGCTGTCGTCGCACGTTTGGCGTCAGGATCACAATGGCTTCAGCCATCAGGACCCGGGGTTCATCGATCACGTCGTGAACAAGAAGGCGGAGATCATTCGCGTCTATCTGCCACCCGACGCGAATTGTCTGCTTTCGGTCACCGACCATTGTCTGCGAAGCCGCAACTACGTGAACGTGATTGTGGCGGGAAAGCAGCCGTCGCCGCAATGGCTGACGATGGACCAGGCCGTTACGCACTGCACGGCCGGAGTGAGCATCTGGGAATGGGCGAGCAACGATCGCGGCAGCGAACCGGACGTGGTGCTGGCTTGCTGCGGCGACACGCCCACGCTCGAAACGCTGGCTGCCGTCGATATTCTCCGCCGCGAGATGCCCGAAGTGAAGGTCCGCGTGATCAACGTGGTCAATCTGATGAAACTGCAAGACCCTCGCGAACATCCTCACGGGCTTTCGGACAAGGACTTCGACGTCATGTTCACGCGGGATAAGCCCATCATCTTCGCGTTCCACGGCTATCCCTGGCTGATCCATCGGCTCACCTATCGACGCACCAACCACAAAAACCTTCACGTGCGCGGCTACAAAGAAGAAGGCACGACCACCACGCCGTTTGACATGGTCGTGCTGAACGATCTGGATCGATTTCACCTTGTCGAAGACGTGATCGACCGCGTGCCAAAACTGGGTGCGAAAGCTGCCTACGTGAAACAGTCACTTCGCGACAAGCTAATAGAGCACAAACATTACATCGCCCGACACGGTCAGGACATGCCAGAGGTTCGAGACTGGCGGTGGCCGGGAACAACGGACAATGGAGACAAGACAGTATGAACATCCTGCTTTTCAACACGGGATCAAGCAGCCTGAAGTTCTCGGTACTAAATTCCGACGATGCGTCGATTCGTGCGTCTGGATCGGCGGACTGGGCGGGCGAGCAAACGTGTTACTGCTTCACCACGCCGAACACGGAACGTAGCGAAGAAGTCGATTGGCTGGGACCGGCCAACGCTGTCGACCGCGTCTTGCGCGATCTGCGCGAGCACTCGAGCGAGCTGTTCTCGGGGCCTGATGCACTGGCGGCGGTGGGGCACCGCGTGGTGCATGGCGGCGGGTTCCGCGAAGCAACGCGAATTACTCCGGCCGTGCGTGACAAGCTGACCGAACTCTGTCAGCTCGCACCACTTCACAACCCGCCCGGTCTGGAAGCCATCGACGCGGCAACAACCGGACTTCCCGATCTGCCGCACGTCGCGTGTTTCGACACTGCCTTTCACCACACCATGATTCCGGAGGCTCAAACGTATCCGATTCCGCACGAATGGACGGAGCAGTGGAAGATTCGTCGCTACGGTTTCCACGGACTTAGTCATTCCTACTGTTCCGCTCGTGCGAATGAGATGCTGAAACCTCGGAGCCACCCGCTGAGGCTGGTCATCTGCCATCTTGGCCACGGCTGCTCTGCATCTGCAGTTCGCGACGGACAGTGCGTCGAGACAACGATGGGATTCACGCCGCTTGAAGGCTTGATGATGGCCACTCGCAGTGGCTCGATCGATCCGAGCGTGCCGCTCCATCTGATGCAACAGCATGAACTCACCGCGAACGAAATCGGCGAAAGCCTCAATCGCAGGTCCGGAATGCTGGGAGTCTCGGGAATATCGGCAGACATGCGCACGGTGCTGAAGTCCGCTCATGACGGTCACGAACGAGCGAAACTGGCCATCGCGATGTACTGTCATCGCGTGCGGCAGACCATCGGCGGGTTTGCCGCGACATTGGGCGGAATCGACGCATTGGTCTTCACGGCGGGAGTCGGCGAGCACTCGGCGGAAGTTCGCAGCACGGTCTCCAGTGGGTTGGAGTATCTTGGCTTGCATCTGGATTCGGTGCGGAACCTTGAGTGCCTGGCAGACGCCGACATTTCTCCAGTCAACTCGCCAGGACGGATTCTGGTGATCCGAACGCGAGAGGATTTGTCGATGCTCCGAATGACCATACAAAACGTTCAGGATTGCCAGTAAACGGACCAAACCATGCGACTACGAGTGATTGCCACAGACTACGACGGCACGGTAGCCATCGACGGCGTGCTTGAACCGGCCGTGCGTGAGGCGATCGCACACGCTCGCAAGCGCGGGTTACTGGTGGTTATCGTAACCGGGCGGATTCTTTCGGAACTTCGAAACGTTGCCGGCTGCCTGGACTTCGTTGACGGCGTCGTTGCCGAAAACGGAGCTGTGGTGGCGTTTTCAAATGGTCACATCACCGCTCTTGGTGCATCACCGCCGTTGGCGCTCATCACGAAACTGACCGAGCGTGGCATCGATTTCAAAGTTGGTCGATGTGTTGTCGAGATGGAAGCCGATTTCGCCGATGTGGCGATTTCGCTGATTCGAGAAATGGAGTTGCCGTTGGCCATCACGTTCAATCGCGGACGAATGATGTTGCTACCGCCGTCGATCAGCAAGTCGAGCGGCCTGCGTCATCTGCTCGGCACTCTCAATGTGTCGGTTCATAATGCCATCGGCATCGGCGACGCTGAGAATGACCATGAACTGCTCACCTGCTGTGAACATGGCGTGGCCGTTTCGTGGGGGTCGGAGCGGCTGAAGGAGTCAGCCGACTTTGTCCTTGAAGGCGATGGGCCGGAAGCTGTCGCCGGCTATATCGAGCGGATATCGTCTGACATTCGATTGCCCGCTGAAACGTCGACTTATCGCAAGGTGATCCTGGAAGAAATCGAGGGTCGGACACCTTTTCAGATGGCGATTCGCAGTCGCAACGTCCTCATCGCCGGAGACACGAAGAGCGGCAAGTCGTGGCTGGCGGGCCTGCTCGTCGAGCAACAAATATTGAAGGGCTACACCGTGTATGCGTTTGACCCTGAAGGCGACTACAGCAGCCTTGCTTCCCTGCCCAACACGCTCGTTCTGGGTGGCGGTCGCATGTTGCCACAAGGTGACGACCTCAAGTTGTTGTTGCAACAGGGACTCAGCGTCGTCCTGAATCTGTCACATCTTGAGCATCACGAGAAATGCAAATACATCTGTCATCATTTGCCGTTGGTTGCCAACCATCGCCGAGATCAGGGTATTCCGCACCGTATTTTTCTGGACGAGTGCCACTATTTCCTGAACTGCCTGCCTCCCGGTCAACTGCTCGACTTCCAACTCGATGGATACACACTGGTGACCTATCGACCCTCGCAACTACCTGCTGAAGTTCTCGGGGCAATTGACGTTGTGGCGGCCACACGACTGGCTCGAAGCAGCGAAGTCGATGTCCTGCGTGACCTTCTGGATGACAAGAGCGATGAATACATTGACTCTCACGACTGGTACGGTCAACTTGCCAATCTTGGCATCACGGAAGCGGCGCTGTTGCCGCCAACCAGAGAAGCCGGAGGACGAATTCGCCGTTTCGTCGTCGCGCCGCGATTGACTAACCACGTCCGGCACCGCACCAAGTACTTTGAAGTTCCGGTCTCGAAAGAACACGAGTTTGTCTTCACCAACAACGGACATCCCATAGGAGAATCAGCCGCAACGCTCCGGGAACTGGCTCAAGCCACCGGGCGATTCCAGGCAGATGTTATAATCAATCACAGCCGACATCACGACTTTTCACGCTGGATAGCAGACCTGTTCTGCGACCGCGAGCTTGCCAACGACGTTCGGAAACTCGAATCGACCATGAATCGCGATGGGGATGTCGATGGCTTTGTCGTGGGTATGTGTAAGTCTGTGGAACAGCGTTATCAGAGCAGTTGAAATAGAGTGTGACCGGCAAGGTCCCAGAGACTCTGCTGACCGTCCATTAAGGATCAAACGGAAAATTACTGGCGCGTCGAAACGTGGCGTAGGCTTCCAGCCTGCGTTTTTCTGCATCGCAAGCTGGAAGCTTACGCCACTTATTTTCCGCTCGGTCCTAAGAGAATAATCATCTGGTGTTTCCTGCGGCGGACACTGACTTGATCGGCAAGCCGCTGTCGCGGCGGGAAGTTTCGGGTGTAGTTTAGCGGGAGGCGGCTGGCGCGGGAATGTTCTTCTGTTGACTTTTGCTTTCTCACTCAACAGCAGACCTGCACATGGCCCAGTCCGCCTTCTTTATCGGACCGCTGCGAGACAAAATGTCCGAAGATCTGTACCTGACCGGAAAATCCCAACGCACGCATGACGGCTACCTGCGGGAGATCCGCAAACTCGCCGACTACTTCCAGCGATCGCCCGTTCAGATCAGCGAAGCATGGCTATCCGCTTTCTACCTGAACGTTGACATAAACGAAACCGAGCGACCTTTGGTGTCGAATTCAGCGTGTCCTTCCGGTAAGCGTGCAATGGCTGTTTTTTCGTTATCCGGCCCCGACGGGGTGAGTTGGCGGTGCGTGCGGGCCCCGGGTCTGCGGGAGCGGCGGAATTTTTCGTGTCCTGTTCAGAGCGTTTCCAGCATGCCGTCACCGGTCTGTTCCGCATACTCCAGGCGTTCACACAGATCCAGCAGCTGGCCCTGCAGTCGGCCGCCATTCAGCTGGTTGATGGAGATGCTCACGTCTCCGATCAGGCGTTCGAGTTCAAAACTGTCCAGCGGAACGATTGCGATGTCATCGCTCGACGCACAGGCCTCCAGAGCCTGCCTAATCTGGTCGAACGGATAGCCGTACCGCAGCAGCAGTGATCGTTCTTCCGGTGTCAGCTGCATGTCGATCAGTTCGTGTGCCATGGCGTTGGTCTCCCGTCATTCAGCGGCCGCTCTGCGATCGACTTCATGTCCGGCAGTCAGGCTGCGTCAGAAGCATTGTCGAGACTCTCGCGATAGTTCCACGGCATCCATTGAGCCGG
>JAVKCM010000099.1:0-34410 GCA_040222735.1 Fuerstiella sp. | reverse complement strand
ACCCCGACTACGAGCGCCAGGTGCTGCCGGACGAGCTTTACGTGCCCAAGGTGTATTAGGGCGGCAGCCGGCGCGCCGGGGGGGGGGGGGGCCCCCCCCCCCCCGGCCGCCCCCCCCCCCCGGGAGGTTTGGGGTGGGGGCTAGAGCCGGGGGCGGGGGGTGGGGTGGTGGGGCGACCCGCCCACAACAGCGTCTCCCGTTGTGGGCCGGTCTCCCGACCGGTCCACCGCACTCCCGTTGTGGGCCGGTCTCCCGACCCGCCCACCGCGGTGCTCGCTGGAAGACCGATTCACAACGGGCCAGACGTCAGCCACCTGAGCAATCGCTTCCAACCGGCAAAAGCCGGCTGAAAGCTTCGGTCACATGTTCCGGCCGGACGCTTAGTCCTTCACTTCAAAGATCGCTTCCACTTCCACGGCAGCGCCGGTCGGCAGAGCCGCAAAGCCGAGGGCACTGCGAGCGTGGTAGCCGTCTCCGTCCTTGCCGAAAATTTCGTGCAGCAGGTCAGAACAGCCGTTGATCACCAGGTGCTGGTCCGTGAAGTCGGGAGCCGAATACACACAGCCCAGTACTTTTAGTACTCTCAGGTCATCCAGCGAACCGTGAGCGTTGTAGACGGACCTCAGAATCTTGCGGGCACAGTCTTTGGCGGCCTCGTATCCCTGTTCGACGGATACGTCCCCGCCCAGCACGCCCTTCAGATCACTGGTGTGTCCGGACGTAATCAGCTGGTTCCCGCTGCGGACGCAAAGATTCAGGTAGCCGCGTTCCAGCGGTTCAAGGGAAACGCCCAGACTCTTTGCCTTCTGTTCAGCACTCACAGTTCAATTCCTTTCAGATTACAGGTTGGGTACGGTGACGCGTGTTGTAGAAGCCGGGCTGGTCATCAGCAAGTCACCGTATACCGATGAATCAACGGCTCTTCAAAGTTGTGCCAACATCAACAGAATGAAACGAATATGAAACTCGGACTGATCAACAGCGCGTGGGCGCAGGCCGGACGTGACACCGCGTGGGGTATTCACAAAACAAAGGAAATCGGTTTTGACTGTATCGATATCTTCACCGACCCGCTGGACATCGATGTCCGCGAACGAAAACTGATCCGCGACGAATGTCAACGGGCCGGACTGCCGATCATCTCCATCTGCTGCGTCGCTACCGGACTGGTCGACTTCAATCCCAGTGTGCAGCGTTTTCATCTGGATCGCTGCAAAGCCTACCTGGATCTGTGCTACGAATACGAAGCTCAGAATCTGCTGCTGGTCATCGGTGAATACATCTGGCAGCAGGAAGTGATTCCGCCCGCAGAACAGTGGAATACCGCCGTCGGAAACTGTCGCCAGCTGGCCGATTATGCCGCCGCACTGGGGCTCCAGATTGCTCTGGAACTGGAACCCTTCCGCCTGTCGCTGGTCAACGATGTCGACACCATGGTGCGGTTTATCGACGCGGTCGATCACCCGGCCTTTCGAGCCAATATTGATATTTCACACCTGCTGCTGGCCGAAGTGCCTCCCGGTCAGCTGAGCCGACTGGCGGGCAAGGCCATTCACGTGCATATTTCTGACTGCGACGGCAAGGTCCACGGCGATCTTCCGCCGGGACATGGCGTCGTTGATTTTCCCCCGTATCTGGAACAGATCGCCGCTCTGCAAATCGACGGCACCGTGTCCATCGAACTCGAATACAGTCCGGACCCGGACAATATCGTGGCCTGGGTCACGGAAGCCTACACGGCTACCGCAGAACTGATGAAACAGGCCGGCCTGCGGAACTGAACGCGGCCGGCCGTGCCTATTGGTGGGCTGGTCGGGAGACCAGCCCACAACGCGGTCGGGAGACCAGCCCACAACGCGGTCCGGAGACCAGCCCACACCGGGGTCGGGAGACCGGCCCACAACGGGGTCGGGAGACCGGCCCACAACGGTAGGCATTGGTGGGATGGTCGGGAGACCGGGCCACAACGGTGGTAACTGGTGGGCTGGTCGGGAGACCAGCCCACAACGGTAGGCATTGGTGGGATGGTCCGGAGACCAGCCCACAACGGGGTCGGGAGACCAGCCCACAACGGCGTTGAGGTCAGCGGCACGGGCGGTCCGAGTTGGCAGCGCTGAATGTACCACGGTCGCGGCTGTGCCGCGAAGTGCCGCCCGGCAGGCGGCACCTGGTTAGTCCGACCTGACTGGCACCGGTGGTTCGTGTTGCTGTTGTGCCGATGCCGATCTCTTAGGACCGAGCGGAAAATAAGTGGCGTAAGCTTCCCGCTTGCGATGCAGAAAAACGCAGGCTGGAAGCCTACGCCACGTTTCGACGCGACAGTAATTTTCCGTTTGATCCTTATCGCAGGCCCAGCATGCGGTCCAGAGAATCAGCCGTCTGATAGATCAGCGCTTCCGGATAGTGCTGGTAGGGGTGGAAATATTCAAACGTCAGGTAGCCGTCGTAACCGGTGGTCCGAAATGCCTCAAGCACGGCCGGCCAGCTGGTGGTGCCGTCCAGCAGCGGCCGAAACGCCTCCAGAGAGTGATCTGTGCCCTTCTTCGTGTATTCCTTCAGGTGTACGTTCTTGATCCGCTGACCCAGCATCGGAATCCAGTGTTCAGGAAACTGATACTCCATGATGTTTCCCGTATCAAAATGAACCTTCACATACTCGCTGTCAAAGCTGTCAACAAAATCGATCATTTCAAACGGCGACAGCAGATAGCCATTGAAGAAGATGTTTTCAATGTTCAGATGAACCTTCAGACGCTCGGCTGCAGGCAGCAGCGCGGCAATGGCGGCGCGAGCACGTCTGTCACACACGTCATTGGGCGTCGGATCGTGGTCACTGCGCCAGGGCATGTGAACGGCTCCGGGCACGACCAGCAGATTTTCTGTACCCAGATCATGAGCCGCCTGAGTCATCAGTCCCGCAAGCTCCATCCCGCGGGCTCGTTCTGCCGGATCGTTGCTGGTCAGCGGATACGGCCAGAACAGAAAAGAACACACTCCGCTGATGGCGATCCCGATCTCTTCCGCCATCCGCCGAATCGAAGTGAATTCCTTTGTCCCGGACTTCGGAGACAGATCACTGTCCAGGTCATAGTTCAGTTCAATGCCATCAAACCCGGCGTCCCTGGCCAGCTGCAGACATTCCCGCAGGGACATTTTGTCCGGATACGGAAAGGCCCACAGATTGATCGATTTCTTCATGTTGTACCGTCGCGGCACAGCGACAGAATCCTGAGACGCCGGTTGAGCCGCCGCGCGACCAGTACCGGTGCCAGCGAAGATGCCTGCTCCAAAGGCCGCATAGGACAGCAGCTGGCGACGGCCGACGTTCGGACCGGATTCACTTTCGCTCATGCTTGTGTTCTCCTGAATGCTCACGATCAAAACTGCCATCACGTCCACGTCTGCCAATCAGACGCTCCGGATCGGCAATCAGAATCGTGACCGCTGACAGAAAGAGTACCCGACCGGACGAGACCGCTCAATTGAACCAGCCGGAGCCTCCAGACACCGGTTCGGCAAAGCCCCCGGCACGCGAACCCTGGGTCGATACCGCTGACCCTTGACAAAGCTGCCGGTTCCTCCAAGAGTAAAGCAGGTGGTTTGTTATGCAGCCTGGTCGTTGTGGGCGTGATCAACCACCGAAGTTTCACGAAAAACGTCTCGTTCCGGCGGCTGTCAGCGAAAAACGGCTCCGGCCTGGTCATCAAACTCCATCCAGCTGTTGCCCCCGAACCAGAACACGGTTCAGGCCAGAACGCCCAGCTGAATCAGTGCACCAACTGAATCAGTACACGGTCCGAATCAGCACACCGGCGAGACTAACTAAGGATCAAACGGAAAATTACTGTCGCGTCGAAACGTGGCGTAGGCTTCCAGCCTGCGTTTTTCTGCATCGCAAGCTGGAAGCTTACGCCACTTATTTTCCGCTCGGTCCTAACATACTGTGGTCCGAATGAAGGCAGACACATCTCACGGTGTCTGCCACTCTGACCAGCCCTCTGGAGTTGCCCCGTGGCGAAACAATTCAAAATTCTGTACGTCAGCGGGCTGCTGGCCGGACTGATGACAGCGGCCGGTGCCGATGAACCGACAGCCGCCCAGCTTGAGTTCTTCGAAGCCCGAATCCGTCCGATACTGATCGAACACTGCTACGAATGCCACAATTCAGCGGAAACGGCTGAGGGAGGTCTGGCTGTCGATCACCGGGCCGCGCTGCTGGCCGGTGGTGATGGTGGACAGATTGTGGTTCCGGGAAAACCCGGGCAAAGCCGTCTGCTGGCCATTCTGAAGCACGAGATCGAAGGGCTGGAGATGCCCGACGGAGGTGCGAAGCTGGATGAATCCGTCATCGCCGACTTCGAAAGATGGATTGCCATGGGGGCCCCGGATCCTCGTGCACAACCGCTTTCTGCCGAAGAACTGGCGACCGCCACCTCGTGGCAGGCTGTGCTGGAACGACGTCGGCAGTGGTGGAGTCTGCAGCCGATCCGTGCACCGGAGCCACCGGAGCTACCGGCGGATGCGTTCCCGGACAGACAGTCCGGTCATCCTGTCGATCGCTTCGTCCAACAGAAGCTGCATCAGGCTGACCTGCAACCCGCCGCTCCGGCGGACGCCGCGATCCTGGTGCGTCGGCTGTTTTTCAATCTTGCGGGTCTTCCTCCAACCGGTGCGGAAGCCAGCGAATGGATCAGCCGCATCGATCAGGCAACACCAGGCGAAAGAAAAGCGGTGGTGGAAGAGCTGGTGGACCAGCTGCTCAGCCGCCCGCAGTTCGGTGAACGCTGGGCACGGCACTGGATGGACTGGATTCGTTACGCGGAATCTCACGGCAGCGAAGGCGATCCGGCAATTGACGGAGCATGGCAGTTCCGGGACTATCTGATTCGTGCTCTGAACACCGACGTTCCGGTGGATCAGCTGATTCGGGAACAGATCGCGGGAGACCTGCTGTCGCAGCCCCGACTGAATGCCGACCTGGGCATTAATGAATCGGCCATCGGCCCCGCTCACTGGCGGATGGTCTTTCACGGTTTCGCTCCAACCGATGCGCTGGATGAACGCGTGCGGTTTACAGACGATCAGATCAACGCCTTCTCAAAGGCGTTTCTGGGGCTCACGGTGTCGTGTGCTCGCTGCCATGACCACAAGTTCGACGCGATCAGCCAGAAAGACTACTACGCCCTGTTCGGCATTCTGGCGTCCGCACGGCCAGGGCGGCGTGTGATTGACACGCCGGACCGAACAGACACCAACCAGGAAGCACTTCGGAAGCTGAAACCACGCATTCGCGTGGCGATTGCAGACGACTGGCTGCAGGGTGACAGGGATCAGGGTAACCTGCGTCTGGCCTTGTCTTCAGTGCCGGCCAGTGGAAAGCTTCCGGCACAGGCGGAACAGCAGGATTCTTTACTGCATCCGCTGTGGCTGGCCGACAGGGCCGTTGCAGAACAGGGACAGGTGACCGACGTGTGGAACCGGGTCTCTGAGCTGGTGCAGCAACAAAAGCGGCGCACCCACCGTTTCCATGACGCCAAGGCAACGGCCGCATGGCACCTGGCGGATGAATCTGATTATGCCACCTGGTTTGCGGAAGAGGCCGGTCTGCCCGAATCTCCACAACGCGCCGGTGAGTTCGCCGTTGCGGCAACCGGCAGCAATGCGCTGGCCGGAATTTACCCGGCCGGCATTTATTCTCACAGCATTTCCGCCAGACGCCCGGCACGGCTGGCCTCGGCGGATGTCGAGATCGGGCCGAACCAGAAACTGTGGGTTCTTGCCCGCGGCGCCGGCGACGCCGCGCTGCGCTACGTGGTGCAGGACTATCCTCGAAACGGCACCGTGTATCCTGTCCGAAATCTGGATGATCAATGGCAGTGGCACCCGTTTGATCTGTCTTACTGGGCCGGAGACAGCGTTCACATTGAACTCGCGACCGCCCGCGATGCCCCGCTGCTGGTGAAGGGGCCGGAACGCTCCTGGTTCGCCGTTCGCGAGGCCGTGATTCAGCCGACCGATGCGCCCGCCCCGGTTGCGTCCGTTGAACATCTCGCCCTGCTGGTGACAGCGGCCGGGGCGACGGTACCCGGTTCCCGGGAAGCGCTGGCAACGCTGTACGAAACAGTGATCGTCTCGGCCGTGGCCGCATGGAAGAATGGTGGCGCCACGAATGCTCAGGCGTTGCTGCTGGACGAATGCCTGAAGCTGGGACTGCTGCCGAACGGGCTGAGCAGCCTGAGCACGGCGCAGCCGCTGATTGAAGAATATCGACGCCTGGAACAACAGATACCGGTTCCCACCCGCGTACCTGGACTCGACGAAACCATGCGGCAGGATCAGCCCCTGTTTGTACGTGGAAATCACAAGCAGCCGGGCGACCCGGTGCCAGCACGCTTTCTGGAAGCAATCGACGCGACTCCGTATGCAGCCGACGTCAACGGACGCCTGGCACTGGCCGAAGATGTGCTGCGGGATGATAACCCGCTGACGCGACGCGTCATTGTCAACCGGATCTGGCATCATCTGTTCGGTCAGGGAATCGTACGAACTCCCGACAACTTCGGCCGACTCGGCGATCTGCCCAGCCATCCGGAGCTGCTGGACTGGCTGGCGTTGAAGTTTGCCCGGGAGGGCTGGTCGGTAAAACGACTTGTTCGGCTGATTGTCACTTCTGAGACCTGGCAGCAGTCGAATATTCCTTCTTCGGCGGCAGGTTCGGTGGCCGAGGTGGATCCTGAAAACCGGCTGCTTTCACACGCCAATGTGCGGCGGCTGGAAGCGGAAGCCATTCGCGACAAACTGCTGGCGGTTTCCGGAAAACTGCAGCATCAGCTCGGCGGTCCTCCGGTCAACGGTGATTCCCCTCGGCGCAGCGTTTATGTGAAGGTCATCCGCAACAACCTGGACCCGCTGCTGCGGGCCTTCGATTTTCCGGAACCATTCAGCAGTGTCGGACGCCGCGACGTGACCAACGTGCCCGCTCAGTCGCTGATGCTGATGAACGACCGCAGGATTTCCGACCTTGCAAACGGCTGGGCTGCTCAGCTGCTGCAGGATGACTCACTGGCCACCGCGGAAGCTCGCGTTCGAGAAATGTTTATGGCCGCCTTTGGCCGTCCGGCCGAAGCGTCGGAAGTCGAACGGTCGCTCGCATGGCTTGGCGGAACCCGTGCCCGGCTGGAACACCGCCAACAGCAAAGTGCCCTTCTGCAGCAGCAGATCACCGATCAGCGTCAGCACCTGCAGCAGCTGAAGGAACCGGTACGAAAGCGTCTGCTGGCTGCTGCCGCACAGGACAAATCCATCAGTCAGGCCGCTCTGCCGCAGCCGCTGCTGCAGTGGAATTTCGACGGCACCGACCAATTTCCGGTCGAACTGCACAACGGCGCTCAACTGGTGGAAGGAGCGCTGCAGGTGTCCGCCCGTGGTTACGCCGTCACGCCACCGCTGCCGCCCACGGTGCTGTCGCAGCCACTGGCCGCAAAGACACTGGAAGCGTGGGTGCAGCTGGACAATCTAAATCAGCGGGGAGGCGGCGTCATATCTGTTCAGACGCCCGACGGTGTGCTGTTTGATGCGATTGTGTTTGCTGAGCGCGATCCCGGACAATGGCTGGCCGGCAGCAACAATTTTGCGCGGACCCAGCCGTTTAACGCCGCGTCAGAATCTGAAGCGGATCGGCGACCGGTACATGTGGCAATTGTATACGGAAGCGACGGTACCGTCACCGGTTACCGCGACGGTGAGCCGTATGGACGGCCGTATCAAAGCAACGGTCCTTTGAAATTCACCGCCGACAATACCGTGGTCAGCTTCGGCGTCCGTCATCTGCCCGCCACCGGCAATCGTCTGCTGTCCGGCCGCATTCTGAAAGCGCAGCTCTACAACAGCCCACTGTCGGCGGAAGAGATCGCCGCCAGTTCCGGAAGCAACATTACGTATGTCTCGGACGCACAGGTGATGGCCGCTCTTGCTGATGATGTTCGAGCCGGTGTGGTTCAGCTGACCGAAGATATTGCCGTCGCTGAGTCTCAGCTGGCGGCGTTGGGCTCGGTTCCTGACAGAATCACTGACGTCGACGTGTGGTCAGAACTGGCACGGGCCATGTTTACGTTCAAGGAATTCATCTATGTTCGATAATTTCCACGCCGGCTCAAGACGGCGTTTTCTGCATAATACGTCGACAGGCTTTGGCGCGGTAGCGCTGGCCGGCCTGCTGAATGATGCGGCCCGCGCCGATCGGCGCGACCTGCCGGCCACGGCTGCCCTGTCCCGTACTCATTATCCGGCAAAGGCAAAGCACGTCATCTTCTGCTTCATGTCGGGCGGGGTGTCACACGTGGATTCGTTCGACCCGAAGCCGGAATTGCAGAGGCTGCACGGAAAACCGATGCCGGTCCGGCTGGAACGCACGCAGTTCAACAACAACGGCAACGTGATGGCCAGCCCGTTTGAATTCACGGAATCGGGCGACAGTGGCATACCTGTCAGCAGCATGTTCCCGCAGATTGCCAAGGTGGCTGACGAGCTGGCCGTGATTCGTTCCATGACCACGCCGGTGAACGAACACGCACAGGGCAATTTCTTCATGCACAGCGGCTTTCCGTTTATGGGGCATCCCAGTGCCGGGGCATGGTGTGCTTACGGACTGGGGACCGAAAATCAGAACCTGCCCGGTTATGTTGTGCTGCAGAGCGGAACGGCCGTACCGCCCCACGGCGGCGTCAGTCTGTTCAGCAACGGTTTTCTGCCGGCCCGACACCAGGGCTCAATTCTGAAAGCAGACAAAGCCGAAGCCATCCGCAATATCCGGCCACTGGATGTGACGGCCCTGCAGCGGCAACGACTGGACTTCAGCCGGTCGTTTGATCAGGAGTTTCTGTCGCAGTCCTCAGAAGATGCTCAGGTGGAAGCCGCAATTCGGAATTACGAGACCGCGTTTCGGATGCAGTCGGCCGTACCGGAGCTGTGCGATATTTCGGGTGAAACCGAGGCCACGCATCGACTCTATGGTCTGGATTCGGATGTGCCGCAGAAAGCAGCCTACGCGCGCCAGTGCCTGCTGGCACGCCGGCTGGTAGAACGTGGTGTTCGCTTTATAGAACTCAGTTGCCTGACGCACGGTATCGGGGCCGGCGGCGCCGCAAATCCCTGGGACCAGCACGGTGACCTGGAAAACGGCCATCGGACGATGGGTCATCAGGTGGACCAGCCAATCGCAGGTCTGATCACGGATCTTCGCGAACGCGGACTGCTGGATGAAACACTGATCGTATGGGCCGGAGAATTCGGTCGCACCCCGTTTTCGCAGGGCAGCAACGGACGGGATCACAACCCGTACGGCTTCAGCGTCTGGCTGGCCGGTGGAGGCGTCAAAGGAGGAACCATCTACGGTGCCACTGACGAATTCGGCTATTATGCCGTCGAAAACAAATCTGAAGTATATGATCTGTGGGCAACGGTGCTGCACCAGCTGGGCGTCAATCATGAACAGCTCACGTATCGCTACAGCGGCCGTGACTTCCGACTCACGGATGTCCATGGCAATGTGCTGAAGGACATTCTGTTGTAATCACCTGCCGTGCGTCATCCAATCATGTCGACGACATAGTCACTCGATCACCCGGTAGCCCGATGCGTCCGTTTCTGCCCCGCTTCGGTCCGGTTCCTGTCCCCGCTCCTGCTGATGAAAGTCTTCGCGTTGTCCGCCGATTCAGAACTTGCTTCCTACACGACCGTCACCACACTGCCTGTCCAATGGGGAGATATGGACGCGTTTGGACATGTCAACAACGTTGTCTATTTTCGCTGGTTTGAATCGGCCCGGATCGATCTGCTTGAGCTTCTTTCGCAGGATGTGACCATGAAAGGCAGCGGGCTGGGACCGATTCTTGTGTCGGCAAAGTGCGATTACCGCCGGCAGCTGCACTTTCCCGACACTGTCCACGTCGGGTCAAAGATCGGCAAGGTCGGGCGTACGAGTGCCGAGATCCACCATGCGGTGTACAGCCAGCAGCAGGATGTCATCGTTGCAGAAGGAATCTCGGTCATGGTGGTCTTCGACTACGACGCCCATCGACCAGTGCGGATTCCCGAGGATCTGAGGAAGAAGATGCAGCTGGACGAATCATCCTGATTCAGTCCGGTATCGCAGGCAAACCTGACCGTTAATCGGTATCGGTCCGTTCCGAACAGGGCGAGCATCAGGACCGTTTTTCGCCGCGGACGAGGCCGGGGCGGGGCAGAGTTTCTGACAACAACACAACTGGCGAAGACCCGGGCGGCAGATACCGAAAGCCGTGACGGCTTCCGCTGCGGCCTGGTTGCACGCCTCCGGATTCACGAGGCTGACGGTTCTGCACCACCGCGGGTCACAGCTTTGTGGTGGCGTAGAACTGCACCATGCTGAAGTACAGCGCGACCCCGCACGTCAGGCTCAGGACGATCACGACACTGCCGATCAGCCGCGTGCGTTTCACCTGCCACCACATGACCAGGCCCGTCAGTCCCCAGGTCACCATCGCGATGGCCATGACGTCCACAAGCAGCGACCAGAACGCTCGTCCGTTCCAGTGCGGTGGACTGCCATGTGACGTATGCAGCCGCAGCAGGAAACCTCTCAGCGACATGTCGTGATCACCGTCGTAGCGTGTCACATCCACATGGCCGTCGCGCAGGACATAGGTGATTCGCGCCGGTTTGCCGTCGACGGACGCCAGAAAATTCAGTTTCGACCATCCTCGGGGCTGGGGCCCCGCCGTCGCACTGATTCCCGCTTCGTTCATGATGACCGGTACAGTGTCCCGAGCCATCTGGTAGGGGCTGGGATCGAGATCAATGTGGTTTACACCGGGCAGCAGCGGCTCGGGTGCGTCGGCGTCCTGAGCGTAAGTCATCACCGACGCAGCATGATTCATCGGATCGATATGAACGACATGTTTCCCGTCTGGTTCGTCCACCTGAAGAATAATCTCGTTGGCAAATTCCGGACGGTGCTCCTGATTCAGCACAATCTTCCTGTCCGGAACTGCGGCCTGCAGAGCCGCCACGACCTGTTCTGCCAGTGCCGTTTCGGAAGGGAAATACTTCATCGCGGAATCCGTCAGCTGGCTGGCGTCGACAGTCGCCGTGGCAGCTTCGGGAAACAGGCCGACATGATTGAACATCGCTCCGGTGATGCCGTACAAAAAGACCCACGGCAGCAGAAACAGCCCGGCATAAAGATGCACGCGCCGCAGAAATATCATGGCGCGTCCGCTCAGCCGGCGAGGCCGACGTTCGGCTGACTGAACGAACTCTGATCCACCATCGCCCTGCGTCATGGCCCACGCCTTCTACGCGTACTGCCGCCGCGCCGGCAGCCACCGACGGCGTGAAACAACGGGTCATACACGGGCTGCCGGTGCGTCCGGACGATCAGACGCGACATGCGTGCTGGTTCACTGAGCGAACTGCCTATTCCAGAATCATATTCTGAACCGTCATCCCACTGGGGATCATCGGCAGGACGTGTTCCTGGTAAACGCAGAGAACATCCAGCAGGTACGGGCCGTCGTGATTGATCATCTCTTTCAGAGCGTCAGGGAACTCGCTGCGAGTACGAACCTGCCGCGCCTTGACGCCGTACCCTTCGGCAATCTTCACAAAGTTCGGGAAGGTTTCTTCGGGCAGAGTACCGTCACCGTCGCCGAGTGCTTCCGGATGATCCACAGGGCCGAGATAGGTATGAGCTCGACGCCCCTTCATGAATCGATCTTCCCACTGAGTCACCATGCCCAGGTGCTGATTGTTGAGCAGCAGAATCTTGACAGGCAGCTTTTCGCAGTGCAGCGTGGCCAGTTCCTGAATGTTCATCTGGAACGAACCATCGCCGTCAATGTCGATACACAACGAGTCCGGATGAGCAGCCTGAACGCCCATGGCGGCGGGCAGGCCGAAACCCATAGTTCCAAGGCCGGAACTGCTGAGCCAGTGACGCGGCTTGTTGAACTTGTAGAACTGAGCCGCCCACATCTGATGCTGTCCGACACCGACCGCCACGTACGGATCCATGGCCTTTGTCTGACGGTGGAGTTCTTCAATGGCCCACTGCTGCAGGATATCGTGTTCTGAAGCTCGGTAGGACAGCGGGTATTTCTGTTTCCAGTCCGCGATTCTGGCCTTCCAGTTGGAAATGTCAGGAATATCAGCATCCGTCAGTGCCTTGTTCAGGGCGCTCAGCGCCTGCTTCAGGTCCGCGTTGATGGGGATGTGCGCTTCCTTGTTCTTGTGGATCTCGGACGGATCGATGTCAATATGAACAATCTTTCCGTGCTTGGCGAAATCTTCCAGCTTGCCGGTCACACGGTCGTCGAAACGTACGCCGAAGGCCAGCAGCAGATCGCTTTCATCAACGGCATAATTGGCGTACGCCGTCCCGTGCATGCCGAGCATGTGCAGCGACTGTTCGTGATCGCCGGGAAAAGCTCCCAGCCCCATGACTGTCATCGCAACGGGAATGCCGGTTCGCAGCGCGAATTTCCTGAGCTCTTCCGAGGCTTCGCTCTGAATGCAGCCACCGCCGACGTACAGCACCGGTCGTTTTGAGCGCCGGATGGCGGCGATCACCTGGCTGATCTGCTCCGGCGCCGCCTTGCGGATTTCAGGACGATAGCCGGGCAGCTTGAAGGGCGGATCCAGGTCAACTTCGTGCCGCGGCAGTTCTGCCAGCTGAACGTCTTTGGGAATATCAATCAGCACGGGACCGGGACGACCGGTTTCCGCGATGTAGAAGGCTTCCTTGACAATCCGGGCCACGTCCCGGACATCCGTGATCAGGTAGTGGTGTTTCGTGATGGCCCGACACACTTCCACAATCGGAGTTTCCTGAAACGCATCGGTGCCGATGAACTTCTGGGGCACCTGTCCGGTGATGGCAACCATGGGAACGCTGTCGAGCTTGGCATCGGCGATTCCGGTCACCAGGTTGGTAGCACCCGGGCCGCTGGTGGCCATACAAACGCCGGCACGACCGGTGGTCCGAGCGACACCCTGAGCGGCAAAGGCACCGCCCTGTTCATGTCGCGGAAGAATGGTGCGAATTCGATCACGCTGGGCGCGAAGCGCCTGATGCAGCGGCATACTGGCACCGCCCGGATAGGCGAAGACTAATTCCGCCTTCATGCGGATCAGCATTTCCACAAGGATCTCTGACCCGGAAATTGTCTCAACAGCGGTTTCTTGTTCAACGGTAGCCAATGGAATCACCTTCAATGCAGATACGATGGGAACCGGTAGTTACCGGCGGTCCGGATTGTGATTGAACTGCCTGAAAAAGTCTCGCAGGCCTTCGGACCGGAAGCCCAGTTTATTGGTAGAGTTTACGGAGGCCTGTGCACCCGATCGACCCCGGATTACCGCAGATTCAATCGATTCAGCCAATTCCAGGGTCTGACATCAGGTTCGGCCCGAATGTTCGGATGCCGGAACGCGGAGGAATCAGATCGGCCGGAATCGTCGATCGCAGAGCCGGTTTTCTAACGATTTCGCTGCCGGATTCCTCACCACAGACCCGTCAATCCGCCCATTCCTGCACAATTTCGTGCACGGTCTCGCCTTCCAGATGCTCCCACGCCATCAAATGATCCACAATCGCACCGATGGCCGCCCAGTGGTTGTCGCTGGAAAGAGTGTGGTGCAGGTCAACCGTCAGCTGTTCCAGATATCTCATCCGCTCGCGTTCCGCCGACACAAAAGCGGCGGCCTGCCACGCCTGACGCCAGTCCAGTGACCATTCTGCCACCGTGGCCGGATGAAACGGGTCGCCCCGATGAATCATCTCAGCCACCGGGCCGGCCAGAGCAACAAGGATGGCGTTCTGCTGCAACTGCCGTTCAGCAAAACAGCCCCGCCGCCAACGTACCGTGATGTCGCCGGATCGCGCCGGACCATCGTCCCGGTCCGGATCAATCGACACGGAATCAATCTCGCCCCCCAGATAGACGGCGACAAAGGCATGACCGGCTTCGTGCCAGGCCGTCAGTTCTTCATTGCTGGACGGCACGCACCCGACCCTTCACGTGTGTTGCAGCGGCGACGATGCTCGCACAAGATCAAAACCGGTTTGACCCTGCAAAATTGGATCACGCCGCTCGGCGGACGTCAACCGGGTGAGCTTCCGCGGGCAGTTGTACCAGCTGGTGAATACTGCCTCGTACCGGCACGGTGTGCGGGACCGCGGTCGGTGCCACCAGCGTCGCCTTAACGGAACTGGTGGGCCCCAGCATGGTCGAAATCACGCGTCCGTTGACGACGGAATCTGCTGTCATCTGAAAATGAAAGCGTTTCAGTATCACGGCCAGCGCCGTCCGCAGTTCCATCATCGCCAGCGGAGCACCGATGCACATCCGCGGACCGGCGCCGAATGGAAGATATTCGTAGGGCGACGGAGTCAGGGTCTCCCACCGTTCCGGGCGAAACACGTCCGGGTCGTCAAACAGGTCCGGGCGATGATGAGTGATGAACTGACTGAAGATCACCGGCGTGGCCTTCGGCAGCATCAGGGGGCCCAGCTGCGTCGCCTCAGTCGTCACTCGCTGTGAATACGAGGAAGCCGGCAGCACACGCATGCTTTCCCGGATCACCTGGTCCAGATACGTCAGTGACTGCAGTTCTTCAAACGTCGGGTGCACGCCGGTGGTGTGCTGATTCAGCTCTTCCGACAATCGCTGCATCACGTCCGGGTGCTGAGCGAGCAGAAACAGTGTCCAGCTTAATGTATGGGCCGTTGTCAGATGAGCGGCTCCGAACGTCAGTGTCGCGTGCCCGACCAGCTTTTCATCACTGAGCTGCTGTTCGGATTTCTGAGCCTGAAACATCAGACTCAGTACGTCGGATCTCTGCGTTCCGCCGGATCGACCGCGATGCCGGGCAAACATTTCGTGAACGCCGGTCTCCAGTTCGTCCGCCATCGACAGCAGTTGTTCGTATTTCGCGGAAAACTCCGGTGCCGACACCAGTGCTCCGATGCCGACTTCGTGATTCTGCCTGACCCAGCGATCGATTCTGTTGCCCAGTTCCACAGAATACTCGGCATCGTCGATGCCAAACAGCAGGGCTGTCGTCATCCGCAGCATGAAATGGACCATTTCGACATTCAGATCATGCCGCTGCCCGACTTCCCAGTCGCCAATCAGTTCTTCCGTGAGACCGCAGATCGTGGCGTGGTATTCCGGCAGAATCCGCTTGCTGAACACATCCATCATGATCCGGCGGCTGTCCCGGTGCTCGCTGCCATTCATGCTCAGCAGCCCGGAAGTGACACGTCGCTGAGCCGACCGGCGGCCTCCCCGAAGCGCAAAAAACTGCGAATGATAGGTGTGGCCGTTGGTCAGGACCTGCCGGTTATATTCCGGAGAAAACACGAACACTATCCGCTGGCCACCGTCATCCAGCGCGGCAAGATCCCCGAATTCCGCGTGCAGCTGACGCATGCAGGCAATCGGATCGTGCGGGAAATCAACCAGATTTCCGTGCCTGATCGGCAGGCGTCCGTTCGAAAACGGAAGGGCGTTGAGCGAATCCATTCCTGTCGTCCCTGACGGAATTAAATAGTGGTCTCGCCAGCCTGCGGTGTCCTGACGATTTTGTGAATTCCCGCGTGTTGTCGTGTATTTCCGAGTGTTTTTCTTTGAATTCCCGCGTGGCGTCGTCCGGAAAATCCAGAGACCGCTGTTGTCACTCCCGGGACCCGTCACCCCGAGCCGGATTGCTCATCCTGAGCCTGCTGGCGTCGCCGGAACGCCCTTTTAGCGAAAATCGCGATTTCCGGCTATAGAAGCTGACGTTTTCAGAAGAAATCCGGCGGCAGAAGACCGGGAGTGGATTCCGAAGCAGAGACAACGCGATACTACAGCCTGATCCGCCGTGGAAGTTTCCTGTGTCTGAGCCTTCTGTTCCGGTTGCTGCTCTGGCAGGATGCCTGAGTCACGACCGCTGCTGTGGCCGCAACTTTTGATCATTTGCCGGTGATACCGTGTGGGGCGCCGGACTTCAGCGATTGTCGCCCCGCCGCCCCGGGCGGCTGTTCTTGTTCGGGATTCATGTGACTGTCTTTGTCTGTTGCCTGTTGAGTTTTCTGATCGGCGGAATTCCCTTCGGATTCCTGGTCGGCCGCCTCGTGCTGAAAGATGACATCCGGAACCACGGCAGCGGCAACATCGGAGCCACCAATGTGGCGCGGGTGATCGGCTGGAAGTGGGGCTCGCTGGTACTGCTGCTGGATGCAGTCAAGGGCCTGGTTCCGACATGGCTGGCCATGATCTACGCCAGAGACCATCTTTCTGAATCGATGCATCTGCACCTGCCGGTGGCCGCCGGTCTGAGCACAATTATGGGCCACATGTATCCCGTCTATCTGAAGCTGCGCGGCGGAAAAGGAGTAGCCACCGCTCTGGGTGTGGTCACCGTGCTGGCCCCGAAGGCGGTGGGCGTCGCTCTGCTGTTTTTTGTGCTGCTGGCCGCCACCACCAGAATTGTGGCCTTGGCATCCATCGTGGCAGCAACCGCATTTGGTGTCGCCGAGCTGTATCTGCTTCGGGACACAGCCCTGGAACCGAAATCACTGTCGCTGACGATCTTCACAGTCGCCGTGCCCGCACTGATCATCTGGCGACATCGCAGCAATATCGCCCGTCTGATCAGGGGGACAGAAGCTCCGATGACCAGCAGCTCAGGAACGACCAATGCAGAACAGACCGGATCGTCAAGTGGTGACTCAGCGTCAGTCGATGGGGGCTGAAGACCGAACCGGAAGTCCGAACGCTGCGAACGCAAATTTGCCCG
Source organism: Fuerstiella sp. (assembly GCA_040222735.1). Lineage (GTDB taxonomy): Bacteria > Planctomycetota > Planctomycetia > Planctomycetales > Planctomycetaceae > Fuerstiella. The sequence goes on along the minus strand of JAVKCM010000099.1, from coordinate 17,589 downwards.
GCCCGCTGACTCTACGGCCGCTTTACTCTACGGCCGGCCGCTTTACTCTGCGGCACGGTCGCCGGTGGTTCACGTTCAATAGTCGTCCGGAAAGAACGCCCGCCTGCCACCAGTGATCGGTCAGTCGCCCGTCGGTTCAGCATCATCGCCGGATGCCACTTCGTCGGACGTCACAGCAGATTTGCGTTCCCTTGAGGTGCGAGCTCGGCGGTCGAGAAAGGCCTGCAGCAGAATATGGGCCGCCAGCTTGTCGATACGGGCTTTGCGCTGTTTCTTCGTCAGAGCCGCCTGCAGCATCAGGGCTTCCGCCTGGCTACTGCTGTGGCGTTCGTCCTGAAATTCATGCGGCAGTGATGTCACCTCAGACAGCCATGCAGCATAATTCCGAGCTTCGCGTGATTTCTGGCTCTCGTCACCGCTCATGTGCACCGGCAGCCCGACGACCAGCCCCACAGCTTCGTATTCTTCGGCCAGCGAAGCAAAGAAGTGAGCATCTGCCTGAGCGCCGCTGCGCTGATAGTTGTACAACGGGCTGGCGATCTGCTGAAACAGGTCGCTGATGGAGACTCCCACGCGTTTGGTACCATAGTCAATGCCGATCAACCGCCCCTTTGCGGGAATCGCTGATTCAGCGTGTTCAAGCGGTTCCATGCTCATCTGCTCAGGTTATTCTGAAAAGGACAGCTGCAATTCGCTGGATTCAGCGTCTTCGGCCACGACCAGCGGCAATTGCCAGACGGCCCTGGCCAGACGGCAGACGTTGCCCTTCTCCGTATCGCAAAATCCGTAGCTCATTTCCAGCACAATGTCGGCTCTGCCTGCCATTGCTGACAACGGCACATCGAAGGAAGCCACCGTCCCGTCAACCGTCGCCTCTTCGCGGCCTTCCAGGACTGAAGGTTCCAGCAGCATATCACCCTCGATCTGGAACAGTTCCCATGTGACGGGGGCCAGCGAATTCAGTTTGTAACCTTCCGGTATGGCAAGGTCCACGCGGACGGTGCATTTGTCCTGCTGACTCACGGACTGCGGTGGCAGCTGAATGGCAGCCTTCAGATCCGGTTGCCGCCGAGTCGCCGGCGGGGACGGTGGTGTCACCGACTGCGTGTCGATGACGGTCAGCTCACCTGTCTGCAGATCAGCCCGACAGATACGATGATTATTGGTATCGGCGATGTATAGAAAACCACCGGCGACCGACAGTCCCGCCGGTTCGTTGAACTGCACCGGGGACAGGGCGTCACCCGACTGACCGGTGCCCAGCCACGTCGTGACTTCGCCGGTCGCCGCATCAATCCGGCGAATCTTGTGGTTGTAGGAATCTGCGACGTAGACGCTGCCCTGGTGCCATGCCACGCCCAATGGATGCTGAAATCGCGCGTCCGCTCCGGCGGCGTCAACGTCACCGAAGGCAAACAGCGACTGCCCTCGGGGCAGCTCGAACGTACCAGCCAGCGTGGTGACCAGCCCGTCGGCGGCCACCGGAACGCTGCGAACGGCCGAACCTTCACTGTCGGCGACATAAAAGAAGGTACCCACGTCATTCGCCGTCAGGCCCGATGGCTGAGCAAACGATGATTCCTCAGGCCGGCCGTTGATCACATCTTCCCGAGCGTTGCCGGCATGGATGCGGATGCTGTTGCTGCCGAGGTCATGAGCCCAGATCTGATGCGGGCCGGCCATGGCGATAAACAACGTTCCGTCGATGTGACACAGGTCCCACGGACTGTTCAGGTTTGTCGTCGTGAGTTCTTTCAGTGGCTGCCCGGGCTGACCCTGCTTTCCTGTTCCTGCCAGCGTGGTAACCGTCTTCTCAGTCAGGTCGGCCACGCGAATCAGATGGTTTTCCGTGTCGGCGACATACAAACGATCGTCGATCAGGACCATGCCCTGAGGATGATCGAATTCGGCCGTGCCAAAGCTTCCATCGCTGCGTCCGATCTGCCCGGTGCCGATGATCTGCCGCAGCTGCCCATCCAGATCCGTGATCACAATCCGGTTATGGTTGCTGTCCGAGATAAACAGTCGCTGCCCGTCGGCATCTGCCACGATCTTGCCCGGATACCGCAGCGCTGTGGGCTCAGCCCGGTTCTGTTCGAGATCAAACACCAGCGGACTTTCGTCCAGCGTGCCTTTCGCCCGGTGATGCTCAACCACCTTTCCGATAATCAGGTCGAACAGTTCCCGATTTCCTTCTCCTCCACGCGATCCAATGTACTTGCCTTCCGGATCGATCAATGCCAGAGTCGGCCAGGCGCGGGTGCCGAATTTTCTCCAGATCAGCATTTCACTGTCGTTGACCACCGGGTGTCTGATTTCGTAGCGAAGAATGGCTTCCCGGATGTTGTCGGACAGCTTTTCGTTGTCAAATTTTGCCGAATGCACACCGATCACCACCAGTTCCTTTTCGTATTTCTGTTCAAGGAACTTCAGGTCGGGCAGCACGTGAATGCAGTTGATGCAGCAGTAGGTCCAGAAATCCAGCAGCACGACCTTGCCCCGCAGGTCTTTGAGATCGATCGGGCCGCCGGTATTCAGCCACTCAGTGCCGCCGTCCAGAATACCGGGCGGCACCGTCACGGCTTCCGGAAACGGATTCGGCGGCAACGGAGCTGGTGCCGGTGCCGCTTGTTTTTCTGATGCTGTTTTTTCGGCGGCCGTTTCGTCGGCCGCCGTTGCGTCGGCTGCTGTTTCTTCGGCTGCTGTTTCTTCGGATGCCCGCCCATCGGATGAAGTGGCGGGGGACTTCTGAGCACCAGAATCCGCTGCTGTCGCCTGCGATTGAGCGGCCGTGGAAGTCTGGTTCTGCGTTTCCTGCGCCCGCACTGTGTTCAGCATCGGCAAGACAAACACCGCCGCCGCCAACAGCCGCATTGTCAGCCGAAACCATCGGCGCGGCTCAGGGACAAACGTTGTTGTTCGCATGGCTCGGTCACCGCTGTATATCATGTTCTCTGCCTTCAGGTCGGCCGGAAAGTGTCAGCAAAAAGTTGTCAGGAATTTTTTACAGAGCTCCGGGGTTCCGGATGCGTTGCACACACGATCTCTGACAGCCTGTCCTCAGGCACCGCGTTCAGCCACCGGACTGCACCGGCACCCCCAGTGATCGCAGCGTCTGTCGTGTTTGATTTGTGTCTGTATAGACCTCAGCGTTGATACCGAACGTGCGTGCCGCTTTGACATAGTCTTTGATATCATCGGTGTAGAAGCAATCCTGCGGTTCACAGTTCGCTCGTGACAAAGCGTCCTGGTAAATGGCCGCATGAGGCTTCAGAGCCCCCGCCTGAAACGAAGTCGTCAGCGCGTCAAACCGGTCCAGGATGTCGAAGTTCTGCTGAATGAAATTCAGATGAGTCACACTGGTGTTGGAAAGCAGCACCAGTCGCATGCCCAGCTGTCTGAGTTCATCGACAAGCGGCACGATTGAATCGTTCAGCCAGAAAATATCGGCGGCCGCATGCTTCAGCGCTGCCGGATCAATCGATCGTTTCAGTTCTGTCTGAAATTTGGCGTGAAATTCCGCTTCCGAAATCTCTCCGCACTCCAGCTGCCACTGCAGGCCGGATTCCATCAGCATTTCGGTGATCCGGTCGACTGACATATCACACGCTGCCGCGATATTCTGACACATGCGGTCATGTGAGAAATGCACGAGCACATTTCCCATGTCGAAAAAGCAGGTTCTGATCGGCATGGCGGGCGGTGCGGGCGGGGACGAGCGGTGCGGGCGGAGGAGAAAGGCGGTCGTGCTGAATTAGCTGATGGTTCCGTCCAGCGGGCTGGAGGCGGTGGCGTAAAGTTTTCGAGGAATTCGGCCGGCCAGCCAGGCCTGTCGTCCGGCGATGCACGCCTGCCGCATGGCATCGGCCATCAGATGAGGATTCTTGGCGCTGGCGATCGCGGTGTTCAGCAGAACACCATCACAGCCCAGTTCCATGGCAAACGACACGTCACTGGCAGTTCCGACACCGGCATCCACGATGACCGGATAGTCTGCATCGTCCTGCTTCAGATACTCCATGCAGATGCGGATATTGTTGGGATTCAGGATCCCCTGTCCGCTGCCGATGGGGCTGCCAGCCGGCATCACCGAAGTCGCACCGGCTTCTTTCAGGCGTCTGGCGGTGATGGGATCGTCTGACGTGTAACACAGCACCTGGAAGCCATCGTCGACCAGCTGGCGGCAGGCGTCAATGGTTGCAACCGGGTCCGGCAGCAGGGTCTTTGTGTCCCCCAGCACTTCCAGCTTCACCCAGTCTGAGCCGGGATTTTCCAGTCCTCGCAGAATCTCACGCCCCAGTCGCGCTACGCGGACCGCGTCGTCCGCGGAAAAACAGCCGGCTGTATTGGGAAGAATGGTATAGCGGTCCAGATCGATGAAATCCAGAATATTGCGTCCATCGGCATCAACCAGCCGTTCGCGTCGGACCGCCACGGTGATCACGTCGGCGCCGCTGACTTCAAGGCATTCCTGCATCTGCTCAAACGTCGCGTATTTACCTGTGCCCACGATCAGACGCGACTTCAGGACGTGTGATCCGATGACAATGTCAGAATCAGCAGATGGATTGGCGATGGCTGTGGTCATGTTGGGCGTTATCAGAAGAGAAGCCGTCAAACGGCTCACGAAAAAGGAAGTTCAGCAGTCGCACCGCCTTCGGTACGGACAGACTGTCGGTCAGCTTCCGCGCCGGACGCGGCCGGACGCGGCCGGACGGGGTCAGCCGCCACCGACAAGGGTCACGACCTCAATGCGATCACCCGGTTTCAGGCGACAGTCCGCATGGAGTTCGCGCGGCACCAGTTGCAGATTTCGCTCCACGGCGCAATAACGATTATTGATGCCCAGTTCCTGCAGCAGATCGCGGACTGAACAGTTGGCCTCAACCGTCCGCCGTTCGCCGTTTACTTCAATTGAGATCATATTCTGCCACCCTGACCGCACGTTCCGGGCGAATTCCACCGGTCCTGAAACATGACTCAGACGAACCCCGGCCACTCACCAGCTGCGTTCTGCACTCAGCATTGTTCGGGAATGCTGCCGCGCGGAACAGTTTAGCGGAACCGGTCGAGGCTCAGAAGTGGCCGCGAAGCGTAACTTCTGAAAACGCCGGATCACACCAATCGTGGCGGCTTCCGGGATTCTGCCGGCTCCCGCACCGGCGGACTTGCACAAAAGTTCCGGAAAAATTTGCATCAGCCCCGGACACCGTTCAACGCGACGCGTGGCCAGGCCAGACAGTCTGCACAAACTTTGCGGCCCCGAACAGCCGCCTCAATGCTTACCTGTTTTACCTGTTTTGAAGAAGGCAGGGCCGTCGAATCCGTCACCAGCGGCCATGATTACAGGCACTCGTTGACACAGTTTTGAGGCAGGGGTAGATTTCCGGAGCGTCTGTCGGTGATAGCATTTTGTTTAAGCGGCGACAGTTGATGTTCAACACGCTTGTTGCCATGTCGAGGTGTTTTGCCGGTGTTCAGGACAACTGCTGTTCTAATGATTCTGCTGACAGTTTCGACTGTATGTGACGCTGCAGATGAAACACAGAAAGATGAAGCTTTGTGGCCGCTCGGGCCGGAACTTGTTTTCGCCGCCCGTGCGGGGCTGGTTAACCTGCCAAACAGGTCGTCAGCCAACACGTACTTCAACTGGACCCCGAAGAAACAGGAACGCGACTGGAAGTATATTGTGATCCACCATTCCGCAACCGGCAGCGGCAGCGTGGAGTCGATTCACAACCAGCATCGACAGCGCCGGGATGCATCCGGCGTCAGCTGGCTGGGCATCGGGTATCATTTTGTGATTGGTAATGGTTCGGGGATGGATGACGGTGAAGTCGAAGCCACTTTTCGGTGGCGACAACAGATTCACGGCGCCCATTCCGGAAGTGCGACTCATAATGCCACGGGGATCGGAATCTGTCTGATCGGAGACTTTCAGAAACACCAGCCGTCGACACAGCAGATCAATGCACTCACCAGCCTGGTGAGTCAGCTTGCTCGCAGATACAGCCTTTCAGCTTCCTCTATCATCGGACATAACAAGGTCAAACCGACATTCTGCCCCGGACGCAATTTTCCTCTGGAGCAGGTAATCAGCCGAGCGCTGGGCCGGCAGGCGGCCGGCACCTGAAAAGCCAGGCATCGAATCAGTTCCGGCAGGCGGTTTGCCGGATGACCACAGACTGCATTGAACCTTCATCCTCCCCTCTCCCTCACGGAAGTAGTTCTTATGTTTAATCGACTCCATGCAGCGTCGTCATTTCAGGATGATGTGTCGTTTCTTATCCCCGACAGTCAGATCAATCGCATGCCGCTGGAGCTGCAGGAGCTGTGCGAACAGTACAATTCGGACTGCCGGCACGGTTTCGACGAGCAGGAATCGGCTGCAACCTCAGACTGGCCCGTTTCGCTGTTTGTTCCGGATCAGTACGAGGAAAACTATGCCTATCCGCTGCTCATCTGGTTTCACGACGAATTCAGCAGCGAAAATGAACTCGATCTGGTCATGAATGCCATCGGCGACCAGAACTACTGTGGCCTCGCTCTTCGCGGCAACAGAGTTCTGCCGGGCGATGACGCCTTTGGCTGGCGGGATCAGTCGCTGGCTTTCGGCAAAGTGCCACTCAGCCAGCTGGTGCACGTCACAGCCAGACGACTGCGGCGAGCCTTTCATATCCACAGCGAAAGAATTTTTGCAGCAGGAGCCGGCAGCGGAGCTGACGTCGCACTGCAGCTGTTTGCTGAATTTCCGGAATGGTTTGCCGGTGCCGTGCTGCTGGATCCGCCCTGTAAGGCCGAAATTTCGCTCGGGAACGTGCCTGAAATTCGCGGCAAACACGTGCTGCACACCGTCTCTCGGTCCTCTTCCAACGAAACACTGAGCCAGAATCTGGACGTGGTTCGACTGCTCCGGTCCGCCGGCGCGGAAATCGCAGTGCGGATGACCGACGAACCGCTCGACCCCTGCAGCAATAATGCACGGTTTATTGACAGCTGGCTGATGTCCAAACTGAACTGCGCCACCTTCGTCTAAAGCCATGCGGCCCCCGGAATTGTTTCAGTTCTCATCCCTGTTTGACCAGCTGGCTGCCGCAGGCTACCAGGACTGGGCAGACCGACTGCAGCACGAAACCGCTCTGAAGCTGACCCCCGAGCAGCATGGGAATCTTGAGACATGGGCCGAAACCTGGCACAAGCTGCCAACGCTGAGTTCCGATTCCGTGAATCTGAATTCCGGACGAGTATCGGTATCAGCCGACACCGAGCTGTCTGAGCCGGAACGGCAGCACTTCGCCAACCAGCTGCGCGCATTTCATCCGTGGCGAAAGGGGCCGTTTGAACTGTTCGGCGTCCATATCGACACCGAGTGGCGATCAGACTGGAAATGGGACCGTCTGCAGCAGAACGTCGAACTCCGAGGACGGCGTGTCCTGGACGTCGGCTGCGGTAACGGCTATTTCGGCTGGCGGATGCTGGGGGCCGGCGCTTCTCTGGTGCTGGGACTGGACCCGTTTCTGCTGTATGTCATGCAGCACGAAGTGGTGAAACGCTTCGTCGGCGCACAGCTGCCCAACTATGTGCTGCCCCTCTCGGACGACTGTATCAGTGGGGCACTAAAGGCATTTGACGTCACGTTTTCAATGGGTGTGCTGTATCATCGCACCAGCCCCATCGATCATCTGCAAACATTGCACGGCAGCCTGTGCCGAGGCGGCCAGCTGGTCCTGGAAACGCTGGTCATCACCGACCAAAGCCCCGCGGTTCTTGTTCCCACGGGGCGTTATGCAAAGATGCGGAATGTCTGGTTTATTCCGTCGTTGCCGATGTTGCAGCGTTGGCTGGAACGGACGGGGTTTCACGACGTGCAGGTTGTCGACGTCACACCGACATCGGTGAACGAACAGCGCCGCACCGACTGGATGACGTTTGAATCGCTGACCGACTTCCTGGACCCGTCGGATCCAGCCAGAACCCTGGAAGGATATCCCGCCCCCGTGCGGGCCATCGTCACAGCCCGGGCGCGGTGATCGTTCGCCCGATCTGGAAAAGGGGTCGGGTTTCTTTCTCACCGGTGCTGGTCAGAAATTCACCCGCCCAACAGAAAAAGAAACCCGACCCCCGGTACGCGACTTTTCTGTGTTCAGGCAGAGAAACTGCTGCCGCAGCCGCAGCTTTTGACCGCATTGGGGTTGTTGAACGTAAAGCCGCGTTTGTCCAGTCCTGTGTAAAAATCGATGGTGGTGCCATCCAGGAACAGGTCGCTCTTCTTGTCAACGACGACACCAACGCCGTGCTGTTCGCTGATCATATCGGCGGTCTGGTCGAATTCGTTGGTGAAGTTGAAGGAGTACTGAAAGCCGCTGCAGCCGCCGCCGACGACGCCCACCCGTACGTATTTCAGCTCGGGACGGGCCTGTTCGTCCATAACCCGCCTGATTTCGGTGGCTGCGGCTTCGGTGAGGTTGATGCCCATGTTGCAAATACTCCTGAGTCAAGAATCTGTGTCAAAAGTGGATAATCGGGTCGCCCCGACCCAACCTGCCACGGATAGTTTATTCGACGTACGGTACAAACTGTCAAGGACGTCTTTCGCACCGAACCGCAGTTTTTTCGCGAATGGCAGGCGACTGCCCGGCAGCGCCACTTTTCAGACGTGACACTGTCGGGGATCGATTGTTTTTCGCTGTCCGGCTCTGTTTTCCCAGAGCCAATTGCAGACGCTCCCAGAGCGACGGCCGACAGCCAACACTTTGCATTCTACAAAGGAACAATGGCATGACCAGATGCCGGCAGTACTTTCCCGGTTTAATCGGCACCCTGATCCTGATACTGGCCGTCAGCACCGCAGGCTGCCAGCACGCCGGTACGCTGGTGGATCCGCTGGCCGCAATTGACGGTCCGGCCGTACAACTGGTGGCCGGGCCGGACGGACAGATCACCCACCAGGACGTTCAACTAAACGATCTGCTGTTGGCATCCGACGGAAAAACCATAGTGGTGGACTTCTGGGCGACCTGGTGCGGTCCCTGTCGCATGCTTGCTCCGGAGCTGGAAAAAGTGGCTCAGCAAAGGCCGGACAACGTAATCGTGCTGAAAGTCGATGTCGACGCCAACCCGGAACTGGCCGCTCATTATCAGGTGCACGGTATTCCTGATATCCGCGTGTTTCGAGACGGAAAGGCCACCAGAAGCGTGGCCGGATTCCACACGGCAGAAGAAATCATTGCCCGAATCCCCTGACGAATTCTCCGGGCCGGCAAAATCAGCCGCAGCGCCCGACTCAGACTCTGATCCTGCCGGAACCGCAGTCGACGCGGCGGGGAAAACGGCGTTCTGACGGCCGACGGCCTGCATCGTTCGTATCGAAAATGCAGGCTGGTCTAGGCCCTGGTGATCCTTGCTGGTATGGTCTGCCGACCTGAGAACAGAAGATTGCGCGCTGACGCGAGGGTTATCGACACAACCAGTGAGTTTGAACTTCGATGAAATACCTGGGGATCATGATCAGCCTGTGTCTGCTTACGGGATGCCAGCAGACACGTAGTTTTCTGCAGATGGACAGCAACAGCAGCTCTCCGTTTCTGGGGCTGGAATTGTCGGTCGATGCCGGAAATCCAGCCAGCAGCCCGAGGCCATCCGGTCGTACGGCTCAGGACCAGCTGTCCGTCAAGACGGTTTCGTACCCGATTGAGGGGAAACCGGCGGACGGTCAAGGCGGAAACCGGACCGCAGATGAGGCTCAGGTCGAATACTCGCTGCCGCTGGTGAGGATGGATGCGAATCCCGGCGAGGCGGCAGAGGTTGAGGAAATTCTGTCGCGTCTGGCCGGCACCTGAAACAGGGTCTGCAGAAGCATTCTGCGCCTGCTGAAGCAGGATCAGAAGTCGCCCACAACAAAACCGTCCGACTTATTCAGCAGGTTCTGAAACAGATAGTCTCCCTGCAGTCCGGACTGATTTCGCTGGATGTTTTCACTCACGAAACGGACTGAGCCGTCGCCCATCAGAAACTGTGCCCCGCCAGGGTGGCGACTGGAATAAACGGAACGACAGACTGAGATCGAGGTCTGAGCGGGATCCTGGCCGGTCTGGTTGATACCGTACAGTCCGCGCGCCAGCGTCGGCTCCTGACCGTAGACGGCCAGGTTGGTGTCAAAGGTAACGCCATAAATCGTAGCCGCTCCGCAGGAATCCTTGCCAACCGCGTTGGTGCCGGGTGGTGCCGGAGTCGGCAGTTCCCAGGCACGCTCACCCACGATGATCGTGTTGCTGGTGCCGTCGGTGAATTCACTGATCCGGGTGCGGCTGTTGACGCCGAACGTACCGTCCAGCACATTGTTGGTCAGCGCGTTGGGACTCCAGTCGCCGCCGCCGTTGGTCCCCACATAGTTGGTGACCGTGGTACTCTGCAAAGTGCCTGAATTGGAAAGCAGCTGGTGGACACTGTTGATGTCCGGTGCCGTATCTGATGTGCAACGGAACCCTTTCAGCGAGGTGGTCATCAGGCGCAGTTTGGTAACATCGTCCAGTGACAACGCGAGACTAAAATCGCCCACCCCCAGCTGATTGTACAGATTTGCCTGATCAATCATGGGCAGCAAATAGCACATCCAGCCCCAGTTTGCTCCCCGATTTCCCACACCGGTCAGCCCGGTCTGTTCGATCCAGCCCGGTGGGAAACAGCGGTGTGAATCGTGGTAGTTGTGAAGTGCCAGACCGATCTGCTTCAGGTTATTCTTGCATTCCGTCCGGCGAGCGGCTTCGCGAGCCTGCTGAACCGCTGGCAGCAGCAGGGCGATCAGAATGGCGATAATGGCAATCACCACCAGCAATTCGATCAACGTGAACGCTCGCTTGCTGGATGTCCGCTGCGAAATTCTCATGGCCAACCCTCAGCAGTGAATCAGAAAAATCAAACACGACGCGGGCCTTTTCTGCCCATGCCATCAGCCTGAAGTGTACCAACCGGCCAGAAGAGGCACGACCTTGATTGATCAAAATGCCCGGAATGCAGGTTCAAACACTGACCGAACGGCTTGATGCAGATCCCGTTACGACACACGTTTTTCCAGGCTGAGGCTCCGCCAGCAAATGCGAAAAATCCTGACGGCGCTGAAATTCTTCGCGTTTAACACACCCTGAAACCACCGCCGTTGGGCAGCGCGGACGGAACACGGCGACGGTGTCGGACGCATTTCAAAGTGACCAAAATTGCGGCCGCAGAGGCCTCTGCCGGTGGTGAGCATCTACCGAGCTTCGCCCAGCCTGATTTTCAACTGGACAGTTTCAGAGTCCCGCTGGACGACCAATGTGACGTTTTCTCCGGCTTTCGAATTTTGCAGAAAACGCACCAGATCCGGAAAACGTTCGATCGACGTGTCGCCGGCTTTCAGGATCACGTCACCCACCTGAAGCCCTCCGGCCCTGGCGGGGCTGCCAGCCCGGACGGTCTGTACCGGCACCCCTTTTTCGTCATCGTCGGTGCCCAGATTGGGAATCACTCCCAGATACGGCGTCTTCTTCGGGCGATTACGGCTGACGGCTTGAAACCGGGGAGCATTGGGCAGGGCATCGATGCCCCGCAGCAGGCTTTCCGTATAGTCGATCACGTCCACCACCCCGGGCACATTGATCGCCTCAAACCGATCGTCCGGAGTATGGTATCTGGGTGTCACACCCGTGAAGCAGAACATCACAGGAATCTGCTTCTGAAAGAACGGCAGGTGGTCGCTGCCGGCGTAGGGGTGCGGGATGATCTTGATTTCCAGCGGTGAGGCCTCATCGGCCGCTTCGGCAATTGCCTGGAATTCTGCGGCTGTGCCCACACCGTTCACATCAACCCGGTTGTTTCGCAACGTGCCGATCATGTCGTAGTTCAGCATTGCCACCGTCTGTTCCAGAGGAAAAACGGGATGGTTGACGTAATGTTTGCTGCCCAGCAGGCCACGTTCTTCGCCGGAAAAACAGATGAACACGATGGTCCGCCGGGGCTTCGGCCCATTGACCATCCGCCGAACAATTTCCAGCACGGCCGCGGTTCCGGTGGCGTTGTCGTCTGCTCCGTAATGAATCTGCCCCGTTCGATCTCTGGCACGGGAACCGTAGCCGCCAAATCCGAGATGGTCGTAATGAGCTCCCACGACGATGACTTCGTCCGCGAGTTCTCCTTCCAGAACACCAATCAGATTAAAGGCCTCAACAGAGTCCGCGTCGAAGGTGGTGTTGACGTCAGCAGACCAGCTCGGAATCGGCTGCGAGACCGGTTTCAGCGTCTGATCGATGAACTCAGAAACGTCTTTCAGGCTGGACAGTTTCTTTTCGGTGCCGTCGTGCTGAACCGTCAGCGGACTTGCCTTCAGAACATCATCCACGACCGTCTGCCGGACGTGGACAAACGGGATTCCGCTTTCTGTCGACCCGAATCCGGACGGCGAAGACAGTTCGTCGGTGCCATCCCGGCTGACGGTAAACACATCATTCACAAAGATGACACCCGCCGCCTCATGCTCGGCCGCCAGTTCCAGCTTGCGATCGATGTACGAATGCGAACTGGTTTCCCTTCCCTGAAATGCTTCGCCGTCTTCACCCTGGCGAGGTTCGCGACGAATCATCACCAGCACGTTGCCAGCCACGTCAAGTCCGGCGTACTCGTCATAGTTGTCTTTGTCTGAGGTGATGCCGTAGCCCACAAAGATAAGCTTGCCCGAGGCTTTGCCGTTTTTGCCTCGTTGTAGCGGCTGAAATTCCTGCTCCAGCGTCAATGATCGGGCTTTGCCTGAAGCATCCCTGAGCACGACGCCCGTCTGATCCTGCACCTTTGTCTTGCCCAGAGCAACCTGAAAAGACTGTCGAAAGCTGTCGTTCGGCAGGCCGGGTTTCAGTCCATATTTCCGGTATTCAGACAGAATGAAGTCGGCCGCCCGGTGAATCCCTTCGGTCTCGACGCCGCGGCCTTCCAGTTCTTCAGACGCGAGGTACCTGATGTCGTTACCGACGCGTTCAACAATTGCCTCGCGGGATTCCGCCAGCGCCGTGACACTCGTCAAAAGGGTGCTGACCGACCACAGCAGGACTCGGCGATTTCGGATCATCAGGAACTTTCTATGGAACGAACTAATTCAGCAGCTGCCACGCCAGCTGGCCGAGAATGCAGAGAATGACGCCAAGCAGCAGCCAGAAGGCAGAACTGACGTCAAAAATTCTTCTGTCACTGGAGCTCAGCAGCCGCATCAGCGGGGGCATGTGGTAAACCGACACCGGCTGCCCCAGCAGGTGAGCCCGCAGATCCGTCACCAGCAGATCCATGGTCGCGTACCGATCGTTCGGATCCTTCATCAGGGCCTTCAGACAGATCGCGTTCAGTTCCGGATGAACAGTGCGGCGGGGTACCACATCATGGGGCGCCCGCACCGGATCTTCCAGAATCTTTCTTTTGATTTCCTTGAAATTACGGCCTGACATGTAGCTCTGGTTGGTAAGGATCTCAAACAGAATAATGCCCATGTTGTAAATGTCGGTCCGAGCATCGACGCCGCCTGTTTCCCGGGCCTGTTCCGGAGACATGTAAAACGGAGTGCCCTGCACGTCACCTCGGCCTGTCAGCCGACCGGCCACCTGCTTCTGCCCGGTACGAGCCAGCTGTTCCACATCGTCATCGTCTTCCATCCCCCAGACCTTGGCCAGCCCCCAGTCCAGCAGGGTGACTTCGCCGTAGTCACCGACCATGACGTTGGCCGGCTTCAGGTCCCGATGGACGACGCCCATCGAATGGGCGTACGACAGGCATTGTCCAACGCGAATCAGGACACTCAGCAGCTGATCCAGCGGAAACTTCTCTTTTGTTTCGGCGTGCCCGGCGGCGATTTCGTCCAGAATATCGCACAGATCCCGTCCGCCCAGCTTCTTCATTGTAAAGTAGACGTTGCCGTCGCGATCGCGGCTGATCTCATAAACAGGCACGGTGGCCGGATGAGGAATCTGGGCCGTCACCCGGGCTTCCCTCAGAAAACGCCGGCGGTAGACCTCAAGGTTGGCCAGCTGAGGCAGCAGGGTCTTCATCACCACTGTCCGCCCCAGATTTTCGTCAAAACACGTCTGCAGCAGTGCTTCACCCCCCTGCGTCAGCGGTTCAAAGTCGGCATACCGCATGAACCCGTTCTTGACGTGCTGCGGCAGGTCCTTGTCCGTTTCGGAGAGCGTGATCTGTTTCGTCACGATGAACGTCGTCTTGAAATAAAGGAAGCCGTCTCGGGCCGGAAGTCTCCGACGCCGTCCATGGAGGCCTGTGGCTGACACCGCGGAATTGTCGTTGCCGCCGACCATCTTGTTTCTCGCCAGATTCTGCAGACAGGTTCGGCCTGACTCTGCGTCTGAGATTCTGAGCGACCGTCGGCCAGCTGCTCAAAACCCCGCCCGGAAACCGAAAACTGACGACAGACAGCCCCGCCTTGTCACTGCTGATCTTTGCCGCACAAAACGTGCTTCTGTGACAAAGCAGACTCTAAGTTCTCGGCTGTTGAGTGTACAGGGCAGACGCCTCAGTCCGCCGTCAATGCGCGCATCTTTCAGTCACGGTCGAGAAAGGGGATTCCACCACTCCGCCACCCGGCCTTCACACGCCGCCGGACACCGAGAAAAGTTCTTCAGGCTCTGACACGGAAAAAAGAACGGGACTTTCGGGCAAACTCGCAAATGGCTACGCTACCTCCCGAGGTTGCGGCCCCTCACCTCAATGTCGTTGACGGCCGCCGCACACTCCGTCTGCCGGAATCGCTCACGTTGCCGGTCACCGCAGAAACCACATACCTTACAACTGGACCCGCGTCTGCCGTGCCTGCCAAAACTTCGCGTCCAACCGTTCCGGCTGTCGCGACGGCATTGACAGCCACAGCTGATGGCGTCCGCGATTCCTGCCTCGCTGTGGCCCTCAGGCCACACTCCGTTCTCTGATCCCGGAAATCTGTTCGGAATGCCGTCTGTCCCCCTGCGAAATCGAATTCGTTCCGCCGTTGCCAGCATTGTGCGGCGGCGGATGATTCGAGCCAAAGATCGCTTTCTTAAGGTCGCGCACACGTCATGTCGTGAGACGCAGCACAAGACACTGACCCGCCTGCTGGCCCTCAACGCCGACAGCCGATTTTCCGCCCGCCACGGCCTGTCGCCGAATCCTGGTGTTGCTGAATTTCGCCGCCGCCTGAAGCCCGCCGACTATGAAGTATTTCGGCCGTGGATTGATCAGATGGTCGCGGGCGATCACCGCGCGCTGCTGGGATCGCAGAACACCCTGCTGATGTACGCCGTCACCAGCGGCACCACCGCAGCAGCCAAGCTGATTCCCGTCACGCAACAGTTTGTCAATGATTACCGGCGCGGCTGGCAGTTCTGGGGGATGGGAGTCTATCAACAGCACCCGGCCCTGGCCCTGTCGAAAATTGTGCAGATCAGCAGCACCCACAAACGGTGGAAAACCAGCGATGGCATCCCCTGCGGAAATATCAGTGGTCTGGCTTCCGCCATGCAGAAGAAGCTGGT
Organism: Fuerstiella sp.; assembly: GCA_040222735.1. Classification (GTDB taxonomy): domain Bacteria; phylum Planctomycetota; class Planctomycetia; order Planctomycetales; family Planctomycetaceae; genus Fuerstiella. The sequence continues at coordinate 2,056 of JAVKCM010000099.1, read as the reverse complement.
CAGAAAACTGTACACCATTCCCGCCGCCGTCGCCGGCATTTCAGAGGCCGCCGCCAAACAGCAGACCGTGGCCACGTTCGCGCTGGCGGACCCGTGGGTCGGCATGTTCGTGACGGCCAACCCCGCCACCCTGCTGCAGCTGATGGATTGTGCCAACAACAACGCTGAAGCCATTCTGCGCGACATTCACGACGGAAACCTGAGTGCCTGCGCCGGCCAGAACGGCCATGTTTCGCCACTGAAACGTCTGCTGCCCCGCAATCCACAGCGGGCTCAACAGCTGGAACAGATGCTGGCTCAACAAGGACGACTTGAAGCCCCGGACTGCTGGCCATCGCTGGTCTGTCTGGGAGTGTGGACAGGAGGCAGCTCGGCCGCCTATCGTCGACAACTGCAGGATCTGTTTCCAGGAGTCCCGATCAGAGACCACGGCCTGCACGCCAGCGAAGGCCGGATGACCATCCCCTTCGAAGACGATACGCCGTCCGGACTGCTGGATGTCGAAACTCATTTCTTCGAATTCATTCCGTATCGCGAACATGAATCTTCAGATCCGGTAGTGCTGCAGGCCCATGAACTGGAAGCCGATCAGGACTACTTCATTCTGCTGACCACCAGCTCCGGGCTCTACCGCTACAACATTTACGACGTCGTGCGCTGCACCGGCTTTCACGGCACAACGCCGCTGATCAGCTTCCTTCACAAAGGAGCACATATTTCCAGCATCACCGGCGAAAAGATTACCGAATCACAGGTGGTGTCCGCCGTTCGGGCCGGCAGCGAATCAACAGGGCTGAAACTGAAACAGTTCACGCTGACACCGATCTGGGGACAACCACCGGGATACCGGCTGTTCCTGAGAATCAGTGATGGTGAACCGGCAAATCCAGACCTGTGCGCCCGGCTGGCCACGGAAACCGATCAGGAACTGAGCCGCCTGAACTGCGAATATGCAGACAAGCGAGGTACGTCGCGGCTGCGGCTGATCGACTGTCAGGTACTATCCGACCACCTTTGGCAAGCATTCGAAAAGAACCGCATCAAGGAATCAGGTGGCTCACCGGAACAATACAAACATCCATGCCTGATGCCGGATCGGGCCTTCGAAGGACGTTTTATTCGGCTGACTGAGCACACTGAGTGATATCAGTGCCGCCCGGAACATTCTGCTGCGGAAATCGCCGAGGTTCCTGGCCGGGCCGAGCCAGGGACGTGCTGAACACACCAGTGCTGTTTCGCAATGATCGTTGGCCGCATAGAAACAATAACGGGCGTTGATCCAGTGAGCCGCGACGCGTGAGCGCAATACCGCTGAATTGAGATTTCAATCTGGTCGGCAAGATGTCCGTGGGGCCGGGGTGGAGAGCGGTCACACTCGTGTCTTGTGGGCCCGGCTTTCGATCGCTTCCTGAGCTTGCGAGGGTTGATCCAATGAGCTCGGGAAACGGCAGTTGTCCGCTTCCGATGTCCCAGATCAGATCAGGCCGCAGCGGGGACGGAGGCCGCAGCGGGGACAGTGCACCACCCTGTTGTGGCCGCGTCACAGTTGTGGCCGGGTCACGGTTGTGGTCGGGTCTCCCGACCCGACCACGCGAGCACGGTTGTGGCCGCGTCTCCCGACCCGACCACGCGAACACAAAGTTGTGGCCGCGTCTCCCGCCCCGACCACGCGAACACAAAGTTGTGGCCGGGTCCCCCGACCACTGCTGTATACAACTTTCCGGAGGGCGATCTTGCCTTGCGCTTTGGTCGTGGTCGAGTGTGTTCGGCAAGAATGCGGTACACGGAATGATGCGTGCGTTCCTTCTTCTTCTTCTGCGTCTTCGGATTCCGTTGCTGCGGCGGCGACTTCTTCCAGACGTCACTCCACGTGCTTCCCATGAGTTGCTGTAGACGCAGTTGAAGTTGCTCCAGCGTCGGCGGCTTCTGGAAGTAGTCCAGCGTCACTTGCGGGTCAATCATGACATCCCACGCAATCAATTGCTGTTCAACGTCGTCGAACAGTTTTTCGGTCGAAATCTCCTCCGGCTCCACATCGTGTGCTTCGGCCAGATAT
>JAVKCM010000098.1:0-43686 GCA_040222735.1 Fuerstiella sp. | reverse complement strand
CGGATCCATTCCCGACGGTGTTCGTAGGACTGTCCGGAAAACTGGTCTGTGCCGCACAGGAACGCCCGCCGAACACACCGCTGGCTGGCATGTACCACCTGAATTTCGTCGGGATTCAGATACTCACCACGAGCAAGCCTGGGCATGACGATTCTCCTCATTGATGACTATTGTGCTTAAGCACGTACGTGCATGTTCGGTTAAGTGTAAGGGGTGGGTGTGTCTGCTTCAAGCGGAATGTGTCAAAATCTGCCGATCGCTGCCTGTCCCCGTAGTTGATCGTCCCCGTAGTTGATCTCGTGCGAATGGCACGTCCACGGTGGAAACGGCCCGGTGCCTGACGGCACTCGGCTCACGGTCGGGGTTTACTGAACGCTCGTCTGGGGATAGTGCCTGTCCCCTAATGCGCCCCCGTCTAATGCGCCCCGGATCCCTTCGCTTGTCTACCAGGACGTCACGCTCAAACGGTGGTAGGACCGCAGGGTGTGACGAGCGAAAATCCCAGAACCGGGTGCTGCGCCGCCAAAAGGGTACACAAACCCGACTGCACCCCTCGGGATTAATGCCTGTCCCCTAACGTGTTGGGCGCGAAAAAAGAAGCGGAACGCTACCTCCGCTTGCACCTGAGAACCGACACCGCAGGGCTGCTTCGTTTCCGACCTGACCCGGTTTGGCTGGCCTCACCACAATTGGAGGCAGCGTTCCGCTTCTTTGCAGCGAATCGCCGAACAGCAGATTATTCCTGTCATACGAAGCAAAGCAAGCCGAACCGTGGTGCAAACTGTAATTGCAGCACAAAACGGGGCGGTTGTTGTCTTTTGCGGCCCGGTTCGATGGCGCTATGATGCCTGTCTGGACAGTCCGGCCCGGTCCGGAGGCGGTCAGTCCCACCACCATGCGGCCGCATCCGCGGGCGGCGTCACCGGCGGTGTGGACTCAGGTGACAATCGGTTAGTCCGGCTGATGACCTGTTCCGGCACAATTGTCACTCCGCCGCCGACCAGTCCGATCAGCAGACTGCGGTTGAGCTGTTTGACGTTGACCAGCGAGGGCACTTCTGCCGGCACCTGAAATTCCTTCAGCGGCAGCTGTTGATCATCGTAGAACAGATCTGGCATCCAGCCGACGCGCTGCGGCAGCTGTTCGGCCTGCAGCAGCGCCGCCGTCACCGCGAGGTCAAACAGATTCTGTACTGCGGCGAAGCTGGGCACACGCTGGCACAGTGCGTCAAGATGTCGGTTGAACTGCTTTGTGTAACGCTCGGCGCTGATTTCCGTGAAGGCGGCATCGGAGCGATTTCCCTGGATGTCCACCAGTTCTTCCTGAGAAAGCAGCTGCAGCCGCGGTCCCTGCAGGTGGAATGCATTTCCGTCTTCGGATCGTTCGATGACTTCATACCGCGGAGCGAACCACCACCGTCGCATTGTGTTCTCGTTACGTCCAGCCAGATCCAGATAACTGCGGAAACCGCGAATACCCGGGTGCTCCAGTCCCAGTGCCAGCCGTTTCAGCTGATAGTCTGCCTCAACGGCTGTAATGGCGGCATGGCTGTCGGCCGGCAGTCGGAACACGGTGACGTTCCACGCGCCCAGAATTTTTGCGGTCTGGAAGAAGCGTTGCTGAGCCACATTGATGGTGGCCGGAGAACTGTTGGCTCGATTCCACGCCTGCGCGTTCGCCAGGCGAGTGGGGTCGGGGTCAAATGAGCAGCCGAGCTGCTGCCGATAGGTGCGCAGTCGCAGCATGACCAGCAGGTCATCGAGCGTCAGCACGGGCCGACCGGTTTCGACGCCGACAACCCGACCATCGGGCAGCGGAGCAAAGGGTTCCGCCGGTCCGGCCAGAACCACGTCGCCGGATTCCGGCGAAGCAAACAGATACTGCAGCTGGGTAACCCCGGCCAGGCAGCGGCATTCGATCGGGATCTCCTGTCCGGCGTCGAGTGCTGTCCGGCAGGCGGCTTCCAGTCGGACCAGCGAGATCTTTCGCAGGGGGCTGACCGTCGCCAGGTCCGACGACAGCCGGGCGGCAGCCAGTTCGCGCATTCTTCTCTGCTGCAGGGCCGGGTTGATGCGCTGGGCCTGCCGAGCCCCAATGACGCCGTCCGGTGAGATGGTTATGCCGCCGGGGAACTGATTCTGTCCCTGATTTCCGGGCTGATTCTGGCCGAAGGCGACCGCACTCAGGAGCAGGACGACGGGAAATGCGTGACGGCTGGTAAGGGACATATCTGGTGCTCCTTCGTTTCACTCAGTTCAAAACGCCGATTCTTCCCATCGATCTAACGCCATTCTGGTGTGGTGTTCATGCGGAACAACGGCCAAAACTGAGAAACCATTCGCAAAAATGCAGCTCAGCGATTTTGTCCTGCAGTTTCAACGAGCCTTAGGGGCACACCGGATGCTATATTCGAGCGACCTGACCCAGACGCCCCGGCCTTTTGAATCTACGCCAAACGAAAAAGTGCCTCGGTCCGATGCAGCGTTTCACCTGATCTGATTGTCTTTCTCCGGCCTGTCGACAGAACTCATCCTCGCAATGAAGATTCAGCAACTTCTCGAACACCACGGTGTCAAAATCAATCCGTTCAGTCAGGAAGACGCTCAGTCTGATCACATCTTTCAGAAGCATTGTGCAGCCAGCATCTACCATCCGGCGTGGGACAAGGTGCTGGGTGACTGCGGAAACCCGTCCACTTCCATCGTGTTCGGTGAAAAGGGGGCCGGCAAGACAGCGCTTCGGCTGCAGCTGGTCAATGCGATTGATGACTACAACGAAAAGAACCCGCAGGATCGGGTATTTGTCATCAGCTACGACGATCTGAATCCGTTTCTGGACACTTTTCGGGATCGCCTGCGAGGTCGAAAACGGAACCCGGACAAAGCTCTGCAGGAATGGCGACTCTGGGATCACATGGACGCTCTGCTGACACTGTCCACGCGTCGCCTGTGCAACGTGATCGCGGATGAGAACCCGTCTGATCCCGAAATCAACGTCCAGCAGCTGAAGGATCTTCCGAGGCTGCGGAAGCGAGATCTGCTGATGCTGGCCGCGTTTTACGATCAGTCTTCTGAGCAATCACACTGGCGCCGCTGGAAACGGCTGAAATGGAATCTGGGCTTTCTGTCGCTGAGCGCATCGTGGAGATTCTGGGTCGGCCTGCTGATCATGCTGGTGACGCTCGGAACGGCACTTCGAAATCTGCCTGGCGAGGGGCTTTCCGGGCTGGCGGTGCTGAAGTCGTGGTGGATCTATGCCGTGATCGCCGTCGGCTGGCTGCCGTGGGCTCGTCGCTATCTCAAACTCTGGTGGCGCGCCCGCCAGATCGCGAGGCAGGTGCGTATTCTTGAGCACGGGACGGGGACGCTGCGAAGAATCCTGTCCAGCTTTCCGGCTCGAGAACTGGACGGGCAGCCCATGCCGTCCCGGGACCGCAGCGATGACCGCTACGAACTGCTGGCCAAACTGCAGCGCATTCTGAAGCCGCTGGGCTTCACCAGTATGGTGATTCTGGTCGACCGAGTGGATGAGCCTCACCTGATCAATGGATCTGCCCAGCGGATGAAGGACTTTCTCTGGTCGATGTTTGACAACAAGTTTCTGAAACATCCGGGCATCGGTTTCAAGATGCTGCTGCCCCGCGACGTGGTGTTCTATCTGGGACGCGAGGAAAAGGAATTCTACGAACGGTCGCGTCTGGACAAACAGAACCTGATCAAGAGTCTGGAATGGACAGGGGAGTCACTGTACGACATGGCGACCAACAGAATTCGCGCCTGTCTGAATGACGGAGCGGATGCTGAGATCTCTATTCGTGATTTCTTTGATGACGATGTGACCGAACAGGAACTCATCAACAAGTTCGGACGACTACGCGTGCCGCGGCACCTGTTCCGCTTTCTGTATCGGCTGATGACCGACCACTGCAACCACTCAACGGAAGACAGCCCCAGCTGGACGATCAGCCACGAAACGCTGGAAAAGTCGATCGACCTGTATCAGCGGGAACTGGAAGCCATGGATCGCGGGCTGGGGACAGGTTAGGAATGAGCGGGAAATAAGCGTCGTGTTTGACAGTGGACGAGGTCACGAGTCCCGAGCGAACGGACTCGTAACCACGTTCACCATGACGATTAATGTCCGCTCACTGGTTGATCGTCAGCAGGCGGACAGCAGAGGCCGCGCCAAGGCTCCCAGCAGGTGCTGGCTGGCCACGGCGGGCCTTCCGGAGGCGGGGCACAAGATCAAGCTGATCACATCCTGCATTGCCGCCGGAGGTGGGAAAGAGCCCGGGGCGATTTCAGCGTCAATCTCCACGGCCAGGCGGGGGGCACCTGCGCGCGGAACTCCGGGCGTATGGTTTCAAATCCCGTGCCAGGTTTCACATCACTTCGCACCAGCAGGTGTTACTGATCGAGTTTTCGCTGGGCCAGTTTGTCCTGGAAATCAACGGCGAAGGCTTCGTCATTGGCAAGGCAGCGGTTGTTCATGGCCAGAATCTTTCGGATTCGTCCCACGGTCTGTTTGGCGGGGCTGGTCAGGCGCATCACCAGTTCGTCCGGCTGAAATTCTTCCAATTCCCGGATGGTGTGGATCCCCAGAAATTCGAAGGCTTCCTGTGCGTCAGAGAAATGTTCGAAGACCACAGACAGGGGAGCGTCGACAGGAATTCTGGACCGACCGATCTTCTTGTCGGATTTCTTTGTCCGGATTCCAGTGGTCATGGTGGCTCGTCGCACGCCCTTTTTGCGCACGGGCTTCGCGGCGGGCTTGGCTTTTACCTTCTTGACCGGAGCTTTCTTTTCGGCCTTCTTTCGAGACGTGCTCTGAGCAGCTGCTTTCTTCTTGACCGCCTTTTTCTTGACAACTTTGCTTGTTGCGGTGGCGGGCTTTTTCCCTTTTGCAGCAGTTTTCTTCTTGGCCATCAGCGGCGGACCTCTTGTTTGGTGAGCTGCCGAATTGTCAAAGTGTTCCCTGCCAACCCTGGACGATTTCGGCCTGTGCCGCCAGAGTTTATCAAAGCCAAACGAAACTGCCACGGCGGCAGGCGAGTCATTGTTCAGTACGTCACAGATTCATCAGGCGCGGGTGTTTCTGGAGCAGAGATCCCAGTTCTCGACGCTCTCGGTCATTCAGCAGACCGGCTGCATGTGAGAGGATTTTCGGCGACACCTGCCATGCTCCTACCACCTGCAGCAGTTCTTCAACGGTTTGTGAGTTGATTTTTTCGGTCCCCGTGTTGTCCAGCGCGGTGGTCAGCAGGTGTCCGTCGCGTAACGCGTTCAGCGAACCGAAGCGAACCGGCAGCGTCAGCTGCAGCGATCGGATTTTGGAGGCGAGCCACAGACAGTCCACTTCAGTGACGGCGGCAGGACCATCGGCCGCCTGGCGGATCAGACGACGGTTCTCTGCTTCGCCCAGTTTTGCCAGTTCATTGGCCGCGCAGTAACACACGCACTGTTCCACAGCACTCAGTTCCCGGCTTTCCGCCGTACTGATGCGGTGCCAGGTGGTCAGCAGACAGTCCAGCTGAACCTGCGGAGCACAGCCCGTGGCAAGGGGGATATGGTCCAGAAACCCGTGACGTGGCGAATGTTCTCCGGCCAGCTCGGCCTTCAGAGATTCAAACGTGGACAGATAAGCAGCGCGAAAGGCGAGATACAGGACCTGTCCGTTGATCGGCGGGGTGGCGGGGTGGGAAATCATCGATGGCAGCTATGAAAGTTTGATGTCGGTGAAATTGTCGAAGGACCAGCCCTGAGAAACGGCCTCGGCAGACGGATCAGGAGCAGCGTCCCGGTCCCGGCCCGGATTCAGGCTTGTTTCTCGCAGGCTGCATTTTCGCCGGCCTGCCTTCTGTCGGGTTGGTGCCCTGGTCTGCAACGTTTTACAGCGAATCGCAGGCAGACGCCGCCGTTTTTCTGCGGCGGCGAACGATTTGGACGTTGCAGAACCGCAACGAATCAGCATTTCACCAAAGGAGGGGTGACGGCTTGCCGACAATGGCACACCCCGCTCCGACAGCGGCGATGTGCCGGCGGCAGTGACAGGCTGGCGACCGAAGATCTTTCGGGGCCAAAGTACTGCCGCGGCTGGTGATATTCCGCAGCCGGTGATCATCCGGGGCCGAAGGCCTTTAGAAGTCCGTGACACTCCCCGACCGAAGATTTTCAGGAGCCGATGACAGGCCAGCGTCAGTGGAATTCAGAGGGAGCATCAGATTCAGGGAGCGGTGATGACGTCTCGGCCGACCCATGGCCGCAGCACTTCCGGCACAACCACGCTGCCGTCGGCCTGCTGGTAGTTTTCAAGAATCGCGATCAGGGCGCGCGCGCAGGAAATTGCCGTGCCGTTCAGGGTGTGGACGAACTGAGTACCTTTTTTGTCGGCCGACCGGCAGCGAATTCCGAGTCGCCGCGCCTGATAATCGGTGCAATTGGACGCTGAAGTCACCTCGCCGTAGCTGCCGCCATCGCCGCGGCCCGGCATCCATGCTTCGAGGTCGAACTTGCGGTAGGCCGGTCCCCCCAGATCACCGGTGGCCGTGTCGATCAGGCGGTAGTGAAGTCCGAGTGCCTGAAAAATCTCTTCTTCGATGCGGACGATTTCACTGTGCATCTGTTCAGATTGCGCAGGGTCCGGCGAGGTAAAGGCAAACATTTCCACCTTGGTAAACTGGTGGACTCGGTAGATGCCTCGCGTGGCTCGTCCGTGGGCACCGGCTTCGGTTCGGAAGCAGTGGGACAGGCCGGCGAATTTCAGAGGCAGATCGGCAACATCCAGTACCTGATCGCGGAGAGCGCCGCCCAGTGTGATTTCGGCCGTCGCCACCAGACTAAGATCAGTATCGGCGATGCTGTAGATCTGAGTCTCACTGCCTCGGGGATTGAATCCGATTCCTTCCAGAACGCTGTCGCGCGCCAGATCCGGGGTAGTGAACAGTGTAAAGCCCTCGCTGCGGAGTTTCTGCAGCGCGAACTGAACGAGTGCCAACTCCAGCATTACGGCGTCGTTCTTGAGATAATAGAAGCCGTGTCCGGCGACTCGTGAGCCGGCTTCGAAATCGATCAGGTCCAGCCCGGCGGCGATCTCAACGTGATCCAGTGGCGTGAAGTCGAACGTCGGGCGTTCCAGTCCGAGACGAACTTCGACGGCATCGTCTTCGCCACCGGCCGGCACATCCGGATGAGTCATGTTTGGAATCAGGGCCTGCTGTTCGCGCAGCTGCGCTTCGATTTCTTTCTGAGCCGCCTCGGTTTCGGACACCTGCTGCCGCAGGGACTTTCCGAGTGCAATCAACTGCGGGCGTTCTTCGGCGGTCGCTTTAGGAATTCGGGCAGAGGTTTCGTTTTGCCGGCGACGCAGTTCGTCTCCGGCGGCATTGACTTTGTTTCGTTCTTCACGCAGGCGAATCACGGCGTCCACGTCGACGGTCACGCCGCGTGCTTTGCAATTCTGCTCAACTTCATCGCGATGATCGCAGATGAACTGCAGGTCCAGCATGTTGAATATCCTTTTTGTCTGCTTGAATGAATTCGGTCGTGGCGGTTGCGGACGGTGATCACCGTCCGGCGTTGAAGTCAGGGTGTCTGGTGTTACTGGCGGTGTCGAACGTCGGGTAAAAACTGCAAACGGAGCGGTCGACGCAGCCGGACGGGTCCGCTGCAGCCGCCACCGGGAAAAACGGCCGCGCGACGGACAGTCACGGTGACGGACGGCCCCGCGTTTCCACCGCCGGCTCGCCATTGGCGGACCGCCAGCCGCTGGGCGTTGATCAGTCGCGAACGGCTGACAGTTTTTCCCACAGACAGGCACTGGCCACCGTTCCGTTATGGAAGTCCTTCACGTGGAAATGTTCGTCCGGACTGTGCAGGTTGTCGGTATTTCGTCCCCAGCCGAGCAGCAATGTATCGATTCCCAATATCTGCTGAAAGCTGGACACGACGGGGATTGATCCCCCTTCGCGAATAAACACGGGTGCCTTTCCGAAGGCTTCCTCCATGGCTTCGCCGGCAGCCGTGATCCACTTGCTGGCAGGATCAAATGCAAAGGCTTCACAGCCGTGAAACCGGAGGAATTCAAACTTCAGTCCCGGTGGACACTGCTCACGCAGAAAGGTTTCCAGAGAATCCAGAACTCGGTCCGGGTTCTGGTCGGGTACGAGCCGGCAGGTGATCTTGGCGGTGGCTCGGGACGGGATGATCGTTTTCGGTCCTTCTCCCGTGTAGCCGCTGACAATGCCGTTCACGTCACAGCTGGGCCGGGTCCAGCGGCGTTCCAGCGTTGAGAATCCGGCTTCGCCGAATGTTGCGCCGCTGCCGATTTCGCTCAGAAAGCTTTCTTCGCTGAAGGGGAGCTGCTGCATCTTCTGCTTTTCCAGCTCGGTCAGCTCGGCCACGTCGTCGTAGAACCCCGGCACCTGAACTCGCCCCTGGCTGCTGACGAGGCTGCCGCACAACGCGGCGATTGCATTGGCCGGGTTGGCGATGCTGCCGCCGAACACACCGCTGTGCAGATCTTTGGACGGACCGGTCAGCCGCACCTCAGCCGCGACGATACCTCGCAGACCGTAGGTTATGGCCGGAATTCCGTCGCCGTACTGACTGGTGTCACTGATGACCGCGACATCGGCTTTCAGGCGTGTTTTGTTCTGTTCAAGAAATCGTTCCAGGTTGTCGCTGCCGACTTCTTCTTCGCCTTCGACCACGAACTTGACGTTCACCGGCAGCCGGCCTTCGACCGAGACCCAGGCCTGAATGGACTTCAGGTGCGTGAACAGCTGCCCTTTGTCATCCGTGGCACCGCGGGCAAAAATCTTTCCGTCACGGATCTGGGGTTCGAAGGGAGGCGAGGTCCACAGGTCGAGCGGATCCGGCGGCTGCACGTCGTAGTGGCCATAGATCAGCACGGTCGGCAGTGAGGCGTCTTCGATTCGCTCACCGTAGACGATCGGATGCCCCTTCGTAGGAATCACCTCGGCTGTCAGCCCGGCCTGCTGCATGGCGTTCAGAACGAAGTCGGCGCACCGCAGCATTTCGGGCTGGCAGGTGGAATCCGCACTGACGCTGGGAATCCGCAGAAATTCAAATACTTCGTCCAGCGCCTGCTGACGCCCTTCGTTCAGATGTTCAAGAACGCTTTTCACTTGTCAGTCCTTTGAAAAAAAGACGCCCGCCGGACGGACTCGTCAGAGCGGGCGTTTTGATGCAGCCGTCAGGTTTTTCTGACGCGGCGGTACTTCAGCCTTCGACGTTGTAGCAGCAGATGATTTCCTGGTCTCGCAGATACAGCCGCCCGTTGGCAATCACGGGATGGGACCAGACCTTTCCCTTGGGAGAACGCTGCTCGGTCTGTGGCTCCAGGGTAAAGCGGCCATGTTCGAGCCATCCTTCCGGCGTTGCTTCGATCAGCACGCAGGTGCCCGATCTTTCGTCGAGGCAGTAGAGCATGCCGTCGGCGGTGGCGATGGCGCCTTTTCCTAGTTTGCTTTTTTCATTCCACACGATTTCGCCGGACAGCATGTTCTGACAGATCCAGCCGGGACCGTCGCTGTAACCGTAAATGTACTCACCAAGGCGAATGACACCACCGTGATGATTCTTCATGTTCTTGTTGTCATAAACCTGCTCCACGCTGTTGTCCGCGTCAATTTTCAGCAGCATGCATCCGGCTCCGTAACCGGAAGTGATGTACACGTAGCCGTCGTGATGGATCGGAGTAGGAATTACGGCCGTCCGGCCCAGCGGCCAGTCTGCCTGCCACAGCAGCTTGCCGTCGCTGCCGAGGCCAAACACCTTGTTCTGAGTCAGCTGAATGTACTGATGCTGCCCGAAGTGATCGACGGCGATAATGGATGCATAATGAGCATTTTCGGTCATCTCTGTGGACTGCCAGACCAGATCGCCCGACTTCAGGTCAAAGGCCGCGACAGTGCCCTCGTTTCCACCCGGCGTGCAAAGTACTTTTTCTCCGTCAACCAGGGGAGATTCTGAATATCCCCAGTTCGGGACTTTACCGCCAAGTTCCGTCAGTTCTGCCGACCATTGCACGGAGCCGTCAGAGAGGGCAACGCAAAACAGACCACCACGCCCACCCAGTCCGACAACTCTGTCGCCGGCCACTGTCGGCGTGCTGCGAGGCCCGTCGCCCCAGCCGTTTTCCAGTCGAGCCCCGACGGCAGTCTGCCAGATTTTGCTGCCGGTTTCCGCATCCAGAGCAATGATGTATTCCTGTTCGTCATCGGCTCCCATTGTGTAAATGCGGTTATCGACGACGGTGAAGCTGGAATAACCAAGCCCCGCTTCCCGTGAGGTCCAGACTTTTTCCGGTCCGTTCTCGGGCCATTCCTTCAGCAGTCCTGTTTCGCGGGAATGTCCATCACGATCGGGGCCGCGCCATGTCGGCCAGTCGGCGGCTTTGGCGCTGTTTGTCAACAGTAAGGCGGCGAGAAGAAACAAGCGATTCATTGGGCACCTTTGTGGCTGGCAGGAATCAGGGGCAGGAACGAGGCAACTGTGCCGGCGACCCACCGGACAGATTCTGATTGGTTCTGCTGCGAAGTCTAGCAATCCGTGATGCTCATGTCAGTGACGCGAATCGGGCTTCCCGTGCAATGCGAAAGTTTGCCCGGCCGGTCGTGCCGCCCCGACTTTTGAACGGGGGCGTGGCCGGACTATTGACCCGGCTGTGGGTCGGATTCTTGACTGCGGTGCGTTTGACCGAGGCTCGGGCCGGGCGTTTCGAATCGGCGGGGCCAGAGGACCGGAGGTCGGTTTTTAGCCGCTGTGTGACACCGGGCTTGAGTTCTTCGCGGCGTCGCGCTGGGTTCGTCGCCGTTCTGGTCAGGATGTCTTTGGGTGGTTGTGTGTGTTAAGGTTTCCCGGGCTGAACGCCGGCAGCGCTCCGGCGTGTTCCCTTCCACTTTTCCTATCGGGGGCCTCCTGAGCTGCCATGATCAACTTTCATTCTTATCACGCCGACGGATCGGATGACGTCATTGTTGTGGAGCTGTCCGGTCATCTGGATACTGACGCGGCGGAGCAGTTTTTCAATCGTCTGGACGTCGAGATCAGCAAGGGGCATCGTAAGCTGGTCTTCGACTGCCAGAAGCTTGAGTACATTTCCAGTCTTGGCTTTGGAATGATGATTCGCGGACACTCGCGAGTGCAGAAGGAAGGCGGCGCCGTTCGGTTTGCTCGGCTGCACGGTTTGATTCTGGAGGCGTTTCAGATTGTCGGATTCCACAAGCTGTTTCAGAACTACAGCACGATTAAGGAAGCGGCTGAATCGTTTGACTGAAGTTTTCCGGGGTATCATCTCATGGAAGACGATTCAGAACTCAAACGGCTGCCCGATTATCTGCGCCGCGGCAGCGTTGTCTGACATGACTGGCGGGAGCACGCAGGTTACTTCTTTCGAGCCACGCCGGGATCATTCGCGGCATCGCAAATGCCGAGTTTCACTTCCCAGGCCCGGGAAGTGCGTTTTTAGCCACTTCCGTCTTATGAGAAAAGAATTCCGCCTTTTTCCATGCGGCTTGCCAGTCCCGATACCCGCATGCAGAATCCCCTGTTCCAGTGCCGCGTTCAGGCCGTCTGTTCCTCTCTATTCCACAGCCGTTGCCGGTACTCGAATCACTTCTTCCGCACCACACCCTGGCGGGTCGGTCAGCGGGTCAGCAGTTCCTCAAACTTCTCACCGATCGGTGGAAGCAGTATGAGCGAAAAGAAACCAAGCACGTCAGATATTCTTTCCAGCATCCGTGGTGGAGGGTCGCCTTCCCCTAAGGATAATCCAGACCCTGCAAAGGCCGATGAGGCCTCTGCCGCACCGGAATCGCCGTCACCTCCCGCGGCACCTGCTCCGACAGGGACGGCCGGGATTCTCGCCGCGATCAAGAGCGGCGGTGCCGGTGGTGCCTCGAAGCCTGCGGCAGCAGCCGAGGGGGATGCTGCCGCTGCCGATTCAGGTGGCAGTAAGCCGGCCGCTCCGGCGCCTGCCGGCACAGCCGGGATTCTGGCGTCCATTCGTGGTGGTGGCGGGGCAGCAAAGCCGGCCGCGGCCACTCCGGCTGCCGGCGGCAAGAAGCCGGCGGCGAAATCGGTCGACACGGCGAAGGCCGCCGGAATGTCAGCTGCAGAAATGATCAAGGCAGCTCGTCAGGGAGTGGTTACTGCCGATCCCGTGACGGGTGAACCCAAGCCGGTGGCTCCGAAGCCGGTGGCACTGCCGAAGAAGCCTCTGGCCAAAATGCCGGCCAGGTCGGCTTCGGCGAAATCAGGTTCCGGTGAAACTCGCCGCAGTGCACTGTCGACAATGTTGAACGTGGCACTCAGTCCTGTGGTGGTCGCATGGACATCACTGGCCGCGGCGACGGCGGCGTCCGGGCTGGCCATGGCGCGTTTCATGATGCCCAATGTGCTGGTGGAACCGCCCACAAAATTCAAAATCGGGCCGTTGAGTGATTACGGTGCGGGCACCGTCTCGACAAAATGGAAGGCTCAGTTCGGGGTCTGGATTGTCAATGACGAAATTGACGGTCAGCAAATGGTTTATGCACTGTCCACCGTGTGCACACATCTGGGGTGCACGCCCAACTGGCTTGAGGGTGAGCAGAAGTTCAAGTGTCCCTGTCACGGTTCGGGTTTCTACAAGACCGGGATTAACTTTGAGGGGCCGGCTCCGCGACCATTGGAGCGGCATGGAATTCGGCTGGCTGAGGACGGGATGCTGGAAGTTGACAAGAGTGTCAAGTTTCAGCGGGAACTGGGCCAGTGGGACAATGCGGCCTCTTTTGTGCCGGTCTAGGGTGGCAAGTCTGGGTCAGGCGTCTGTCTGACGGGGTTTCGATGTCAGGCACGGCCTGGCCTACTGAAATAAGGAAGCTCGGCAGTGTCCGTAGGCGATTATATTCGTAACTCACAGATCTGGAGAAGTGTCTTCCGCCATCCGGCTCCGACGGATCGTCGTAACCGTGTGGTCGTGATGCTGACCAACTTCTTTCTGCATCTGCATCCGGTGTCAATCAAGCAGCAGGGGATTGCCCTGTCCTACACGTGGTGTATGGGCGGGATTACCTTTTTTCTGTTTCTTGTCGAAGCCCTGACGGGCGTGATGCTGATGTTCTATTATCGCCCGACACTGGAATGGGCGTTTTATGACATCCAGGCACTGCGGGATGTGCAGACGCTGGGCATCATGCGAGAGATTCACCGCTGGGCGGCTCATGCGATGGTGATCACCGTCTGGCTGCACATGTATCGCGTCTTCCTGACGGGAAGCTACAAGCCTCCACGTGAATTCAACTGGGTGATCGGCGTTCTGCTGCTTGTGCTGACTCTGCTGCTGTCATTCACCGGTTACCTGCTTCCCTGGGACCAGCTTGCCATCTGGGCTATTACTGTAGGGTCGAATATGGCTCGCGCCCATCCGTTTCTGGGTGGTGAAGGCCCTGGCTTTCAGTTGCTCAATATGGGCGGTTATGACCTGATTACCAACGCCAGTGACGCGAAGTTTCTGCTTCTGGGCGGACGCTTCGTCGGTGAAGCCACGCTGAACCGGTTCTACATTCTGCATTGTGTGGCGATTCCGGTTGTGGTTTCCGGGCTGATTGCGATTCACTTCTGGCGAGTTCGCAAAGACGGTGGAATCAGTCAGCCGCTGTAATTGCTGAGGGCACAGGCCCGGACGGCCTGCAGGTCCGTGACATCTGTTTTCGTCTTCTGTTCTTCAATTTCGGTTTGGCCGATGAACCCTCATCCCGACCTGACAACCAGCGTCCTGCATGGCCTTGGCTGGTATTACCTGATTCTGTTCCTGATGAACCTGTGGTGGACCGCACGCAGTTTTCGCCTGGACGGGGAATTCGATAGGGATACGCCTGTTCTGGGTGGTGTCCCGGTGGCCACCATCTGGGCCTGTCTGACGGCGATCCTGTTGATGGTTTCCGCAGCCCACTTCACGGGTGGCAGCAGTCCGGACACGTTTCTGATTCGACTACCGTCCTTCTTCAAGGATCCGATCGACGCGTACTTCGCGAATCCGGTGATTTATTTCGCCGGCTCGGTCGGACTGTTCTGGGCGATGGTCCGTTTTCGCGAATGGTGGACAAAGGACACCGTGGCTTGGTCGCTGCTTCAGGGGTCGCTGATCTTCATGGGGCTCAGCATGAGCGACTACGACTTCCGCCAGATCGTCGGAAAGCCTGACAATGTTCCCATTGTCGCCATGCTGTTCATTGTCTCTTTTCTGACATGGATCTATTTCCGCCGGGCGGTGGACAACGACCGCCGCATTGCGGAAGGTCGCCCGCTGTTTGAGCAGGAGAACAACGAAAAGGTGCTGGTCTGGCCAGACCTGGTCTATACAGAACTGATCTGCATGATCGTTCTCACGGCGATTCTTGTGTTCTGGGGAATCGCACTGGAAGCTCCGCTGGAAGAACCGGCGTCGTCCGTGAAAACGCCCAACCCTTCCAAGGCCCCCTGGTATTTTCTGGGGCTTCAGGAAATGCTGGTCTACTTTGACCCGTGGCTGGCCGGAGTCGTGCTGCCTGGAATCATTCTGGGCGGACTGATGGCAATCCCGTACATCGACTTCAACAAAGCAGGTAACGGCTACTACTGCTTCAAGGACCGAGCGTTCGCCGTCTGTACGTTTCTGTTTGGATTCTTTCCGCTGTGGATCGCCCTGATCGTACTGGGAACCTTCCTGCGTGGCCCGAACTGGAACTTCTATGGCATCTACGAAGTTTGGGATGTGCACAAGGTCAAGGCGGCCAACAACGTGAATCTATCTGAGTTCTTCTGGAACTGGCCCGTGTTCAGCAGCTTCTTCGGGGGCATTCCCAAGGGCAGTTCTGTGCTGACGATTCTGATCCGGGAAGCGCCCGGCATTCTGCTGGTGGTCGGTTATTTTGCCCTGCTGCCGCCGGTTCTTGGGCTGACGGTGCTGCGTAAATACTTTGTGCGAATGGGAATCCTGCGATTTCTTGTGTTTTCGAACCTTGCTCTCTGGATGGCAATCCTTCCCATCAAGATGCTGCTTCGCTGGGCCTTTTCCCTGAAGTACATCGTAGGGATTCCGGAGTGGTTCTTTAACATCTGAGCGACGGGAGGCGGCTCTGACGCTGTCCTCCGAGTAATTTATTCGATCTAAGAATTCAGTGGTGGTGCAGAGTCGGCGATGATTCTGCAGCATCTTCAACCTGGGCTGGAGCCTGACCTGAAATGCCGGCAACCGAACATTTCTTCAGAAATCAAAAAAAGCTGCACTCCGTTTTTGCACTAAGCTGCGTGGCTTTGCTGGTGTCTGTGATTGCAATGATGGTGGAGGACTACGCCGATCCCTGGCGCGGATACCAGTCCACCAACTTCCGGCTGCAGGCGGCTGCCCGTGAACGCGACATTGAGCAGATGACGTCATCTGCGGACTTTGAAGAGCAGCGTTCAGCACTGCAGGCTCGCCGACGCGAAAATGAAAAGGCCCTGAAGGCCTATGAAGACCTGCTGGAAGAGGTCGATGACGCAAAGGACAAGGCAGTTCGGCTGGTCGAAGCACTTGAGCTTGAGCTGAAGAGTCAGAATGCGAACCGGGATGAAGCGCGGGCGGACTATGACCTTGCGATCCGCGACGGTCTGCCGGACAGCGTGCTGGCCGTACGCAAAGAGGGCTACGAAAAGGCTCAGGCGGTCTGCGACGAAATCCAGCTTCAGCTGGAAGAGGCTCAGAAGCAGCTGCGGCTGGTTGGTACTCCGGAATCTTCCGACGACCCGGAGAAATCCCAGCGACTGGCCGAACTGGCTGAACTGCGACAGGAAGCCACTGAAATCAGTCGGCAGACCGACAAGCTGGAGGCTGATGTCGTACTGGCACAGAATGCTCTCACCAAAATCAAGCCGGACGCGTGGTACATGAAGGCCAAGCGCTGGATGATGGAACTGCCGATCATCGAAGGGTTCAATGGTCACCTGAAGGTGACTCAGGACTGGCTGCCGGATCTGCACCAGACACTCGGGATGACATCGATTGCCCGTTTCGACCGCTGCCGTACCTGTCACATGAATGTGGACCGGACGGCACCCGGCAGTCTTCCGGCCTTTCCTCATGGGCAGCCCAGTGATCTGACGGACGTTGATACGTGGGTGTCGGAAAACAAGTTCCCGCATCCCTATGCGACACATCCGAATCATGAACTTTTCGTAACGGCTGCCAGCCCTCATCCGGTTGCCACCTTCGGCTGCACCGCCTGTCATGATGGTCAGGGTTCAGGGGTGGATTTCGGGAACGCTGAACACAGCCCGAACGACCCGTTCCAGGCCGAACAATGGCATCACGAATACGGATATCATCCCAATCACTTCTGGGAGTATCCGATGCAGCCTGAACGATTTCAGGAATCAACCTGCATCAAGTGTCACCACAGCGTTGTTGAACTGGGAGTCCATCCGCAGTTTGGTGCGTCGGCACCGAAGGTGGTGAAGGGCTATAATCTGATCCGCAAGTACGGATGCTTTGGCTGTCATGAGATTCACGGATTTGATGGGGGCGAAGCCATTGGTCCGGACATGAGGCTGGAGCCACAGACGGTGGCTCAGAAACAGCGCGTGGTAGAGGATCCGACACAGATTGCGGGCAAGTTTCGCAAAGTCGGCCCCAGTCTGCGACATATTGCGGCCAAGACAACGGCTGAGTTCGTTTCTTACTGGACTGAGATTCCGTCCCGCTTCCGCCCGTCAACAAAGATGCCTCAGTTCTTTGATCTGACGAGTCACATCCCGGACGCTGAAAATGATGCTTCTGCGGTTTATGAACCCGTTGAACTGGCCGGTATCGCTCAGGTACTGATCGGTGATTCGCAGCCGATTGACCTGTTGACTCCTGCCGACGACTACACGCCGGACGTGGAACGTGGCAAGCAGATGTTTACTGAACGCGGATGTCTGGCCTGTCATGAACATGCGGCGGTTCCCGGTTCGAAGGCCGACTTCGGTCCGAACATCAGCGACATTCACCGTAAAGTCAATCGAAATGCAGACGACGCGTCGTTCAGCGACTGGCTGTACACGTGGATCAAGGAACCGACGCGTTATCACGAGCGAACCCGCATGCCGGACCTGTATCTGGATCCGTATGTGCAGGGTGAAGAGACCATCGATCCGGCGGCAGATATCGTCTCCTTCCTGCTGAGTCAGGGCGAAGCTCAGCAGTTTCCTCAGCTGGAAACGTCTGACACGGCGCTGGAAGAGCTGGCGACGCTGTACCTGAAGAAGGCTCGGTTCAGTGATGCGGCCGTGAAGAATATTCTGGAGACTAAAACCTTTCCTCAGCAGGCTGCAGACGTCGCTGGTGATGAACGTGCCCTTGCCACGGAAGATGGCAGCGCTGTCGCTGATCCGGGTGTCTGGAAGAATCGTCTGCTGGAATACGTCGGTCGCCGGACGATTGCTCGATACGGCTGCTACGGATGTCATGATATCCCCGGATATGAAGATGCTCGCCCGATCGGCGTGGCTCTGCAGGACTGGGGACGAAAGGACACCAGCAAGCTGGGTCTGGAGCATATTGAAGAATTCCTGCACCATCACGGAGAGCCGGGTGGTGCTTCCACCCGCGACCGGGTGAAGGAAGCTCTTGCCATGGCCGAGGACGGGACCGTCCCGCAGGAAGAGCTGAAGCCCGAGCTGACTCAGGCCTATTTCTACGACAGCCTGCTGCATCACGGACGTCCCGGTTTCTTCTGGCAGAAGCTGCGTGATCCTCGCAGTTATGACTACATGAAGACCGAGACCAAGGGCTACGACGAGCGTCTGCGGATGCCGAAATTTCCGTTGAAGGAAGACGAAGTCGAAGCGATGGCCACGTTTGTTCTGGGCCTTGTCGCGGAACCGCCGGCCGAGAAGTACATCTACACACCGGACGTGCGTGAACAGAACCGGATTGAAGGCGAATTCCTGCTGGCCAAGTACAACTGTACCGGTTGCCATATTGTCGAGCTGCCTAAGGTAACGTTCGGCGTGGATCTGGAAGAAGACGTCTATCCGACCCAGCTGACGGGCGCGGATCATGAGGAGGCCCTGGAGCTGCTGTTGAAGCTGCGAAAGCCGAAAAAGGCGCTGACCGGAGCGACTGGGAAGTTCACGATTGATGGCGAAGAGGTCGACCTGCCGCTGGCGTCGTTCCATGGCATTCGCATGGTCGAGCCGGATCCGGAAGAGGAAGACCCGGAATTCCGCGAGAGCGG
This sequence comes from Fuerstiella sp., assembly GCA_040222735.1. Classification (GTDB taxonomy): domain Bacteria; phylum Planctomycetota; class Planctomycetia; order Planctomycetales; family Planctomycetaceae; genus Fuerstiella. The sequence continues at coordinate 25,445 of JAVKCM010000098.1, read as the reverse complement.
CTTCGACACCTGGGAGACGCTGGACTTTGGCGAGGAAGACGACCAGCAGCGCGTGCTGCCGAGCTCACGAATCACCATTCCGGACTCCAAAATGGTTGAGTATCAGCCGGCACGAGGCGGGTCATTCGCTGACTGGCTGGTCCGTGAGCTGGTGAAGACACGAACCGGTGGCAACATCAACCTGGCATGGCAGGCATCTCCGCCGCCATTGTATCAGGAAGGCGAAAAGGTACAGACGCCATGGCTGTATCAGTTCCTTCTGGAACCTGAGCAGCTGCGTTACACGACAGTGCTGCGGATGCCCAAATTTAATATGGATCCGCACGAGGCTCAGACGCTGGCCAATTACTTTGCCGCAGTGGACGGTGCACCGTTCCCGTATCAGGAACTGGACCTGAAGGAACAGAATTATCTGGCTCAGAAGCAGGTATCCCTGAAGCAGCAGGATCTGCTGGCGGCCGATGAACAGTACCTGCCGGAATGCTGGCGTGTAATCAACGGGCCTCTGTGCATCAAGTGTCATTCGGTCGGCGGGCGCCAGTTCAAGGTGTCTGATCCGAAGAAGGATATTCAGGGGCCGAACCTGAATCGCGTTCAGAATCGTCTGCGGGCGGACTGGCTCCGTCTGTGGCTTTACAAACCGACGTGGATCACGCCGTATACCTCGATGCCGGTCAACTTTCCGAAGAATCAGAACCAGTTTCCGGATCTGTTCGGTGGCGAAGCCGGTGCTCAGGTGGAAGGTGTGGCGGCAGGTCTGATGAATTACACCCATCTGCTGGAAGACGTGGGCCCGACGGTCTACACGCCTCCCGGTGGCGACGCAGCAGCACCGGCCGGTGCGGATGCGGGAGCGGAGGAATAAGCATGAATTTTCAGAAATCGTTTTTTGGCGGCACGTCCGCACGGTGCGCCGCGGTGGCCGCAGGTCTGCTGATGGTGGCCAGTGGCTGCGGCCAGCTGGAATTCGGTGGTGGCTCAGCCGTGGTGCCTGAGGTGACATTTCTGCCGGCGGACCTGATTGGTGATGCCTCTGAGTCGGCAGCTGTCGAGTCGTCTGCTGATGCCGGCACCGAGGCTCCTTCGGCCGGATCCGGGCCTGGCACATTCTCAGGACGCGTGGTTCTGGCGGGTGCTCCGCTGACGCTGGCTCCTCTGTTTGTGAAGGGCGCTGACATCAAGGACAAGGAAGTCTGCGCGGCGGTCGACCTTCCGGATGAACGCCTGGTTCTGGGGGCCGAGAACGGCGTAGCCAATGTGTTCGTGTACATGAAGAAGGCACCGAAGGGGGCGCCGAAGATGTCGCCTCCGTCAGAGCCGTTGTATTTTGACCAGAAGAACTGTCGGTTTCTGCCGCGGTGCCTCATCGTCCCGATCGGTCAGACCGTGAAGGTGTTGAGCGATGACAGCATCGCTCATAACACACACACCAATCCCGCGAAGAACAACAGCGTTTCAAGCCTTGTGCCGGCAAACGACCGCGTGGGCGTGCTGGAACTGGAATATACGCGGGCGGAGGATCCGTTCAGTGTGACGTGTGACTTTCACGCCTGGATGAAGGCTTATCATCTGCCGCTGGACCATCAGTTCGGCGCTGTGACTGATGCAGATGGCCGATTTGAGATTACGGACATTCCGGCCGGCGAGCACGAATTTGTGGTCTGGCATGAATCGGCAGCGGGCAATTATGTGGAACGCAAGCTGTCGGTGATGGTGAAGGCCGGTGAAGTCACGAACCTGGATATTGAATACGCGGCCGACAAGCTGTCTCTGTAAGCAGGGCCGGCGCGGATGAAGTTGATTTCTGATCCTGATCGCTGTCGCCTCACCGGCATCAGCCATGGACGTCAGTAGATCGACAATGAACGAACGAGCGAATCATTCTTTGAGAGCTGTTAGATGTTGGTGAAGTCACAAAGACAACCTGCCGCTGTGCTGATTGCCGTCGTGCTGACGTCGCTGGCCGGGTGCGGACAGTCCGGGTTTGAGTCACATTTTGTGTACAGTGACCGGACTGAATCGCTGATGAAGGAGGCTCAGGAAGGGGTCGACGACCTGCCCGGAATCAAGGATCTGGTGGACGAACGATTCGGGAATCCGCAGGATCTGCGTGCCTGGACAAAGCTGCCGATCGATTTCGGCGGGGCCATCGGAAAAATCAGTGAAGCTCCGGATGCGTCGGTAGCCGTCAAGGAACTGAAGCTTGAGCTGGACGGTGAAGTCAGTCCCAAAGAAGGCCAGCCCCTGGAGCTGCAGTTTGTCACTGGAGCGGCGGCACCGCAGGTGGTGCGTGTTGAAAACTGGGCAGCAGCGGACGGCATTGCATCACTGACATCGGCTCTGGAAACACCGCCGGCGGCCGGAGACGTCGTGATTCTGAATGGTGGCGGCAGTCTGCGGCACGGTCGCGGACTGTACATGCGGCACTGCTCGCACTGTCACGGCACCAGTGGAGACGGTAACGGTCCGACGGCCGCCTACCTGAATCCGCGACCTCGCGACTACCGGCATGGCGTCTTCAAGTTCACATCGACGTCGGCTCAGGAAAAAGCGAGTCGTGAAGACCTTCGCCGCGTGCTCAGAAACGGCGTTCCGGGGACGTACATGCCTTCATTTGTACCGATGCTGTCAGAGGATGAATTGACCGAGGTGGTCGAGTATGTCCGATTTCTGGCGATGCGAGGTGAATTTGAACGGCGGATGGTGAATGAACTGGCGGCCGATTATTCGAAGGATGCCTTTGAGTCTCGAACACGGGACGGTGAGAGCCGGCAGGACATCGTGAGCGAACTGAAGGATTTTCTGAGTGAAGATCTGAATGACAGCCTTGAATTCGTGTCGGATGACCTTGCAGATGTCTGGGCCGGTGCAGATGAAGAAGATGCTTTGATTATTCCGGACATTCCTCGTGTGGAAGACACAGAGGAATCACGTCGACGCGGACGCGAGCTTTATCTGAGCAAGGCCATTAACTGTGCAGACTGTCATGGTGTGGCCGGCAAGGGCAACGGCCCTCAGACCACCATCTACGAAAAGAATCCGGTGACACAGGAACTTTATCCTGAACCGGGACTGCACGATGTGTGGGATAATGTGAATCAGCCGCGAAATCTGACTCAGGGAATTTACCGTGGTGGTCGCCGCCCGATTGATCTGTTTGCCCGTATTCACGCCGGGATCAAGGGTTCCAGAATGCCGTCGTTCAAGAACCTGAAACATGAAGAAATCTGGGATATTGTCAATTATGTCCTGAGTATCCCGTTCGAACCGGAGCCCGGCCGCGGACCTGAACCGGAAGCTGTTCCGGAATCCACAGCGGCTCTTTAGGCCCGTTATTGTTCGGATGATTTGGAGACACGAAACGTGAAGAAGTTCTGGTCGTTATTTTTCTTTTTCTGGCCTCTGGTCGCCCTGTATGCGTGCTGGGTGAGTCCGGATCGTGGCTGGTGGTTTCCTGGCGAGGCCATGAGTCCGCTGGGTGCTCGGATCGATGGGCTGTTCTATCTGATTCTGGGCATCGTCACCGTGACCTTCATCGGCACCCAGTTTGCGCTCGGGTATGTGCTCTGGAAGGGGGCTACCAAGCCGGCAGACGAGGCGGCTCACTTCTCACATGGCAGCCACAGTCTGGAACTGATCTGGACGATTGTGCCGGCCTTTGTGCTGGTGTTTATTGCTCTGTATCAGATGGACGTTTGGGCCGAGTTCCGCGTGCAGTCTTTTTACCCGGAAGAAACGGTGGAAGACGGACCGCGGCTGGAGGTCACGGCGCGGCAGTTTGAATGGCGCATGCGATACCCGGCCCCGGGCAAAGAGCTGAAAAATCAGCCGCAGCCGGACGACCTTTACGCCGTGAACGAGATGCATGTTCCGACGGGGCGACCCGTGAAGTTCAATCTGCGTACAGATGATGTGCAGCATGCCTTCTTCGCTCCGGAACTTCGAGTCAAACAGGATGCCGTAGCGGGACTGATCATTCCGGTCTGGTTCGAGATTCCGAAAGCCGGTGACTATACCCTGGTCTGTGCCGAGCTGTGCGGCTGGGGACATTATAAGATGAGGGCCACGATCGTGGCTGAGCCGGAAGAAAAGGTTCAGGCATACCTCACGAATCTGCAGGAAGAGCAGAACTTCGACGGCGTAGCAAAATAGCACTGCGTGCGTTTGCAGAGACAGGGACGGTGGACTCTGTGTCCACATGATGCGAGCCGCAGGGTTCGCCCGGATCATATTACCAAACAGATTTCTTGGAAGGCACTTCGATGGCCACCGTCAGCCCGGCAATCGAATCACACACTGAAGACCACGATCACGCTCATGGCCACCATGAGATCGGGTTCATCAAAAAGTACGTGTTCTCGACCGACCATAAGGTCATCGGTATTCAGTTTCTGGTCACGACGCTGATCATGCTGATGGTGGGCGGTGCTCTGGCACTCGGCGTCCGCTGGCAGCTGGCCTTTCCATGGCAGAACATGCCTCTGGTGGGCGGCGTGTTTAAACTGTTTCTTGGCGAAGGCGGACAGATTTCGCCCGAGTTCTATACGATGCTGTTCACCATGCACGCATCGGTCATGATTTTCCTGGTCATCATTCCAGTGCTGGCCGGAGCGTTCGGCAACTTCCTGATCCCGCTGCAGATCGGTGCCGACGATATGGCCTTTCCGGTGCTGAACATGCTCAGCTACTGGTTCATGTGGCCGGCTATTGCCTGCTTCGGCATCAGCTTCTTTGTCGGCGGTGCCACGGCCGGTCCGGCCGGGGGATGGACCTCGTACCCGCTGCTCAGTGCCATTCGAAGTGCGGCACCGGGATCCGGTGATGCTCAGACATGGTGGCTGTTCGGTCTGACTCTTGTGGGCGTGTCTTCGATGATGGGGTCCGTCAACTACATGACGACCATCATCAACATGCGAGCCCCGGGAATGACACTGTTCCGGATGCCGCTGACGATCTGGGGAATGTTCATTACCGCCATTCTGCAGGCGTTTGCTCTGCCGGTGCTGACAGCTGCCGGTTTCATGCTGGTGGCTGACCGGGTACTGGGGACCTGTTTCTTCGTCCCCGCGGGAATTGTGGTCAATAACGCTGATCCGACGGTGGGTGGCGGCCAGCCGCTGCTGTGGCAGCATCTGTTCTGGTTCTATTCTCACCCGGCGGTTTACATCATGCTGCTGCCGGCGATGGGCATGGTTTCGGACATGCTGGCCTGTATGTGTCGGAAGCCGGTCTTCGGTTACAAGCCGATGGTTTATTCGCTGGCGGCGATTGCGGGGCTGGGCTTCATTGTCTGGGGGCATCACATGTTCACCAGCGGCATGAATCCGGCTCTGGGAATGACCTTCATGACGTCCACCATGATGATCGCGCTGCCTTCGGCGATCAAAACGTTCAACTGGATCGGCACGATCTGGGGCGGCACCGTGCGGTTTAATTCCGTGATGCTGAACTGTGCCGGCTTCGTGGCGATGTTCATTGTTGGCGGGCTCAGCGGTATCTTCATGGCGGCTGTGCCTGTCGACATCTACTTCCACGACACCTATTTCATTGTCGCTCACTTCCACTATGTGCTGTTTGGCGCCACGCTGTTCGGGGTGTTCGCCGGTATCATTTTCTGGTTTCCGAAGATGTTCGGCCGCATGATGAATGAGTCCGTGGCCAAGTGGCATTTTGTGCTCACGTTCATCGGCTTCAACGGAACGTTCTTTCCGATGCACCTGCTGGGGATTGCCGGTATGCCGCGGCGTTATGCGGACCCGTACCTGCACCCGTATCTGGAACACCTGCTGCCGATGAATCAGTTCATGACGCTGTCGGCGGTTCTGATGGGAGTTGCTCAGTTCCTGCTGCTCGGCAATTTTGCCTACAGCATCTTCTTCGGAGAGAAGGCGGGACGTAATCCGTGGGGAGCCAATGGACTGGAATGGACAGCACCGTCGCCTCCGGGGCACGGCAACTTTGACGTTCCGCCCGTGTGTTACCGAGGCCCTTACGAATATTCGTCTCCGGAAGCCGAGGCTGTCGGGCAGGACTACATTCTGCAGACGGCTCCGCCACCGGACATGGATCGAACTGCGGCGAAAGGCGCTGAGGAAGTTACTGCCTGAGTCGTCGGTCGCGGAACGGCACCCGTCGGTTCCGCCGGATCACATGGCCCGAGCGACAGTGCTCAGGCCAGACGGTGACGGATGATACCATTACCAACACAGGCTGCCGCAGCGTTCTCTGGCGGCATGATTGAAGATTCACGTGCCCAGTCCCTCTCATCAGATCAATCTCACCGTACAGCGGTTTGCCGTGCTGACATGTGTTGTCGCGCTGCTGCCGATTTCTGTGGGTGCGCTGGTGACGACGCTGAAGGCCGGGATGGCGTTCGCCGACTGGCCGACATCAGACGGGCACAATATGCTGCTGTACCCCTGGCTGCGGGACCTGAGGCACACCGACAAGTTTGTGGAACACGGACATCGGCTGGCCGGTATGCTGATCGGCCTTGTCAGTATTGCCCTGACAGGAGTCACGTTTGCCAAAGAAAAGCAGAGGTGGGTCCGGGGCGGCTCAGTGCTGATTCTGGTCGCGGTAATCGCTCAGGGAATGCTGGGTGGCATGCGGGTTGTGATGAACGAACAGGTGTTGGCGATGACGCACAGCATCACCGGAGGACTATTCTTCACGCTGTGTCTTTTGTTTGCCGTTCTGGTGCGATCGCACGGGCACGGTCAGGACGGACGCGATTCCAGAATTCAGCCGTTGTCGTTTGCCGTCGGCCTGGTGCTGCCCCTTGTTGTGTTCGGTCAGTATATTCTGGGAGGTTACTTCCGTCACCTCGGTCGAATGCTGCATGAGCATGTAGTCGGAGCGGTGCTGGTGACTTTGCTGGCATCGATGCTGTTGACCGTACTGCTGCGAAGCGAGCTGCCATCAATTCGCCGCCGTGGGCGCTGGCTGCTGGCGGCACTGTTGCTGCAGATCTGTCTGGGGCTTGGTTCATGGGTGACAAAACTGGGCCTGCCGGCACTGGGCTGGGTTGCCACTGTAAATTCACCGGCTCAGAACATCGTCTGCAGTCTGCACACTGTGGGCGGGATGTGTCTGTTGGCGACGTCCACCGTGGTGGCCGCGGAACTGATACGGCGAGCCAGGGCCGGGCAGCTTATCGGGCTGTCCGACGTGTTCGGCAAAAGCGGTTCGGCTTCGGCCGTCGCTCGGCCGGCGAAAGGAGAGCTCGCGTGAGTATCGCTGGATCTGCTTCAGGAACAACGGCAACGGTTGCTGCCACCGCGATGCCCGAATCCGGCATGTCGGCTCTGATTCGTCAGCGCGGCCAGGACTACGCAGAACTGTGTCGTCCCAGAATTGCCGTCATGACCATGGTCTCTGTGGCGGTTGGTTTCACCCTGTCGTCACCGGTCGTCTTCGATGGCTTCCTGTTGTTCATGTCGATCATCGGAATCGTTCAGCTGGTGGCCGCCAGCAGCATTCTGAATCAATGTCTTGAACGCCGCACGGATGCGAAGATGACACGCACGTCGTCACGTCCGATTGCCGTCGGGCGCGTGAGTCTGTCGGAGTCAATTCTGGTATCCGTAGCGCTGTCAGTATCCGGCTTTACGCTGTTGTGGGATCAGGTCAACCCGCTCACAGCGACAGCGACGCTGGCCACGCTGCTGGTTTATGTCGGGGGCTATACCGTATTGAAGAGGCGGACTTCGCTTTGCACCACAGTCGGAGCCATCCCCGGCGCGATGCCTCCGGTGCTTGGCTGGCTGGCCGCTGGCGGTCGCCCGGGGATTGAAGCGATGGCTCTGTTCTCCGTGTTCTTCATCTGGCAGTTCCCTCATTTTCTGGCGATCGGTTGGCTGCATCGTCATGACTACCGCCGGGCGGGACTGCGGATGTTGCCGTCCTTTTCGGATCAGGGGTTGCTGACGGGACTGTTCGCGGTGCTGTATGCGGCTGCCTTTGTTCCGGTCAGCGTTCTGCCGGCCTATGTCGGACTGTCGGGTGACTTCTACTTCTGTGCGGCACTGTTCCTGTCCGTCAGTTATCTGGTCTATGCCATTCGCTTTCTGTTGGACCGCAGTGAATTGCGTGCCCGCGGTCTGCTTTACAATTCATTGCTGTGTCTGCCGCTGCTGCTGATTGCTCTGGTCATTGACTTTCTGCGGTTAACGTCGCTCAGATAATTTTCGCGCCACACGGCGAGTTTCCCAATCGTTTGTTGATTCAACATCATGTCACACAGTGCTCAACCTTCCGGCGTCAAGATGGGTATTCCCATCCCGAATTCGAAACTCGGGATGTGGCTGTTCCTCGGCACGGAAATCATGTTCTTCACCGCCTTCATCGGTTCCTACATCGTGCTGCGGCTGGGGTCTCCCGGATGGCCGACGGATTCCGATGATACGCACATCAAGGTGTTCTGGGGCGGTCTGAACACGTTCGTACTGATTGTGTCCAGTTACTGTGTGGTGGTCGCTCATGAAGCGATGGCTCAGAAGAAATTTGGCAGGGCCAGACAGTTTCTGCTGTACACGATGGGGCTGGCCTTCGTCTTTCTGGGAGTGAAGGCGTACGAATACTACGGCAAGTTTTCTCACGATATTCTGCCGGGACACATTGCTGAGACGCCGGCACAGGCCATTGACAAGGTGGATCGGGAACTGGAAGCCGTGGTGCGGGATCGATTTTCCGTCTACACCGACGCCGCGGTCGTGGACGTGGCCGAAGCGAATGATCTGGGCAACGTGGCTGCTCAGCTGGATATCTTCGCCAAGGGAAGTGAAGGCGATGAGTCCATGAGAACATCTGCCGCGGCAGACGTCGAACTGTATGGCAAATGGCAGAACCTGCATCAGCACATTGTCGGTGATGTATCACTGGTGGAGGTCCCGTCAGCGATCGGTCCGGAGTACCTTGCTGCCCGGGCGGCCCTGAAGGAAGGCGATGCACTGCCGACGCTGGGATTCAGTGAGGTGCAGAATTATCTGTCAGAGATGAAGAGCAATCCCGAGTACGGCGCGGCGGTCGCTGCCGGGGTGTTTGATCCGCATCCCGTTCTGTACGGTAACCTGTTCGCGTCCGTCTACTTTCTGATGACCGGCTTTCACGCCATTCATGTCATCGTGGGAATGATTCTGTTCGCCTTCCCGCTGATGCTGGGCAGTCAGCTCAACGGCAACTGGACAGACTGGGTTGAGAACAGCGGGCTGTACTGGCACTTTGTTGACCTTGTCTGGATCTTTCTGTTTCCTCTGCTGTACATTGTCTGATTCCTTCGGAACAGCGCATCCGCCCGTCCCCGAATTCGTTTTCCGGAAGCAAATACCATGGCACACGATGAACACAGTGCCCATCACGTCAACTACCTTTATGTCTTCTTCGCGTTGTGCGTCTTTACGGGACTGTCCGTCCTGTTTGACCTGTTCAGCTTCGCTGACCATCGCGTGACCATTGTGCTGGTGCTGGCGGTCGCCGTGGCCAAGGCGCTGTGTGTCATGATGTTCTTCATGCACCTGAAGTTCGAGGGCAACTGGAAATTTGTCCTGCTGGCACCGACCACGATTCTGGCAATCGGACTGCCGATGGCTCTGGTACCCGACATCGGTGTGGCCTACTACACTCCGATCGCTCCGCAGGCCGGAGAATGGGGTGAGCAGATGCAGGAATACAGGGCTCACCACAGTGACCATGAATCGGGCGACGCCGGCAGCGAAGGTCATTGAGCCCGCATATGACGTACGGTTCGTTGAGGAAACAGGACACGCTCTGACCGAATGGTGGACGGGTTAGAGTCCCGACTTCACGACTTCACGACCTGCAAACGGGCGGTACCCCGACGGGCAGTACCTGTGCTATTGCAGACAGGGCAATTAAGCTCGCTCTTCCACCGGGCTCAGCACCAGCGTGGCGGTGGAACGTTATCCTTGCAGAAAGAACTGCATCAGCTGCCAGCCTTCGTCGAAGACAATGTCCGACGTGGCTGCAGCGACTTCGTCGTAGCTGGTAATGCCATCGGGCGTGATGCCGGTACCGCACAGCGCGAACGGACAGTAGCCATGGCTGTGCGTTCTGGTTCGCAGAAACGTCGGGTGGTCCGGGCAGATCAGCAGCCGGTAGTCGGCTTGTGTCTTCAGCCAGTCATGCACGGGGCCGACAATGTGTCGATCAATATTTTCGACGGCCCTGATCTTTTCCTGCGTGTCACCTTCGTGAGAAGCTTCGTCGGTGGCTTCGACGTGCACCACGACAAAGTCAATGTCGTCCCGCTGAAGCGTTTCAATGGCGGCCCTTCCCTTGGCGGCGTAGTCCGTGTCCAGGTATCCGGTAGCGCCCTCAACTTCGACCACGTCCCATCCGATCAGTCGTCCCATCCCGCGCAGCAGGTCCACGGCGGTGATCACGGCGCCGCGGAAACCGTAACGTTCGGCGAAGGGCTGCAGTGCCGGCCGTTGCCCGAGTCCCCAGAGCCACGTCTGCGTCGCCGGATGCTGACCGGAGCTGCTGCGGGCGAGATTGGCGGGCGCACTTCTGAACAGCTGATGGCTGCGATCCATCAGGCTGCGGAGCTGTTCGGCACCGGGGCCGGACGGCAGATGATCCTGCACTGCCTGCCCGGAGATGTCGTGCGGCGGGGTCGTTGAGGTTTCTCTTGTAAACGGTGCTGTTTCGCCTCGACCACGGTAGATCAGCAGATTGCGGTAGCTGACTCCGGCGTGATACTTCCAGTGGCTGTCGCCGCACTGGTCCTGCTGCAGCAGTTGAATCAGTTCATGGCCGGCGTCCTTGGGAAACTGCCCGGCCGTGAAACTGACCATCGTGCCGTCCTGAATCGTCACCAGATTGCAGCGGATGGCCCAGTCACCGGTTTCCAGGGCGATGCCCTGAGCCGCAGCTTCGATCGGAGCGCGGCCGGTGTGAAACTTCAGCGTGTCATAGCCGAACAGCGTCATGGTTCCGACATCACTGCCGGACGGCATACTGGCCGGGACGTTGTCGGTTCTGCCCACAATTCCGGCCGTGGCGACCGCATCCATGTGAGGCAGTGAAGCGGCCTGCAGCGGTGTTCGGTTACCAAGCGAAACCTGGGGCTCGTCGGCGACTCCGTCAGGAATGACAAGTACGGTCTTCATGCTCTGTTTTTTCTTTGAATGCCAGCCGTGCGATGCAACCTGTCTGAGGCCTCAGGCATCTGCAGCAGGCTCTGAACTTGTTGAAGTTCGGCAGTGTGATGTCCGGACGGCCTGTGGGCAAGGTGGACACGATGCCTGGTCTCGGCACATTTTAAGGTGATCTTTGTGACGGTCGGGAGGCCGCAGTTTAGTATCGGGCGTGACGAAACGTGCAGTCGTCAGCGCCGGGGACGAAATCTGTGGCAAAGTCGTCGCCTTATCGGGTTTTCGGTCGGGGTGGGGGCGTCAGGGATGAGAATCGTGGTCGGATCAGGTTATCGCAGCATTCTGTCGGCATTCTGCTGCCGGAATCAGCCAATGCACAGCGTTCCCGTGTCAAGTCTGCCCCGCGATTGAAGAATCCCATAACTACTTCCATCGATCGGGTTTACACAAAATCTTAAACCAGATATATCTTCCCCGAACTACAGGCATCAATGCCCGTCAAGTGTATGCACAGGCAAGCAGTTCGGCCAGATTTCAAAGCCGCTGCCAGTCTGTCAGGAGATTGCGAGCCGCCTGAGGCGGTCTGCCGGGGCGTCCGCTCCGTCTGCGCAAAGCTGCGTCAGTGTCCTGATGATGATGACGTGTCTCTGACAACTGGTGGTCACCAGGAGGATTAATCCGTGTCCGTTGAAGAAAAAGTAATCGGCATCGTCAGCGATCAGCTTGATACGCCCAAAGACGATATTGCGAAGGAAAGTTCGTTTGTTGACGATCTGAAGGCGGATTCGCTGGACATCGTCGAACTGGTCATGGCGCTGGAGGATGAATTTGACATCAAGATTCCGGACGAAGACTATGACAAGATCAAGACCGTAGGTGACGTGATCACCTATATCGAGGACAAATCCTGACCTGATGTTGCAAAGAAGGGTCGTGGTGACGGGGGCTTCGGTGGTCACGTCACTGGGATGTTGTGTTTCTGATGTCTGGAATCGCGTGTGCGGTGGCAGCAGTGGTGTTCTGCCGCTGGATGATGCTGCCGCCCGCGACACCGGACTCGCCGTCGCCGGCCGGATTTCTGAATTCGATGCGACGGCTCTGATGCCAGTCAATTTGCGACAGCTGCGGCGAATGGATCAGTTTGCCCGGTTTTCCCTGGTGGCCGCCCATCAGGCCTGTTGCGATTCCGAAATTGACCTGCAAAAGCTGAATCCTGCCCGCTGCGGCGCAGTGATCGGAAGTGGATTCGGCGGCCTGGCCACCATCGAAAATCAGCACCGTCGTCTGAGCGAACAGGGACCGGAGCGCGTTTCTGCATTCTTTATTCCGTCTCTGATGATCAATGCGGCCAGCGGCCAGCTGGCCGTTCACTGGGGGCTGCAGGGACCGTGTCTGGGTGTTGCTGGTGGCGGCGTTTCGGGTACTCAGGCAATTGGTCAGGCGTTCCGTCTGATTCAGTCTGGTGTCGCTGACGTGATGCTGTGCGGAGGTGCCGAGACTCCACTGTCACGGATCGGACGCTCAGGCTTTGAAGCCGGGGGGCCGCCATTGTCTGGTGATGGTATTTCTTCCACGGTCGCTCGCCCGTTTGACAAAGATCGGGACGGCTGTATCCCGGGCGAAGGGGCCGGTGTTCTGGTACTGGAAGAGCTGGACTCGGCCCGCAGACGCGGCGCCACGGTGCTGGCGGAACTGGTGGGTTATGGCCGGTCATTTGCCGATCCTGCCGATTCGAAGCAGGTTTCTGCGTCAACCGGAAACGGCATGTTGCAGGCCATGCAGGCCGCACTGGCCGATGCTCAGAAATCCGTTGATCAGGTCGATTACCTGCATGCTCATGCAGGCGGTCAGGTTACGGCGGATCGAGCGGAAGCGTCGGCGATTCGACGTGTCTTTGCACGGTCAGACCGACAGCCCGCGGTCTCCAGCACCAAAGGACAGCTGGGACATCTGTTTGGAGCCGCCGGAGCCGTGGAAGCCGTGCTGTGCGTGCAGGCACTGACGACGAATCTTGTGCCACCGACGGGAAACCTGAAAGTGCCTGAGGAAAACAGCCGTCTGGATCATGTGATTGGCTCAGCCCGTCAACTGCCGGTGCGCTGCGTGATGAGCAACAGTTTCTGCCTGACCGGGCATTCCGCGAGTCTGGTGTTTGCTCGGCCGGGATGACGGTAAATGCCCCACCGCCCTGGTCAGACGCGTGGCCGGTTGCCTGCCGGCTCAGCAGGAACGGACGTCGTTTTTCAGGGTTCAGCGGCGTACTGACGCTTGAGGCAGAATCCGGAAAAGGGAAGTTTGAAAGGCAGCTTTCGGGCAGAGCACGTTGTGGTCCGGCAGTGTTTGCCGAAGCATTGTGGTGCCTCCGGCAGGCCCTTGTCGATCTGTTCCGGTTCCGGTGCAACCTGCCTCCGCGCGCACCACGGATCCTGATACAGCTACGTGTGGCTTGCCGATTTCGGTGCCGACAACGCGTGTTTCCTTCCGTAGCAGGTTCCATTGATGAACAGATTTCTCTTTTTCATCATCGTCACAACGTGTGTTCCGTCCTGTCTTCAGGCGCAGAGCGAACGGTTTCCCTACAAAGCTCGCGTGGCAACGGACGAGGCCTATGTTCGCAGCGGCGCCGGCGAGGCGTTTTACCCGACTCAGGTGCTGAAGCGAGATGCCGAGGTCACGGTTCGTCGTCATGATCCGGGCGGGTGGTACATGATTGATCCGCCGGAAAACAGTTTCAGCTGGATTCAGGAAAAGTACATCCGACGGCTCTCAGCGGACCAGGGCGAAGCGATCGAAAGCAACGTTGTTGTTTTTGTCGGCAGCAGCTTCGGAGATGAAACGCATGTCTGGCAGCGAAAGCTGCTGGCCGGTGAGAAGGTCACGATTCTGTCAGAGCGGCAGGTCGATACGCTGTCCGGCCCGAAGAACATGCTGAAGATCCAACCGCCGGCCCGCGAATACCGCTGGATGCCCGGATCCGCCCTGATTCCGGTCGGCGAACAGGAGCGGTCTCGGCACGACAACAACCCGTACAATGTTCCGTCCGGTATCGTTCGTCGGCCGGCTGCGCCCGAGCCGCAGAATCCGGCCGTGCCCGCCGAGACTCCGTCGCGGTTTTCTCCCAGCAACCGCCTGGTGAAACTGAAGAAGATCCGGTCTGAACAGCGTCGGCTTCAGGAACTGGACCTGAAGTTCCGCGACATGATTCTGTCCGATCCGTCGCAATGGGAACTGGAAACACTGGAATCAGAGTACCGGGATCTGCAGGACAGCGCCACGTACAAGCCCGTGGCCGGGCAGATTGACCTGCGGTATCCGGCGATCCAGAAATATCGCCAGCGGAAGGCCGAACTGGATGATCTGAAACGTCTGACCTCAGAAACAGAACGTCGCGACGCCGAACTGCTGGCCCGACAGTTCGGGCTGCCGGGTGGTTCTGCCAGCGAGCCGGAAGCCTACGAATCTCAGATGTTCGCTGGCGGAGCATCGGTACCGTTTCCGCCGTCCGCCGCGCCTTCCACGACTTCGACTGTATCTTCCAGCTTTTCGGCCGAAGGAACGCTGACGATTCCTGAGGCCGACCAGGGGTTTACCTCCGGTGAAACAGAATTCGGAATGATGAATGATTCGTCGCTGCGGATTCCTGCCGGCAGCGGCCTGGGCAATATCTCGGCAACCAGTCGTTATATCGGTGCAGGTTACCTGCAGCGCGGGGTCGGCGAAGATGAAGCTGATTATGTGCTGATGTCTCCCTCGGGAAAGATTCTGGCTCACGTCGTGCCTGACAAGGGCGTGGATCTGGAATCGCACGTCGGCAAGTCTGTTGGACTTCAGGGAGCTCGCTACTTCGACGAATCCATCAGGACGGACCGAATTGAAGTCAGTGGACTTGAGCTGGTGCGGATTCGCTGAACCGAACGACGGCGACCTGCCCGGGGACGATATCGCGGGCCACACTTTTGCCGCCGCAGACAGCCGGTTATCCTGAGGCAATTCTGTTAAATGAAGATGCCTCAGGAGACCTCTTGTGCGAATCAGTTGCCTGACTTTTGTTATTGCGGTGTTGTCCTGTTTACCGCCGGCCGAGTCGGCCCGCGCCGCTCGGCCCAACCTGCTGGTGATTCTGGCCGACGATCTGGGGTACGGGGATCTGGCGTGCTGTGGTGCGGCCGATATGCAGACACCGCATCTGGATGCGCTCTTTTCTCGCGGGATGCGGTTCACCAGTTTTTATGCCAACTGCCCGGTTTGTTCTCCGACGCGGGCGGCGTTGCTAAGTGGGCGTTATCAGGAACTGGTGGGTGTGCCAGGCGTCATTCGCACGCATCCGGAAAACAGCTGGGGCTATCTGGCCCCGCAGGCAACGCTGCTGCCGGCCGTTGCTCAGAAGGCTGGTTACCACACGGCCATCGTGGGCAAATGGCATCTGGGGCTGGAAACACCGAATACACCACTGGAACGTGGCTTTGATCACTTTCATGGCTTTCTGGGAGACATGATGGATGACTACTACAACCATCGTCGTCACGGCCACAACTATATGTACCGCGACCGCACGGAAATTGATCCGCCCGGGCACGCGACAGACCTGTTTACGCAGTGGTCGGTCGATTACCTGAACAATCGCCGCGACACCGATCAGCCGTTTCTTCTGTATCTGGCCTACAATGCGCCACACACGCCGATTCAGCCGCCTCAGGACTGGGAAGAGAAAGTGGTCGCTCGAGAGCCGGGAATCAGCCGTGCTCGAGCCAGACTGGTCGCACTGATTGAACATATGGACGCCGGCATTGGCAGAGTGCTGGCCGCGTTGCAGGCCAATGGGCAGGCAGAAAACACGATTATTGTGTTCACCAGCGACAACGGCGGTCAGCTGAATGTGGGCGCCAACAACGGTCCACTGCGGGACGGCAAGCAGAGTGTTTACGAAGGCGGGTTGAAGGTACCCGCGGCGGTTGTGTGGGAAGGACAGATCCGCCCGGGTTCAGTGACTCCGTTCCGGGCTCTGTCGATGGATATTCTGCCGACGCTGTTTGAGGCGGCTGGAATCGAAATTGAACATTCGGTGGAAGGGCAGAGTTTTCTGAAGACGCTGCGTCGGGAAGTTCAGCCGGAACTGCGCAAGCAGTGGTTCTTCTGTCGCCGTGAAGGGGGACTGCGATACGGCGGCAAGACGATTGATGCGGTGATCGAAGGCCCGTGGAAGCTGCTGCAGAATTCTCCGTGGGAAGGCCTGGAACTCTACAATCTGGATTCAGATCCGGCGGAACAGCATAATCTTATCGACCAGCATCCGGGGGTGGTAAACCGTCTGAACGCCGCCATGCGACTGCAACAGCAGCGCGGCGGGCGAATTCCGTGGCAGCCACCGCAATCGTGACGAGCCCTGCCCTGTGACCGGCGCAGCCAGACAAATCCGCCCTTTTTCCGGCCCAACGCGCTACCGAAGCCGATCCGGACATGCAATTGGGGCACGGCTGAGGTAATAATTGCGGCGAGCACCGGTGGCCACCGGAGGCTGAATCGCCGGTGCGGGTTCGCCCGGGCGGGGCCGCCGCGCCGGGCGTGCGACAAACGTGCCCTTTGCTTCACAGCCGGAAACCTGACCAGACAGAGACAGCCCATCATGCCGATCAAGGTTCGTTGCCAGGAATGCAGCACGGGAATGACGGTGCCGGACAAAGCCGCCGGACGTGCCGTCAAATGCAAGGGATGTGGCGGGCGGGTTCCTGTTCCCGGCGGAGCCGGCGTAAGCAGTGCTCCCGGCCAGAAACGCCCGGCGAAAAAACGTCCGGTGAAGAAACGCCGGCGACCGGCACCGGCGGCCGAACCATCATTCGATGATTTCGGCGATCCGGATGACATGTTCGGTGGTCTGGATCTGCGTCGCGCCGAAGACCACCGGCAGAAGGTCTGTCCCAGCTGTGCTCAGAAAGTGGACGAAGAGGACATTGAGTGTCCTTACTGCGGCGTGAATATTGAAACCGGGGCACTCAGCGAAAAGCAGAAGATCCGCAAGGCACGCAAGGGACCGCCGCCGGAGGAATTCTACGGCGAAGTCTGGGGCAATGCATGGAAGTTCTTGATGAGCCACAAGGGGTGGGCCGTCAAGACCGGACTGAACTGGGGCCTGTCTCTGGCGATGGTCGTTCTGTCGGCCTTTGTCCTGTCGTGGTATATCGACGGTCGCGAACAGGAACTGATTGATTCGAAGGAAGGCGCTGTCACGATCACGTCGGACGGCGTCCTGATTGAACCCACCAAGGAAATGGATGCGGTTTACGACGGCGTGAAATACGGCACCGGCTCGACGCGGCTGATCAACGGTCGTCTGATGCTGCCCACGCCTCGGATTGCCGCCATTTTCTCACCCCCGTCCTTCTTCTGGGGCTTCATTTTTCTGATCTTTGTGCTGAGCTGTGGCGGCTGGGCATGGACACTGTCCGGCAAGATCGTGGAACTGACGATGACCGGCCAGAAAAAGATCAAACGCTTTCAGGGTGACATGTATGCCAACATGACCCGAGGCTTTGTCACGATCTTCTGGCCGATTGTGCTGATGTACCCGGTGATCTGGATTCCGCTGGCCATGCATTTTCTGGGCGGCGTGGCGGTCAATATTTGTGTGATCACCTTTCTGGTCATGTTTATGATCCCCATCGTGGTCTTTATGCCCATAGCCGTGGTCCACATGTCTCAGCCTTATACGTATCGCGCCTGGCTGATCAACTGGATGGTCACGGACCTTGTCAACGCGCTGGTGCCGACCATGTTTGTCTCGGCCATGTTCTTCGGGCTGGTGCTGCTGGTTCCGCTGGCAGCGGCGATCGGCGTGGCCGTCGGCTGGGATCAGTTCACGAATTTTTATACGAACAGCATTGAAATTCCCGCACTGGGAGCCATGTTCGGGTACACACAGGATGATGCCGGCAGTTCCTTCGCGTTTGCGTTTGAGCGGATGCCGCTGTTGTTTCTGGTGGCCTTCACGGGCTTCACGCTGCTGAGCATGCTGCTGGCTTTTCCGGCGATCTTCATGATGCGGGTGTTCGGCCTGTTCGGGCTCTACTTTCGCCCCGACCTGTCACTTTGTGTCGAACAGGTACCTCTGTCGCCGGCCGGCTTTGGTCCGCGTTTTCTGGCGATTCAGGTGGACGCGATTATCGCCGCAATCATGTGTGGTGTGTCTTTCAAGGGCTCAAAGATGGTCGCCGGCCTGGTGGGCTCGCTGTACAATTCAGAGACCGTGGCCGAAATTGCCTACTGGGCCACTATGGTGATCAGTATCCTGTGTGCGCTCGGATTCTATTTTGCCAACTGGGAGTCCGGGGCCGGTCGGGCCACTCTGGGCAAATGGACGTTCGGACTGATTGTGCTGCGGGACGACAACGAGCCGATGTCGTTCAATCAGGCACTCAAACGTGCGGCGCTGGGACTGATTTCAATTGTCTCGTTGTCCGGCACCTTTGTGATGTGCGCGTTCCACCCTGAACACCGCGCTCTGCACGACATCCTCACCAAGACCAAGGTTGTCTGGCGCGGTGACGAGAACATGTAGGCGGCAGTGCGGCGGCGATGCTCCGCGTCTGGAAGCCCCGGTTACATTCCGGACCGCTCGGATCGTGCCTGTCCCCTTCTCCGGCCCGCTCGGATCGTGCCTGTCCCCTTCTCCGGCCCGAAGGTAACACTGTCGCCGTCGAGCCAGTCCCTGTTTGGCTCGGGCGAAGGAAATGGGACTGGCTCCGACCGACCGGCAAGCGAGTGCTGCCGTTGGGCCGGCAGTCGGTCGGTGCCCGTCCCATTTCCGCCGTCTGCTGTGTTGGGCCGCCAAAGGGGGAAGAGAATCATGCCTGTCCCCATTCAGCCGTAGACCAAGACATGCGGGATTTTTTTCGGTCCCGCAGTGAACCTTACGACGGACTTCCAGTCCGTCGGGTTAGCGCAAACAGACCACCAACAGCCCGAATCGGGAAGACGAAGGGAATCATGCCTGTCCCCATTCGGCCGGAGACCTGCGGTCGAAGGTGTGGGGCGGTCGGGAGACCGCCCCACAACGGGAGCCCCGGTTACGTCCGGGACGGCTCGGATCGTGCCTGTCCCCTTTCCCCGGCCCCTCCGTGTCCCGCGCTGCATTTCCGTAGCTGGGGCTTCCAGCCGCAGCAAGATGTGGGAGCGAGCGGGACTCGAACCCCGCAGAAACTGCGGCTGGAAGCCCCAGTTACGTTCCGGGCTGTTCAGGTTGTGCCTGTCCCGTTTCCCCGGCCGCCGTTTCCCCGGCCCCGGACTCGAACCCCGCAGAAACTGCGGCTGGAAGCCCCAGTTACGTTCCGGGCTGTTCAGATTGTGCCTGTCCCGTTTCCCCGGCCCGGGCTGTTCAGATTGTGCCTGTCCCGTTTCCCCGGCCCCCGTTTCCCCCGGCCCGTTAAGTTCCGGCCTGCTCGGATTGTGCCCGTCCCCTTTCTCTGGCCCGATGCCTGTCCCCCCCCGTCCCCCAGTCCCTTTTCCCCGTTTCCCCGGCCCGTTGGAAAGCCTCATGGTCAACCGTTTGATAAGGTCTACAACGTCTCGGGCCAGATTCATTCTCTGACAGCAGATAGGTCTGAAACCGGGTACACTAAGCCGGCGGTATGGATCGTCGCCGTTCACGGACCGTTCATCCGGCACGGAAGTTCGGTGACACCGACCGGAACACTGTTTCAGGCGGTCGCTTCGGAGACTGAACCATGAACGCACCACGAACGATTCTGATCACCGGCGGAACCGGTTATGTGGGCGGTCGGCTGATCCCACTGCTGCAGGATCGGCAGGATGAATTCCATCTGCGGCTGATGGCTCGAAAGCCCGAGTATCTTCGGGCACGCGTAGGCGACCAGTTTGAGATTGTCTCGGGAGATGTGACGGTACCGGAAACGCTGCGGGCAGCGCTGGAGGGAGTCGACACGGCCTTTTATCTGGTTCATTCGATGGGCAGTGGTCAGGACTTCGAGGATCAGGACCGGCGGGCCGCCCGCAATTTCGCTCAGGCGGCAAAAGCCTGCGGCGTCAGACGAATCATTTATCTCGGAGGGCTGGGGGAAAACTCAGAGCAGCTCTCGAAGCATCTGCGCAGTCGTCACGAAGTAGGAACGGTGCTGCAGGAATCCGGAGCTCAGGTGATTGAATTCCGCGCCTCGATCATCATCGGTTCCGGCAGTCTGTCGTTTGAACTGATCCGGGCGCTTGTGCAGAAACTGCCCGTCATGATCTGTCCCAAATGGGTCAGCACGGCTGCTCAACCCATCGCCATTGAGGACGTGCTGGCTTACCTGACCTATGCCCTTGACCACGAGCCCGGCCCGTGTCGTGTCTATGAAATCGGCGGACCTGATCAGGTGTCCTACGGAGACCTGATGCGTGAGTATGCTCGACAGCGTGGTCTGAGGCGGCTGATGATACCGGTGCCGTTTCTTTCTGCCCGGTTGTCGAGTCTGTGGCTGGGCCTGGTGACTCCGGTGTATGCTCGCATTGGTCGAAAGCTGGTGGAAAGCCTGAAGAACCCGACGGTTGTCAATGATCCTTCAGCGCTGGAAGCATTCCCGCTGCGGCCGATGTCGCTGTCGGCGGCCATCGGCCGGGCTCTCGCGAACGAAGATCACGAATTTGCAATCACGCGCTGGCAGGATGCTGTTTCGTCGTCCCAGCAGCCTCGACGGTTCGGTGGGAAGCAGTTTGGTAATCGTCTGGTGGACTGCCGTTCGCTGGCTGTCGCTGTATCTCCGGAGCAGGCATTTGCGCCGGTGCAGCGGATCGGGGGCAAAGTCGGCTGGTATTACGGAAATTTTCTGTGGCGATTGCGCGGTCTGATCGACCTCATGTTAGGTGGACCGGGGCTGCGACGAGGACGTCGGCATCCGGTTGACCTGGCCGTCGGGGACACGCTGGACTGCTGGCGTGTGGAACGAATTGATCCGCCACGCATTCTGCGACTGCAGGCTGAGATGAGATTGCCGGGGCGGGCATGGCTGGAATTTGCCGTCACGAAGACCGAAACCGGTTCTGAAATCACGCAGACGGCGATGTTTGATCCGGTCGGCCTGTTCGGACTGGCCTACTGGTACGGAATCTGGCCACTGCATCAGCTGGTCTTTGCCGGCATGCTGAGACGAATTGCGGCAGCGGCTGAAAAGGGAGTGGCGGAAACGCCGGCTGCTGAGAACGGAGCGGCTGCGGAAGCAGCTCAGAACTCGGCAACGCCGCAGAATACCGCTTAGACAACGGCCTGAGTACAAGCTGCCAGAGCAAACACAAGAAGCCCGGCTTTTTCAATTAGCCGAGTTTCTCAGCCGGTATGCCTTTCTTTTGTCTCTGCCTTAACCGCGGCTGTCGATTCAGTCGCTACCGGATTTAGTGGCGATATTCCTGTTTTCGAAATCCTGTTCCCACGGCAGGGCAGAGCAAGTGTCCGCGGCGATGCATCGTTCTACTATCCCACGAACGCGAAGGTCAGGAAACTGTCTCTCACAGCAAGTTTCATACAGGATTTCCGGGTAAACATGCACTCACACAACGGATATCAGCGCCTGCAGGAATCTCTCGCCGAAGCCAGATCAGACCTGATCCAGCACGAGCTCTACGATCAGCTGCAATCTCTGGAGTCCATGCACATCTTTATGCAGCATCATGTGTTTGCCGTCTGGGACTTCATGAGTCTGCTGAAAAGTCTGCAGCGTGAGCTGACCTGTGTGGCGGTTCCGTGGCGTCCGGCCGCCAGCCCGTCGGCCTGCCGACTGGTTAACGAGATCGTTCTGGCTGAAGAATCAGACATCGACATCGACGGCCGCTACGCCAGTCACTTTGAAATCTACCTGGCGGCGATGGTCAAGGCCGGTGCAGACACCCGTCCGATGCAGGCACTGCTGAGTGCCACGGCCGGTGACGCCAGCTGGAAGGATGCCATTCAGAAGGTTCCATTGCCGACGGCAGTGCGGGATTTCATCGGCACGACCTTTGACATCATCGACAACGGCCAGCTGTGTCAGATCGCGGCCGCGTTCACGTTTGGTCGCGAGGAACTGCTGCCGGACGTTTTCGAACGAATCGTCGTGAGGCTGAATTCAGAATCAGCCGGACGGCTCGACAGGTTTGAGTATTATCTTAATCGGCATATCGAACTGGACGGTGACGAACATGGTGAGATGGCACAACGACTCATGCAGGAACTATGCGGCCATGATGATGGTCGCTGGAAGGCTGCTGAGTCCGCAGCACGCCGGTCGCTGGCCGCACGGAAGCAGTTGTGGGACGCCATGTCTGCCGAAATTCACAGAACGTCTCAGGTGTCGGCCGTTGATGAACTGTCGGGATGCGACAGGCAGTGATGGTCGCTGCCTGAGCTCGACCGCTCGAAGAGTCTCAGTGGCTTCCCGACTGGCCCATTCAGCCAGTCGGTCTGTCGTGTCGAAACGTGGCGTAAGCTTCCAGCTTGCGTTTTTCTGCCTCGCAAGCTGTATGATTACGCCACTTGTTTTCCGCTCGGTCCTTAGCCAGGCTGCGGCCGGATGGGGCGGCTTTACTGAGGTGCACAGCAGGCGCCCGTGTCACAGCAGCCTCCTGTGCCGCAGCACTGCACCTTCCATTCAACATCGGTTGTCTGGCAGTCGTACTCGTGTTTCTTCAGCACCTTGACGCAGCGTGTGCGGCAGCCGGCGCAACGGCGGAACAATCGCTGCAGCAGTCCGTCTTTGCAGCAGTCGCGCTGACAGCAGGATGGGCAGCCCGTGCACCCGGATTCGCAGCAACCGCCACCAGCATTACAGCCATTGGCGGCCGCACCACCGAACAGGCATCGGCAACAGGGCAGCTGCACGGGCGGAATGCAGATTTCTTCGCATTCAGTGCACCAGCAGTGTCTGGTCTCCTTGACCGTCCTGCATTCGGGCACACAGGTCCGGCAGCCGGGCTGCGGACAGCAGTAGTCACCGACCTGTGCACAGCCGTCGCTGCAGGGGCCGGATCCGGCTGAGGCTGCAGCCGGCAGTGCGAGGGTCAACAGCACAAGCGCTGTGTGTCTGAGTGGATGTATCATTGATTTCTCCGTATTGATGAGCCGTCGAATCGATGCCGGGTTTCAGGCGGGGGGGGGAATCAGAATTCAACGGCGAAGCGAGTGCCGGCGATCAGGTACGTACCGTCGGTGGCACCGACAGCAGGATTCCGGTCGTCGATATCGCCGTAGATCAGATTGAACTGAACCTTAGAGTAGGCCGTCCAGTACCAGTTGAGTGCAAGCGTGGCACTTTCACCGACACCTCCCAGGATATCGGCATCGCTCAGATCCAGATACGAGTATCTCGCCGCCACTCCCCAGGCTCCCCAGCCCACGGCCCGTCCCCCGCCGCAGCGGTCGACCAGAAAGAAGTTTTCAAAGGGTTGCAGGCGCCCGATGGTGCCGGTCGGGCGATCGTAGGGAATATGTTCACCGGTCAGCATATAGCTGACATAGACATATCCTCCGTGAAACTGCGTATCGGCGAAGCCATCCCGCTGCATGAAGTTGTGCATGTACTCGCCGGTGACCTGGAATGCTCCGACATTGAAAATGCTTTCGACGCCCATGGTTTCGTACCAGTCGGCGCCGGCGATGCGTCCGGTATCCAGCCAGCGTGAGTTACTGCGGGCTTCCGGACGCGTGCGGAACCGCCCCTCGTTGTCCTGAAAATCCGTGGCGTTGTCGTTGCCATCGGGTTTCGCAATCATGCCGGACACAGCCCAGTGAAAGTAGCCTCGTCCGCCAGAACTGTCGTCATACCACGGGCTGCTGGACAGGCGAAAGTTTCCGCTCATCTGGCGCTGATCGCCCAGTGTGCCGCCGTCCGTGGCGATGTTTTCCAGATAGTACACCCCGTAGCGCCAGTGATATCGTTCATCATCGGTGAAGCCGTACATGGCGATACCGGGTCGGCGAGCATCTTCGTTGAACGCTTCCACGACGAACGGACGTTCGGTAAACACGTTGTAGCGGCTGCTGTTCAGGTGGTCGAGTCCCAGCGGACGCTTCTGGTTTCCGATCAGCAGTTCCTGATTGAAGGGCAGATTCCTGAAGCCGAGGTATACGTCCTTCATTTCGCCGGTGCCGGGTTTGTTGAAGTCAATCTGTACCCGCCACAGCATGGATTCCCAGATGTCGCCCTTCATTTCCAGACGAATCCGGCGAAAGGCGAAACGGTCTTCAGGATCAGAACCATCGTTCAGCGGATTTGCATCTGCTCCGATGGGGTTTTCAAAGAATCCCACACCTCCGTCGTCGTCGATGAAGTCCCAGAAGTCGGCGTGGATACGGCCGTTGATCTTGAAGGTCGGCTTGTTCTTCGCGTCGGCCTTTTTTTTGGCCTCTGCTTTTTCGAAGGCTGTCCAGGCCTCATCCAGTTCGGACCAGCCGGCTTCCAGCTTCTTCAGTCGCTCTTCGAATCCGTCTGAGGCACCTTCGCCGTCGGCGGAATCGGTGGCCGGCGGAATGGCGATCGGATCATCGTCGTAGCCGAAGGATGCGCTGCGAAACTTGAAGTCGTTCTGTTGTTCCAGTTCCTGAAGCCGCTGCTCAGTCCTGGACAGCCGCCCCAGCAGCGTCTCAAAGGTCACGTCTTCAGCGTGAACTGGGCAGCCAGCCAGCAGAGCCGCGGCGCACAGCGACAGCGCGAAGTGAAATCGTACCACGGTAAATCCTTCCATGAATCCGTTGCATCCTGCTTCCGAGTCTGCGAACAGACATCGGCACGTCCGAATGTTAAGGTCATCGGCGTCACCAGCAGTCCACGGCGTGACTTCACGAATCAGCCCGGAAAACTTAACATTCAATTAATATTCGGTGCCGGTTGTGAAACCCTGCGGGTCTGTTCCGGTAGTTTGTGTTGCCTCGGTGGTTCCGTGTGCGTGGATTACGAAACTGCCGGGCCGTTTTTTATCGAAATCTTCATGAATCGGATTAAAGTTGAATCGCCCGACAGCCGGCGGATGACATCTGCCGGGCACCAAATCCATGCAACCTTCACGTGGTTTCTGTCGATCTGGCGAAACAGGACCAATTGATTCAGGAATCACAGGAACATGGTGGTGTTCAGGCGGATGATCTGACCGACCACGTTCTTTGGAAAACAGGTACCATGAGCCTTCATTTTTTCAATGAAATGGAACGACTGCACCGGGACATTCTGTCCATGTGTTCGGCGGTCGAGGAACTGATCAACGAGTCGCTGCGCGGCCTGCAGAATCGCAATGCGAGCGTGGGCCACGCGCTTGCCCCCCCCGCCCCGCCGAATTAAGAACGGGATAGAAATATAGAAAAGGAATGTGTGTAAA
>JAVKCM010000097.1:0-17580 GCA_040222735.1 Fuerstiella sp. | reverse complement strand
TGGCCGGTGCAGTTGTCTTCTTTGTTGCTGCGGCGAGCGATGTTTTCCGACGTGCACCGCATCCACCAGCTGATGTCCGACAGCCGGCGACGAAGCTCAGTCAGCCGTTCGCTGTCGTTTGTGATTTTTCTGATCTCCGCGTCTTTGGGTTACTTCGGGTCACCGTTCTTCGTGCGTCTCTTTGGGAATACCCAGAGCCAGCGGCGAGCCACTTCTTCATCCGACCACGTCGCCACGACGTCCGGCCGGCTTCTTAAAACCAGGTGAATATGGTTACTCATTACCGTATAGGTGAGACAGTCGATACCGAAGGCCGAGGCGAGCAGCTCCAGCCGCTGTCGGATCCATTCCCGACGATGTTCGTAGGACTGTCCGGAAAACTGGTCTGTGCCGCACAGGAACGCCCGCCGAACACACCGCTGGCTGGCATGCACCACCTGAATTTCGTCGGGATTCAGATACTCACCGCGAGCAAGCCTGGGCATGACGATTCTCCTAACCAAGGAACCCAGCTCTTAAGCACGTACGTGCGTATGTTGTTCGTAAGGTAAGGGGCTGTGGTGTGTCCTGCAAGAGGAATGTGTCAAAATTTGCCGATCGATGCCTGTCCCCTAACGCACCGACTCTCGTCCCTGGTTGAGATGGATGCCTGTTCCCTAAGGTTGGTAGTGATGCCTGTCCCCTAACGGGAAAGCGGTCCCCTAACGGGAAAGCGGTTGCTGACGGTGTGGACTGCGGTGGAATGGAGGTGCCGGGGTGATGGGGGCTTTGGGTGTTTCTGGCGTGATGTGCCGCAGAAGGTGATTGCACGGCCTCGGTTCCGATTATTCCATGTCTTTCGGTTCTGGGGTCGATGAACACGAAACGACAGGCTGTCGATGCACAGGCGCGGCAGATTCGGCCTGTTCAGACTGGCAGGGGCCGGAAATCGGACTGGAAGGGAGTGTCGACAATGCGTTTCCGCCTCGCAGGATGCGTAGACGGACGGAACCGAAGACTGTTGCTGCTGTTCATCGTGTTCAGCATTACCAGGCTGTCGGCGCAGAACGCGTTGTCGCAGGATTCTGACCGCTATCTGCCGAAGCCATCGGTTTCACCCACCAGGCCTGTCTGTCTACCCTGCCTGCCGCGCGTTACCGCGGACTTCTCAACCGATGGCGCTGCTGAGGTGCTGTCTGATGAGGTGCTGATTGATGAGTTGAAGGGGGTGATGGTAACAGACGACGTCGGTCGTCTGCTGATCCCGATCAAGCCGTTTGACGGTCTGCGGATCGACCCCGCGGCTGATCTGACTGTGGCTCGTGAAGACTGTTTCGCTCAGGTGGTCGAATCCTGTGTTGGCCGTCCGGTGACGATGCAGACGCTGCATCAGATGGGACGCCGGATTGTGATGCTGTATTGCCGGCGTCAGCAACCTGTGGTGGATGTCAGTGTGCCGCCGGGTCAGGACATTACGGACGGCGTTGTGCAGATTGTGATAACTGAAGCACAGATCGGGGCCGTTCGGTTTGAAGGTCATGACTGCTGCAGCGTCGGCTCGCTGCGACAGCAAAGCTGGCTGCGTTCCGGACAGCGGATCTATACATCCTGCCTGCAGGACGAACTGGTATGGCTCAACCGAAGTCCGTACCGTGATGTAAGTGTGAATCTGCAGCCCGGGATGCAGTCGGGCACCGCTGACGTTGTCTATCACGTTCATGAAGAACAGCCCTATCGCCTGTACGCCGGTTACGAAGACAGCGGGACCCGGGCGACGGGACTGGAACGGGTGCTGTTTGGTGTTCAGCTTGCACATCTGGGCGGTCGGGATCATCTGCTGGACTACCGGTACACCACCGATGCCGAGTTTGGTCACCAGAACCGCGGTATCGATGTGCATGCCTTCAGTTACGAGGTGCCGATCTTTGCAAACCGAGATACGTGGACGATCTTCGGCATGTGGGGCGACGTCGGATCAGCAGTGGACACGCCGGGATCGCGCGTCCTGACTGAAGGCCGGTTCTGGCAGTTGTCCGGCCGCTATCGGCACACGCTGTCGGAATCGTCCTGTCAGGTGGATACGCTGACGTTCGGCGTGGATACCAAAGCAGCGAATAACTTTGCGGACTTCGGCGGGTTGCTGGCGGCGAGCACCACGGTGTCCGACGTTCATCTGGTCAATTTCATGGCGGGCGTTGACAGTCGACAGACGTTTGCAGATGGCTGGACACATTACTCGATGGATGTGTTCTTCAGCCCCGGCGGGCTGCTCACAAATAATCGCGCGAAGGATTTCAGGAATACCCGACCAGGAGCCCTGGCGACCTATGGTTATGCTCGCGGGTTGGTCGAACGGCAATACGCGGTAAACCGGCGCAGCGACGTTATGGTCCGGCTGACGGGACAGGTTGCCACGGGCGAGTTGCTGCCGACGGAGCAGCTGGGCCTGGGCGGATACGATTCGGTACGGGGATACGACCGGCGCAGCCTGAATGGTGACAACGGCTATATCCTGAACGTGGAATATCGTTCGAAACCGATCATCCGCTGCTGTCAGGGCAGCGAATCATCGCTGACGCTGCTGGCTTTCGGAGATCTTGGTCAGCAATACAACTGGGGCAGCGACGCGGTCTTGCCGAATGCCGACGTGCTGGCGAGTGCGGGAGTGGGCCTGCGTTACCTGATCGATCCCCACTGTACTGTTCGAGTCGACTACGGCGTACCGCTGACGGAGGCTCCGTTTCAGGCGAGCCGTGATCACGGACGCCTGCACATCGGCGCCATTCTGGCGTACTAGATCAGTCGTTTGACGATGCGCGCGGCGATGCGGAAAGCGACGTCGACTGGCCGACCGGCAAGAAAAGCCGTTTCTGTCGGTTCTGCGGCCTTTAGAATGCAGGCCGCCCGCCGAATCCGGTCCTGTAGAATATCATCCTTGCGCTCGGTCGACCGCAGCACGCGGTTTACAACGACCATGGCGTGTCGCAGGTCCGGCCTGCGCGCCACGGCGGCAGACGGTGCCGCGTATCGCGGATGAACGGTTGAACGACCTCTGGTGGTTTCCTGATTGTCCACATCCATGATTGGTTCCAGATTTTCCTGTTGTTGCAGATGGGCAGCAGCTCTGAGGCCCCAGGGGAATCGTATCGATGGGCCGGAACCGGACGCGTTTTTTTGACCGCTCATGAATTTTCTTTGAATCGCTTTGTTTTACCTGAACTCCTGTACAATTTGCGGTCGGCAAGGGGTTGACAGTGTTTCACGTCGGCCAGATGACATCTTCATGTGGCCAATCACCGGGCAGCTCAGGTCGCCGCGCCTGCAGGGCGGCGTTCGGCATTCTTTAAGCAACTGGCGAAATTCATCGGCGTCGGCGTTGAATCAGACATTCCGTCAGACGAACGTCTGGTTTTGGCGTTTCCAGTTGTTGACGTCGTTGATTCACGCCTTCACCTCGATCTACAGATACTGTGACAGGACATCCCGCATGACAAATTCCGGAAGCGAGAGCCCTCGCGGCTGGTCACTGACGGCCGGTGCGCTGACTCAGCTGCTGGCTGCGGTGGCCTGTTTTCTGGGTGCTTTTGTGCTTCCCTATACGACTCAGGAATTTCGAGGCGTATCTCGTGTGGTACTGATCCTGCTCGGCGTGGGCATGCTGGTGCTGGGAATTGGAAACGTCCTGCTGGGGCGACAGTTGAGTCGCCTGCTGGTCCGTGCCGGAAAGCGGTCCAGAGTTGTTGTCCCGCGCGAAGGGATTGGCTACCTGGCCATCATGCTGACGCTGGCGGTCGGAGCGTTGCTGGGGCATCGCAACATGCCGTTGCTGGTATTTGGAATGATGGCCGGCCCGTTTATTCTGAACGGATGGATCGTTTACGGTATGCTGAAAAGCGTGTCTGTCCGGCGGAACGTAGCCGACCGCGCTTCGGTTGGAGAAGTGGTACTGGTGGAAGTCAGGGTGGCGAATGCCAAAAAGCTGCTGGCTTCGCATCTGCTGGAAGTCCGTGATCAGATTTCGGGACCGGGCACGACGAAGAAGAACCGGGATGTTGAGGGCATTGTGACCTTCGTCCGAGTGCCCCCGCGACAGCATCGGGCGGGGCGTTATCAGGTTCGGTTTGCTGAACGAGGTCGATACCGGTTCGGTCCGGCGCGAATCAGTTCTCGCTTTCCGCTGGGGATCGGAGAACGAGGTCAGCTGCTGAGCGATACCTCCGACGTGATCGTGCATCCGGAGGTGGGCCGACTGTTGCCGGCGTGGCAGAAGCTGCAGAAGGAACTGGCGGAATCCAGTCACCGCGTGTGGTCGCGTCCGGGACTGTTTGACGACGAGTTTCATCGCATTCGCGAATATCGCGACGACGACAATCCGAGGTCGATTCACTGGCGCTCAACGGCCCGCCACGGCGAACTGATGATTCGTGAATACCAGCAGAACCGACAGGCGAGTTCGCTGGTGCTGCTGGACCTGCCACAGCTGTCGTCCTGGAAGGCAGCAGAAACAGAAACCGCCATCAGCCTGGCGGCCACGATCTGTGTTGAGCAGTCCCGGGCGGCGTCCGGAAGTCATTACCTGCTGGGGATTGCCGCGGCTGATGTACAGATCATTACAAGTCGTGTACCGGGGGGCTTCCGCGAGCAGGCGCTGGACGCGCTGGCGGTCTGCCAGCCGTCAGGCAACGCCGACCTGCAATCGCTGTTGCTGGCGGTGCTCGATACCTGTTCGCTTGCCGGGGAACGCCTGATTCTGATCACGCCGCGTCCGCAGCAGGCGCGGCATGCCGTAGACGCGGCGTCTGCTCAGCTGGCTTCCGAGCGACTGGACCTGGCGGCTCATACCAGCATCGTCGAGGCATCTGCTCCGGCGATGGAGCAGGTGTTTTCGCTGCACGGCAGTTCACCGACATTCGGCACAGCCGGTTCAGTCAGCGCCGCCGGCAAGGCTGGCGAAAGGAGCGCGCGATGAAGATGGCTTCCGGCGTTGAGCGGACTTTCCTGCGGAGTATGGCGCTCACGGTATCTGGTGCATCGCTGGTGCTGGCCAGCGCAGAAGAATCATTCTGGCCATCCGGGCTGACGCCGCTGGTGGTCCTGATTGCTCATTTTGTGGTTGATCGATGGAAACGATTTCGCCTGACCGTGCGGTGGGCCAACGTGTCCGGTGTGGTGGCGTTTGTCGCGATGGCGGTCGAATTTCGTGAGGGTGATCTGCTGGGCAAATTGTTGTCGGGAGCCCACCTGCTGGTGTACATGACGTGGGTGGTGCTGTTGCTGCAGAAAGGCATCCGGCAGTTCTGGTGGCTGGCCGCTCTAAGTGTGCTTCAGGTGTCTGTGGCTTCCGTGCTCACCAACAACCCGTCTTTTGGCGCGTCGCTGACGGTCATGCTGCTGTTGATGATCTGGACTCTTGCGGTGTTCACGTTGTTTCGGGCGCAGCTTCGACTTTCAGAATCCAGCGAAACAGTGGAAGACAGTCTGAACGCCGATGATCGCCACGGGCCGGCTGAATCCGGTATCAGTGTGCGTCACGGGTTGCAGCTGGATTCTGATGAACCGTGGATCGGCTGGAGATTTCGCGGGATCACGGGATTCACCTTTATTGCCTCATTGCTGGTCGGCATCGTGGCCTTTGCCGTGTTTCCCCGGTTCTGGGTTCGGGAAACGCTGGGAGCTCTGCCGTCCGTGACTCGGGGGTTGGTGCATCAGACTGGTTTTACAGAGACCGTGCAGTTGGGAGAGATCGGTCAGATCATGAAGTCTGACCAGCGAGTGCTGCAGTTCGAAATCACTCGGATTGACAACGGTGCTGCGGTGGCACCGGATGAACTGGCGCAGGCACTGAAACTGGATGAACTCTGTTTTCGAGGAAATGCGCTGGGTCGGTATTATGGCGGTCGCTGGTCCAGCGGCAGCAGCCAGGCCAGATCGGTCGGGGATCTGGAGTTGCGGCGTCCGTTTGAGACAGACCCGCGTCGATCAGATTTTCGAATCCGTATCACTCAGGATCCGCCGATCGCGACGTTTGCGTTTGCTCCCATGCCGGCCAATAACGTGGTACAGCGTGAAGCCCGCGGCGAGGTTGCGATGCGGCGTCTGTCGTATTCACTGATTCATCGGGTCCGCCAGGAAAAGCATCGTTCTGAGCCACTGACGTATGAGGTCTGGTGTGCCGCCGCACCGCCGGCACAGCAGCGTCACTCGCCGCGACCACTGCGGCCCGGAGTACAGGACCTGTTCTCGCGGGCCTTTCAGGCAGCCCGGCGGGCTGAGCTTGAAGACGCGCGGGCCTGGTGTCTGACGCGCGGCATTCAGGCGGCGCTGCCGGATCTGAGTCGCGTGGCTGCCGAATTATGTACCGACGACGGCCAGCGGGTGTCTGATCGCGACTGCGTTGATCGCGTTGACCGGTATCTGGCGGCTTCCGGCCGCTTTTCGTATTCTCTGACGGCCACGATCGAGGATGCCTCACGAGATCCGATCGAAGATTTTCTGATTAATCGCCGGACGGGACACTGCGAGTACTTTGCGTCAGCGGCGGCACTGATGCTGCAGGCAGTCGGCGTCCCGGCCCGTGTGGTCAACGGCTACAAGGGGTGCGAGATCAATTCTGTGACGGGTCGCTGGGAAGTCAAACAGAAGCACGCCCATACATGGGTCGAAGCGTACGTGGGTCGGCAGTGGGAAACTCTTGATCCGACTCCGGCGGCGGCTCGCGATGAGGGCGTCAGTCAGCCGCGTCATTTTGAATGGTGGAAGGATCTGCGGGCAGCCATGGGGGACGGCTGGTTTCAGATGGTGCAGAAGATGAGTCTTCAGCAGCAGGAAGCATTTGTCCGTCCGTGGCTGGATTTCTTCAGTGAGCTGTTTCAGACCATTCGGGAACAGGGACTCTGGGCGTCGTTGAAAATGTTCTGTCAGGAAGTCATTCTGCAGCCCCGCAAATGGGTCAGCTGGCAGACCGGCGTGGTGACGTTTGTGCTGCTGCTGATTCCCGGCATTGTGCTGCAGCGTCGACCGGATCGGGCGCTGGCAGAACTGTTCCGCCGACTGCTGCACTGGCTGCGACCACTGGATCGACAGCAGCGCACCGTTGTTCGATTCTACGAAAACTTCTGCGGCCTCTGCGCGCGGCATGGTCTGACGTTTCCGAATCATCAGACGGCTCAGGAAAACGCACGCCTGGCGGTGCAGCATTTCTATCCGCGGCTGCCCACAGATCAGGACCAGAGCCTGCCACGCCGGATTGCGGATGCCTTCAACATGGTTCGTTTTGGTGACGTGGTCATGTCACCTGAAGACATTGCGGCCGTCCGCAGTGACGTGAAACGTTTTGGCGAAATTCTTGCTCAGCACGCTCAGTAATAAGATTTCCTCAGCACGCTCAGCGGAAAAGAGATTCCGCTCAAACGGACTCAGCTGGCGGGACGGCAGCCTGTTCTGAGTGATGGCAGGGCATCAGCCTGTATTTTTTCAGCCACAGTTACCGGGGCGGGCTGTCGCCCATTATCGTCGGGAGATTGTTGTGCGAGATATCCGGATTGCCGCCGTTCAGTTCGAACATCGGAATGCAGCCCCGTCGTTCAATCTGTCGCGTGTGCACGAACTGGCAGAACAGGCTGTCGCCCGCGGTGCAGAAGTGGTCAGCTTTCATGAATGCTGCCTGTCCGGTTATACGTTCGTGCAGCAGTTTACGAAGTCAGAACTGATGGACGTGGCAGAACCGGTCCCCGACGGACCGTCGATCCGGCAGCTGATGAAGATTTCCACAGACCTGGGTGTGCCGCTGCTGGCCGGGTTGTTTGAACGCGACAATGATCAGATCTTCAATACGTATGTCTGTGTGGATGGCAGTCAGCTGGTGGCCAGATTCCGCAAGCTGCACGCCTTTGTGAATCCTCATCTGTCATCCGGTTCAGAGTATGTTGTCTTTGAGCTGAAAGGCTGCCGCTGCGGCATCCTGATCTGCTACGACAACAACCTTCCCGAAAATGTGCGCATCACCGCCCTGCGCGGGGCTGAGATAATCTTCATGCCTCATGTCACCGGCTGCCTGCCGTCTGTCATGCCGGGCCGCGGACTGGTGTCGCCTGATCTGTGGCACAACCGGCAGCGGGATCCGGTCAGTCTGCGGAAAGAACTGAACGGGCCGAAGGGACGCGAGTGGCTGATGAGATGGCTTCCCACGCGGCTGTACGAAAACGGTGTCTACGGAGTCTTCACCAATCCGATCGGAATCGACGACGATCAGGTTCGCAACGGCCATTCCATGATTATCGATCCGTTCGGAGAAGTGCTGGCGGAATGCCATGAGCTGGGAGACGACGTGGTGATTGCGTTGTGCACCGACGAAAAACTGCAGCAGTCCAGTGGCCAGCGCTATCTGCGGGCGCGCCGCCCGGAACTCTACGGCGACCTGACGACGCCTTCAGAACAGCCCCCGGTCACCGAACCCGGCTGGAAACTGAAATACAGGACGGATGCGGATTCTCTGGACCGGCCGCCAGTGTGAATGGCGTTCGCCGGGCAGCCTTGAAACAGGAAAAAGGGGCGAAATAACAGCGCTGACAGTCGGTGTGGCGTTCTCCGTCGAGGCACGAAAGAAAGGATTCCCGCTCCCTTTGCTGCGTCACGTCGTGCTGTTTACATGCGAATTGTTCTTTTTTCAGAATACTCGCGTGAGAAGTGTCGTGGTCGAAGTACTCAACAGGTCAGAAGGAATCACGCATGACACACTCTCAAACCCTACACAGCCTGATTGTCCGGCTGAAGGACGAGCAGAATGAGCTTGCCTGGGAAGAGTTTGTGGTGCAGTACGAATCGTTTCTGCAGCGTTTCGCCGTCCGCCAGGGTGTGCCTCAGCGGCATGTGCCGGACGTCGTGCAGAATATTCTGCTGGCAATCGCTCGGTCGATTGACGGCTGGCGGCCGGACGGGCAGCACGCTTCGTTTCGCCGCTGGCTGCTGCAGCTGAGCAGGGATTCTGCAGCCGTGCCCGTGGTGCACAGTGAACTTGTTAAGGTTCACGACGGCGAACATTCCTACACATTCGCGGCGTCGAAGGGACGCTGGACGTCTCCGACGGACGATTCGCTGCGAGAAGAAAACCGTGTGTTTCAACTGAAGTCTCCTGTGCAGGGACCCGTTCGGGATCGATTGACGAAGGAACTGGCAACAATCGGCGTTCGATCATTCACGATGCGTGGCAATCGAATGGAAGCCACGGGCACCAGGCAGCAGCTGAACGCTACGGAAGAATTGTTGAGTTCGCTGGACATTCCAACACATGGACGCGGTCCGAGCTCGGTTGATGAGCAGCGAACCATGGAGAACACTTTGGGGGGCAGCCGCGGTGGAAGGCCGGGGACCGGCGTGGCGGGGCCCGGACCCGGTATGTTGGACCCGGGTATCCCGGGACGACCGGTATCGCCGATTCCGTCCGAACGCGAGTCGTTGTCTCTGGCGAAAAGTCTCCGCGATGCTGACCATGTGACCGACGATCAGAAGAGACAGCTCCGGGCTCTGGTCGCGGATGCTCTTAACACAAAGCTCACGCAACAGGAAGTTCAGGTGCAGCAGCTGAAGAAGAAGCTGGCGCAGGTTGAGCAGGCGCTGAAGTCTCGGAAGCAGAACAGGGATCGGATCATTCAGCGTCGCGTGGAAGAGCTGCTGAACCCGAATATCGACTGGGATACCATCGCTGGCGGGCGGTCTCAGAATCCTTTTTCCATGAGGCCTCGAGGTGGTTCAGCGTTTGGTGAGTCCGATCCGTTCGGGAAAGAATCGGCAGAGCGTGACCTGTTCCTCGCGTCGCCAGCGGGTACACCCATCGGGTTGCCCGGTCCACCGCATCTTCCGGCCGTTCCGTCGGTCGCTGCAGCTGCCGGCGCTCCGGGAAAACAGCCGGCGCCGACGGATGTCAGCAGCGGCGATCCGGCGGGTCCCTTCGACCTGGAATCCGCGGAAACTGAACGGCAGTTCGAGAACTATCAGATTGAGAAAATGATTGCGGAGAAATTCGGGCTGCAAAATCGCCGACCTACCGGCGACGCGACGGCCACCGGAAGCAATATTGTGCAGCAGCTGATCTACGGACGCCGGGACGCTGAAGCAAGCCGCGGACGACTGCAGCGGTCATGGAAAAAACTGACGGACCTGCGAACTCACTACGGAGATAACCCGGCACCAGCGGGGACGCTGGCCCGCCGGGAGCTCGACGCCGCCGCAGAATCGGTTCAGCAACAGCAACAGGAACTGAACAACCGTGTTGCTGAATGGAAGCAGACCTGGCGAGGCTATCAAACTCTGGTGCGTCTGGCTGAGCTGGCGGTGGAGAAACGGCAGAGTGAACTGAAGCTGGCAGAAAATGATCTGGAACGAACGCAGAGGCAGACCAAATTGCGCGTGATACCTGAAGAGACTCTGCAGATGGAGAAAAGAGCTGTGGAACTGGCCCGCTTTAACCTTCGTCGTACAGAAGTAGAGTTTTCGACCATTCGGGCGATTGAGGATGAGGCACCTCACCTGAACCCCGACAACTTTGACGTTGACGAGTTGTTGAAGCCGACGGACGACGAAAAGGAACAGGCATAAACGGGGCGATCCTGACCGTAACTGGGGCTTCCAGCCGCAGTTCATGGCGGGTATCAAGTATCGACCAGTATCCGGTGGCGCTGCGGCTGGAAGCCCCAGCTACGGAAATACAGCCGGCGGCACCCCCTTTTGCAGACGGCGGAAATGGCACAGGCACCGACCGAGTGACGTCCCAAAGGCAGCTCCCGTTGTGGGGCGGTCACCCCGTTGTGGGGCGGTCTCCCCGTTGTGGGGCGGTCTCCCGACCGCCCCACACCTTCGACCGCAGGTCTCCGGCCGAAAGGGGACAGGCATGATTCTCTTCGTCTTCCCGATTCGGGCTGGTGGTGGGCTGTTTGCGCTAACCCGACGGACTGGAAGTCCGTCGTACGGTTCACTGCGGGACCGAAAAAAAATCCCGCATCCCTTGGTCTACGGCCGGGCGGCAACATCACAAACCCGACTGCGACCTCGGTGCTGTTTCACGTTCCTCGGGGCGTGCCCGTGGCGGTTTCGGTGTCCGGCTGATCGGCGGACAGGAATGACGGAACCGACAAAAGTCGAGATTCGAAAAATCACATACAAGGTATTGAGCACCTTCAAGCAGATGACCACAACATCAGGTATGTGAAATTTCCGGAAGGGACTTTTGTCGGGCGCGTCAGGAATGTCCGCAATACGGGCGGACAGGAACGTCCGCGATAAGGGCTGACAGGAACGTCCGCGATATCAGCCGATCAGTGGACAGGAACGTCCGCCGTACCTTCGTCAGCGAGCCGGCGCGGCCGTTATTCGATCAGCAGCAGCTGTCGCTGTCGAGGCGTCTGCTGCTCAAAACGGTCGAATTCCTCCGGCAGCAGCCGCAGCAGTTCGTCGACTGTCAGAGAATGCAGGTCCCACGTCAGATCCAGCTGACTCAGCACATCGGCAAACCGGCGAGCACTGCCCGGCCCCTGACCGTTGCAGCCGCGTCGAATGCTGTTGGTCTGCGGATCGTAGTACAGCCGGGTCGCGGCACCAGCGACCGCTTTGCAGGTCACCAGCGACGGGCGTGAGGCAATCTGGGCCAGCAGTTCGCCGTGTCGATGCAGAGGACCGCACAGCAGCGCTCGAGCGCGGTCCGGCGAGTCTCGATGAGCCCGGTAGATCTGATAGGGTCCGGCCAGCAGGTGTCGATAAGCGCGACGCGTATTGTTGAGTTCCGCGATCCAGCGATACCGATCACCCGGCATCCGGACGCCGTTCACCACCGGACACAGATCGTTGAACCAGAACAGACTCAGCCAGCACCAGAATCCCTTGTCAATCCGCAGCGTTTCCGGATCACGGCGGAGCAGTCGATAGACGTGCTCGGCGACTTCCATCCGGGTCTGCACCTGAATAGGTTCCACACTGATTCTGACATCGACGGCTTCGGACAGGCGTTCGTCCGTCAGCGCGTGGGTGGGCAGACGGGAATTTGAATGGTCCCGCAGCCGCTCCAGAAAATCTTCGAAGCGAGCAATGCCTTCGGTGGTAAGTCGGCGTGCCAGCATCCCATCAAGCTCCCTGTTCCGCATCGCGCCAGAATTCTTTAAACAACCGATCGGTGCCCCGCCACTGACAGAACGCCGACACCGCTGAATCAATCCATTCGCCGTCCATCTCGGGGTCTTCCGTGTCCGGCACCTCACCGACGCTCGGAAATGACGACGCGAAACGCAGCCACCGCGCGGCCCAGTCATCTTCGTCCTCGAAATACCGGAACTGATCAATCAACAGAATTCGGGTCAGGACCGTGCGGAGGACCTGAGGCAGCACCAGCGACTGAAACACGTCCGACCGCACCAGCGAATGCTTGTTGCACAGCCGATAATTGATCAGCAGCAGCGGCTCGTCGCTGAAATCCAGCTTCCAGATTTCTCGCCCCAGATCGTGTCCCTTGACGTTGATCAGAGGAATGCGGCGGGTACGGTCGAGCGTCTGATCGGTCGGCGTCACTCGGTCCGCGACTCCCAGCAGGCGACCGCGTGACCTGTCGGTCGACACCACCTTGATTCGAAACCGAACACCGTCCAGCGAACCAAATTCGGTCAGGCGGCAGTTCGGCGGGGGAATCGGACGTGTGACCGTGCCGAATTCATATCGTGCCAGTTCAAGCTGGCGGTAGGCTTCC
Organism: Fuerstiella sp.; assembly: GCA_040222735.1. Taxonomy (GTDB): domain Bacteria; phylum Planctomycetota; class Planctomycetia; order Planctomycetales; family Planctomycetaceae; genus Fuerstiella. The sequence goes on along the minus strand of JAVKCM010000097.1, from coordinate 4,874 downwards.
ACAATCACCGCCGCATCGCCGGGGAAGCCGTAGCTTTCCAGATTCATGCGTGCGGAAAACGTGTTCTGGCCGTCGGCAATCAGCGCGATTTTGACGTGGTCCTGAGCAATTCGGCGGCGGCCGGTGAAGTTCAGACGAGGCATTCTAAACGCTGCCTCCCGATTTCTTCACCGGTGCGTCTGACTCGACGCGCTGTCGCACATCAAGGTAGAGGTCGCGGTTGACGTCGAACCCGGTAACCGCCACCTCGAAGGCGTCCTCCCGGACACTGATCAGCATCTGATTGCCGGCGATGAATTCCACGTCGGCCCCGACGGCAGAAACTTCGATCGGACGCCGGGCGAGATCAAAATCATGGGCCGCATATTTTCTCAGCGGACTGCCGTTGCGCCGATCATAGGCCACGCGGACATCAATACATTCCGGTCGCTCTGAACGTCGGTCGCCGAAGAAGATTCGAAACCCGCCCTTGCGCCGCCGTACGCGAAACGGTTTCGGCTGTGGTGTACCGGATAATTCGCGAGGACCCGCCGTCCGAGCCTTCTGCTGTGCCGACTTCAGCATCTCATAATCCACCAGAAATCCCTGCCGCCGATCATCCGTCGGAAGTGAAAACACGTCCAGCAGCAGGCGAGGATCTTCTTCGCTGGGATCCCGCGACAGCATCTGACACAGCTCGGCCACCGCGTTCCTGACAAATCGAAGCGTCGCCGGACCGTTGACGTATCGGCCCTTGAAGTGAGACGACGCGTCGCTCCAGTCGGTGTGGGCCGGGTTCTCGGCGTCTCCCAGAAACCGGGCCAGCGGTACGTCATCAATCGACACAATCGCCCGCAGTTCGCGTGTCAGCCGGCTGCGGACGTCCGACACCAGAATGCCCTCGCGAATAAACAAAGGGCGTTTCAGATGAGTTCCCTCGGCCTTTTCCATAAAGATGTCGAAGTGGGACACCTGGTCGCCCGAACCATGCGGCCGGTCCTTCTGGCGAACCATCAGCGGCACCCGCAGCGCCACCTTCTGATGCCCCGAGTACTGCTCACGCAGATCTTCGAATACATCCTCAGGAATCAGCTTCTTCGACCACCGCGGTGCCGAGGTGCGGTCGGGCAGATTCAGCAGCGGAATTCCCTGAACCTTTCGGTCCATTCCCCACCGTGCCAGTTCCAGCATCGGATTGATCAGGGTCTGCTGCAGCGGTGAAAACGTCCGGACCACGTCATCGATCGAATCCGCACTGATCACCAGCTGACTGTGCGGCCCTTCGACAGTCACCACCAGTTCGTGATTCAGAATCGGAAAGAAATAGTCTTCGGTAATACAGTGGGCCACCTGATCAGCGGTCCAGTCCGGATCGCAGAAGGGCACCACCACAGACAGTCCGGGATCACGACCGCGTTCCAGACAGAAGTCGTATTCAAACTGATCGATGAAGGTGTCGTCTTCGATCGGCAGCTGAATGCCTTTTCGGGCCTTGTCTCCGAACCAGCCGTCCGGCGTGTAATGGCGATCTTCAATGCGATGAGACCGTAGAATGGACTGTCCGACCAGCAGCCGACGACGATCATCGTGTCGCACCGTCACGGCAAAAAACGACCGCACCCGGCTGCAGCGTGGAAAAACAAATTTGCCGAGTCCCCAGCGACCGCGATCTGCTTCGGATTTGTTTGACTGGCCTTCCGCCCGAAAGAAATAGTAGAACGCGTTTCGCTGGCCCGGGACCTCATGAAACTGGTCGACATCCCCCGTCAGCCCCGTCGTGCCACTGTCTTCGAATACCAGATAGCGGACGGGCTCGTCCCGCGCCGGAAGATCGCACAGGCCGCTCTTGTCCGCGGTGTAATGCGACCACGCGCCGCGAAAATAAGGCTTCGCCTGGTCGCGACTTAGCGCGTGCGTTTCGCCGGACAGGAAAATTCGCACGGCGACAGGTCCCGTGGCCTGCGGACGACGGGCGTCCAGAGAATTCTGCACCGCCTCGCGAACAAAGGCGCGTAACTCGGTATCAGACGTGAAGAATTCACCCTGAGTCGCTTCGCGATTCTTGAACCGCGGATTGATTCGATTGAATTGCCAGCCCGGCTTCACCCGTGGGATTCCATGAATTCAGTGTTCTGTGGCCGATTCTGCGTCGCGTGCAGCACGCGGTCCGGCAGTCCTGAGCTGCCGAGTTCCATTCCGACGCCGGCCACGTGGCCGCATCATGTGGCCGCATCACGTGGCCGCATCATGTGGCCGGAACATGTGGCCGGAACATGTGGCCGGAACCGACTCGCGTCAGCGTCCGGAAGTTAAACGGTACCCAAGGGATTTCGCCAATCAAGCCCGGGGGGAAGCACGGTGACTGAATTCATGATTCCAGATCGCCACAAACCATCACCGCCACCAGCATCTCGCGGCCGGGCTGTCCACCACGCCATTCCATCCACCACGCCAGCCCATCCCGCCCAGTCACCACAACCGAAATCATCAGCGCAGAAGGCAAACGGCGGAACGCTGGCTGACCAGCGGTTGTCATCGGCGTCCAGGCCAGCGCCCCAGACGCGGCAGCGGCCGGCGCACCGCCTCTGGATACCGCCTCTGGATACCGCCTCTGGGCACACCAAAGCGGGACACGCGCTCGATACTCGGCCTTTTTCGCCACACGACGCGGCTCAAAAACCGCCCGATCGACCGCTGCGTAAATCCACAACCGCCGGTCCGCCGGTTTCTGATCGCCAGAAAAAACGGGGCGCCCGCTTAGTGATGCACGCGGCGTTCCAGCACCTGCCATCGCCGATCGTAGCCGATCCGGTAATCCTGGTTGCCCCGGTATCGACCGGTGCCGATCCTCTGCCGATGAGCCCTCGCGGCATCACTGCTGGCAGCATCGGTGTCAGCATCCTCCGCTCCTTCCTGCATCCATTGCCGCTGCATGCGGGCCAGGTTTCCGGCCTGCCCGATCCGGCCGATGCGGACGCCTCCGATCATGGTGGCGCCGTCCGGAGTGGCGTTGATTCCCGGAGCCACGTTCACTTCACTTGTCGATTCACCCAGAATCCAGCTCAGCGGCCCCCCGTGTCGGGGAGTATCAGAGGGTGAACGGGGAACACCGACAGGATGGAGCGGTTCTTCGAAAACATCTTCCGGGTCAACCGCGTCTGGTTGCGGTGCCGGACCGGGCCCCGGACCGGAGCCAAAGCGGGGCATGGAGCGTCGGCGCGGGACGGGCCGACGCCGTGTCCGACGAGACGCTTCAGGCGGCAGAATGACCAGATTTGCGAGCAGTTCCAGAGACGCCCGCGTCCGCGTCAGATCGACGTCGGCCCACTCATCGCCACCAGCCCGCCTTCTCAGCTCCCGGTCGAACTGCAGCATCTGTCTGGCAAAAGCTCTGACATGAAACAACCCGCCGGTCAACAAAATGTCTTCAGTCCGATTGTACAGGAAGTTTCCCAGACAATCGAAATCATTCATCAACTACCGATCCGATGCAGACCGAAGCACCGGTCGAAATGCTGAAGGACTCACGCGCGCAATGTGCGTCACATAGGCGTGTTCGTTCAGATAACGAAAAGTGGAACCCGTCAGATGTTCAAATGGCTGCACCACTGAATTGATCTCCTCGCAGAATAGCGGTCTGAGTCAGACGCGGACAGAACTTCCGATGAAACGATATCCCCGCAATCGAGTTCCCCAACGATGGCGAAAAGCCAATGAATCCGGAATCCGTTCGAAGGCAACAATCATGCCAACACCATCATCAACCTGTGCCGACCGCCTGAGTTCCTGACCTCCTTGCGGGCAAACCGGCCCGAAATCTGCAGTTGTCCTGTTAAGTGCGAATTCGCCACCGGTCACGTGCCGAAACCGCGGCATGTGGGCGGAAACGCTCACTGTGGTGAGCGGTCCCGATCAGTTTAAGGTATCCGTTCTTCAGGAAATGTTGATGGCCACTTATGTTTCACTGGTTTCGTTCACGGAACGCGGTCAGCACAGTATCAAGAATACCGTCGAGCGGGCGAGTGCGTTCTGCGAGGCAGCCGGGCAGCACGGAGCCAGCGTGCGAGATGTGTACTGGACCATGGGCAAGCATGACGGAGTTCTGGTCTTTGAGGCTCCGGACGACGAAACGGCAACGGCGCTGATGCTGGCACTCAGTGCTCAGGGAAATGTCCGCACCGAAACACTCAGGGCGTTTGACGCCGAGCAGATGAAGACGATTGTCGGTCATCTGGCGTGACTCAGAACCTGCAGTTTGCCCGGACGTGGCAGCGGCTGTCCGATCAGGAATTGCAGCACCTGCTGGCTCAGGGAAAACAGCTCGCCGATTCGTGGGGCACACCGTACGGCCCGGTGACATGAACGGACAACACTCCCCGGTCCGGTTTCTGCCGGCACCAGAGACTGGTGCTGTCTGCCGGCACTCTTAGCGCGCGGTGCCCGGTGCTGTACCATGCGGCTCACATGAGCGGTCAGGGCGGACATCAATCGAAAACCGACAGCAGGGAGACTTCGTCCGGAGTCCGCCTGCCGCACTATCACGATCGCCTGCTCCAGTATTTTCAGCAGCATCGCCAGCCGTTATGGAACTGGTTTTCCACGGTCCGGCAGCAGCAAAAGGCGGCTGAGACGGCTCGGCTGGAGCTGCTGAAATCAGCATACCGGATGGACCGTGACTCAGACGCGGTGCTGTACCTGCAGTGTGACGCGGTCGCTGAGCGAATGCAGCTGAACGCACCGGTCACCCTGTATCACGCTCAGCATGCGACGGGACTGAATGCCTCACTAAGCTGGATTCCGAACCATGCGCACGTCGTGTTCCACGGCCCGGTCCGGGAAACGCTCAGCGAACGTGAAATCGAAGCTCTGCTGACCCATGAGCTGGCACATTTTGA
>JAVKCM010000096.1:0-17702 GCA_040222735.1 Fuerstiella sp. | reverse complement strand
ACGGGCCGCCAGCTGCGGCGGGACGGCAAGTCCGGCAGCATCCCCGCTGACCTGAAGCCGCTGTTCGACCGCGTGGGCATCTCGCCCGAGATCTGGGTGGACTGCGTGCGTCGCTTCGGCAAGTGGCATGCATCGGGAGTGGGCCGGCCGGAGTCGTTGAAGCGTCAGGCCGAACGCACCGGCTGCAACAGGTCGCTCAACACCAGCCTGAGCCGCCAGGTGTTCGCGTAGACGCAAAGGCGTGAAACGTCCCGCCCGGGTTTGAGACGAAGGCAGACGGACGCTGAGCGCCGGACGCTGAGCGCCGGACGCTGAGCGCCGGGCGCTGAGCGCCGGGCGCTGCGCAGAGCGGGTCAGGACGCCCTCCGACACGCAATGCGCGTGATGGCGGCCGGCTCATGGTGTGCCGGCGCGAAGGCCGCTGAGCGGCGATACAGGGTGTCTGTAAGGTCCGTTTTGGTACTCAGGGTGTCTCCGGCCGTTTGTTTCGCTTGTCTACGCCCGCTGCACCAAGGGGTGATCTGTTTGGGCGTCGCTTTGGCGTACTGCTCTGACCGGCGTCGATCAATGGGTGGCACTGGTAGAATCGAGGCCGCCCGCCGACACGCAATGTCGCGTGATGGCGACCTGCTCATGGTGTGCCGGCGCGAAGGCCACTGGGCGGCGATACGGCGTGTCTGCAAGGTGCGTTTGGGTACTCAGGGTATCTCCGGCCGTTTGTTTCGCTTGTCTACGCCCGCTGCACCAAGGGGTGATCTGTTTGGGCGTCGCTTTGGCGTACTGCTCTGACCGGCGTCGATCAATGGGTGGCACTGGTAGAATCGAGCCATCATCGCGGACAGCCGGAAACTGAATCGCAGCCATCATTCAACCTGACTAAGAAACGGTCGATCAATAACTGGCTGGTTGGTCGCCTTTCGCGCAGCGAAAGGCGACAATAATTGACAGGACACTCCTGAAATGTGCCAAATTCGTTTAGCAGCGACCAAGGGGCATCACCGATGAACTGCATAAATTCTTGCCGCTTGCTGAGAACCGTAACTGATCCTCAGGAACTTCGTCAGCCCGCTATGTTCACGAAGCGGCCTGGTCCAGCGCCCAGGCCATGCGGCCGCAGCTCTGCGGCCGAACAGACTGCACTTTGGTTAAACAGCAAGTATTGGATCACGCGTTGCCGAGTTGACCGGGATGGCTGGTGAGTTGCCGGTGTCTATCCAGCCAGGATACCAACGCAGCGTGAACCGGGAGCCACACCGATGGGGCCAGACAATCCGTACGAGTCGCCAGCCAGACCAGCGTTGCAGAAAGGTCAGCGTTTCCGACCCTCTGTGTTCCGGCTCGTCCCTGCCGCAACCGCTTTAATCGCCGCCGGCCTGCTTTCCGCAGCAGTGTGGTACGGCTATTTTACGGTACAGAACTTTCGCTATCAGGGCTCAGTCCATCCACAGGGCAGTATCCTGGCGTTGTCAACATTCATCGGTGGTTCTGCCTGGATGCTGCATGCGTGGTGCCTGGCACGACACCGTTGGTTTTGGGGAAGTGCTTTTGCGCTGGTCGGCATCGCCTGCCTCTTCTGGATCTCGGTGTTAACCTGATTCTGAAGTGTTCAGGCAGCGTTCCTTTCGGCAGACGAGGCACACAACATCACGCTCACCGCCTGGCTGGAGGCCCGAAAAGCCCAGGGGACGGGTCTCTTTGGGGATCTGTGCGCAGCACCGGTGCGTCGTGCGCAGAAAGAGAAAACCCATCCGGCACCCGGCCCCCAATATCGCCGCGGGATGACTATTCGCTGGGAAGAAACTGGACGGCGTCGATGATGACATGGCCGTCGGCGTCTGCGGTTCCGATCACGACTTTGCCCTGGTGACCGAACTGATATGTTCCCACACTCACAAAGGTCTCGTCGATCGGCGGTTTCACTCGCTGGTTGATTAATCGGATCGCTTCGCCCGCGCTGTGTATGATGCGGACCGGCACATTGGACGCTCGATTGCTGTTGGGCGGATACGACAAGCGAACTTCATACCGCCCCGGCTTAATTTCCGCTTCAAAGGTGGCTGTCATGGAATCATCAGACTGTCGGTCGTTGTGACGGTAACCGCTGTCGACAAACGGGCGATTGGCGGAGGACACGGTCCACTGTCCGGTCAGCTGAGCGTTGTGATCGTCAACGACCGTGCCGGGCAGTGATCGGGATGAGAGATCGTATGTATCGGCCAGTTCCAGCACCTGACCGTCCTGAAGCAGGCGTTCCTGCAGCACGTGATAGTCCAGATCCTGAACCGCAATGTCGCGATCCAGTGACAGACAGGCGGCCGTCGCTGCCGACTGGCCCAGAATCATAAAGACCGGCTCCATCCGGATCGAACCAAACGCGATATGACTGGAGGACACGCAAACCGGTACCAGCAGATTCTGACACTGCTGTCGCTCCGGAATCAGAGAACCATAGGCGATTTCGTACGGCCGGGGTGTTCCCACGCCGATATCCCCTTCGTTCTGAACGGTGCCTTCCGGGGTGATGTAGCGCTGCACGTTGTGTGAATCGAGCGTATAAGACCCCATGCCCACCGAATCCGGCGTTTCTTTGCGATCAAGGCAGTCGTGTTCCGTCATCACATAGGAACCGACCATTCGCCTGGCCTCCCGCACATAAATCTGATGCGGCCAGCCTCCGTGATCACGAAATTCGTCTTTCGCCAGCCCCCATTCTGACATCCGGTTCCGCACATCCTCGGGAACGCGTGGATCATTGGCCATGAAATACATCAGCCCCTGTTGATACACCCGGTGCTGTCGGATGATTTCACGGCGGCGGTCATAATCCGCCTCCGGATAGTCATAATTCATCCCGATGTAATCGGTGCTGAACGGGCCGTGATTGTTCGTATCCGTCTTATAATTGGGCATCGGATCAAACTTGTGAAACATTTCTCGCCAGCCGGTCTGAAATACTCGCAGCAGCAGTTCGTACTGCCCGGCGTCGTAACCGTCCGGTTTTGGAAACGGAATCCGGTTCTCGTCCTTATTCGTCAGACACATTCGAAAGCAGTACGCCTGCACGCGATGATCGCCTTCACCTCTGACACCCGGCGATTCTGTGCTGATCAGAGGCAGGACGCCGCTGGCTGCGTCACCGGGAATCACGTAGGGATCGACGGGCTTCTGAAACCAGTGTTTATGGTGCAGGACACCGACCTGAATTCCGTTCCACGTTTCGTCGTAAACCGAATTGGCTTCGCGTCCCACGTGATAATCAACACCGGCCGCGGCCAGCAGATCTCCTTCATAGGTGGCATCGACAAACATGCGGCCGCGATAGGTCTCGCCGTTCAGCATGGTGATGGCCGTGATTCGTCCATCGGTCAGCTGGACGCCGGTTCCGGCTGACCGATCCAGCCATCGACCCCGAAACACGGGAATCTGAAATTCCCGAATCAGGTCCTCGTAAATCTTTTCGGCCACATGCGGTTCGAACACCCACATCGTGGCGCCGTCGCCCGCTTTTCCGGGCGGACTTTGATTACGATTGCCGAATTCTGATTTCGGCTGCCAGCGCCAGGCGTCTTCGTTCTGGTAGTGACGCCAGACGCGGTGATAGAAGTCTCGACTGAGTCCTCCGATCGCGTCCTTCTTTCCGGAATCCGTCCAGCCGAGTCCGCCGGATGTCAGACCGCCCAGATGTCTGTCCGGGCACACAATCACCGCCGTCCGTCCCATTTTCCTTGTCTGCACGGCCGTGGTCACGGCCGCACTGGTGCCACCGTAGATCACGACGTCGTAGGTGGTTTCTGCGGCCGGAACGCAGCGCGGCAGGACAAGAGCCAGAAGAATCATCAGCAGGACGCGCAGCATTTCTGATTCCATGATGCAGAATCGGTGGTCGGACACAGCCTGCTCGTCAATGAATTGAGCCCGGGCTGAACAGGGCGGCAAGTTTATCAATATTTCTGCCGGGAAGGCAGCGAAGCGGCCCCGACACCAGCGGCGCGCCCGGATTCAGCTCAGCAGTTCAGCAATCGGGGCGGAACCGTGGTCCGCCAGCGGAATCGGCCGTCCCACGTTGCTTAGATTGGTCGTTTCGTGGTCGATCCCCAGCGCCTGACAGATTGTCGCCATCAGGTTCTGCACGGTCACCGGATCAGATTCCACTTCCATACCATCCGCCGACGTGGAGCCATAGACCTGACCGGCTTGAATGCCCGCCCCGGCCAGCACCGTGCTCCAGCTTTTCGGCCAGTGATCACGCCCGGTGTTTTCGTTGATCTTCGGCGTGCGTCCGAACTCACCCATCCAGATCACCAGCGTATCCAGCAGCAGTCCTCGCTGATGAAGATCCTGGATCAGTGTTGCATAAGCCGGGTCCAGCACACCGCACAGACTGCCGACGGCTTCGAAGTTATCGGCATGAGTATCCCAGCCGGCGCCTCCGCCGCTGCCATCAGCACTGCTGAGATTGACTTCTACAAACGAGACACCGTTTTCGATCAGTCGCCGCGCCAGCAGACATCCCTGCCCGAAGGGATTGCGGCCGTACGCATCGCGCAGCGTCTGGTCTTCGTCATCCAGATTGAACGCTCCCACCGCAGCCGACTTCATCATCCGGACGGCCTGCTGATACGATTCGACATGGCTGCGGCCCGGAGCTCCCGGCCGGCTCGACAGAAAGTCGTGCTCCAGTGATGTCAGCAGTTGCAGACGGGCGTCTGACTGAGCTTCTGTAATCTGTTCTGAAGGCTTCAGATTGCTGACTTCGAACGATACATCGCGATTCTGTTCATCCCCCGTCATCTGCGAATTCACGACCAGCGGTGACCAGGACGGGCCCAGAAAACCGGGCCCGTAGGCAGCGGGACTGAATGCTCGAAACGGATTCACGCTGACAAACGACGGCAGATCACACTCCCGGTTGATCAGTTCTCTGCTCAACATCGAACCGAGTGTCGGATAACGAATCGGCCCCTGCGGCAGATAGCCGGTATGCATGAAATAGGTTGCTCGGGTGTGGTCGCCTTCTTTGGTGGACATGGATCGGATCGGAGCCAGGTGCTGCATCATGGCAGCAAGTTTCGGCAGGTGTTCGCTGATCTGAATTCCGGGCACGCTGGTTTCAATGGCCGTGGTCGGACCGCCGTTTTCCTGTCCGGGCTTCGGGTCAAAGGTTTCCATCTGACTGGGGCCACCGGACATCCACAGCAGAATACACCGGCGATGCGGTTTCGCGCTGGTGGCCGCCTGAGCCGCCAGCACGGGAAGCCAGCCAGAGCACGCGGTTCCCAGCAGACTCAGGCCTGAATATCCGGAGAACAGCCGTCGAGTGATGTGATTCTGCATTCGTGTCGCCTTCAATGATTCAACAGAAATTCGCTGCTGTTCAGCAGGACCCAGAAGATATCGGCCATTGCGGCCTGTTTGTTGCCAGCGGCGCCCCCCGTACTCAGGTATTCACCGAATCGCTGCTGCTCGGTCTCGGAAGGGGGCCGGCTCAGAGCTGCCAGAAACAGGGTTTCCAGCTTCTGAGCGTCGGTCATCGCCGGAAATTCGATTACGGCCTTCAGGGTCTGACTGTCGTTCAGGCTGGTGGCGTTGCTGATGAATTCACCATTCATCATCGCCAGCGCCTGCAGGATGGTGGTTTCGCGGTCCAGCGATGATTCTGCACTGTCGCGAAACAGATCCAGAAATTGTGCGCGGGGTGAATCCGTATCAACGACAAAGGGGTTGTCGCTGCGGTACGGCTGATAAAAACCAACAGCCTCAGCCAGACTGTCAAAAAACTGCTCTGGCGACAGTCCTCTTAGAACAGCCCTGGCAAAATGGGAGGGGTCCTGCTGAGAAGTATGAGTCTGTCGGCTGCTGAGCTGATATACGCGAGTGGCCGTGATCACTCGGACCAGACGTTTCAGGTCATAGCCGCCGGCCACGAAGTCGTCAGCCAGCAGATCCAGCACCTCCGGATGTGACGGCGGATTATTGTCCGAAAAATCGTCCACCGGATCGACAATTCCCCGGCCGAAAAACTGAGCCCACATCCGATTGACAGCCATCCGGGCAAACCAGGGATTCTGCGGATCGACGATCCAGTCTGCCAGCACATCACGAGCCGTCTGCTGCGGCTGCTGATTCCAGTCGGGTGAGCCACCCGTCAGAAATACGGCCGGAACCACGTCCTCGGTACCCGGGATTCTGATGGAGCGAGCGTCCCGGTTTTCTGCCATGCTGAGCATCATGGCGGGCGTATCTCTGTCTGCGTCTTCCGGCCGACTGAAGCCGGCATAAAACGCGGCCATGTTCCAGAACTGCTGCTGCTGCCATTTGTCAAAGGGATGATCGTGACACTGAGCACAATCCAGTCGGACGCCGAGGAAGGCCCGCGCCGTGCCCGCGGCCAGGTTCTCAGGCTTCAGTTCTCGCACAACAAAAAAGGCGTCCGGACTGGTTGTGGCAGCCAGTGCCGCACCATTGCTGACGTTCAGTTCGGAAGTAATGATCTCACGCACTATCTGATCGTACGGCTGGCCGGCTGAGATGCGTTCCCACAGCCATGCCTGAAAGCCGGGAATCAGACCGCGAAATTCCGGCTGGCTGTTGGCCTGCGGAATCAACGCATTTCGCCAGACGGTCGTGAAGTGACGCACCGAGGCCGGACTGTCCAGCAGCTGACTGACAATCTGAGCGCGTTTGTCCCGAGCCGGGTCCGCCAGAAACGCCCGCAGTTCCGAGACAGCGGGAATCCGGCCAGCAAGGTCCAGATACAGGCGACGGATGAACTCGGCATCATCCGCCACTTCTGCCGGAACGACCTGTTCGGCCTGCCACGACTGCTGAAATCGGTCATCGATTGCAGACACCACCCGGTCAACAGACAAATTCAACCGTTCCTGAGCCACGGCCGGCGAAACCGTCAGCAACAGGCAGTTCAGACCAATCAGCAATTGGCGATTCACGACAGTCTTCCCCAGAAACAAGAGGCGGGGCGGCAGAGACAGGTTGCTACCCAGAGGCTCCGCCACTTCCGGGCAGGAATTCCGGGCAGGAATTCCGAAAATGCCGATTTTCAGGACGAACCGACAGCACCTGTGACAAGATTCCGTCATCCGTCCCACAGGATCACCAAAGCCGTTCGTTTTGTCCAGAATTGTTTTCATTTCCGAGTCTGCCGCCGTCTTTGTCGTTCCGCCGTCTGGCCGATAAGATCAGTTCCCGGGCAACGAACACAGGACGTGAATGCCTTTTTCCGACTACGTTCAGGTAACTCTGATGGGCTATTGGATTGCCGCAACTCTGCTGATCACCGCAAACGCCGTTTTTATGACGTCGAACCTGCTGATGCTGCCCGGAAACTGGCTGATGGTCGGCAGCCTGTGCCTGTTTCTGCTGGCCGCCGGAACCACCACCGGGCCAGACTGGACCACGCTGATTGTGGTGATTGTGCTGGCAGTGATCGGAGAACTGCTGGAAGCCTTTACAGGGGCCGCGAAGGCAAAAAAGCAGGGGGCCAGTCGCCGGGCCATGGTTCTGTCGCTGGCGCTGTCCATGGTCGGATGTATCGTCGGTGCTGTGTTTGTTCCGATCCCGGTGATCGGCAGTGCCGTGGGGGCCATCACCGGAGCCGCCGTCGGGGCGTTTGGCGGGGCATGGCTGGGAGAAGCATGGAAAGGCAGTGATCCGATTCTGCGAAGAGATGTCGGCACGGCGGCCATGAGCGGTCGCATGATGGGCATGCTGGCGAAGATCGCTGTCGGCGCGGCGATCTTTGTTTTCCAGTTGGTCAGCCTGTGGTAAGGCACCGGGCGGTAGCCGATTGGCCGTCGAACGCCGCATTGCCCGCAAGACAGGCTGCAATTTGTTTTTCTACATGTAGTTCAGGTGCCACAGACGGTCCCGACTGACCGGGTCGATCCGCGGGACGCGAATGAAACGAAATTCAGACGGGCACCCGTCTTCAGGGATTTCGACGGCCGTCAGGTGGCCGGCTTCCAGACAGGCGCCGCTGTCCAGATTCAGTGCGCCGTTGTGGACGATGGATTTGAACACCAGGTCACCATCCTGCCATGGAGTCGTGTCCGGGATCCATGAATACAGAAAGAACAGTGGCGTGTGACCGTGCACAATGGTTTCCGGAAAACCGGGGGTATGTCCCAGCCAGTCGCGGTTCCAGCACAGCTGTTTTGCATCTTTCTTCAGTTGTGCGTCGACGGCGCTGTGCGCGTCAGACAAGCAAAGATAAGCCGGCTGGATTCCTGAGTGTACGAACACGCAGTTGCGCTCGATGTGATGTGTTCGGCATCGACACAGCAGGTCCAGATGAGGCTGGGGCAGTTTCCAGTCCAGACTTCGGAGTCGTTCTGCCACCTTCTCGAAATGACGTCCGGGATCACGGGGGCGGAAAGCCCAGAACTCAGGATCCTCCGCTTTCTCAAGACCGTAGGATTTCAGAGTGGCCCAGGTCTCGTTGCTGCGGATCAGAAAGCTGACTTCGGCTCCCTCAAAAATAGACTCCGGAAAAGCCGTCAGGTCGACGTTGGCGCCGACCAGTTGCTGCATGGCCAGCAGCATGACCTCATGGTTGCCGAGCAGCAGAATGAGGTTGACGCCGCGTTGTTCAAGATTCAGCAGCTGCTCGTGAACACCCTTCGAATCTTCGCCCTTGGAAGAAAGATCGCCCGTTGAAAGCAGCGTGTCGCCGGGTTGCAGATCCAGAATTTCCAGAAGTTGCGCGAGCGTCTTACTGCACCCGTGAATATCTCCGACCGCGATAAACCTGCTCATCTTGCGCTCAGTTCACTGAAGCTGAAATGTGCCCGGACGGAAATCCGCCGCTGATCAGGGGCCTGTCAAGGGCACATCGTGGTTGATTGACCGGCAAATGTAAAACTTCAGCGATTCCAGACCAACCATGTTCGCCACCGTGAGCCGTGAGCCCGCGTGTGACGTTGAAATCCATGCGACAGCCCCACACACGGGCCCGGCCGCTGACGCGTCGCGGCTCACGGAAGGATGACCAATGGCCAGCTTTGGTTGTTACCGTAGCTGGGGCTTCCAGCCGCAGCACGTTCGGGTCTCGGCTGCGGCTGGAAATTCGCCGCGTCTGGGCGTAATAAGCGAAGCCTGCCGTCAGAGACATCCCAACACACGAAGCACGTCCAGAGGGTACCTGCCGCATCGCAGTTCCCCGGCCTTCGCGCCGGCAAAAGTTGACGTAGTGCTGATTCGCAAGCAGTCTGCTGACCCCACCGACGAAAAATGGCTGGCCCCGGGCGTTGGCTGACATGTTCAAGAACCCGGCCGCTGACGCGTCGCGGCTCACGAATCACAAAGGCTGCTGATCACATGGCCGTGAACCGATCGTTCAACCGACTCCTGCCGACGGCGGCCCTGAAATCTGCCGATCACGACCGTTCGCTTGCATGGCGTTTCTGCTTGCCACAGAATCAGGAGAAAATGTCAGAACGCAGCTCTTACCAGGATCGGGGAAGACGTTCATGCCTGAAAATTCGACGGGGCAGCGTGCGGGTACGGTCAACCGTTGCTGCCCCGCAAGGCATCGGCACATCCGAATCATGGTTGTGCGAACGATCATCGCGCTGTGGATCGCGCTCGGCTGGTGCTCTGAACCCGGTATGTCCCGAGACACCGGTGGAACGAAGCCGAACGTGGTTATTCTGTTGATCGACGATCTGGGTTTTGGTGACATCGGCTGTTTCGGAAACAAACGGATTCCAACACCGAACATCGATTCTTTGGCCGAACAGGGCGTCCGATGCAAGATGTCGTACATCACCAATCCACCCTGTTCGCCGAGTCGCTGCTGTCCCATGACCGGCACGTACGCTCAGCGATTCGGCAAGTCCGGCATGGCACGCGGCCTGCCCGTCCCGGACAAGCATCCCACCATGGCTGAGTTCATGAGAGACGTCGGTTACGTGACCGGACAGGTGGGGAAATGGGATATCGGCGCCGTGGGACAGGGGCCTCATCAGCGAGGCTTCATGGAAGTCGCCGGAAACGCTCCGGGTGAGCAGTACAACCGTCATCGGTGACGGCAGCAAATGATGATGGGTGGCGGCGACCATCCTGAGACGCGATGACCGAATCAGAAACTGAGGCATTGATGAAAACTGGAGCAGCAAACGGCAGCGGGTCGGCCGGAGAGCAGCCGCCAGAAAATGGCCGCCCGAAACCGACCTTCCGGGGCCACGACACTCGAGTTCCCGAACGCTCCGTTCTTGTTCATTGCCTGGTGGCGATGCACTTCGCCTTCGGACTCATTGCGCAGTGCGATGCACAATCTGCTGATCAGTCTGCTGCGTCGCAGAAACGGCCCAACATCATCTTCATTCTTGTCGATGACCAGGGGTACTACGATCTGGGCTGCTATGGCGCGACTGAGGTCCGGACACCGCGAATCGATGCGATGGCACAGCAGGGAACACGGTTCACCGACTACTACGCGGCGGCACCGATCTGCAGTCCGTCACGAGCCGGTCTGTTGACCGGGTGCTATCCGCGTCGCGTCGGAAATCATATCTGGGTGCATCGTGCCGATTCGCGTTCGGGTATTCATCCGGACGAGCTGACGATTGCCGAGTTGCTGAAAGACAACGGCTACGCGACCGCCTGCATCGGCAAATGGCATCTCGGATTTCAGGAGCCGTTTCTGCCACGTCAGCAGGGGTTCGATCACTATTTCGGACTGCTGCACAATCTGGACCCGGTTGAGGTCATTTATTTTGAGGATCAGGGGGGCGTTCCGCTGATGCGGAATGGCGATGTTGTCAGGCGTCCGGCTGATCCGGCCGAACTGACGAAGCGGTACACCGACGAGGCGATCGCCTTTATTGAAAAGAACAGGCAGGGGCCTTTCTTTCTCTACCTGCCGCATACCATGCTCCATAATCCACTTGGTGTGAGCGAAGAATTCAAAGGCACGTCCGGCTGGGGCGAATATGGCGACACCATTCAGGAACTTGATCACAACGTTGGTCGTATCTTTGATTCACTGAAGCACCTGGGCATCGACGACAACACCATCGTCATCTACGCCTCGGACAATGGCCGCGGACCGGGCCGCACGCCGGACCAGAAGATCCGCGGCCGCAAACTTTCCACCTTCGAAGGAGGCATCCGAGTGCCCGCGATTGCCTGGGGGCCGGGGCTGGGACTGCAGTCAGACGCTGAATCGTCGGCCATGGTACGTGCGATGGACTGGTATCCGACACTGGCTACGTTCGCGGGAGTCCGGGTTCCGGAAGACCGCGTCATCGACGGACGCGACATCAGCCCGCTGTTGAAAGGGGAAACACAGATCGTACCGCCGCCTGGATTGAAGAAATCACTTAATGCTTCAGTCCCGTTGCGGCGTCGGTGGGAACCCGCCGGCGAATGGGCTCCGCTCATTAACCGCAACGAATACAACGACGCCTTTTTCTACCACGGCAGCCAGGGCGCACTGGCCGCGGTGCGCTGGCGTCAGTGGAAACTTTACCTGAATCCGAGTCTTGAACTGTACGACCTCGCAGAGGACCCTGGGGAATCTGAACTGGTACGCAACGGTCAGATTCTTCGCAAGCTGCGCGGCATGGCGGTTCTGTTTCAGCAGGAAATGCGACTCGATGCCCGATCTGCGAAAGAAATCCCGCCGGCACCTCGGGCCGATGATCGAACCAGGATTTCGCAGGCCACGCTGCAAAAACTGCATACGAAATCCGCCGTCACGTTTGCCCGCTATGGCGACCGCCGACTGGAAATGGATATCTATCGGCCGAAGCAGGCATGGGGTGAGCTGCCCGCTATTTTGTGCATCCACGGCGGCGGCTGGGCCAACGGCAACCGAGCCAATCATG
Source organism: Fuerstiella sp. (assembly GCA_040222735.1). Lineage (GTDB taxonomy): Bacteria > Planctomycetota > Planctomycetia > Planctomycetales > Planctomycetaceae > Fuerstiella. The sequence continues at coordinate 5,856 of JAVKCM010000096.1, read as the reverse complement.
GAAGAATCGCTCAGGCGCTGGCGGCCCGTGGGTATGTGGCCGCCACCGTTTCGTATCGCCTGAGCGGCGAAGCACCCTTTCCGGCCGCCATTCAGGATTGCAAAGCCGCGGTCAGATTCCTCCGTGCGAATGCGAAGGAATATGGAATCGACGCGGCACGCATCGGTGCCATCGGGCTTTCCGCCGGCGGACATCTGACGGCGCTGCTGGCAACGTCCGGCGGAGCAGAAGTACTGGAAGGCGACGGCGGAAACGGTCAGATCAGCAGCGCCATTCAGGCGGCTGTTCCCATGGGCGCACAAACGGATCTTTTGTCTGAGCGAACACGCGAGATTTCCGCCATGGAGGATCGAGGCCGCATCTGGCGGCAGTTTCTCGGCGGTTCGCAAGCGGACCGACCGGAGACGTACCGCCTTGCCTCACCGCTGCATCATCTGGACGGAAATGATCCTCCCTGTTGGTTCATCACCGGTGAGAATGACGATCCCAGCACGCGTGCAGACGCGTTCCGACGGCGAATGGACGAATTGGCTGTCCCGGCCGGCCTGACCGTCATCGAGGACGCGCCACATGCGTTTCCCGGCAGACAGATCTGGTTCGATCAGATGATTGAAGCGGCCGACGAATTTTTCGCCGGAACGCTGAAGCAGGTCCCCGTGCCGGATCATTCCCGGGGCCAACCAGCCGGCCGATTACCCGACTGATCTTCACAAATGAGATGCGGCCCGTTGACCCGGACAGCGGCAGGTTGTTGGTACAGGAAGATCGGTGTGATTTCATATTGCCGGTCTGGTGGGGTACCATCGTCGAACGCCAGCGGTGTTGCCGGCAGTGTGAATCAACCGCTCGATTCATCAACGATTCAAAGGCCGGGTGAGGCATACAGGTCGCAGACGGTTACGACATTTTCAAGGAAACAGGAAAGCCATGCAAAGTCGCATCGTTATTGTCTGTAGTCTTCTTTTTGTGAGGCTCGTTGGTGGTTCGGCAGCGGCCGCGGACCGACCAAATATTGTTCTGGTCTTCATCGATGACATGGGCTGGGGCGACTTCTCGTGCTTCGGTAACGACGATGCCGCGACGCCGAACGTTGATCGGCTGGCAGCGGAAGGGGTGCGGTTCGAGCAGTTTTATGTGAACTCACCAATCTGCTCACCGTCGCGAACAGCCATTTCGACCGGCCAGTACCCACAGCGCTGGCGGATCACATCGTTCCTGAACCATCGAAAGAACAATCAGGATCGAGGCATGTCTCAGTGGCTTGATCCGAAAGCTCCGATGCTGGCGCGCTGCCTGCAGAAGGCGGGCTATGCCACCGGTCATTTTGGGAAATGGCACATGGGAGGGCAACGTGACGTCAATGATGCACCGCCGATCACGGACTATGGATTTGATGAATCGTTGACAAACTTTGAGGGCATGGGGCCGAAATTGCTGCCCCTGACGCTGAAGCCCGGACAGAAGGAACCGGGACGCATCTGGGATCGGGCCGAAAGCCTTGGTGAGGGGTACCGCTGGATGCTGCGATCTGAGATCACGACCGGCTTTGTGGACGCAGCCATTCCCTTTATCGACAGGGCAGCAGCTGCCGGACAGCCCTTCTACATCAACCTGTGGCCGGACGACGTGCATGCTCCGTTCTGGCCGCCGGTCGAAACATGGGGGGATGGTTCGATGCGGCGACTGTATCTGTCTGTGCTGGAATCGATGGACAGGCAGTTTGGAAAACTGTTCGACCGAATCCGCAACGACGCCTCGCTGAAGGATAACACGCTGATTCTGGTATGCTCGGACAACGGACCCGCTCCCGGTGCGGGAGAAGCCGGCCCGTTTCGAGGTTACAAGACTCATCTTTACGAAGGCGGAGTCCGTTCGCCTCTGATCGCGTGGGGCCCGAAAATCGTGCACAAGAAGGGCGTTGTCGATACCGAATCAGTCTTCTCGGCCATTGATCTGGCCCCCACCCTGCTGACGCTGACCGGCACCCCGTTTCCGGATGGGATTGAATTCGACGGCGAAACTCTGGTGGATACCTTGCTGGGTGATGGCGGCTCACGCCAGGCCCCGATCTTCTTTCGACGTCCGCCCGACCGCGATTCGTTCTACGGCGAAGATGACCTGCCCGATCTCGCCGTTCGCGCTGGCCAATGGAAACTGCTTTGTGAATACGATGGTACTGATGCGCAGCTTTACAATATGCGGAGCGACCGTTCTGAGTCGATGAATGTCGCTGCCGAAAACCCGAGTGTGGTGGCCGAGTTGACCAGGTCGCTGGTCGCATGGCACCAGAGTATGCCACCCGATCACGGAGAGACCTACCGCAATCGTCGTTCGACTGGAAAAGCCAGATGATGCCGGCTTGCCGAACTGGTGGGCTCTGAAATGATTCGACGAGCTGCCATTCTGATCCTGATCCTGTTTTCAGTGATTCCTGCGGCCTCTGCTCAGGAAATCGTCGACAGCTGGAAATATACGGTCCGCAGACCTGCTGAACGCTGGCAGCTGGCGGACTTTGACACGAATGGCTGGTCAGACGGAGACGGTGGATTCAGCGTTCGCGGCACACCCGGTGCCCGCGTCGGAACGGTCTGGGCGACAAACAGCATCTGGCTGCGAAAGTTGTTTGAACTAAGCGAGATTCCCGGGAAGCCGGCGCTGCTGATTCAGCATGACGAGGACGTCGAGGTTTTCGTCAATGGTAAGCCGGTGGCAAAATTGACAGGATTCACGACGAAATACGAAGTCGTTCCGATTGCCGACGCCGATGCATCAACCATCAGAGTCGGCAGCAACCTGATGGCCGTTCACTGCCGTCAGAAGACCGGCGGCCAGTTCATCGATGTCCACCTGATTGACGCGGACGACGTTCCGGCGCTGCCGAAACCGAAACGCAGCACCATGCCGTCAGGTCATACACGGGGATTCGCACCGTTGGCAGGGTGAAAGACGCTGACGGTCACTGGCGTTTTACGCTCAATGGCGACGTGATCTTTCATTGGGGACCGCTTGACCAGGGCTGGTGGCCCGATGGGTTACTGACTCCGCCTTCAGACCAGGCGATGCTGTTCGATATCGAATGGCTCAGTCTGATAACCTATGACCGGAAGGCCATCAAGATTCCGGCCGAGGAAGTTGCAGAACTGCACCGGATATTGTTCACCGCCCCGCCCCGGCCAGCTGAGTCAGGCAGCAGAAACAAATAACGTCTGGCACCGATGGTCGGCACTGAAAAAGGAGGCCGGAAGGGCGAACTTCACCTGACGACGGAAGCGTCGCCTCTGGTGGCAAAGGGGTCTGAGACGTTAGTGCTGTCGTGAAGGGACGCATCAGAACGGATCTGCGTATCAACGAACGAGGGCGGGATCTCTTCCTGCAGATTTCAGAGAATTTCTGATTCTATGGATGCTGGTATCTCACGCTGATGGCAGCCACCATTGTCTTGCCCACGTATCGGCGGGCATTCTGCGCCTGCTGGGCAGTGACATCTCCCCGGCCAACGGCCAGACCTCTGCCGCTGGAATTTCTGGCCTCCGCCAGTTCTGCGGCCGGAATTGGCTCACCTTCCTTCCACGCCGGGAAAAATTGAACAGAAATGACGCCAATCTGATTTGACGATCGTCTCAGTTCGTTGACGGCGCTGTCCGGCAGGGTGGTGACGTTGAATCGGTAAACATGTTTGTTGTCAAGGTGCCATCCGTTGACGGGCTGGCGACTGTTTTTCTCGATCAGGTACATTCCCAGTCGGCGATATCCGTCGTTGTTCGAAAAGGCGAATGAATTCAGCCCGTCCAGCAGGATTTTGACGCCCACGTCGTAATCTGAGTCATTGATGATGCGAATAGACAACTCATCGCCGCGGTTGAGGTCGACGAAAGCCTGTCCGGTTTCCGTCGTTGAAACGCGTGGACGCTGCGAATAGCGACCGTCCGGCCCACGTGTCAGAATCTCAATCCGGAACTGACTGTCCTCGTATGCAGACACTGTGGCCCCGCTGACGTACACCATCGGATCATCCAGGCCGTCCCCGATTTCCTGTTCATGAGCCCGTTTTCTTTCGTTTCTGTTCAGCACGCCATGATCCGACTCAAACGTCGGAGCAGCAAGAGAAACGACATCTTCGACGCTGTCAACCACGGCGGAAACGGGTTGCTGATCGCCGATCTTTCCGGATTTCTTCAGTTCCTGTTCTGCCTTTGCGGCCGCGGCTTCTGATCGGCCGGAGGCTCGAATGGAGACGGATTCGTTTTCATCCCTGAAGTACACCTCACCACTGATCCAGAAGTAATACTTGTTGCGCTGCACGGACCCCTTGACCTGAATCTGCGGATTGTCCGTCGACACCATTTCAGATTTCAGCTGTTCGATCAGGCGTTTCTGAATGTCGAGTGTGGTGAGCGGACTGAATTCGGGTTTGATTTCAAACGATTCCACAGACACCGCCGCCGGCCTGACTTTGCGAACGTCCAGAATTTCTTTGACGCTGGCCGCCAGTTCCGCCGCCGCATCCTGAATTGTCTGAGCATCGGCAGAAGGGTTGAACAGGACAGCCACCGCAATCACCGCTGTCAGAGAGCCGGAAGCAGACCTGATCGAGCCGGACATTGTATACGCCTTTTCTTAAGAACTGGTTGCTTCCATGTGCACTGCCGGGGGCATGCCGGTTGATGGCCAGGGCAGCGGCTTCGTTCTGACGACCGTGACGTAACTGCCTACAATGAAGTCCCCAGATCCATTCTGTTCACGACATTGTCAAAGATACTGGTCGTGGATCGTTTGTACCCGCCGCTGCTGCCGGTTTCCGGCGTTACCGCCGGAGCCCAGAAGGTCCGCTGAATCACACCGCCCTCCTGCTCGAAGACACCCAGCCCCATCCGTCTCAGGTTGGCATACTTCAGTCTGTTGACATCTTCCAGTCCGAGTTCGCAGGCAGCGTCAACGATGGTGATCGGTTTCCCGAACTGTTGTTCAATGTCGATTGGGTCGCCGGAAATGTCGTGACTGAGTGTTGTAACTTCCCGACCATCGATCCGTACGATAACTTCCACGTTCATGGGGTACCCTCCTTGGGTCTGCGAGGCTCCAAGCCTCTTGTTGCAGGATTCATCACCCAACAGGGTACCCCTATTTTTCCTGCAAACAATCAAACGTCCCAATCAGCGGATGCACCCCTGCCGAAGACGCTGGCCATATCGCGATTGCAGTAACGAACGGAGTTGAGTATCTGGTAACATGGAACTGTCGGCACATTGCGAACGCGACCATGCGTTCGCACATCGAGCGTATTTGCCGAAATGCCGGATACGAACCTACAATTATCTGTACTCCCGACGAGCTAATGGAACCTTGAAATGAAATCGCCAACGACTGACCCGATTGTTGATGAGGTACGCACTGTTCGCGACCGACATGCAGCTCAATTCGACTATGATATTCGTTCGATCTTCAAAGACCTTCGGGATCAGCAGGCAGCATCTGGTAGCAAGTTCGTTCGGTTTCCTGCACGCCCTGTATCAACATCCGCGAACAAGAGTGGCAGAACAGAATGATGCAGCGGAGTTGTGGGCTACCTGAACTCTGAAATCAAAGTCAAGAGCCACAACCCGCTGATCATGGTCGTTCTGGCACGAAGTGACGTCGTACTCGTACTCAGGCGCCAGCCGGTACTCGTACTCCTGCTCGAATCGGGGCACCAATGCCCGAACCAATCTTCGACCCCGATCGACTCGACGTTTATCGTCTCTCCATCGAATACGTTGCATCGTCGTTCACAATTGCGAAGGATCTCAACGGTTGCCATCGTCATGCCCGCGACCAATGGCTCCGCGGCGCCCAGTCTATTCCGCTAAACATCGCCGA
>JAVKCM010000095.1:0-43456 GCA_040222735.1 Fuerstiella sp. | reverse complement strand
GTTGTGGGGCGGTCTCCCGACCGCCCCACATATTGGCGTAACGTGGGCCGGGAGACCTTCGGTCGATCCTGTGGTCGGGTCGGGAGACCCGTCCACAACCTGTTGCCCCGTCCACAACCGGTAACCCGACCACAACCTGTGTCATGAATCTGGTGGCGACCCTGCAGCTGAGCACCGGTGCTCAGCACAGAACTGCCGGAATACCGTATCGATGATCTTTCATCACCGTCACCTTCATTCGAATACGGCCATGTGTTCAAGATAGGCCAGCAGGTCCCGGATGTCGCTTGCCGACAGTGTGTCGAGCAGCCCGTTCGGCATCGGAGACTGCAGCGAAGGCTGATGTGTCTCGATATCATTCTTGTCAATTTCGACCATCTGCCCCGGACGCAGCGGATCCGTGGCCAGCCTCAGCTTTGTGGCGCGGTAATCGCCTCCTGTAACAAGCCGACCGATGATCACGCGCCCGTCCATCGTCACAATCTGCTCGTGGCGATACTTCTCATCGACAACGCGGGATGGTTCCAGAATTGACAGCAGCAGATCGCGCCGACTGAACCGTCGCGCCACCGACGTCAGGTCCGGCCCGACCACGCCGCCCGTGCTGCCTGCTCGATGACAATGGCTGCAGAGCGCGATGCGGAACAGTTCGCGACCGTGCTCGTGGTTCGGCGGCGTGGCATTGTCAGCCAGCAGGGTGTCGAGATCGTCAGATTGCCATTTCTTCACCACCGGGCGATCGATGATGAGCGGCGGTTGTTCTGCTTCGACGCCGGACTGAAGCAGATCACCAAGCGCCAGACGTTCTGATTCCGTCAGCGTACCGATCAGCTCTTCCCGAATCCGCCGCAGAAAGCCGGGCATTCCTTCGCCGCCGATCACGGTACGATCGAGTGTGCCAAGTGTTTCGAACACCGTCTGCCGCGATTCGGGCGTCCAGCCCGTGCGACAGTTCCTCAACACAAAGACGGCGTGCAGACGCTGCTGCGGCGTGTGTGCACGAGCCAGCAGGATCAGTGTCTTCGGAACCAGATCCGGAATCTGAAGCTGTTGTGCCAGCAGCGCCAGCTGGTGGTTCACGCTGCGGCCGGCACCGGTGGGAGCGAAAACCGGTGGCCCGAGGTCGGGATACCACGCGCGGATGCGTTCGACGGTGGCTGTGTAGCCCGGCGCCTTTGCGGCGGCGGGATGCGACAGGCAGCGGGACCATGTTTCGAGCAGCATCGAACGGTCGTTGCCGGACAATGATTCATACGGCACCTCCAGAAGTTTCTGCAGGATCCGAGGAATGAACTCTTCGTGCTCGCTGCGGGCCAGCGACAACATGGCACTGACTATCCATGACGGACGCGTTTCATCAAAGGCACGGGAATTCCATGTTTCGACCGGCTGGCTTTCGAGCGCCACGCGCGCTGCGGATCGCAGCATCGGATCCGCGTGGCCGACGCTGTCCCAGGCGACAGACAGAGCATTTCCGGAATCGTCCGTACGCCCGTGCCATGCCGAGAGCCGGACACGAGCAGCACGCTGCAATCTCGAGAATTCGTTGCGGGCGATCTGTTGTGGTGTCTGGTCAGTATGCGGTTCGGTGTACGGTCCAGTGCGCGGTTCGGAAGCATCATTCCGGTCGCCGACCCAGCGTACGCGGTAGAGATCTGAATGTGTTTTCCGCCCGCCGGTGATGATGAACATACTTCCGTCCGGGCCGAAGTCCACGTCGGTCACGTTCAGCGGACGCCCCTTCAGAAACGTCTCGGCCCGGCAGACGTAGCCAGCTCCGCGCGGCACCAGATGACAGGCGATAATCCGGCCATAGGCCCAGTCCAGGGCGAACAGAGCCCGCTGATAGTGATCGGGGAAAGAACTGCGAGCGCCCGACCGGACGGCGGTGGGTGAACCTTTGCCGATGTCACTCGTCGGCGGCGTGAAGTCAGCGTGGTCGGCATCATACGGCGGCCATGTGTTGGTTCGGCCGCGCCAGCCGAAATCGCCGCCGGACACCAGATGTACAATCCGCGTCGGACGATACCACGGCGATCACATATCAAACTCGGCGTCGGCGTCGTAGGTAAAGGCTTCGCCGTGAGCGTTGAACGCAATGCCGAACGGATTTCTGAGACCGCTGCAGACCAGGTGCCATTGCGACGTTTCCGGAACATAACGCAGGACGTGTCCTTCGGTCGTTTTTCGGCCGCGGCGAGCTTCTCTGAACGGTGAGGTGTGGTCGACATACTGCTCCGTCGGCAGCGCGACGGAATCCCCGAAGATCGCGTAGATGCTGCCATCGGGAGCCAGCGTCAGGTCATTCCGTCCGTGACCGACTCCGCCGGGAAATTCCCTCACCAGTTCCGGCGTTTCGAAGAAACCATCACCGTCCGGATCATCGAATCGATACAGCCCCTTCGAGTTATTGGCCTGGGCAAACAGGCTTCCATGGGCGTACACCAGCCCGCGGCATTCGCGCAGCGTGTCATCAATGGTTTCCACCGTTGTTACCGAGCGACCGTCGGCGGCGAGCGTCATCCGCAACAGACCCTGGTCCTCGCGACCAATCGTCAGCCTCCCCTGCGGATCAAACTCCATGCTGACCCACGAGCCTTCGTCTTCAGCCGCAGAACGGACGCGTTCGATTTCGAAACCGGCAGGCACCAGAAACTGCGCAGGATCTGCCGCCGGGTTTTCGTCTGATGCCTGACGCCACTGTTCGTAATCGTCGAACGGCGTGATGCGGGCCGTCCGGTCGGCGTTCCAGAGTTCGGCGGCAACGGTGCCGAAGGTGGACACCGGGTGCCATGCAGTCGCGGTTGGTTCGACCGCCCGAGCCTGCCAGTCTGCCGTGCTGCGAATGACGGTTCTGCGACCGTCGATGGCAGTGATCGTCAGTTCGAAGGCAATGGCCGACGGCCCCTGCGATCCGGTGCAATGCAGTTCAAGCACGTCGTCGCCCGCGCGGACATGATCCGTCACGTCAAGATCCAGCCAGGGACCGTAATCGTCCAGAACAAACGCTGTCCGCCCGCCGAAACGCAGTTCGCACCCCGTGAATTCGGTCGCCAGTCGCAGGTCGGCCCGCTGCACTGTTCCGTCGATGTGAAGCGGGCTCCGCAGCTCGACGGCCTGCGGATGATTACGGTTCTGTGTGGCCCAGATCCATTCCGGACGAACCTGCTGGTCGGCCTGCACGGGCGAGAAGACGAGGCTGCCGGGCAGCAGGAAAGCCAGCAACAAAGCAGGCAGCAGCAGCGGGACGGGCAGCGTGGGCATGGCAGGTTCCTGAGTTCGAGCGGCGACTGTTTTTGTTGAAGGAGGTCGTGGGGCAATCTGCGGATAACGCAGATAGACGCAGATTTTTTGACCTGCGGATGGAGCATGTACAAATCACTGAGGACACCGCGGCTTCCGGTGTCTGGTCACCGGTTCAGGATAGACTGGAGTGCAGAAAAAGTCGAAGATCGTGCCCGGTGCGTCCGGTTGAAGATGCCGTCTCACCGTTGACGCAGGCCCGGCAATTTCTGAAGGCAGCAGTCTGGTGCAGAGGTCCGGTAAGCCCCCCGAGGCCAGCTCAAAGGGGGGGAGAAAGAGACAGGGTTCAGAGGCGGGTAATCACGAAGAAGCGAGCTCTATAGTGGCGACATCAACAGGGCGTGTGACGGGGATGCCGGTGTCGGTTGGATCTGCGTCGCCTGGATCTGTGTCGCTTGTCCCCCCGCTACTCCCCCGTGTTTCTGAGCTGTCGGCGTGCCGGACGATGATCGGCGCCGGTATTACGGGCGACTGCGTCCCTGCTGAATGATCGTGTCGAGCTGCTCTTTCAGGCGAGCGGAAACTTCCGGGTGATCGTCAATGACGTTGTTTTTTTCGGCCGCATCTTCAGCGAGGTTGAAGAGCTGATACTGGGGGACTTTCGTGTTCGCCAACTGCGTCTCAACCTTCACGTTGCGAGCCGACTTTTTCTGGTAGCGATGCAGCTTCCAGTCGCCGACTCGCAGCCCAAAGGTACCGTTGTTGCCGTTGTCCTGCTGCACAAGGTGGTCCCGGCCGCTGGCATTGTCTTCACCCAGCAGTGCGGGCAGGACATTAAAGCTGTCCAGACAGGCACCTTCGGGAAGACGCTGTTCTGTGAGAGCCGCCAGGCTGGCGGCCAGATCGATGGTGCAGACCAGTTCATCACTGACGGCAGGTTTGATGCGGCCTTTCCAGCGCGTGATGAACGGAGTGCGGGTTCCTCCTTCGTACACGCTGTATTTGCCGCCCGAAAACGGCCCGGCTGCTCGGTGGCTGCCGATTTTTTCAATGGCGAAGTCCTTGTAGCCGTCGTCCAGCACGGGGCCGTTGTCGCTGCAGAACACAACCAGGGTATTTTCCGCCAGCATCAGGCGATCAAGTGTCTTCATGAATTCACCGACGCACCAGTCGAGCTCAATGATCGCATCGCCGCGAAAGCCGAGCGACGTTTTTCCCTGAAAACGTTCGTGCGGAATCCGGGGCACGTGGATGTCATGGGACGAAAAGAACAGAAAGAACGGTTTATCCCTATGCTGCTCAATAAATTCGACCGACTTTTCAACCCACTTATCCGCAAGGTCCTCATCGCGAAAGCGAGCGGCATGTCCGCCGGTGTAAAAGCCGATACGGCTGATTCCGTTGTGAATGGTTGAGTTGTGTCCGTGTGACCAGTCCATCTTCAGCGTGTCACGATGAGTGATTCCCGTGGGATGATCGGGACTCGGCTTCTTCCGGCCGACCCACAACGGATCGGCCGGATCAAGATTCGGAACCCGGTGATCATGAACATAAACCTGCGGCACTCGGTCGTTGGTCGTCGGCAGCAGAAAGCACGTGTCAAAACCGATTTCCAGCGGCCCCGGCTTCAGTTCACCATTCCAGTCGGGACCATTTTCTCCACCCAGTCCCAGATGCCATTTGCCGATCATGTGCGAGTGCCGAGGACAGGAATCGCCTGCTAAGACCGGAATTCAAAGCGTTCCGGAACAAAGCCGACCGTTCGGAGGGCCGCAGCCGCTTAGGATCAAACGGAAAATTACTGTCGTGTCGAAACGTGGCGTAAGCTTCCAGCTTGCGTTTTCTTTCCGTCGTAAGCTTCCCGCTTGCGTTCTCTTGCGCCTCAAACTTCCAGCTTGCGTTTTCTTTGCGTCTCAAGCTTCCAGCCTGCGTTTCTCTTTGTGGCGCAAGCTTCCCCCTTGCGATTTTTCTGCATCGAAAGCTGGAAGCTTACGCCACTTTTTTCCGCTCGGTCCTTACTGATTCAGACGGTTCTGTAGCTGTTCTGACAACCGACTCACGAGCTCCGGATTCGCGGCCGCCACATTTTTCGTTTCTTTCAAGGGCGACGTGTGGTCATACAGCTCTGTATAGCCGTCCTTGTGAACAATCAGTCGATGTGTCGCGGTGCGAATTGTCTGTGTGTTGCGGCTGTAGCTGATCGCCGGGTGGCCCGCGGCCGAGGGAGTCTGCAGCAGCGAACGCAGTGAAACGCCGTGCACAAGATCGGGTACCGGAACTTCGGTCAGCTCGCACAATGTCGGAAATACATCCAGCGTTTCCACCATGGCGTCGGTGGGCTCACCGGGTTTTTCCATCCCCGGGTACCAGACGATCAGGGGCGAACGCAGCGATTCTTCAAACAGCGTGTGCTTACCCCAGACGGCGTGCTCGCCAAGATGCCAGCCATGGTCGCCCCACAGCACAACAATGGTATGGTCGGCGGCGCCGGTCTGATTCAGTTTTTCCAGCAGCCGGCCGACCTGAGCATCGGCGTAGCTGACGCAGGCCGCGTAATGGCGACGTACCTGAAGAGCAAACTCGGCGTCCGTGTTCGGATCTCGACCACCACGATCATATTTCATGAACTCGCCCGACGAATGCCAGGTGGTCCGACCTTTCGGTTTTGTCGGATGCGGTGTGGGAGGCAGTTCCGTTTCCAGATACGGCTGCAGGTAGCGGGCCGGCGCGCCGAACGGAAGGTGGGGTCTGAGGATTCCGACGGCCAGAAAGAAGGGGCGGTCGTCGTCAGCGGCAAGCTGGTCAAGCTGCCGCAGCGATTCGTCGATTGAGACCCCGTCCGGGTAGATGGAATCCGGGCCTTCGACCGCCTGCAACACATCCATCTCAACCCCCTGACCACGCTGAGTGGCGTCGATACGGATTTCTCCGTGAGCCAGTCCGTGCATCCAGCCTCGCGGATCCTTCCAGTCGCCGGCGGGCAGCAGATGTCGGTCCCAGGACTCGGGCATCTCGCGGATTGATGGGTCATTCCAGCGTTCTCCACCAAGTCCGCCGGGGTGGTGAGAGACCTTGCCGACAGAGACGGTGGTATAACCGTGCCGACGAAACCACGCCGGCATGCTGGGAGGAACCGCGGCAGGATCAGCCTTCAGGCGGCCTGCACGTTCAAACAGGGCATTATTGCTCTGGCCGCCGTAACGTCCCGTCAGCAGGGTAAATCGCGATGCGCCGCAGGTCGGCGCCTGGACATAGTGGCGGCGAAACATCCGGCCGCGGCCTGCCAGTTTGTCAATGTTGGGCGAGCGAATCCATGAGGCCCCGTAGCAGGCCAGTTCCGGACGTAAATCATCGACGCAGATCAGCAGAACATTGGGGCGCCGTGTTTCGGCAAACGAAGTTGCCGCCGGACAAAGCAGGATGATCATGCCCAGGAACGCATGGAACGCTTTCATTCCTCATCCTTCGCATTCTGTGCTGACGGAACTGATTCAGCAGAATCGGTCGCGGTGACCAGCGACTGCACAGCTCGGCCGCTGCAGACGAACGAAACTCCCTGCTGACCGTCGGTGGCAATCATCACGGCTTCGATAATGGGTTCGGTAACCTCTGCGTCAGCCACCCATTCCACCAGAAAGTTGGCGCCGCTGCCACCGGACGCATCATCGCGTTCCACCAGAAACTCGGTGGTGGCGAGCGGCGGCAGTCGCAGCGGTTTTCTGAGATGTGATTTTACTTCCACGCCTTTCGTGTCGAAGTATCGCACGGACCGGACGATGATCGCCTGGTCCAGGCTGGTGTTCCGCACGCTGAGTGTAATGGTCAGCAGATACGGTTTGCCGTCCTGATGATAGATGTGGGAATAAGCCGGTACGTAAACGATCTGTCCCTGCACGGGATTCAGGCTGACGTTTTCAAGGTGGTCGTGGGCCAGATCTTCGGCAGAATCGTGTGGCGGCCGATAGCGGAGCGAATCCTCGAAGGTTGTCAGCCGGTCCTCCATGTAAACCGCGTAGACGATCAGCGGTACAACAAACAGAACGACGACTCCGGCGATCAGCCACTTCAGCTGTCGAATGAAGGCATCGACTTCCGCAACGGTCAGTTTATTCATCACTGGCTCCGTGTGATCAGACATCCCCGGCCAGCATGATACCAGATCCTTCCGGTTTCAGGCGGCCGTATCAGTGTCTGCCTGTTTGTCCCGGGCAAAACGCCGCAGAACCACGTAGAACACCGGAGTCAGAAACAGCCCGAAGATGGTTACCCCCAGCATACCGCTGAACACGGCGGTCCCCAGGACCCTGCGCATTTCGAAGCCGGCTCCGGTGGCCACCAGCAGCGGAACCACTCCGAGAATGAACGAAAACGCGGTCATCAGAATCGGTCGCAGCCGCATGCGGCACGCATCAATGGCTGCCTGAAAACGATCCTTGCCCTTGTCTTCTTCGGCCTTGGCAAATTCGACAATCAGAATGGCATTCTTGCAGGCCAGTCCCACCAGCACGATGAAACCGATCTGTGTCAGGATATTATTATCCATGCCGCGAAGCCAGATACCGACGATGGCAAACAACAGGCACAGCGGCACAATCAGAATGATGGCCAGCGGCAGCAGCCAGCTTTCATACTGAGCCGCCAGGGCCAGAAATACGAACAAAACCGCCAGCGGGAACAGAAACAGAATCGTGTTGCCGGCCTGTCGTTCCTGATAAGCAATTTCGGTCCATTCGAACCCGAATCCCGGGGGCAGAGTTTCTGCCGCTATCCGTTCCATGGTATCCAGCGACTGACCGGTACTGAATCCAGGAAGGGTGTTACCGTTGATGTCGGCAGAGGGATAGAGGTTAAAACGTACCAGACGGTCCGGGCCGGCAATTCGCTTCAGTTCGACCACTGAGCCGAGCGAAACACTGGCGCCGTTGGCGCTTCGCGTTCGCAGACGCAGAATGTCGCTCGGTTCGTCCCGAAATTCAGGTTCCGCCTGAGCGGTCACGCGGTAGGTGCGTCCCAGCAGATTGAAGTCGTTGACGTAAATTGAGCCCAGGTAGACCTGCAGCGCATCGAACACGTTGCTGACCGGAATGTCCAGCATCTGAGCCTTGGTGCGGTCGACATCGGCGTAGATCTGCGGCACGCTCATGCGGAAGTTCGAAAACACCTGCACGATTCCCGGCTGCTGATTGGCCTTCTCAACCACGCTGTCAGCGACCTGATTCAGTACTTCGGTACCGGCACCACTCCGATCCTGCACATACATCTTATATCCACCCCCACGGCCGATGCCTCGGACGGGCGGAGGAGGAATGATGAAGATTTCCGCTTCATTGATGGCGGCGACTTCCCGCCGCATGTCGGCGACAATGGCATCCACGCCGCGTCCGCGGGCGGCACGTTCCCGAGCATCTTCCAGAGGCAGAAATGTCACGGCAGCATTGGGGCTGATGGTAAACGTTGCTCCGGACAGTCCCACAATGCCGACCGCATGAGCGACGCCATCAATACTACGGCCTATCTCTGCCACCTGTTTGGTGACTACGTCGGTTCGAGCCAGTGACGCACCGTCAGGCAGGCGGATACTGACGATCACATAACCCTGGTCCTGCTCAGGAATAAAGCCGTTGGGCACCATGCCGAAGCTGTACCATGTGCAGCCCAGCAGGCCGACATACAGAATCAAGGACATCGCCGAAACCCGCACCAGACGCGAAATCATGCCCGCATACACGTTGCTGGTGAAATCAAAGGTACGATTGAACAGCCGGAAGAACCACCCGAACAGAAAGTCGACAACTTTGCCGAGTCGGTTTTTGGGGGTGTTCCTCGGCTGCAGCAACAAGGCACAGAGGGCCGGTGTCAGTGTCAGCGAAACAAATGTCGAAATCGCGGTGGAAATGGAGATTGTCAGGGCAAACTGCTGATAAAACTGGCCACTGATGCTGGGGACAAAGACGGTCGGAACAAACACGGCGATCAGAACCAGCGTGGTCGCGATCAGCGCTGAGCCGACTTCATCCATGGCCTTATGAGAAGCTTCACGCGGTGACAGGCCTTCGCTGATGAGTCGTTCGACGTTCTCCACCACCACGATCGCGTCGTCCACCACGATCCCGATCGCCAGCACCAGACCGAACAGCGACAGGGTATTCAGCGTCACGCCCAGACTCTGCATCACGGCGAAGGTACCGATCAGCGAAATCGGAATTGCCACCACCGGAATCACGGTCGGTCGCCAATGGTGCAGAAACAGAAACACGGTCAGAACCACAAACGCGGTTGTGATCAACAGCGTGTTGAATACCTCGTCGATTGATTCTTCCACAAACTTTGTCGGGTTGTAGGCAATCTCGTAATCGACGCCGGTGGGAAAGTCCTTCCGCAGCTCTGTCATCGTCTTCTGCACTTCCGCGGCCGTTGCCACGGCATTGGTCCCGGGACGCTGGTAGATCAGCACGGCAATGGCAGGCTTGCCGTCCAGATAACTCAGACGTGAGTAGTCCTGCGCGCCCAGCTCAATGCGAGCCACATCGCTGAGCCGTGTGATCCGACCGTCTTCACCGCGTTTCACAATGATCTGCCCGAACTCGTCGGCTTCCCGCAGACGCCCCTGAGTTGTCACATTCAGCTGAAACGCTCCGGTCTTGTCCGTCGGGGGCTGCCCGATGACCCCGGCGGCCACCTGGACGTTCTGGCCGCGGATCGCCTGGACCACATCGCCGACAGTCAGATCGACGTGCGTCATCTTTTCGATGTCGAACCAGATCCGCATGGCATATTCGTTACCCCCGGCGATCCGGATGTCGCCGACACCGTCGAGTCGCATCAATGCGTCGCGCACACGGAGAAAGGCAAAGTTGCTGATGTACAGTCCGTCGCGGCTTTCGTCCGGCGAATTCAGGTGCACCACCATCAGCATGTCGGGAATCTGCTTCGTGGTCGTGACCCCGATCTGGCGTACCTGTTCGGGCAGACGCGCTTCGGCCACGGCCACGCGGTTCTGCACAAGTACCTGAGCATCGTCCAGGTTCGTGCCCAGCTTGAAGGTTACCGTCAGCTGCATCGTGCCGTCCGCACTGGACGATGATTCCATGTACAGCATGTTGTCGACGCCGTTCATTTCCTGCTCGATCGGTGTCGCCACCGTGTCGGCAATCACCTGCGGCGTGGCACCGGGATAGCTGGCGCGAACAAGAATGGTGGGCGGCGCGACGGGAGGATACTGTGAGACCGGCAGCGTAAAGTAGGTGATGCCACCGACCAGGACGATCACAAATGACAGCACCGTCGCGAAGATCGGTCGTTCAATAAAAAAGTGTGGAAACTTCATGCTGCGTCTCCCTGCAGAGCGGCTCGTGCATGAGAATCGGCGGCCTCAGGCGGCGGTTCGGGATCGGGGTCCGGCGATATCCACTCCTCACGGGGCACCGGCTCGTAATGGTCCGGCAAGCCGTCTTCGACAACTTCGATGGAACCCTCGGACACCTTGACCTTCATTCCCGGCCGTGCCTTCAGCAGCCCTTCAATCACCAGCGCCTCGTCACCGGTCAGCCCTTCGCGTATCACACGAAGTCCGTCCACCATGGGACCGGGCGTCACCGCGCGGCGTTCAATCTCATCTTTGATGACGACGTAAACAAACTGTGACGACTGGTCTGTTCCGATCGCGGAATCGGGAATCAGGACCGCTTCGTAGGCCGCGCTGCCCGGGATGCGGATTCTCGCAAACATGCCCGGCAGCAGCACCTGATCCTTGTTCGGAAAAACACAGCGAGCGCGCATGCTGGCCGTGGCTGCATCAAAGCGATTGTCGACGAAATCCATGTGTCCCCGATGAGGAAATCCGGATTCGTCCACGAGTCCCAGATAGACGGGATTCTTCGCGACACGCGAACTCTCTCGCTCGCCGGCCTGGGCCAGACGTGTGTATTTCAGCACTTCCCGCTCGTTGGCGTCGAAGGTACAGTAAATCGGCTCGACCGACGTGATGGTCGTCAACAGGGTCGACGTGGCTGTGCCGCCACTGACAAGATTTCCGTTGGTCACGTACTGTCGGCTGATCCGCCCCGTCACCGGGGCGCGGATGTGTGTATAGTCGAGATTCAACTGGGCGGTTTCGACACCCGATTTTGCAGATTCAATAGAGGCAGTCGCCGTCGCGATGGCCGCTTCTGCCGCACTGATCCCGGCCCTGCTGGCCTCCACATCGGCCGCGGCCTGCAGATACTCGGCCTCTCGCTGATCAAGTTCCTCATCACTGACGGCGTTCTGAGCCTTCAGCGAACGAGTACGCTTGACGCGTTGATCCGCGAGTTTCATTTGAGCCTCGGACTGCTGCTGCTCGGCTTTGGCCTGTTCCAGCTGAGCGAGCGCCTGCTGCAGCTGCGACTTCGACTGACTCAGAGCCGCCTCCGCGCCACTCAGCTCCGCTCGAAATGGTCGCGGGTCAATAACAAACAGCAGGTCGCCGTCGTCGACAATCTGCCCTTCGTCGAAGTGAATCGACTGCAGATAGCCACTGACTCGCGCGCGGATTTCCACGAAGTCAATGGCCTCCAGCCGACCGGTATACGCATCCCATTCCACAATCTGTTTCGTCACTGGCTGCGCCACAGTGACTGAAACCGGAGGAGGGCCGGCGGGCGACGAATCACTGCGATTACAGCCGGTTGACAAGAGCAGGGCACAGCCGGCGCTGGCCAACAGTAAACGCCGCAGACTGCGGTAGCGATCAGGGACGTCCGGAACTAAGCTCATCTGTTGATATCTCCTGAGGCCGGATCGGCCTTTATTGCCTGTGTCTGGTCGCAGCGGAGTTGGTCGAAATGTGTTGCTGCTGTCTGTGTCACGATTTTCTGAATTTATTCTGACCGACAGCATCCGTTCCCGGTGTCGGCTCAATCTCACTTGCCCACGGCTCATTCAGATTCAGTCCGG
The DNA here is from genome assembly GCA_040222735.1 of Fuerstiella sp. GTDB lineage: Bacteria > Planctomycetota > Planctomycetia > Planctomycetales > Planctomycetaceae > Fuerstiella. The sequence continues at coordinate 31,279 of JAVKCM010000095.1, read as the reverse complement.
CACACTTCTGTCGTCCACCGACGGAACGGTTTCTGAAAGGTCTCTGCCCCGATCAAGGAAGACGGCCGCAGCACCACGCCATTCGGCATCTGTACTGCCGGGCGATCCCGGAACGCAGTCAGCCGGCCGTACACGTCACACCGACATTTCGCCGATAAGACAGCTGGCTCCGTCAGGCCCGACCGTGCGGACATTGACCGGGCGACCCTGAACAGACGGAAACGGCCTGAACACCGACGCCTTCCGGCCTGAGAAGATATTGCCGGATGCACGTCTGCTGTGAACGCCTTCGATGTGGCTGCATCGATTAGCCGGAATTGCTCTGCTGATCATTACGTCAGAAGTGGCTGAAACACCGGCTATGTTCAGGAACAATACCGGCGAATTCGTCGTGAAGCCGCGGCTCTGCCGACTCTAAGTCATCTGTGTCTGATACAGCCTCCACTGATTTCTGAAACGGCCTCGACTTTATCTCGCCGTGCGGTGCGGGTTATAAGAAGGAATCGTCGACAGATCAAATGTTTACACAGCTACATCGCTGCCATTCACCCTCCGGTCATTTTTCTATCGTCGCTGGGAACGGCGCCGCCCCTGATCGTTGATTCGCCATAAGTGGTTTATTGAAATACATGGAATAATGAAGTACGTGGAATGAAGATTCCTGAATGTCCCTTACAAATATTGATTTAACGGCGGCAGCCCTGGCGGCGGCGACAGAGGACGAACACCTGAGATCAGAAAAGACGGACACGGTCGGCACAATGCCGGCCAGCGCCTCGCCGTCTGGTGCTGCCAGTGGTACTCATTTACCCCACCGGATGCCTGCGTAGCTCAGACATTCCGGGCCTGACGGCGGGAGTCTGACGGTGCACGTTTTCTGAACTGACGAAAAAAATGCGGACCCTGCGTTTTTTTCCGAATTTCGCAGTGCCGTGAATCGGAGTCGCAATGACGCCAGCTGTTTGGTTCTGGCGATTACCTGCAAAAAACGCATTCGGACGCACAACCGTGAGCCGAGTGCCGTCAGGCACCGGGCCGTTCACCCGCGTGGATTCCCCGGATGACGCTCAATCTTTTCCAGCGTCACACCGGAGCCCGGCCGCTGACGCGTCGCGGCTCACGGGTCACAAACGCAGTCAGGTCAATGCAGGTGGCCCTGTTCCAGAAAGGTCAGTCCCCACGAAAGAACGATTCCCAGCCCCAGCGCCACGGTCAGCTGGACTTTGTTGTGTGAATGAAACTCCATTTCCGGCAGCAGGTCACTAAGCGAAATGCAGATGAACACGCCGGCCGAAAAGGCCAGCGCCGTCCCCAGAATCTCGTGCTGATATCCCGCGAACTGCCTGACTCCCAGCAGAAACAAAACGGCTCCCAGAGGACACATCAGCGAAAAGGCGGTGTTGACCAGCATCATCGTTCGCTTCTGCCAGCCTCCTGCCACCATCAGCGATGTGATGGAAACCGCATCCAGCGGCTTGTGCAGCAGAACTGCCAGAAATGTGGCAAAGCCGGCCAGTCGAAAGCCCGGCACCGAACTTGCCTGAGCGTTCACGCTGGCCGCCAGGGCCAGTCCGTCAATCAGCGTGTGCAGACTCAGACCAAACGCGATACCAAACCAGCTGAGACCATGCGAATGCCCGTGAGTATGACATTCTGCCGGACTGTGTCCCACGCCAGTCAGCACCGCCTGCAGGCCCGGAATACCAGCAGGCTCATGACTCACGGCGGCAGCATGATCATGGTCATGATCATGATCATGATCGTGACCTGGACCATGGTGTTCATCATGATCACAGCGTCCCTCCCCTGCCGGATCAAACGCGTTCACGGGTTCGTGATTATGAAAATGAAACAGCCGCAGCAGGGCGAACATCATCACGATGCCCACCATCATCCATTCCGCTGTCCGGCCGGCGCTGTGAAGTTCATGCACGGCATGGGGCATCAGATGAAAGAAGCCGATCCCCAGCATCAGGCCTCCGACAAAACTGATCACGGTCTGCATTCGCGTATGTGTCAGCTGCAACAGAAACGGCAGCAGGCCACCCAGCAGTGAGCCCCCGACAATCAGCAGGCAGTAGGCGGCGAGCAGCACATTTGACCAGCCACCGGATACCACGGATGGTTCAGCGGTTGCGTCCGCCGGCTTCGAGGCGCCGAAAGCAGACAGATCGACCGTTTCTGCCGGGGACACTGGCGGCGTCTGAGCGAAAACGGCCGACCGATTGAAGAAGGCAAAGAGCCCGATCGACAGTCCAACGATGATCGGCAGGCTGGCTGCGACAGTAATTCTTGAGCGGGAATCAGACATGGGCAAAGACTAAGACGTCGTCTGCAGCAATTCGAGTCGCGCCCCGGCTTTACCTGCAACTTAGTTGCAAATGAGAACCGCTTGCGGGACACTTGCGGTCCGAAGCGAACAGGATCCGGCCGGACAAAGAGAGCAATTATGAAAAAGAAAACGCGCTGGCCGCTGGCGCTGGATGACGCCAAAGCTATTCTTCGTTCTGTCGATCTGCGGTGTACGGCAGCTCGAATCGCTGTGCTGCAGTGTCTGCAGGCGTCCTCTTGCCCGATGACTCCCGCGGACATCGCGGACACGCTGGCGGACTACGGTTTCGACAAATCCACCATCTACCGATCGCTGACGGAATTACATGATTCCGGCAAGGTAACCCGGCTGGATCTGGGAGATTCAGTCCGTCGATTTGAACTGCTGACCGAGGCCGGTGACGGGACTTCTGAGCATCCACATTTCATGTGTGTCGACTGTGGAGAAGTGGTCTGCATGGCAGACTTCACCGTGGAACTGCGACCGTCCTCAACGGGCAGCCGTCCTCCGGGAATCGTGTCAGAGGTACTGGTACGAGGTCATTGTGACAGCTGTTGCTCCTGATACACACCCCGCGGACCGGGTCCGGGGGGCGACATGACCACCATGAGGCGCGCGAAGCTTTCTCAACCATGTTTTCTCAGAATTCAACCACTACCATGAAGACGTCCCTTCAATACGTACATTCGACGATGCTGATTGCAGTTCTGCTGACCTGTCTGCCCCCGGCGGCGAAGACGGCGGCGGCCGACGACTGGCCGCGATGGAACGGCCCGACTCGGGACGGTGTGATTCATGAAGAGGGAATTCTGACGGAAATTCCCGCCGAGGGTCTGCGAAAACTCTGGGAACACCCCGTGAAGCTGGGTTATGCCGGCCCGGCCGTCGTGGGTGGTCGTGTGTACGTGCCGGATTATCAGAAGTCATCCGGTAAGATCGTCAACAATCCGGGGACCCGGGATGAGCTGACGGGGCGGGAGCGACTGTTATGTCTGGACGCCGCCACCGGCAAAGAACTCTGGAAGCATGAGTACGAACAGGCCTATGCCGTTTCCTACGGCGGCGGTCCTCGAGCCACGCCGACCGTTCACGACGGCCGTGTCTACATGCTGGGGGCCGAAGGCGCTCTGACCTGCCTGCAGGCAGACAGCGGTAAAGTTCTATGGTCACATGACCTGAAACGGGAATATCAGTCAAAAACGCCACAGTGGGGCCACGCGGCCGCTCCGCTGGTTTATCACAACAGCCTGATCTGCCTGGTCGGCGGACCGGACAGCCTGGTGGTTTCGTTTGACCGCGTTTCCGGCAGGGAACAGTGGCGCGCTCTGGCAGGGGAAAACCACGGCTACTGCCCGCCCACGGTGATCACCGCCGGCGGTGTCGACCAGCTGCTGATCTGGGATCCGGAAACGCTGCACAGCCTGAACCCGGACAACGGCCGAGAATACTGGCAGTTTGCTCTGAAGCCCGGCTATGGCATGTCCATTCTGCCTCCGGTACTTGAAAACAACCTGCTGTTCACATCCGGAGAAGGTGATGCCTCGCTGATGCTGAAACTGGCGGACGACAGCCCGACCGCCGAAGAGTTATGGCGCGGCAACGCCCGGACTTCCATGTACCTGGCCACCGGTGCGGCGATCTTTGACAACGGGCACCTGTATGGCAGCGACATCCGCAGCGGCGCGCTGGTGTGTGCCCGCGCGTCCGACGGCAAACGACTGTGGCAGACGGCCGTACCGACGTCCGGATCGAAACGCGGTCGCGGCGGCAACTATGCCTCGGCGTTTCTGATGAAGATCGACAGCCGGTACCTGATCTTCAGTGAGACCGGCGATATGATTTCGGCCACGCTGACACCGGAAGCGTATCACGAAACCGGTCGTTTTCACGCCATTGACCCGACCGGAAATGCCATGGGGCGGACGCTGGCATGGACCTACCCCGCCGTCTCAGACGGACGACTGTTTCTGCGCAATGATCAGCAGGTCGTCTGCTACGATCTGTCCGCAGACGGCCAGCCATAGCGGTCCCGCAACGCGACACCGGCCCGCTCGGCAGGACGCAGGAAGATCCATTCCGGCGCGGCCGTCGGCGTTTGTCGTGAACGATGCTTTGCCACCGAAACCGGACCATGACGTTCTGCCACTTCAGGAAAACGGCGAGCCTTCGCCGAACCAATCATGTCACCATCCCAACGCCCTTTACGAGCTGATGAACACTTCAACCGCCTGCGAACATGGCTGGAAATGGAAGGTGAAGCAGAACGTGAGCGGCTGGAAGAACGCCGACGGATTCAGTCGTCGGCAAAGGCGGAACGCACGGGTGAAGCGCTGCTGGATCTGGTGATCCGAACCCATACCTCGGGCCTTGGCGGTCGGTACCTGCTGACGCTGCAGAAACGAAGATCAGCCGATCGGCTGCCGTGGCACCGGTTCAAGGTGGGCAGCCCGGTGATTCTGTCACCGGACGGCGACAGCCGCGGGCAGAGTATTTCCGGGGTCGTCAGCGGCCGAAAAGCCGACTCGCTGGAAGTGGCTGTGGACGAATGGCCACCTGAAGATCGGCTGCGGCTGGATCTGTCGCCGGACGAAGTCACGCGGAAACGGCAGGTGGCGGCAATGGATGCGGCAGAAAAAGCCAGCGGGCGGCTGGCACAGCTGCGCGATCTGCTGCTGTACGATCGTGAACCCGGGTTTCTGGCGTCTGTCACGGTGACACCGTCTGAGTCACTGAACGTGTCTCAGCAGCAGGCCGTCGAATTTGCGATGAAGGCGGAAGACATTGCCATCATTCACGGCCCGCCGGGCACGGGCAAAACGACCACCGTGGTGGAGGTCATCCGCCAGGCCATTGCCGCCGGCGAACGCGTGCTGGCGTGTGCTCCCAGCAACACGGCCGTCGACAACCTGCTGGAACGACTGGTCAACGCAGGTGAACCGGCCCTGAGACTGGGGCACCCGGCCCGCGTGCTGGAGGTCGTTCGAACCCATACGCTGGACGCGCTGGTCGAGCAGCACGACGCCAGCCAGCTGATTCGCGAAATGCACCGGGAAGCCGATCAGCTGGAACGACAGGCCAGTCGCTACACGCGAGCTCGCCCGGCCACCGGACAGAAATATCAGCAGCGGCAGGAAGCTCGGGACCTGCGGAAGCATGCCCGTATGATGGAACGGCAGGCGATCAACGAAATCATCGCCGGAGCCCGGGTCATTTGTGCGACCGTAAGTTTTGACTTCAGCGTGCTGGACAATCACGAGTTCGACCTGCTGGTCATCGACGAAGCGTGCCAGAGTGTGGAACCCGGCTGCTGGGTGCCCCTGAAATATGCCCACCGCGTGGTACTGGCCGGCGATCACTGTCAGCTTCCGCCAACTATCCTGTCGAAGAAAGCAGCGCAGGAAGGATTCGACATCAGCCTGATGCAGCGACTGGTTGAACACTTCGGCGAACGAATTACACGCCAGCTGACGGTGCAGTACCGCATGCATGAAGACATCATGCGGTTTTCCTCCGACCGCTTCTACCACGGCACGCTGCTGGCCGATGATTCAGTCCGACAGCACCGGCTCAGCGACCTGCCGCAGGTGGACGGCACGGACGACGCGCCCGTCGTGTTCATCGACACGGCCGGAGCTGGCTGGGACGAAGAACAGGAACCGGACGGCATGAGCCGGCTGAATCCCGGTGAAGGCAAGCTGGTACTGCAACAGGTCAGCGCACTGTGCGAGGCGGGTCTGAGTCCCGCAGACATCGCGGTGATTGCTCCGTACGCCGCTCAGGTGCGCTGGCTGAGACAGCATGCCGAGTACGATCAGCTGGAAATCGACACCGTAGACGGCTTTCAGGGACGCGAAAAAGAAGCCGTGGTGATGTGTACCGTGCGTTCCAACAACAAGGGCGAAGTGGGCTTTCTGTCGGATGCCCGCCGCATGAACGTGGCCCTGACCCGAGCTCGCCGCAAACTGATCGTAATCGGCGACAGCGGTACTCTCGGTGCCGACGAATTCTTCACGTCGCTGCTGAGCTGGTTCGAACAGATCGGCGCCTACAAATCCGTCTGGGAATTCGGCTCCCCCGACACCGCCTGAACCCCGCAGTCTGCATCTCACCTCCGGAGTCTCACGGTCTGAATTACTGAGCCGGATTCATGCCTCCAGCAGCGTCAGAGGATTCGCTCGGGTACTGAGCGGCAGCCTGACCGGGCCGCCCGTACGGTGAGCCTCAAACACGGAACAGATCATTTCCACAATCGAACGGGCATCTTCCGCCGAGCATTTTGTGGGACGTTCCTGTTCGATGCCGGCGACCAGATCCCTGATCGCAGCGATGTGTCCGCCTTCGTACGTTCCGTCGTCCCGCGGTTCAGGCTGGCCGATTCCCGCTGACGTGATCGGCTGCCATGACTGCCCGGACCGCCCCGGAGACCATCCGCTGTCCTTCAGAATGAAGGCTGGCTTCAGATAGCCGCTCTGGATTTCAATCACGCCTTTCGACCCGAAGATCTGCAGCGCAAATCGACTCGGACTGCCGCCTCGGTTGCGGACGGAAGCGAACTGCCCGACGATGCCGTTGTCGTAGTACCACGTCGCATGCAGACGGTCACCGGCCAGCGGCCCCAGTCCTTCGGCGCCGTCGACAACGTGCCCGGCGGTGACGGGCTGACCGTTCTGTGTCATCAGCGCCGTACACGTATCCGGATCTCCGCCGGCCACGGTTTTCATCATGCCGAAGATATGAGATCCCAGGACCCACAGATCTTCAGCACCGCCACGGCGATCCTCTTTTCCGCGTCCGCGCAGTTCCAGCACGTCTCCGATTTCACCGCCTTTGATCAGTCGCATCACGGTATCCAGCACCGGTGAATACTGCGTCACATGCGCAATCCCCAGTTTCAGATGCCGCATCTGCAGGGCCGTCACCACGTCATCACATTCGGCCGGCGTGCGGCAGAATGGCTTCTCCATATACACATGACAGCCGGCTTCGGCACTGGCCATCAGCATGTCGTGGTGCTGATCAACCCAGCGAGGACAAATGGCCACGATGTCCGGGCGTTCAACCTGCAGCATCTTTTGGTAGTCAGCATACGCGGTTGGTGCGTTCAGTCGCTGTTGCGCTGCCTTTCTGCCACCGACGTGCGAATCAGCCACGGCCACGATCTTCATGTTCGGCAGCTTTGTGAATGCCCGATCGACACCGTGGCCATAGTCGCCTCTGCCGGTGCTGCCGATGATTCCTACCCGATAGGTCTTCGCCATATTGCTGTGTCCTGTGTCTGTCGGCAGTCGGTCTGGCCACCAGAAGCTGCCGGGCACCAGGCGATGCGGGGCACCGCTGCATCAAAACAGAGCCGATTCCGGATTGCCGCTGGCAGGCTCTGACGCTGTTGAGACTCTAACCAGTGATGATGAAGCTTGTCAAAGTCGTCGCCGGTCGGGAGTTCTTCGGCAAAACAACCCTTCCCTTACGTACGCCGTCAGGAAACACCTGGACCTCCTGACCGGCACAACCGCCAATGTCAGCCTGCTGGTTTTCCTCACCAGGCTCGCCCACATCTGCTGATTTGTACAGGGTGTTCCGGCGTGAGGTAGGTTTTCACCAGGGTTGTCTGCGCTCGCACTGCACGTATGCGCAGGCAGTGAGAGGGGCCTTCATCGTCTTCGCACAGCTGAGCAACCGGCGCCCTAAACGCTGCGTGAGGACGAACCGGGAACAGAAGACCACATGACATTACGCAAGTTCATTCATCGCACCCAATTGCTGCTGCAGGAAGGACTGTATGAATCCCGCCGCGCGCTGAGTTCTGTTGATGCAGCCACACTTCGCCCGCTGGATGTCACGCAGCTGGAAGAACGCATTCTGATGAGTGCTTCGCCACTGGCTGTGGTGGCTGAGGCAGCCGCTGATACGAATACAGCGCCCACGGAAGCGACTGAGTACGCGGACGACGGCCAGCTTAGTGATCAGCAGCTGCTGGATGTGGTTGCGAACGAAGTGCTGCCACAGCAGTCCGGCGCGATCGATGCCGACACGGGCCATGCCGACGATTCAGCAGACACAGTCACCGGCAGAAAAACACTGGAACTGGTCTTCATCGATTCCACGGTCAGCAATCTGGATCAGATGATTGCCGACCTGCAGGCTGAAAATGGGCTGGATGATTCACGAACTCTGGAAGTTGTCGTACTGGATGCCGAGAAGAACGGTATCGCTCAGATCACGTCCGCGCTGCTGGCCTACAACGGCATTGACGGCATTCATATCGTGTCGCACGGCAGCGATGGTCAGGTGCAGCTGGGCGCCACAGCGCTGTCGCTGGACAACCTGGACACCTATCGTTCTGCCATCAGCGCCTGGCAGTACTCGCTGTCCGACGAAGCCGACGTGCTGTTCTATGGCTGTAATCTGGCAGCCACGGCGGACGGCCGGGAACTGATGCATCAGATCGCCGCCGAATCCACCGGCGACGTGGCCGCCAGCGATGACAACACCGGGCATGCGGCTCTGGGAGGTGACTGGGATCTGGAATACTCGGCCGGCGACATCGAAACGGGCGTGGCCTTCAGTCAGCAGCTGCAGGACAACTGGTCCGGTCTGTTGAATGTGACCGTCGATGCCACCAGCACCGGAACCAGCAACGGCAACAATTTTCTGGTTTCTCACACGACCTCGGGAACAGATCGTCTGATGCTGGTCGGAATCTCCATCAACGAAGCGAGCGACGAGTCCGTCACATCGGTCACCTACAATGGTGTCGCGCTGAGTTTCGTCGGAGCGTCCGAGAATGGAGATGCGCGGGTTGAAATCTGGTCGCTGGTGAATCCGAACACGGGTACCCACGACGTTAACATTGACTTCAGCGGCAACACGGACGGAAACACGGCCGGTGTCATGACCTTCAACGGCGTCGACCAGGCCACCGCGCTGGGTACGTTCGCGCCAGGTGCAGGCGGCAGCGGCGGTACCGGTTCAGCGACGGTCACGTCGGCCGCCGGCGAACTGGTCTTCGCCGCGATTGCCGTGGACGAGGTTTCCGACTATGACCTTGTCCCGGGAACTGGCCAGACAGAGCACTGGGACCTGCTGGGTGGCTCTGATATCAATGGCGGAGGCAGCACCAAAGCCGGAGCCGCCTCGGTTCCCATGTCATGGACGTGGTCAGGCAGCGACGCCTGGGCCGTCGGTGGTGTGTCAATCAAACCCGCCAATGCTGCACCGGTACTCAGCTTTGCCGGCGGGACAGCCAACGTACCGGAAAACTATGGGCCGTATTTTCTGTCGCCTTCGGCCACGGTCACCGACGCCGACTCGGCCGACTTCAACGGCGGGCAGATGGTTGTCACGCTGACAGCCAATGCCGCCGCTGAAGATCAGCTGACGGTCAGAAATCAGGGTTCAGGTGCTGGTCAGGTTGGAATCAGCGGCAGCAATGTCACCTACGGCGGAACGGTAGTCGGAACGTTCAACGGTCCCGTCACCGGCAGTACCCCGCTGACCATCACATTCAACAACAATGCCACGGCAGCGATCGTGCAGGCTGTGGCCCGCAACGTCACGTATGAAAACACGTCAGAGAATCCTTCGACGGCCACGCGGACAGTCGAAGGTTATGTGACGGACGGCGACGGTGGAACCAGCAACGTGACCTCCGGAACCATCAACAACCTGCCGGTCAATGACGCGCCCGTGGTCGGCGCACCGGGGGCTCCGCTGGCCGCCGTTGAACAGGTCGGGCTGGCGATCCACGGCACCGGATTCACTGTCAGCGACGTGGACGAAGCGGGTGGCACCGTGGTCGGGACGCTCAGCGTTTCTCAGGGGGAAATCACCGTTGCCGCCGGCAACAGCGGCGTCAGCATTCTGATCGGCAACGGGTCGAACAGTGTCACCCTGAGCGGCACGGTGGCCCAGATAGACAACCTGCTGACCGGCGCCGGTACCGGCACGATCACCTACCTGAACAATCGTCAGAATCCCAGCCCCAGTGCCACTTTCACCGTGGCCGTCAATGATTCGGGCAACACCGGCAGCGACCCCGGAACGTCCGGCGGTCCGTCCGACGAAGAAGGTACGAACAGCGTTCTGATCAACATCACGGCCATGAACGACGCGCCAGTAGTCGGCGCCCCTGCAGGCCCGCTGGCCACGACCGAAAACGTCAGTCTGGCGATTCACGGAACCGGATTTACGGTCAGCGACGCCGACGAGTCAGATGCCGGTGCCACCGCCACGCTCAGTGTCGACGAAGGGACGATCACCGTGGCCGCCGGAGACAGCGGCGTTTCTGTCACCGGCGGCAATGGCACCGGCACGGTGACCCTGTCCGGCACGATCGCTCAGATCGACGACCTGCTGACCGCCGCCGGCACCGGTACGATCACCTTCAATTCCAGCGATGCTTCAAGCGGCAGTGCGACATTCACGGTCACCGTCAACGATGCCGGCAATATGGGCGACGATCCCGGTACGTCAGGCGGCGTGGCCGACGAAGAAGGCACCAACAACGTTGCCATCAATATCTCGCGCATCAATGACACCCCGGTCGTGGGGGCTCCGGGCAGCGCTCTGGCTGCCGTGGAACAGGTCGGTCTCGCGATTCATGGCACCGGATTCACCGTCAGCGATGTGGACGCCGTCAGCGGTACGGTGACCGCCACTCTGACCGTCGGTGAAGGAACCATCACCGTCGCCGCGGGCAATTCCGGCGTCACCATCGCCGGCGGCAACGGCACCGGCACCGTCACATTGACCGGTACCGTGGCTCAGATCGACAACCTGCTGACCGCAGCCGGCACCGGCACTGTCACCTACCTGAACAGCTCAGACACGCCGGGGGCCAGCACAACATTCACGGTTACGCTGAACGATCAGGGAAACACCGGCACCGATCCGGGACTGACCGGCGACGGCAGCAGTGAAGAGGATTCAAACAACGTCACGGTTAACATCACGGCGATGAATGACGCACCGGTGGTGGCCGCACCGGGCGGGCCACTGGCAGCGACTGAAAACGTTGGTCTGGCGATTCACGGAACCGGGTTCAGTGTCGGCGACGTCGACGAAGCCGGGGCGGGCGCGACGGCGACGCTAAGTGTCAACGAAGGGAGCATCACTGTCGTCGCCGGCAACTCCGGCGTCACCATCACCGGCGGCAACGGAACCGGCACCGTGACACTGTCCGGCACGATTTCTCAGCTTGACAATCTGCTGACGGCGGCCGGTACCGGTACGATTACGTTCGATACCGGCGATGCCTCCAGCGGCAGTGCCACCTTCACGGTCACCGTCAACGATGCCGGCAATACGGGCGACGATCCCGGTTCCTCGGGCGGCGTGGCCGACGAAGAAGGTACCAACAACGTCACCATCAATGTCTCACGAATCAACGACACTCCGGTAGTCACTGCCCCGGGCTCGGCGCTGGTCGCCGTTGAACAGGTGGGCCTCGCGATTCATGGCACCGGATTCGCCGTCAGCGATGCCGACGCCGCCAGCGGCATGGTGACCACCATGCTGACCGTCGGTGAAGGCACGATTACCGTCGTCGCCGGCAGCTCCGGTGTCACCATCGCCAGCGGCAACGGAACCGGCACCGTGACGTTGAACGGTACCGTGGCCCAGATCGACAACCTGCTGACCGCGGCCGGCACCGGCACCGTCACCTATCTTAACAGTTCAGATACGCCGGGCGCCAGCACAACTTTGACCGTTACTCTGAATGACCAGGGAAATACCGGCACCGATCCGGGGCTCACCGGCGATGGCAGCAGCGAAGAAGATTCCAACAACGTCACCATCAACATCACGGCGATGAACGACGCTCCGGTGGTGGCCGCTCCGGCAGCTCCGCTGGCAACCACCGAACACGTCAGTCTGGCCATCCACGGCACCGGATTCAGTGTCAGTGATGTCGACGAAGCGGGCGCCGGTGCGACTGCCACACTAAGCGTCGACGAAGGCACGATTACTGTGGTCGCCGGCAACAGCGGCGTCACCATCACCGGCGGCAACGGCACCGGCTCGGTGAGTCTGTCCGGCACCATTGCCCAGATCGACAATCTGCTGACCGCCGCCGGCACCGGCACGATTACGTATCTGAACAATTCTGATGCTCCCGGCGCCAGCGCCACCTTCACGGTCACCGTCAACGACGCGGGTAATACGGGCGACGATCCCGGTACATCGGGCGGCGTGGCTGATGAAGAAGCTGCCAATAACGTCACCATCAGTATCACGGCGATCAATGACGATCCCGTGATCTCACTTCCTGGCGGGGCGGTGAACTATACAGAAGGCGACGGAGCTGTTGTCGTCGATGTCGCGGGCACCGTCTCGGACGTGGACCTGGTCGATCTGGATACGGGTACGCTGGCCGTGGATTTCACCGCGAACAGCACCGCGAATGATCGGCTGTCGGTGAACAACGAAGGAACGGGGGCCGGCCAGGTCGGAGTCAGTGGTTCCGACGTTACCTACGAAGGCGTCACGATCGGCACATTCAGCGGCGGCACCGACGGGTCGACACCGCTGGTGATTACCTTCAATGCGAACTGTTCTGCGACAGCCGCTCAGGCGCTGCTGCGGAATATCACCTACGAAAACGTGTCCAATGATCCGGATACCTTATCGCGCACGGTCCGATTCGTACTGACGGACGGCGATGGCGGAACCAGCAACACTGAGACGGAAACGATCAACATCACCTCGCTGAACGATGTTCCGATCGTCGATCTGAACGGTGCTGATGGCGGCGGAAATGACTACTCCACCACATTCACTGAAGGCGATGCGCCGGTCACCGTGACCGACACCGATGCCACGATCACGGACGCCGACGGAAATGTCTACAACAGCCTGACGGTAACACTGGCCGGTGCCGTGGATGAAATGGACGAGCGAGTTCGGTTTGGCGGCCAGGAGTTCAAGGCGTCGGAGGCCAGTACAAAAGTCGCCACGGTCGGGGGCACCTCCTTCCAGATCACTTCTGACGGAACCACGTTCGTCATTACCCGGGACGGCGGCGGTCTGATGCCGGCTGCGGACCAGCAGCTGCTGGTCCGATCCATCACGTATGAGAATCTGGATATCAGTCCGACCGATGGCAACCGAACATTCACCTTCGTCGCCCAGGATGCGGCCGGTGCTGATTCAACCGTTTCTGCCAGTACGATCAACGTCGTTTCGGTCAACCAGGTGCCGGCCATCACGGTGCCCGGCAGTGCCGTCAGCTATACAGAGAACGACGCTGCCACCATCATCGATGCCACGGCCACCGCATCCGATGTGGACTCGGCCGATTTCGACGGCGGCACCCTGACGGTGGACTTCACCGCCAATGGCCACTCCGGCGATCGCCTGTCGATCAACGACGAAGGCACGGGAGTCGGCCAGATCGGCCTGAGCGGCCCGAACGTGACTTATGAAGGCACCACCATCGGTACTGTCGCCGGCGGAACCGATGGATCGACGCCGCTGGTGATCACGTTCAATGCGAGTTCCACGCCGACGGCCGCCCAGGCACTGATACGGAATATTACCTACCAGAACATTTCTGACGACCCGGGGGCGGCCACGCGAACGGCGCGATTTGTCCTGACCGACGGCGACGGCGGCACCAGCAACGCCGCCACGATTGATATCAATGTGTCCGCGGTCAATGACGCCCCCACAATGACGTCCTTCGCTGCCGTCGTGGAAACGACCAGTGAAGACAGCGAAGTGGAAATCAGTTTCGCCGATCTGGCGACTCAGGGGGATGAAGCCGACGTGGACGGCACCGTCGATGCCTTCATCGTCAAGAGCGTCGCCAGCGGCACTCTGAAGATCGGCACCAGCGCCGGCGCCGCTACCGCGTGGGCCGCGGGCACGAACGACACCATTGACGCCACCAACCACGCCTATTGGACGCCAGACACCGATGTCACTGGTACACAGAACGCCTTCGATGTCGTGGCCAAAGATGATCAGGCCGCCGAATCAGTCAGCAATATCACCGCGCAGATTGCTGTCACGTCCGTCAATGATCCGCCCACGCTGACGTCGTTTGCATCGGTGGTGGAAACGACCAACGAAGACACGGAAGTGGAAATCAGTTTTGCCGACCTGGCGACTCAGGGTGACGAAGCCGACGTGGATGGCACCGTGGACGCCTTTGTTGTCAAGAACCTGACCAGCGGCACGCTGAAAATCGGCACCAGCGCCGGCACCGCCACCGCATGGGCCGCCAGCACCAATGACACGATCAACGCCACCAACCATGCTTATTGGACCCCGGACGCCGACGTCAATGGAACACAAAGTGCGTTCGATGTCGTGGCCAAAGACAATCAGGGCGCTGAATCGGCCGGCAACATTACGGCTCAGGTCAGTGTTACCGCCGTCAATGATCCGCCCACCCTGACGTCATTCGCCGCCGTTGTCGAAACGACCGGCGAAGACACGGAAGTGGAAATCAGTTTTGCCGATCTGGCCGCTCAGGGTGACGAAGCCGACATCGACGGCACCGTGGACGCCTTTGTGGTCAGGAACCTGACCAGCGGAACGCTGAAAATCGGCACCAGCGCCGGCACCGCCACGTCATGGGCGGCGGGCACCAACGACACCATCGATGCCACCAACCATGCCTACTGGACCCCGGCCGCTGATGTCAACGGCCTGCAGAATGCCTTCGACGTCGTGGCTCAGGATAACCTGGGAGCCGAATCAGTCAGCAATATCACCACCCAGGTGTCGGTGACTTCCACCAATGATCCGCCCACGCTGACATCATTCGTCGCCGTCGTTGAAACCACCAATGAAGACACGGAAGTTGAAATCAGCTTCGCCGATCTGGCCGCTCAGGGTGACGAAGCCGACGTGGACGGTACCGTGGATGCCTTCGTCGTCAAGAGCGTCGCCAGCGGCACACTGAAGATCGGCACCAGCGCCGGCACCGCCACCGCATGGGCGGCCGGCACCAATGACACCATTGATGCCACCAACCATGCTTACTGGACGCCCGCCGCGGATGTCAATGGCACGCAGAACGCCTTCGATGTCGTGGCGGAAGATGATCAGGGAGCCGAATCGTCCGGCAATATCACCGCTCAGGTTGCGGTCACCTCAGTCAACGATGCACCGACGCTGACCGGCTTCTCTGCTGTTGTCGAAACGACCAGTGAAGACACTGAAGTGGAAATCAGTTTCGCCGACCTGGCGGCTCAGGGTGACGAAGCCGACGTGGACGGTACCGTTGACGCCTTTGTCGTGCAGAGCATCGCCAGCGGCACTCTGAAAATCGGCACCAGCGCCGGAACGGCCACCGCATGGGCCGCCGGGACCAATGACACAATCGACGCCACCAACCACGCCTACTGGACGCCTGACGCAGATGTGAACGGCACACAGAACGCCTTTGCCGTGGTCGCCGAAGACAATCAGAGTACTGAATCTGTCAGCAATATTACTGCGCAGGTGTCAGTTGCTTCGGTCAATGACGATCCGACCGTCACTTCCGATGGTGGCGGGCCGACGGCTGCCATCAGCGTCGGCGAGAACAATACCGCCGTCACAACGGTCACCTCGTCGGACGTCGACGGTGGCTCACCGGTCTATTCGATCACCGGCGGCGCGGATGCAGCCGCATTTTCGATCGATGCGTCGACGGGTGCACTGAATTTCGTCAGCTCGCCCGACTTTGAAACGCCGGCGGACGTGGGTGGCGACAACATCTACAACGTCACGGTTCACGTCAGCGACGGAGCAGGCGGTACAGACACACAGGACATTTCCGTCACTGTGACGGATGTCAACGATGATCCGGTCTTCACGTCGGCCGCCCTGGTGAACGTTCCGGAAAACCAGTCGTTCGTGACGACCGTTGCAGCAACCGATGACGACCTGCCAGCTCAGACCGTGGAATATTCAATCACCGGTGGGGCCGATTCAACAATGTTTGCGTTGAATCCGACGACGGGGGACCTGGTGTTTATCTCGCCGCGGAATTTCGAGGCTCCGACCGACACCAACAGTGACAATGTCTACGAAGTCAACATCACGGCCACAGACGGCAACGGCGGCGTAACCGTGCAGGCGATGCAGGTCACGGTGACCGATGAAAATGACAATACTCCCGTGATTACGCCGGGACAGAGTCTTTTCGTTGACGAAGATGCGGCCGACGGCACGTCCCTGGGAACTGTGGCCGCCGCCGATGCGGATGCCGTCGGCACGCTGCAGAACTGGACCATCACGTTTGACAGTTCCGGAGGCATCTTCGCCATTGACGCCGTCACCGGTGAGCTGACGGTGGCCGACAATTCGTCGCTCGACTACGAAAGCACCACCGCATACACGCTGTTTGTACGAGTCGACGACGGTGTCAATACCTCGGCTCAGGAAAGCGTCACGATCAACGTGAATCCGGTCAGTGAGTCTGCGCCGATCATCACCAGCGATGGTGGTGGAGCATCGGCGGCCGTCAATGTGGCTGAAAATGCCACGGTGGTCACCACCGTGACCGCCACCGATGCCGATCTTCCCGCTGAGACACTCACATTTTCCATCAGTGGCGGCGCCGACGCCGCGAAGTTTGCCATCGACAGCGCCTCAGGCGTTCTGACCTTCATCACAGCACCGGATTTCGAAGCGCCGACGGACGGCGGACTGGACAACGTCTACGATGTCGTCGTGGAAGTTTCTGACGGCACCCTGTCCGATACTCAGACCCTGGCCGTGACTGTCACACCGGTCAACGACAACACGCCCGCAATCACCAGTGACGGCGGCGGAGCATCAGCAGCCGTCAGCGTCGCTGAAAACGAAACGGCCGTCACCACCGTGACCGCCACCGACGCTGACCTGCCCGCCCAGACACTCAGCTATACAATCGTCGGGGGAGCGGACGCGGCGAAGTTTGGGATCGACGGTTCCAGCGGAGCACTCACGTTTATTTCGGCCCCCGATTACGAAACACCCACTGATGTCGGGACGGATAATGTCTACGACGTGATCGTGGAAGTTTCTGACGGCACCCTGACCGATACGCAGTCGATCGCCGTGACCGTCACGGGAATCAGTGACCACGCCCCGATCATCACCTCCAACGGAGGCGGTGTGACGGCAGTTGTGAATGTCGCAGAAAATTCCACCGCTGTGGCCAATGTGACTGCCAGCGACGCCGACCTTCCGGCAGAGACCCTGACGTATTCAATTGCCGGTGGTGCCGATGCAGCGAGTTTCACTATCGATGCGGTCACCGGCCTGCTTAGATTCGTGACGGCACCGGATTATGAAACACCCACCGATGTCGGCACCGACAACGTGTACAACGTCACCGTGCAGGTGTCCGATGGCACGCTGAGCGATACGCAGGCCATTGCCGTCACCGTCACCGATGGCAACACGGCCCCGGTTCTGGATAACACCAGGAGCCCGTCACTGACGGATATCAGTGAAGACGCTGGCCTGCCTGCGGGGGCGGTGGGCACGCTGGTTTCTCAGCTGGCAGATGCAACGTCGCCGGCCGGTCAGCTCGACAACGTGACGGATTCCGACGTCGGAGCACTACTGGGAATCGCCGTCACCGCAGCCGATACCAGCAACGGCCAGTGGCACTATTCCACCGACAACGGAGCCAGCTGGAATGCCCTGGGCTCGGTGAGTGATTCGAACGCCCGGCTGCTGGCGGCTGATGCGAGCACGCGGCTGTATTTCCAGCCGAATGCGGACTATTTCGGTACGCTGAGCAACGCCATCACGTTCCGTGCCTGGGACCAGACCAGCGGCAGCAACGGCGGGACTGCCGATACGACCAGCTCGGTTGAAACCTACCGTGACAACTTCACCGTCGCTTCTTACGACAACGATGACGGGACCCTGAACTGGTCGACAGACTGGATTGAAAACGACGTCGGGCCCGGTGGTCCGACCAATGGGAGGTTCTTTGTTTCCGGAGGCCGGCTGAACGTCGGCGAAGCAGGCTCCGGGCGCAACATTTTTCGCGAAGCTGACCTCAGCGCCGCCACGACGGCCACGTATTCGTTTAATCTGGCCACCAACAATCTGGGCGGCGGTGGCAGCATCGCCGTGCAGGTGTCCGGTAACGGCGGCAGCAGCTGGACCACGCTGCTGACGGTGACCGATGCCACGTCAACGGGTACGAAAAGTTTTGACATCACGTCATTCATTGCGGTCGATACTCAGATCCGGTTTTATGACAACAACGGAGGCGGCAGCGAAATTCTGATCGATGACGTGCAGATCTCCGTTACGACACCGAACACCGGTGGCAGCACGGCCTTCTCCTCAGCCACAGACGCGGCGTCGCTGGTCGTAAACCCGGTCGCTGACACGCCGTCCGTCACGAACGCCGCAACGGACGAAGACACACAGACGACCAGCGGGCTGGTCATTTCACGCCACGGTGCCGATGCCGCCGAGGTAACGCACTTCAAAATCACGGGAATCAGCAACGGCACACTCTACCAGAACGACGGGACTACTCAGATCACCGATGGTTCCTTCATCACCTTCCCGGAAGGCAATGCCGGTCTGAAGTTCACTCCGGCGGCAAACTTCAACGGCACCACCACGTTCACTATCCAGGCTTCGACCTCCGGTGCCGACGCGGGGCTCGGCGGCAGCACGGCCACGGCCACGATCACCGTCAACCCGCTGAACGACGCTCCTGCCATCACACCGATTGCCGACCAGACCATCGCCGAAGACACCTCCACCGGAGCACTCGCGTTTTCCGTCACGGACGCCGAAACGGCCGCCGGATCTCTTATCGTCACCGCCGTCTCGTCGAATACGACCATCATTCCGAACAGCAACCTGACCCTGGTGGACCTGGGAGGCGGCAACTGGACCATCGAAGCCGCTCCGGACACAAACCAGACGGGCGGTCCGGTCACAATTACCGTCACGGTGGACGACGGCACCACCACCAGCAATGAGACCTTCGCGGTGACGGTCACGGCTGCCAATGACGCGCCGAGTATCACTGCCATCGCCGACCAGACGATTGCCGAAGACACCACCACCGGTGCGATTGCATTCTCAGTAAGTGATGCAGAAACGGCTGCGGGATCGCTGACCGTAACGGCCAGCAGCAGCAATACCACGCTGATTCCCGACGGCAACCTGACCCTGGTGGATCTGGGCAGCGGCAACTGGACCATCGAAGCGGCTCCGGCCGCAGACCAGTTTGGCGGACCGGTCACGATCACGGTCACGGTGCATGACGGCACGACCGGAACCGATGAAACCTTCGACGTCACCGTCACCCCCGTCAACGATGCGCCGACAGGCAACGTCACGATCAGCGGCACATCGACAGAAGACCAGATTCTGACGGCAGACACCAGCGGAATCAGTGATGCCGACGGACTGGGCACCTTCAGCTATCAATGGCGGCGAGACGGAGTGGCCATCACCGGTGCCACAGCTGACACATGGACACTGAGTGACGCCGATGTGGGAACACAGCTCAGCGTACAGGTGAGTTATACCGACGGAAATGGCACGCCCGAAGGACCACTGACATCTGCTGCCACCGCGCCAATCGCCAATATCAACGATGAACAGACACTGGTTACCAATGTCGGACTGACCGTCAACGAAGGGCAGGCCGGCGTCGTGATTACTCAGGCCATGCTGGAAACCACCGATGCCGATCACTCAGCAGCTCAGCTGACGTACACGCTGACAGCAGTGCCGTCCACCGGAACACTGCAACTGAACGGCACGCCCCTGACCGCCGGCAGCACGTTTACGCAGGCTGACATCAATGCCGGGCGACTGACCTACAGCCACAATGATGCGGAAATCTTCAGCGACGGCTTCGGCTTCACGGTCGATGACGGAGCCGGAACGGTGACCGGCAACAGCTTCGCCGTCACAATCTTACCCGTCAACGATCACGATCCGGTCGTGACCAGCAACGGCGGCGGTTCAACGGCGTCCGTCAGCGTGGCCGAAAATACAAGCGGCGTGACCACCGTCACCGCCACTGATGCCGACCAGCCCGCTCAGTCTCTGAGTTTCGCGATCGCAGGTGGCATCGATGCCGGTCGCTTCAGCATCGATGCCGGCACAGGAAACCTGTCGTTCGCCGCGGCACCGGATTTTGAATCGCCGACCGATGCCGGCGCTGACAATATTTATCAGGTCATCGTCGAAGTTGCCGACGGACAGGGACGCACCGCTCAGCAGACAATTCTGATTTCAGTGACAGACGTCAATGAATATGCCGTTTCTGCTGTCAGTGATGCTGATGCCGCGGCAAACGAAGTTGTCGAAAACTCGGCCAATGGGGTAACCACAGGAATTACTGCTCTGGCGACAGATGCCGATGCCACCAACAACACCATCAGCTGGTCGCTGGATGACGACGCGGGCGGACGGTTTACCATCGACAGTGCCAGCGGCATCGTGACCGTGGCCGATGGTACTCTGCTGGACCGTGAAGCCAGTGCCAGCCACGACATCATCGTTCGAGCCACATCCAGCGACACCAGTTTCAGCACGGCCGTGATGACGATCGCCGTCACCGATCTGAACGATAACCCACCGGATATCGTACCGTCGCAGACTTTCACCGTGTCAGAACATGCGGGTGTTGGCACGTCGCTCGGCAACATACTGGCGACCGATGCCGATGTCGTCGGAACACTGCAGAACTGGACCATCACGGCAGGCAACACGGACGGCATCTTCACCATCGACCCGAATACCGGTGAACTCACCGTCGCTGACGCCACCAGTCTGAACTTCGAAACGACACCCGGCTATACGCTGACGCTGACCGTCGATGACGGCTTCCATGCGTCGACACCGCGGATCGTCTCGGTCGCCGTGCTGGATCAGAATGAAGCGCCGATTGCCCTGAACGATCAGGTCGCCGGTGACCAGCTGAAGTCGCTGGTGGTTCCGGCCGGCGTCCTGACCGCCAATGATTTTGACGTCGACGGCGATCCGCTGTCCGTGGTACTGGCCGCCGGCCCGGCCAGCGGCACGCTGATACTCAACGCCGACGGGGCCTTTACCTACACCCCGAACGGTTCGTTCAGCGGGCAGGACAGCTTTACCTATTACGCCACCGACGGCAGTCTGAACAGTGCCCCGGCCACCGTGCAGATTGATATTACCACCACGCTGACCGGAACCGGGGGCAGCACCGGAACCACGCCGGATTCCGAGACGGGAACCGAGTCGCCGACGAAAGTCGCCCCGCCGGCCGAAAACAGTTCCACAGAAAACAGTTCGACGGAAAGCGACGCGGACGAAGCGAACACAGAACGCAGTGACTCGGATGGGGCCGCCAAATCCAGGGCGACAGTGGCTCCGGTGGTGACCGCTGCGTCGGAAGATGCGGACGCAGAATTTGCAGCGTCCGGCAGCGAGACCAAGGCGGATGCAGCGATTCGCCGCGCCAGTGCCGAAGCGGTGGTGGCCGTCTTTCTGGATGCCATCCCCGAATCCGAAGTCTCTGACAACAACCTGAACTCTTCGACACGTCGATCTGACGGTGACAGCGAGACTCAAAATCGCTCCTTTACCGGTTTTCTGTTCACGCCGATCCCGACTACCAACCCATTTCTGTCCGGCAGTGTCTTTAACCTGAGTCGCCCCGCGTACATCCACGAGGCCGCCGAGGAACAGCAGCAGGAATTCGTTCTGGAAACGGTGGTCGTGGGCAGCACAGCAGTGGTCAGCACAACTGTCTCAGTCGGGTATGTGGCCTGGATGCTGCGCGGCGGTTCTCTGCTGACGACATTTCTGTCGTCACTGCCTGTCTGGCAGTCGTTTGATCCGCTGCCGGTTCTGGAATCCTTCGAAAAGGATGAGGAAGACGGCGATGAAGAGTCGCTGGCGTCGCTGGTGGCCGGCGGATGAGGGGGGACGGTGCTGCCTGGAACGGATCTGGAGATCCGTTCTACGAAGCGGGGGTACGCGGCTGGATTTTACGGGGCTGGATGGTGGTGGGAGAATCGTTACCTGCTCAGACCGGATAATCTGAACGGGGAAATTCCCCTAACAGTCACCCTTGGGCGAATCCCCTGATTGTCCCATCTTCTGCATTCTATGTTTTCGGTAGGCACGATCTGCTGCGCGCCAATCTGTGCGCAGAGTCGACTTCCACTGCAAGAAGGCAGCGAATGCCCATTCGGCGATTCATCCAGAAAACACGCCTGCTGCTCGAAGAAGGGCTGCACGAGTCTCGACGCGCGCTTGGCTGCGTCGATTCGCATCCGCCGCGGGCGCTGGATGTCGTTCAGCTGGAACAGCGCATTCTGATGAGTGCCTCGCCGGTGGCGGCGGTGGACGCAACTGCTGTCGAACAGCCGGCGGAAGCCGCCGACTCTCAGCACGTCAGCGAGCCACAGCTTTCGGACCAGCAGCTGCTGGATGTTGTCGCCGACACGGTGCTGCCGCAGCAGACCGCGGTGTCCGAGCCCGACGCCTCGGACGCAGCGTTCTTCAGCACCAGCCAGAAGACCCTTGAGCTGGTCTTTATTGATTCCGGAGTCAGCAATCTGGATCAGATGATCGCTGATCTGCAGTCAGAAGACGTGCTCGATGATTCCCGCACTCTGGAAGTCGTCGTGCTGGACGCACAAAAGAACGGCATCGCCCAGATCACTTCGACGCTGCTGAATTACAACCGGATCGACGGCATTCACATTGTGTCTCATGGCAGCGATGGTGCTGTCCGGCTGGGGGCCACCGCGCTGTCGCTGGACAATCTGGACACCTATCGATCGGCCATCAGCGCGTGGCAGTTTTCCCTGTCAGAACAGGCCGACCTGCTCTTCTATGGCTGTGACCTGGCAGCGACTGCGGATGGGCAGGAGCTGATGAACCAGATCGCCGCGGCCTGCGACTGTGACGTGGCGGCCAGTGAAGACCTGACCGGACATCAGGATCTGGGTGGTGACTGGGACCTGGAATACTCTGTGGGTACAATCGACGCACAGATCGCGTTCAGTCACGATCTGCAAACATCCTGGCTGGGAATCCTGGGCAGTGGGACATTCCAGCAGGGCGATGTCAACGGATACAGCGGCACTCAGGATACGGAACTGGACTCGGGCAGTCCGGATGCCAACAAGGGCGGCAATACCAAACTTTCCACGGACCTTGATGACGGTTCCGGTGTCGCTCAGGGACTGATCCGATTCGATTCCATCGTCGGCGCAGGCGCCAGTCAGATTCCTCAGGGTGTGCAGATCACCTCGGCATCGCTGACCGTGCAGGTCATCGGTTCGTCAACCGGCACGATTAGTCTGCACCGGATGCTGCAATCCTGGGACGAATCCTCCACCTGGAATTCTTTGTCCGGCGGGCTGACCGCCAACGACACCGAACTTGCGATCACGCCAGACAGTCAGATTCCCGGTAACAGTGGCAGTCAGACCTGGACCGGGCTTGAAGCCACCGTGCAGCAGTGGGTGGACGGGTACAACAATTACGGCTGGGGCATTCTGAATGATTCCACCGACGGTTGGGACATCGACTCGTCCGAAGGGGCCATCGCACCGCTGTTGTCCACGACGTGGATCGACCCGGGATCTCAGGCATCCACCGTGCATACCGTGACCGTCGATACGACCAGCGATGTGTGGGATGGCGATACCACTTCGATTGATACGCTGCTGGCCAACAAAGGGGCCGACGGTTTCATTTCGCTGCGCGAAGCCATCTGGGCGGCCAACAACACGGCGAACTTTGATGCTTCAACGCCGGATGTGATCAACTTTGCGATCGGGGCCGTCGGCAGCCAGCAGACGATTGTGCTTTCAGAAGCCCTGCCGTCGCTCACAGATTCCGTGGTGCTGGACGCGATGACGCAGGGAGGCGGCGGTTATTCCGGGAATCCATTGATTCGAATCGATGGCAGCAGCACGGCCAACTTTGCCACAGCCGGCATTACTGTGTGGACCAGCGACAGCACGGTCCGCGGGTTCGTGGTCACAGGGTCCACGGACGAAGGAATTGAGGTTGCCGGCAGCAGCGGACACGGTGCGGCCAACAACAACATCATCGAGAACAACTGGGTTGGCATCGACTTCAGTGGTATTGCGGCCGCCAATGCCGACAGCGGCATTCTGGTCGTCAACGGTGCGTCGAATAACATCGTCCGTAATAACGTAGTGGCCGGCAACAGCGGCATCGGTATTGATGTCCGGGGCGCCTCTGTCGACAGCAACGTCGTGGAAGGCAACATCGTCGGACTGGCGGCAGACGGCACAACGGTGGTCGCCAACGGCAGCTACGGAATTCGTGTTTCCGATACCGCCACCAATACGCGGATCGGTACCGATGGCAACGGCACCAACGATGCCGCTGAGCGCAACATCATCAGCGGAAACACTTCCAACGGCATCTATGTAGAAAATGCCGACGCGACAGTGATCGATGGAAACTATATCGGCACGGATGTGACCGGTACTCTGGATCGAGGAAACAATCTGGACGGCGTCACCGTCGGTACAGGGGCCACGAATACGGTGATTGGCACTGCGGGCTTCGGCAACCTGATTTCCGGCAACAACGACGAGGGAATCGATGTCGATCCAGGCGTGGGGGCCGGTACGCTGATTCGAGCCAACTATATCGGCACCAACGCCGCCGGCACGGCCGCGATTCCCAACGGACAGGCAGGTCCGGGAACATGGGGCGGTATTCTGCTGGACGGTAACGGAATCACAATCGGCGGGACGGGGGCCGGGGAGCGAAACGTCATTTCCGGAAACTACGAGTTCGGAATCCAGATCAACAGCAGCAACAACACGGTCTACGGAAATCTGATCGGTACCCAGGCCGATGGAACGTCCGCTCTTGGAAACAGCGGCAACGGGATCGGCATCGATGCCGCCGCCACGGGAAATATCATCGGAGGCGTGCTGGCCGGTGAGTCCAACATCATTGCCCATAACTCGGCCGCCGGTATTGCGCTCAGTGCCTCTGCGTCCACCGGAAATCGAATTCGCGGCAACTCAATCTATGACAATACTCTGATCGGTATCGACCTGAACGATGACGGTGCGACCGCCAACGACACCGGAGTCCAGGACGCCGACACCGGCCCCAACAATCTGCAGAACTATCCGATTCTGACCAAGGCCGCCGCAACGGCCGGTACCGTGACGCTCGCCGGCACCGTGGACAGCAGTGCCAGCACAACCCTGACCCTTGATTTCTACTCCACCAGTGCGGCCTACACGGGAACCGGCGAAGGACAGACGTGGCTCGGCAGTACTCAGCTCACCACCGACGCCGGCGGAATCGGCGATTTCCACATCACGCTGAATGCCGTTGTTCC
Organism: Fuerstiella sp.; assembly: GCA_040222735.1. Taxonomy (GTDB): domain Bacteria; phylum Planctomycetota; class Planctomycetia; order Planctomycetales; family Planctomycetaceae; genus Fuerstiella. The sequence continues at coordinate 5,639 of JAVKCM010000095.1, read as the reverse complement.
GCCGGGCGACTACATCACCGCCACGGCGACGGATCCGTCGGACAATACGTCAGAATTCAGTGCCGCCCGTACGGTTACTGTGGCCGGTCCGTCCCTGTGGCTGACTACGGATGCGGATGTTTCCTCACCCAGCGGAGCACCGGGGCTGGACGCATGGTCCGGAGGCGATGTCCTTGACTTTGGCGATCCCAATCTGTCTTTCGGAGCCGGCACCACCAACGGTACGCTTTCGGCTCTGGTCGACTTTGATTCGTTTCTGACCGGAGCCAAACCCGACGCCCTGCATTTTGTCTCCCGCGATATCACGGTCGGTAACACCACCACCTTCAATCTGCTGGCCGGTGACCTGCTGTTCTCAGTCGTCAGCGACGGAACGCTGGTCAGTACCAACAGCCTGACCGTTCAGGACGAAGACCTGATCGTGTTCCGGCCGGACACCGCCGGGGATTATCGCAGCGGATCGTTCTACACACTGATCGACTATACCGACATCAATACCGGCGACCGCACCGGCTGGACGCTGGTGGAAGCAGATACCACCATCGGGGATGCCACCGTCACCGCGGGAACCTTCCTGTATGCAAAAACCGGTTCCGCGGACATCTATCAGTTCACGCCGGACGAAGTCGGTGACACGACCAGTGCGACCGTCGACGCCGTGCTGATCGAAGGTGCGGGGATCGGAGCTGATCAGGAAGTTTCCGGACTGGAGCTGATCGAAAGCAATCTGACCATCGGCGGAACGACGCTGGCATCCGGCCAGATTCTGGTCAGCCTGAACGCGACCGACAATCCGGTGGGCGGAATTTCAACGGTGGCCCAGGATATCTTCATTCTGGATATCACCACCACTGGCGTCGGAGCCACAACCGGCAGTGCGACGATGTTTCTGCAGGGAGCCAATGTCAGTCTGAACAGCGCTGCGGAAAATATTACCGGCCTGACACTGGTCAATCGCAGCTCTGTACTCGGACTTCCCGGCGGCTCCGTCAGCTACACAGAGAATAACCCGGCTACCGTGATTGATGCGGCCGCCACGGTCAGCGATGTTGATTCAACGGATCTGAATGGCGGTGATCTCACGGTCAGTATTTCCAGCGGGGGGACAGCCAATGATGTGCTGTCGATCAAGCCGGGAGGCAACGTTACGTTAAGCGGCAGTAATGTGCTGGTCAGCGCCGTGACGGTGGGCACCTATAGCGGCGGCACCAGTGGTACTCCGCTGACCATCGGCTGGAACGGAAACAGTTCACCATCGGCGGTCCAGGAAGTGCTGCGACAGATCGCGTTTTCGAACACGTCGGACGCTCCGTCCACAACACCCCGCACCGTCACGTTTGTACTGACGGATGGTGACGGCGGCACCAGTGCTCCCGTATCTGAAACAGTCAATGTCACCGCCGTCAACGACTCCCCGATTGCTGTCAACGATACCGGGGCACTGACTTTCGACGGTATCGATGACTACGTCGAAATCCCGGATGATACCGTCGGCTTCAGTCTGACGATGACCGACACGATGACGATGGAGACATGGATTAAGCCGGTCAGTGGTGCCGTCAATTCATCCATGGTCATCATCAACAAGGAAGGCGAGTACGAGCTGGGGGTTGACAGCGACGGGCAGATCAAGTGGGCCTTCGACAACAGCGCGCCGGATTGGGCATGGCATCTGACCGGATATTACGTCGCACTGGATGAATGGAATCACATTGCGGTGGTCTACGAAAATCCGACAGCCGGCGCATCCGATCCTGCTGTGATCAGTACGTATGTGAATGGAACGCTGGTTGAAACATTCAACGGCACCGGTCTGATTGGTGATTCGCACGCGGCGCTGGACACTCTGCGGATCGGTGGCCGTGAGAATAATCCGGCGAATCAGTACTTCGAAGGACAAATCGCAGACGTACGGGTCTGGAATACGGCCAGAACTCAGGCTGAGATTCAAACGAACCTCGATGCTCAACTGGTCGGCAACGAAACCGGACTTGTAGGCTATTATCTGTTCAATGAAGCGTCCGGCACCACTGCTGTTGATGGATCCACGCAGGGAAATGACGGCGTTCTCGGAGGTGGGGTAGTCTCTCAGGAGCCAACCCGAGTGCAGTACAGCACGGACGAAGATACCAGCAATTCGTGGCTGGTTGCCGCCGGAGTCCTCAGCAACGATATTGACCCGGAAGGCGACACTCTGACCGTCACGCAACTCAACGGCAGCGGCGTCGCGATCGGGAATCCAACGGCCATCGGGTCCGGTGCACTGGTCACGCTGAATGCCGATGGAAGTTTCAGCTATAACCCCAGCGGCGCATTCGACTATCTCACACCGGGACAGACCGCCGTTGACACGTTCACGTACACCGTTGATGACGGCAATAGCGGCACCGATACGGCCACGGCGTCCATCGTCATCACTGGAGTCAATGATGCTCCCACACTGACCAGCTTCGCCGCCGTCGTCGAAACGACCAATGAAGACACCGAAGTCGAAATCAGCCTCGCCGACCTGGCGGCTCAGGGCAACGAGGCGGACGTCGACGGCACGGTCGATGCCTTCATCGTCAAGTCCGTCGCCAGCGGCACTCTGAAGATCGGCACCAGTGCCGGGGCAGCCACCGCCTGGGCCGCGGGCACCAATGACACAATTGATGCCACCAGGCATGCGTACTGGACTCCGGGCGGCGACACCACCGGATCACAGAACGCGTTTGCCGTGGTCGTTGAAGACAATCTCGCAACCGAATCGGCCGGCAATATCACGGCTCAGGTATCCGTCACAGCGGTCAATGACACTCCGACCGGCAGCGTCACGATTGACAACACCACGCCGGCACAGGGAGATACGCTGACCGCGTCCAACACCCTGGCCGACGCCGATGGAATGGGCGCGATCACGTACACCTGGAAAGCCGACGGATCCACGGTCGGCACCGGCACCACGTACGTCGTGACCGAGTCCGAAGTCGGCAAAGCGGTCACGGTGGAAGCCAGCTACACGGACGGACACGGAACCAGCGAAACCGTTAGCTCCGCTGCCACGGCGCCGGTGACCAACGTCAACGATGCTCCCACCGGCAGCGTGACGATTGATAACACGACACCCGCCCAGGGAGACACGCTGACGGCGTCCAACACGCTGGCCGATGCGGACGGCATGGGCGCCATCACTTACACATGGAAAGCCGACGGTTCCACAGTCGGTACCGGATCAACCTACACCGTCACCGAATCAGAAGTTGGCAAAGCGATCACGGTGGAAGCCAGCTACACCGACGGCCACGGAACCAGTGAAAGCGCAGCCTCCAGTGCGACAGCCGCGGTCACCAACGTCAATGACGCCCCGATCCTCGATAATGCGGGCAGTATGCAGCTGGAAAATGTTGCTCGCGATGATGCAGATCCCTCCGGAGACACGGTGGCCGAGATTTTGCTGAGTGCGGGAGGTGACCGGATCACGGATGCAGATGCCGCAGCGATGGAAGGGATTGCCGTTGTCGGCGTGAATGATACCAACGGAGAATGGCAGTATGACGCCGGCGGCGGCTGGACGGCCTTCGGAACGGTTGATGACTCCTCTGCTGTCCTGCTCGACCTGACAGCCATGGTGCGGTTCGTCGCCGACCCGGGCTACGTTGGGACGGCTGGCACACTCACCTTCCGGGCATGGGACCAGACTGATGGAAATCCGAGCGGTGCCACCGGGGTAAATGTGAGTGTCAACGGAGCCGCGACGCCCTTCAGTGTCGCTACCGAAACAGCGTCGCTGAGCATCGTGGCGGACACCGGCGTGTTGTGGATCACCACCGACGGAAGTCAATCCAACAGCGGCGTGCCGGGACTCGACAGCTGGGACTCGGGCGACCTGCTGCAGCACGGAAATCCGAATCTGTCACTGGAACCCGGCACAACAGACGGCACTTTCTCTCTGGCGTTCAACATTGATCTGTTCGCCAGTGGAGCGACGACCAACGCCGTGCACTACGTCACGAGCAACATCACGGTCGGCACCACCAATGCCATCGATCTGCAGGCCGGAGACCTGTTGCTGTCGCTTAAGTCCGGCACTGTGTTAACCAGTGGCTCCACGCCGACAGCTCCCGGCTTCACGAACAGCCTGACGGTTGCCAAGGAAGACGTCTTTGTGTTCCGCCCCGACACGCCCGGCGACTATTCTGCCGGTACCTTCGCCATGCTACTGGAGAACCCGCTGGGGGCCGATGTTCGAGCGATTTCACTGATTGAACAGGATACGGTGGTCGGCGACGCCACGCTCAATGCCGGAGATTTTCTGATTGTCGGCGGTGGCGGAGCTCTGGACAGCAATATCGGTGTCTACGAAACCAGCGATGTCGGTGCGGGCACGACGAGCGGGACCTATCAGCTGCTGCTGGATGGAAGCGACGTCAATGTTGGTATCGCAGCCCAGATCTGGAGTGTCGACCTGGTAGAACAGTCTGTCACCGTTGGCGGTCGGACCCTGTCAGTTGGCACGATCCTGCTGAGCGTCAATAGTGCCGACACGGTCGGGCAGAATGGACTGGCCGTGACACAATTTGATATTTTCGCGTACGACGTGGCTCAGACAACGCTGGTGGCCGGTGCCGGCAATGGTGCGGCGACAGCATCGCTTTTCTTCGACGGCTCCGATGTGAACTTCGAGGCGGGACCGGAAAGAATCGACGGATTCACTCTTGCTGTCACCAACACCGCTCCAGTTCTGAACGATACCACGGTCACACTGAATGCCGTGTCTGAGGATGCCGGTCCGCCGACCGGTCCGGTGGGGACGCTGATCGCATCGCTGGCCGACCTGAATTCACCGGCGGGTGGTCAGGATAACGTGACCGACATCGACGCTGCTGCCGTTACCGGGATCGCAGTCGTCGGTGCGGACACGGCGAATGGGGCGTGGTACTACTCAACAGACAACGGGACCAGCTGGAATCTGCTGGGCAGCGTCACGTCCGGATCGGCTCGGGTGCTCGCCGCTGATGGTAGTACTCGGCTCTATTTTCGACCGAATGCAGATTACACGGGTACGATTGCCGATGCGATTACGTTCCGTGCCTGGGACCAGTCCGATGGTCGCGTCAATGGTGCGGCCGGTGTGAACACAACGGTCAATGGTGGATCAACATCGTTTTCCAGCGCCACCGACACCGCCAGCCTGACAGTCACCAACGTCAACGATGCTCCGACCGGCAGCGTGACGATTGACAACACCACACCGGCTCAGGGAGACACGCTCACCGCCAGCAACACGCTGGCCGACGCCGACGGCATGGGAACGATCACGTACACGTGGAAAGCCGACGGATCCACGGTTGGTACCGGTGTGACCTATGTCGTGACCGAGTCAGAAGTCGGCACGGTGATCACGGTGGAAGCCAGCTACACCGACGGACATGGCACCAACGAAACCGTTAGCTCCGCTGCCACGGCGGCGGTGACCAACGTCAATGATGCTCCCACCGGCAGTGTGACGATTGACAACACCACACCGGCTCAGGGAGACACGCTGACGGCGTCCAACACGCTGGCCGATTCCGATGGCATGGGAGCCATCACGTACACCTGGAAAGCCGACGGATCCACGGTTGGTACAGGGGCTACGTACACCGTGACCGAGTCCGAAG
>JAVKCM010000094.1:0-6996 GCA_040222735.1 Fuerstiella sp. | reverse complement strand
GGCCCTGGGTGGGAACCGTTCCGTGGATGGAAACGTTGCACAGGGAACCTACCCGGTGAAGGGCCCGGTGCCTTACGGCACTCGGCTCACAGCCGTATGTTCAGCTGCGATTGCGATCGGTGAGCCGCGACGCGTCAGCGGGCGGGCCCTGGTTGGGAACCGTCGCATGGATGGAAAGGTTTCACAGGGAACCTACCCAGTGAAGGGCCCGGTGCCTTACGGCACTCGGCTCATGGGAGCGGCTGGTTGATTCAGGCCGTCCGGGGACCGGATGCCTTCGCCGGGGCGGACTTTCTTCGGCGCCGTCCGAACAGCAGACTGCTGCCGAGGCCAAGGCCGAAGAGGATGCCGGACGATGGCTCGGGAACTGCTGTTGTGCTGGTCTGGTAGTCGACCGTGAGCAGCGGCAGCAAATCCACGGAGTTTCCGGACTGACTGTCCCAGATACTGTATTCCGGAGAGGTAGGACTTGCGGCCTGAACTCGAAAGCCGACAAAGTCGTGGCCGGCTGCCACGCTGGACTGAATGAAAGCCTGTACTCCCAGATGAATGGTTTGAACAAACTTATCAGAGATATCTGCAAACAGTCTTGTCGTGTCCCCGTTCACGAGGTCGGTATTGTTGACGACCCCGTCTGCCGTCGACGAATAACCGAAAAGCGCAATACGTCCACCATAGTCCGCACGTTCACCGAATCGCAGCGTGGCGGACGTCACAGTAGCCGTGTCCGGAAGCGCCGAGATATCGAACTCAAGGGCGAAGCGGAATTCATACCTTCTAGCCGTTCTCGCCGTGAGCTGAAAATCATTCACAATGATTTCAAACGTGCCGTCGTGCGGCAGATCGTCGACACCCCATCTGTCGTCCACGGGGCTCAATGCAATCATACCGCTGTGCGACGGCGCCATCAGAACAGCCTGCACAACAACACATACCAGACAATAGCTACAAATTCGCATCTCAGACAGATCCTCTCAGATTCAGCACCAGCTTGAAGCACAGAACACACACACCGTTCACACTGTTCGTCCCTGAATCACAGCTTGCCGTTTCGGACAGCATCTTCAGTCGCTGTCCCCGGCTGTTCCATCTGCAACATCCGCCATGGTTCAGGATGGCAATCTTCAGCGCGTCAATGGGCCGGGCGGAATACGATCCCGAACCGCCCGCGCAAACCGCAATTTCTTGAAGCGTTTTGATTCTGCCTGCTGGTGACGCATACCGGACACGGAGCCCGCATCCGAGCGTCGGAGCGTTACCAAACCACCTGCCGTCAGGCAGGCAGGATTGCCGGTCGGCTGCCAGAGTGTTGCCGGGCATTCAACTCTGCTCAGAACAGGTGTTGTGGCATGTCACGCCTACGTTGATTCTGGCCAGCGGCGTGCCGAGAGCCCAGCGTTCAGTTGACTTCCGGTCGGTGTTTCCGCCATGCTGAAGCTGGTTGCAAGTTCTCTCAGAGGTTGAGTTCATGAGTCTTTGTGCCTCGAACACTCCGAACAGCGATGCGATGCTGGCGCTGCGTCTGGAGGCCGCTCAGGTGGGATCCTCGGCCGCATTGTCAGATCTGCTGGAATATGTGCGGTCCGTCCTGGAACCGCTGGCGGCCGATCAGCTGGGGTCGACGCTGCAGCCCAAGCATTCCGCATCCGATCTGATTCAGGAAACTCTGATTCAGGTCGCCGTGGGGTTTCCCGATTTTCAGGGAAAAACTGTGGGCGAATTCCGAGTCTGGATCGCCCGTATTCTTGAGCATCGTGCGGTGGACATCGCGCGCCGCTTTCGCTGTGACAAGCGGGATGTGGCTCGGGAGTCTGCTGATGCGCATGCCCGGATCGCCACCGCCAGCGGAAACCAGGAAAGTCCCAGCGAAACGGCGGCGGCCAACGAACAGATCAGTTGCCTGATCAGCTATCTGGGGATGCTCACCACGGAAGAACAGACGCTGATCCGACTCAGATATCACGACGGTTTGAGTTTTGAAACCATTGCGACACAGATGAGTATTCCAAGAGAGACAGTACGGCGAACATGGTACGGACTGCTGGAGCGACTGGGGGGCAGCCTGAAGGGCATCGAGCCGTGAGGTCAGACGGGGTGGTGCCCGACGGTCTGATTGAACAGGCGGAACGGCTGGATCAGCAACTCCACCAGGATCAGCCCGGCGACGTCCGCAGCGGCGACCTTCCCGAACATATCTGTTCCGCCATCAGGCTGCTGAATCGTGCGTTTGGCAGCACCTCCGGGGGACTGGAACAATCCCGGCCACCAGCGACCGATGCCAGCGTCTCCTTACCGAAGACCATTGGTCGGTTCGAAATCAGAGAGCGTGTCGGGATGGGTTCATTTGGTGTCGTTTATCGGGCCTGGGATCCGGTCCTGAAACGCGACGTCGCCCTGAAGGTGCCACGGATTCACACGACTCTTGTCGATGAACTGCTGGGTCGTTTCCTGCGCGAAGCAGAAGCGGCAGCCCGGCTGCACCATCCCAATCTGGTCCCTGTGTACGAAGCCGGTTTCGAAGGTTCAGTCGCCTTCATCTGTGCAGAATTCTGCCACGGTCCGACGCTGGCCACGTGGCTGAAAGAACAAGGGGAACCGGTGCCACCGCGTACGGCGGCAAAAATGCTGCTGGGTGTGGCTGACGGTCTCGACCATGCCCACCGGCACGGTATCCTGCACCGCGATCTGAAGCCGGGGAATATTCTGCTGGATTACGCGAGGCCGCCTCAGACGGCCATCGGCAACACCGCGCCCGCAGAAAGTGGCTCAGCATCCGAGCCCGGGGCACATGATCAGCAATCCGGTGAACCACGGCCAGGCGATGACGGCCGACAACCCGTGCCGAGAGTCACGGACTTTGGCCTTGCCCGTTTTGTCCACAGCGCTGAATCTACCCTGAACGGCACCATTCTGGGCACGATCGGTTATATGGCCCCGGAACAGGCCGCGGCTGACGGATCACGGATGTCTGCGGCCACCGATGTCTACGCGCTGGGTGTCATTCTGTACGAACTGCTGACGAAGCAGCGTCCCATCAACGCAGAAAGTTACCTTGAACACATTCGCAGAGTTCATGAGCAGGTACCTGTGGCCCCAGAAAAACTTCGTCGCGAAATTCCTCGTGACCTGTCTCAGATCTGCCTGAAGTGTCTGCGGAAGGAACCAGCAAACCGGTACTCGACTGCCGCAGCGCTGCGAGATGACCTGCAGCGATACCTTGACGGACAACCAACTGTTGCACGGCCCGTCTCCGCGGCGGAGCGGCTGATACGGTGGGCTCGGCGCAGCCCCGCTGTCGCCGGTCTTGTCCTGATCAGTGTGACCGCTCTGATGCTGCTGGTGGCTCAGACACTGCGGCATAATCAGCAACTCTCTGAATCTGTAAGGCGGCTGTCGGCTCTCAGTCGGGAAGCCCGCGAAGCCTCTGAACGCGCTTTCCGTGAACGGCAGCGAGCGGTGACCAGCGAACAGCAGGCGCTGGCTCTGGCCTATGCGTCCAACCTGCGTCTGGCCGCGGAAAGTTTCCGTGCGGACAACGTCACCGAAGCCAGACGCTGCCTGGAACAATGCCAGCCCGCCAGCGGCCGGCTGGATCAGCGAGGCTTTGAATGGTACCTGCTGCACAGTCGGCTGAAGGCAGATCAGTCCAGCTGGCAGGCTCATCACGAAGCCGTGTATTCGAGTGCGCTAAGACCGGATGGAAGACTGCTTGCCGTCGGCAGCGCCGACCACACGGTGCGTCTGTGGGACCTGTCGTCACGAACCAGCCGGCGGGTACTGTCGGGACACAGTGACGAAGTGAATAAGGTACGCTACAGCGCCGATGCTTCTCTGATCGCTACCGCCAGTGATGACTGTACGGCCAGGATATACGATGCCGAAACCGGCTCATTGGTCGGACGTATCGAGGCACACGCATCGCCGGTTCACGGTCTGGACTTCATCCGCAACAGCCACCACGTCGTCACCGGGAGCTATGACGGCCTGCTGTGTGTGTCGTCTTCTGCCGGCGATCGTCTGGCCGCGGTTGATCTGAAGCATCCCATTGAAGATCTGGATGTTTCTCCGGACGGCCGCTTTGTCGCCGTGGCAACCGGCAAACGCGTGTCGCTCAGATCGCTTCCCGACCTTGCTCGACACCCGCTGCCCGCCGCAGAGTTTGAGAGAAATGCAACCAACGTGCGGTTCTCTGCCGATGGTCGTTTTCTTGCGGCAACGATACGGGGACCGCACATCCACATCTGGGACTTCGCGAAGCGGAATCGAGTGGCCGTGCTGCGGGGGCACAAGAGTATTGTCCACGGGATTGAGTTCCGCCAGGACCGTCCTCAGCTGGTCAGCACCGGGCGGGACGGGACGGCACGGTTGTGGGATCTGACAACGGCAATTTCACCCAGGGTGTATTCACGTGAGTCAATGAGCAGCGGTCCTGCGCTGTCGCTGGCCACACATAACATTGTCCTGATTCCCGCATCCGATGAACATCTCGATGTCTGGAACGGGACACGAGCTGAACGGATCCAGCGTGTCCGCATCGCTGCGCCGCCGTCAGACACCGTCAACGGTTGTCTGCAGCTGGCAGCGACAGACGATCAGAATTTACTGTTCGTGCGCGGCGGAAGAAGCGGTCCACTGCAGTCGTTTCACGTAACCACGGACGGTCTGTCACCGATGCAGCAGCCGGAAATCTCGCTCCGAAAGACGCACAGCGACAGCATTCTGTGCCCGTCAGCAGGTGGTCATGTCATGGACATGCGCGCCGACGGTTTCTATCTGTGGCAGGCAGTAGGTACGTGGCGCCACGTGGAAGCCTTTGTCGATGTCGGCAGTCTGGTCGCCTGCGATTACAACGCTGCCGCGGGACTGGTTGCCGCAGTCCGGACGGACGGTACGGTGAACGTCTGGAGCTCTGAAAACGGAACTCTTCATCGTCAGATCACGCATCTGGGTCATGGACGAAGCCTTTGTTTCCTCGAACATGGAAATGCGCTGGCGATTGGTGACGCGATGGGAACGATCCACGTCGTCAATGCCAATTCCGGTCGCGTGCTGGCTTCGCTGCGAATGGCTGACGTGGACGGAAAAACCCATGCCGTGACATCGCTGAAATGCTCACCCGGTGGAAAACTGCTCGCCGGTGCCGTCCATGGCAGTGTCTGTGTTGTGTCATCGAAGTCGTTGCAGCCGGTCCATTCAATGGCGGTCTCTGAAGACGTTTCTGAGGTCAGCTGGCAGGACGAACAGCACCTTCTGGCGGCCGGAGAAGGGGGGCTGGTCAGCTGGAAACTTCCCGAACAGCCGTCGACACGCAGGGTGTTGAACACGAACAATCGCCTGTGGTCCGTGCAGGTGACGTCCGACGGAAACCAGCTGATCGCCACCGATGGTGGAGGCCGGATACATCTGGCCGCACTGGACACACACGCCGACACCAATCCTCGCGTGCTCGGAACGGCCTGTCGCCAGCTGACCGGCGCCCGCCACAGCGACGACCTTTCCGTCATCGCCGTAGCCGACCATTCGGGCGAGATTCATGTTCTGAAGACCGCTGACTCATTCCTGCGTCACGAGCCGAGAAAGACGATGGAGGTCAGCGCCGGCCGTGTGCCACTGGCCGTCACACCCGCTGGTGACAGAATTTTCGTGGAAGACCGCGGCAACGGAATTCTTTGCTCAGACGGTAAGGCCGATCCCCGATTGCTGGTGTCAGCCGAAACCGCGGTACGAGAGATTGCCGTTTCCCACAGCGGGCGACTGCTGGCCGCTGCCTGGCGGACCTCGACCGGCGGTGTTTCCCTGTTCGATGCGACGACCGGTGACATGCTGCAGACGGTGGAGTCAGCGACCTACGGCAGTCTCGTCTTCGGACGCCGCTCCGGGCAGGTGTACTTTCTTCGTTCCGCCAACGTGATTGCTGCCGCTGATGCCGCGACGCAAAGAACCGTGGCAACCATCGAACTCCCGGGCAGCTGTACGGGTTTTGTGCTGTCAGACGACGAACGTCTGATGGCCGTCTTTCAGGACGGCACAGGGGGCAACTTTCTGTCGCTGTGGGATCTGGACCAGCAGAGGCACCTGTCCACACTGGTCGGCCACGACGATCGCGTCGTGGCGGCCGAGTTCTGTCCGGCGAACCGCACGCTTGCATCGGTTTCAGAGGATGGCACGCTGCGTCTGTGGCATGTGGAAAGCGGCCAGCCGCTGGACACTTTGCATCGTCAGCCGGATCCTCTGTTGTTTGTGGCATTCTCTCGCGATGGCTGCACACTCGCGGCGGGTCCGGTGGCCGGCCCGAATGAACAGACGATGCGTTTCTGGACGATCAAAGGGCAGAACAATCGTTCGACGGCAGGGTTGCCGGTTCGTTAGTCGTCGATCGGAAGCATCGGATTCGTCGCACGCCGTGACACGACACCTGTTCGTTGAGAAAACTCTTAGGGAAATCGCACATCATGAAAGGGAGACCGCCCCACAACAGGGTGGTCGGGTTTGACGGTTGTGGCCGGGTCTCCCGACCCGACCACACTCCCGACCGAAGGTCTCCCATTCCCGCGTCACGCAGGATCCCACGGACTGTTCCTCACATCAATCCGTGGAACCATCCGAAGTCCGCTGCCCAGCGGTAGCGACAGGAACAGCCTCAGGTGTCGGTGATAGATTAAGCGGCGCGGTCTTGTTTGACGGCGGCTCAAGAATTTCCCGCTGGATCTTGCGTGTTCGCGGGCGGGGAGACCTGCGGTCGGCGGAGGTGGGACGGTCGGGAGACCGTCCCACAACAAAGTGGTCGGGTTTGACCGTTGTGGCCGGGTTTGACGGTTGTGGCCGGGTTTGACGGTTGTGGCCGGGTTTGACGGTTGTGGCCGGGTCTCCCGACCCGCTGCATGCTGTGGCCGGGTCTCCCGCCGTTGTGGCCGGGTCTCCCGACCCGACCACACTCCCGACCGAAGGTCTCCCATTCCCGCGTCACGCAGGATCCCACGGACTGTTCCTCACATC
>JAVKCM010000093.1:0-45757 GCA_040222735.1 Fuerstiella sp. | reverse complement strand
CCTCGACAACGTAACGCCAGTCCATGCTGGCCAGACGTCCGGCCTCGCGCACGGCCGACTGCAGAATGGTGCTGGCACGCAGGGCCGTTCCCATTTCAATGGTGCCCAGAACAAGAATCAGCAGCATCGGAGTCACCACGGCCGCTTCCAGCGCAGCCACGCCGCGACGCGACTGCTGCAGATCTTTGCTTCTGTTGTGACGCATCATTTGTTCTTCTATTCCTTTCGCATCACAGACTGGCCATACAGATCGAGGCTCTTGATCCACCGCGGACCGAGAATTCCGAATTCGGAATAGGGAACCTGAACTCGCACGACAAACAGGTCACGGGATTCCAGGTTTTCCAGCAACACATCCGGCAGGTCCTCATAGGTGACGCTGTCCGGATCCATATTCGGATCATCGAAGACGCTCGCGTCCTTGACCCAGACCTGAATATTTTCATGCTCCGCATTGATGGCGGAACCCAGAACTGCTTTGGCCACATTCACCACCTGCGTGGTGGTTGCCTCCTCGCCGACTCCGATTCTGGCGGCGCGTCGAGCGGCCGAATTCATCGCATGGATGGTCATGAAGCAGTGACCGAATTCAATAAACGCAAAGATCAGGGCAAAGAAGATCGGCAACACCACGGCGGTCTCGACCAGCGCCGTTCCTGATCGGGGTCTGTGATGCTGTTGTCTGAGATAGCGGAGCCTCATGGCTCAGTCCTTGCAGGAGTGTGCTGCCGGCGGCAGTGCGAAAACGTTGCTGACATAACAGCGCTCACCTACAACTTAGATCAGAATTCCGGTGATGCGTTTCCTGTCGACTAAATCTGAAGCAGCGTCATTTCCAGACGTGGCAAAAAGTGAACACGGCATGCTGCCGATTTTCAGCGCCGCCGGAATCGAGCTGGTCAGCCGTCGTGAGACGTTGTTCCGCCACAACATCCGTTGGTGCCGGGAAGCGAATGTCCCGCCACTGTTGCTCTCCGACATCGGGGATTCCGGCCACCTGTGCCGGTAATCCGGATCATGCGGAACGGGAAGAATCTGCGGCCAGACAAGTTCCGGTTTCAGCGGTCACTGAATCGGATGCGCGTTTGACAGTCGGCATCGCTCGGTCAGTCAAAGGAAATGCCGGCCGACCGTGACGGCACGAACGGATTCTGTAGATTCGCGCAAACTGCTGTCGACAAAACGGGGTACTCTTGTGGCCGTATCATCCTGCCGCCAGAATAGCGGCTGTCGTTTGGGTACCAACAAAGGAAGAACATACTCATGAGGGGCATCGGTTATTTCTCAGTGGCAGCAGCCTGCCTGCTGCTCGGATGTGCTGAAGATACAGAAGTCGTCACACCACCGGTTCGCACGGCGCTGGAGAATATGAAACAGCTGGAGGGCGACGTGGAACGGGCCGCTATGGAAGAACGCAGCCGCCTGGCCAATGAGGTCGGTCGCGTCCCCGGCGAACACGAAGCAGACGTTCCGCAGTCCGGCACGTATGAAGCCGAATTCGTGACCACCACCGGTTCGTTCACGATACGCGTGCACCGGGAATGGGCACCGCGCGGCGCTCACCGCTTCTACCAGCTGGTCAAGGCCGGCTTTTATGATGACTGCGGCTTCTTCCGCGTCGTGCCGGATTTCATGGTGCAGTTCGGCATTGCCGCAATCCCCTCTGTCCATGCCGCATGGAATACAGAGATTGCGGACGATCCCGTCAAGGAATCCAATACCCGCGGCCGCGTGACGTTTGCCACCAGCGGACCAGATTCACGCACCTCGCAGGTCTTTATCAACTTCAAGGACAACTCGTTTCTGGACTCACAGGGCTTTGCACCATTTGGTGAGGTCGTCAAGGGCATGGATTCCGTCGATAAGATCAGTTCGGTGCACGGCGAAGATCCTCAGCAACCCATGATTGAAAGCCAGGGCAATACGTATCTGAAGTCCGCTTTCCCCAGCCTGGACTACGTGAAGTCTGCCAGAATCACGCTCGACGATCAGCCTGCAAAGCCTGACGCCGATCAGACGGCCGCCCCCTGAGGCGGTGGTTCAAACGGTGCTCGGCAAAGCCGATGTGCACCGAATCAACGGTTGAAGTCACCACTTTTTCCAGTCACAGGGTCAGCGCAGCGACCGGAGCACACCCAGAACATGGCCGACAGCAAGTCCGACAGCGGGGAAGAGCAGCCCGATTTCAGTTTTCTGAATGACAGTTTGTCTGATTCTGCCAAACCAGCGGTCGACGAGCCGCAGGACTCCGGTCCGGCGGAACACGAGACGGCGGCGGACAGCGGCACCAGTGCGGTTCCGGAGCCTGTGGCAGCATCACCGGACTTCAGCGATATCGCCGCGGCGGACAATCCGGACCTCAGTCCAGCCCCGGTAGCCGAACCAGAATCAGAAC
Organism: Fuerstiella sp.; assembly: GCA_040222735.1. Taxonomy (GTDB): domain Bacteria; phylum Planctomycetota; class Planctomycetia; order Planctomycetales; family Planctomycetaceae; genus Fuerstiella. Next base: position 43,362 of record JAVKCM010000093.1, on the reverse strand, counting down.
CCGAACCCGCCGAGCCGACCGCCGCCGCCGCTGTCATTCCGCCGACCGAGCCGACCACGGCAACGGCCAGGAAACCCGGCGTTGCACCGGAAAGTCGTGCTGCCGGCAAACCGTCACAGAAGACGGCTCGGCGGTCCGCCCGAAGACCGGAACAGACATCGGCCGCCACAAATCAGAAACGTTCCGGCGCGACTGACAGGCGGCCACGAAAAACGCCCGATTCCGCCGAAGCTGAAGCAGCACCCGGCGTGTCCCGAAAGCTGTTCTCAATCATCGCTGGCTACGCCGCGGCGCTGACGCTGTTGTTTATCCTGCTGCTGCTGACCGGACGCCTGTCCCTTTCCGGTTCACATCCTCTGGAAAGTCTGCCTGACATCAGGCCTCTGCAACCGGGTGAATTCAAGGTCGTGCCGGAAACAGCCAGTCTGCCGGCGCTGCACCGTCTGGCGCTGAACGAATCGCGCCGTTTCGGCGACGTCGTGGTCACACCGCTGAAGGTGACGCGGGAAATCGTCCGGGCCGTCAGTCCCGCCAGACCAGACGCGGCCCCGGAGCCACGCACGGATTCTCCTGTTCTGAAGCTCTGGTTCCAGCTCGAAAATGCCGCCGACGACATCGCGTTCGCGCCATGGGATGTCGGTCTGATGAGCCATCGCAGTCCGGAATTCACCGACGATGATACCACGGTCGCCAATTCATGGCTGAAGGTCGCCGGATCCGGCGATACCGAGACGCGGGTCCTGAACTTCCTGCACTCTGCAGACAGCCAGTACCAACTGGTGGACCAGCACAGTGGTCAGGTGCTGGCCCCGGGTGAAGCGGTCACCACCTACATCGCCTGTGGCGAACAGGTGCAGCACGTTTCGGCCGAGGCGGATAATTATCGCTGGCGCTTGCAGATTCGCAAAGGTATTCATCGTGACAGCCATCAGGGAGTCACAACGCTGATTGACATTCATTTTACCGCAGACGATATCCAGGGCTGATTGTCCCGTCCGCCACGAGCACGCCGGTGTTTATCACCCTTTATCGCTCGTTCTTCAGGAGTGGCCGGTCAATGATCGGTCGCCTTTCGCGGAGCGAAAGGCGACCAGCCAGCCAGTTATTAGTGGCCGGTCGCGATCCGTGTGTGTCGCTCGCTGTCCGTCTGTTTTCACCGGTATGTGCGAATCAGCGCCATGCGAGCCGACTGCAGACAGGCCAGGGGCAGTCGGCTGGGCGCGTCCGTTTCGTCCGGGGTCGCCCAGACCTGCTTCCATTCGGACCACATGACTCCGGATTCAGCAAAGACCACGGCTTCTCGTGACACCGGCTGCAGCCCATAGCTGGCAGCGAGTCCCGGCGGGGTCGGGCGGATCTGGTGGCGGCGATGCAGATCGCAGATAATCTGGCGGTCGAATCGGCGTTCCGGCCAGATTTTCAGCCCTTCTGAACAGACATCGTAAGGGTGCGGTCCGATCAGATTACGTTCCATCTGTTCGCGAACCAGATCCACTCCCGCCTTGCAATAGAATCCTCGCAGCGCAGTTTCGAAGCTGTGCTGCTGTTCGGGTGTGGCGGAATCCAGCCACCCGTGTTCTGAAACCGTGGCCACCAGCCAGCCGGACTGTTCCTGAAACAGCAGACACAACGGCTCGGCCCCGATCCGCGGGCAGGTCACTTCCACCAGAAAACTGTTCGAAGCGGCACGGATGTGGCGGCAGTTCAGATCGTATTGATCCCAGACAACGCAATAGGTCAGCAGCCGAATCAGATCACGTTCCACAAACCGGCGGATATCACGTTCCGCGTGTTCCAGCACCTCGCGAAAGGCTCTGCGTTCACTGAAACGATGAAAAGAAGGATCCTTGCGTTCCAGACGTCGCAGGCGTCCGTACAGTTTTGGCAGCGTACCCGAATGGAAGCCGGGCTTCAGCAGACGTCCTCCGTTTTCTCCGTGTGAACCGATCACCACCGGCTGCAGGCAGGGCACGCGATTGGACGCGTAGAGCCGCCAGTTTTCCTTCAGTTCCCAGACCAGGAAACCAAAGATGCCCGGCAGAAACACAATGTTGAACCACGTGATCGGTCCCGCCAGCGCCAGTCCCAGATAGGGCGTCAGCGCACTGCGCATCGTGCTTTCGATGATCAGAATCACGGGCAGAAAAATCTTGTGGGCCACGGTCACAACCGGAAAATGCTTGACCGGATGCAGCGTCGGTTCAATCAGCAGGTTGACATAGATGCGGATCAGGAATGAAACAAACGACCAGACCACGCCCAGAACGGCCTTGGCCACCAGTGTCAGCCAGGTTTCACCACTGTGGAATCGCAGCCATTCATCCACGGCGTAAATAAAGCGCTCCAGCAGATTCAGCAGCCACTTGAAAAAATCGATGGTCCATTCAAACAACGCGACCAGAAAGCGGCTCCTGAGATCATGCCACGCGTTGGCCAGCCATTCAGAAGCCAGTTCTTCCGCATCCCGTCCCAGTCGGGAGTTGGCAGCGAAGCTCAGCAACAGCCCGACCGCCCCGACCATCCACCAGGGCTGAGGAGTTTTGGCCAGAAGCGAGGGCAGCACTCGGCAGCCGATCCACGCCAGCAGCAATGGATTCACCACATGCCGCCGTAACCGGGTGAACCAGCGACTCCGCCACAGACGCTGCACCAGCGGCAGCCGCAGAATTCGAAGCGGCACGTCGTAGACCGCTGTTCGAAACAGGTTCCAGGCATAGCGCACGACGTTCCAGCACACACCACGAAACTTCGGCAGGTGAATCAGAGCCATCAGCAGAAAGCCGACGGCGACAGACAGCGGAAGCGTCTGGTCCCCGACCCACTGATACAGAACATGCGGTTCCTCAACAACGGCTGTCGTGGTGGTGACGGCTTCTGTCGTGTCCACCGGCCCCGACGCCCCGGACGTCTGCTCCGGACCGCCGCCGGCATCCGTGGCAGCCGCGACATCCGTGGCAGCCGACATCGACTGATCGCTGGCCGTACGGTCGGCGGCCGGCGTGTCTGTGCGACCGACATCGGCACTGTCGACCGGACTGCCATCCGCGCTGTCAACCGCACCGTCGTCTCTGGAAGTGACAGCCAGCGAGGTCCCCGGCACATCGGTCACCGCCGTCCTCGCGGCGGCATTGTCGTCGTCCGGCCCCGCGTCAGGCGAACCTGGTGAAGTGTCCGCACGCACTGAGTCAGCACGCACCGCTTCAACGCCCGAACCGGCCCTGTCTGTGCCGAAGTTCTGAGCTGCACTGTTTTTTTCTGAGCTGCTTTCTGCTGAGCCGGTATTCAATGATTCAGCAACTGCTGTATCGGCAACTTCCGCCAACTCTGATGTGTCAGTGACCGGAGTCTCTGCCTCGTGATGACCGGAACCGGTAAATACACCAATCAGATGATGCAGCCCTACCACGATCACCACCGCTCCTCCGAAGGGAATGGCGATGAACAGCGTCGCAAACCGGCCGGCTCTGGTCCCGAAAGCCAGCGAACTGACAACCTGCAGCCAGCGCAGGTAGAATTCACCACGGCGGTACACACCGTCCAGAGTGACATCCAGCCGATCGTCGGTTCGAAGCAGATGGTCGCCGCGAATCAGGTCCTTGGGATCGGTCAGATCCGGCAGCTTCAGGTCGTTGCGGCTGATGGCGTCCCGCAGGTACCCCATGGTCAGGTAGCCGCGTTCGGTGATGCAGTCCAGCGCTTCTTCGACCATCTTGTCGAAGGCCACTTTCTCTGGCACGCTGCGGGCTGTCAGCCCGACAGCGGCGATGGTGTCGTGCACCGGTCCCCGCATGCGGCGACGCATCTGCGCTTCAGCCAGGCGAGCCGCGGCGTGTAACAGACGTGACAGGCGTTCCCGGGCCGCTCCCGACAACCGCACGAATACCAGTCGGGAGGCAGAACTGGCCAGGTGTTTGGCCATCATGACTTCCCGCAGGTTCGTCAGCGGCCGGCGCAACGGACGCCGGCCGCGGGACACCACCCACTTGACCAGATCGACCTGATAGACGGTCCGCTCGTGGTCCAGACAGACCTTCTGCAGGTCGTACAGCAGCCGTTTGTCCGAGTTCCAGAATCCGTGGATGGAATTCTGCAACAGTTCCCACAGCGACTGACGCCAGTCATCCAGATCTGATTCCCGAAACTTCAGCGCCTGTCTCAGGCGATCAGCCAGCGCCGCGACGTCGGCCTGAGCTGCCGTGCTGCTGTCCTGCCGATCTGTTTCCGTGGTCGCGCACCGGGCCGCCTGGATGGCGCACACCGCGGCCGCCACCGTGTTGCCGCGTTCACTCCAGCGAGCCCGTTTCTTCACCAGGCGATGAAACCGCCGAGCCGATGGCTGCCGCGAATCGCCTTCGCTCCAGCTCTGACGCTCGCTGGCCACACGGGCTTCGTCCCGGACGGTTCCCGGGGTCTGATCCGGCATCGTCGCTCCGTAGAGCATTGTTTCCCTGAACAGCTTTTCCTCGTCCAGCGTCTGAGTCAGCACGGACAGCAGCCGGGCTTCATCGGCGAGCGAAGGAAACCAGACCCGTCGGCGATCCGGAGCAAACCGTGTGAGTTCCAGAAAAACGGCCACCAGTTCACAGTAGGCTTCGACGTAGGAGTCCGGGTTGATCAGGCGGTGTTCCGAACGCAGCACCGCGTGCGCTTCGTCAAACTCAACCTGCCCGACCTGATCAATGAAGTGCTGAATACGCGGTCGGGACAGCGTGTTGTTGGCCAGTTTCCGCTTCAGATGCAGATCGATGCAGCCGTGAAACAGACGCTGCCAGACCAGTTGCAGCAGTTCCTGAACGGGCCGGTTTTCAAGTTCGTGTTCTTCCGGCTGCGAGACAATTACCGAAAGGTCCGGCAACCGTGAGAAATCCTCCAGCCCCAGTTCGTCCGGATGAGTCAGCTGGCGAAGATCTTCGTCCTTCACCACCAGCACGTCCGTGTGCGGGATCCTGGTGGACAAACGCGCAAACCCGTGCAGCTCGCGAATGACCCGCCGTACCACGCGGGGTTCCACCAGAAACGCATCCGGCCGCGCCCGTTGCACGGCACGACGCAGCTCAGAGATTCTGTTGACAGAAGCAGCAGTTGACACAGAGTCACTTGAACAAGAAAAGAAACAGACAGAATGCGGAAAGCGTTCCCTTGAGCCCCGGAATCCGGCAGCGAAACAGCCGCACAGGTACCGAGTGCCGCGGTTTCCCCCCGGTTCGCCCTGATTACACGAGCCCGACCGGCCTCAGCAGCGGTACTCTAACGTACGTGGCGCGTCGCGCAAATCGTCAGCGCTGCAGGGCGAATCCACCTGGATATCCGGATTCAACCCGGCGCAGATGTTTCCGCGGGCCGGCAGAGACCGTGGCTCGACGACCCGCACGCCCCCCTGACACCGCTGATGGTTGACACGCCGTGCACGCAAGCCGACAGCAGCCGTGGTCAGGCAGACGGTTATTGTGGCGGCGCAAACAGGCGGCCGTCGTTGCGGTCCAGAAACCGCTTCCAGCGTCTGACGGCGGCGTCGCGCCGACTGGAATCGTCGCCGGCAAAAAAGCCGCTGCGATCATTCGTCAGCCGTTCCAGATTAAAGATGGCAAGTTCCCGCATCGCCACGCGACCGTTTTCAAGCATCCCGACCAGCCACTCACTGGTGCGACGGTCTTCCGCAGCCGTCCGGGTCACGCCGCTGATCAATCGCATGGCGTTGTCCAGTTCCATGGCCGGCAGCCGCGTCTGTAGCGCCGCCAGCGTCTGCTCGCGTCCTGCCCGTGTTTCCTGAACAATCTTTTGCAGGCCGACAATCGCTTCGCGACGGATCGGTTCTTCTTCCGACTGCAGCAGCAAAGCCGTCAGGTTGTTGACATTGCCGATCATACTCAGCAGCCGGACCCCGTATGAGGCGATCTGCGGATTGCGATTCTCGGCTACTTCCAGGGCTGCACCCGTCACAGAGCCGGATTTCTTGTAGGCCGCTGCGGTCTCTGTCCTGGTCTGCAGCTGCAGATCGCTCGGCGGGTTTCTGGCTTCGAAAATCCATTCCGGAACGATATTGGTTACCGACTGGGAACCGGCTGTGGCCAGATCATTGGCGGTGTTCCATCGCCATGTGTTCCCCTGCATGAAGCTGATGGGCTGAGGCGAACCGCCGACGCGCACCTGCACGTCAGCCGAGACCGCCGAAATCATCAGTGTACACGCATTGTCCAGCGGCAGCAGGGCGGCGTCACTGTTCTCGTCCGCTGGTGTTGCCAGATCCACAGGCTGTGGCAATACCGAAACGCCAACGACGTCCTGACCCGCCGCAACATCGATGCTGACCATCCGACGACCGGCTTTCAGGTTCAGCGTGGCCGCCCGGTCGCCGATGTCCCCGCTCAGCAGCATGCGTCCCTCCAGCAGGTGCACCCCGGTCTGTTCACCCTGGCTGATTCGGAACACGGCTGGCCCCAGAATCCGGGCCGACCAGCCGGACCGGGGAGCGCGGACAGTCACGCGAAACGGTTCGGAAACCACTGCAAACTGCGTCGACAGACTTGTTGACCAGTTGTGGACCGGCTCAGTTCCCGCGCCGGACGCCCAATTCCACGATCCGCTGTCCGGATCTCTCAGTACCAGCATGCCGTGCTTGTCCGTCAGCTCGATCGGCTCGACCGACTGAGGCTGCGAAGCTGCCGTTTCCGATGGCGGCTGCGATGGTGGTTCGGTGGCAGGAACGGTCTCGACAGGCGATCCCTGATTCGTACCGACCGTCGTTGGTGCCGCAGCCGTCGTGCCCGGGCTCGTAGTCCCGGGACTCTTGGTCCCGGGGCTCGTGTTGGGTACGACCGTTGCAGGCTGAGCGAGGTCTGAAGCCGATGCCGGCGGCTGAGTACCGTCCGCCGCTTTTCCCGGGGAGGCACCCGCTACCTGCCCCGGCCGGACAGACGCATCTGCGATCGGGGTTCCAGTTTCTGTCGGCGTCGTTTCTGTCGGCTGGCCGGCACCACCCGGCTGCGGCGAAGCGGCGCCGTCCGGCGCGGCCGCCACGTCGGCGTCCGCATCAGCCGGATCGTTCTGAACGATCGGTCGATCTCGCTGAAACAGATTAGAATCCGTGGCAAGCAGTGCCAGCCAGCCCAGGACCATGATCACCAGCAGCAGCATCGGTGAACGCTTCTGAGCCTCAGCCTGTCGCTGCAGAGGTGTCCAGTTTGTCTCGCTGGCTCCCTCACCTTCCTCACGCGGTGTCGGTTCCTGATCCGGTTCTTCCGTAAATGGATCCAGCTGGTGCAGACGGTCCTTCAGTCCGTCACTGATCTCGACCGGATCGCTCAGCAGTCCCAGAATCTGATGTGCGGCTGCCACTTCGGCCAGCGAATGGTCTGAAGCCAGGATTTCCTTTTCGATCAGTGCCACCAGTTCCGGAGTCAGCTGGTCATCCAGGTATTCGGCAATCAGATTGGCATCAATCGTCTGGACGTTGTCTTTTGCGAGTCGTCGCCGACGAACAACCTCTTTGATTCGGCCAGCCAGTTCTGTCGCAAACGGACTTTTGGCCAGCTTCTGCCCCAGTTCACGGGCATTTGCCGGAGAAAGCCGGTCATCCAGATAGGCCAGCAGCGTTCGCAGTGTAAGTCTCATCAGACACCTCTGTGACTGACACCACCGTCGATGGCATCATCAGCTTTCCGGCGGCGTCTTTCGTCCGGTGGACAAGATGCCTGCCGCGATTGTTTATTTGTTGTTTCCCGGTGAACATCACCAAACACCGATTCTGCCGGTCCGATCGGCAACTCAGGATGGTGCTGTAACATTAGTGACATCCAGGTCTGACCTTCGTACAGTTTTTTGGTTCTTTTTGTGCACAGAGTTCAGAATCCGGCTTTTGGGCGGGTTTAAGCAGGCGGAAACACGAATTCCGTGAAACGGGGCAGGCCGAAGCGGCCCGTTCCTTGCGTCGCCAGGAGCTCTCAGTGACAATCCCCGCCCCGCATTTTTGCCCCGCTGTTCTGACAGGAAAGAGGTCTCGTGATCCGGCAATTTTCCCTCATCATGGCCCTGCTGACTTCCGCTGCCGTCACCGCTCAGGATGGCTTTCAGCAGCTGTTCAATGGCAAAGATCTTTCCGGCTGGACCGGTGATCCCGAACTCTGGTCAGTTGAAAACGGCTGCATCACCGGCCGCACCCGGGGCAGGGATCATCTGGAATACAACAAGTTTCTGATCTGGAACGGCACCGCCGCCGACTTTGAATTCCGCTGCGATTTCCGACTTGAAGGCGACAACAATTCCGGCGTGCAGTATCGCAGCGTCCACGACAAAGAGCGTGGTGAATTTGTCTGCGTCGGCTATCAGGCAGATATCCACGCGAACCCGTCCTTCAGCGGCATGCTGTACGACGAAAAGGGCCGTGGCATCATCGCCAGACGCGGACAGAAGGTTGTCATCGCAGCAGACGGCACAAAAAACGTTACACCGCTCGATGGCGACGTCGCACCGCTGGATCTGACCGAATGGCACGAACTGACCATCATCGCCCGAGGAAATCATCTGGTTCATCAAATAGACGGCGTGGTCACGGTCGACGTCACGGACCTGCAGAAGAAAGAAGCTGAAACAGAGGGAGTGATTGCGTTTCAGGTTCATCGCGGCAACGCCATGAAGGCTCAGTTTCGAAACGTGCGGCTGAAAAAACTGCCGGCCAAACAGATCAATGCTGAGTCGCTGTCCGCGGTGGCCCCGCTGAAGGAACCCACGGCCACAGCCGTGGAAGACCTGAAAGTCGCGCCGGGATTCGAAGTGGAACTGCTGTATTCCGTTCCGAAGTCGAAACAGGGTTCATGGGTCAATATGTGCGTCGATCCCAAAGGCCGGCTGATTGTCTCTGATCAGTATGGAGCTTTGTATCGCGTCACCCCGCCCGGAATTCTGAACGCCACAGAATTGTCAGTGGAAAAGATCAATGTCGACATCGGCGAGGCACAGGGGCTGCTGTGGGCCTTCGACAGCCTGTACGTGAGCGTCAATAAGGGGCAAAAATACGCTGGCGGGCTGTACCGCGTTCGCGATACGGACGGTGACGATCAGCTGGACAGCGTTGAAACGCTGAGAGCTCTGCACGGCACCGGCGAACACGGTCCGCATGCCGTTCTGCCTCATCCGGACGGCCAGTCGCTGGTAATCGTCTGCGGTAATCGCACAGAACTGACGGATATCGACAGCTCACGCGTCGCTTCATGGGACGAAGATCTGCTGCTGCCCCGCGTGCAGGGCAAGTTTATGCGAGGCACGCGGGCTCCGGGCGGCTGCATTTACAGAATTGATCCGGATGGAAAGAACTGGGAAGTGATCGCCAGCGGTTTTCGCAATCAGTTCGACGCCGCCTTCAGCCGCGACGGTGAGTTGTTCACCTACGATGCCGACATGGAATGGGATATCAATACGCCGTGGTATCGTCCGACCAGAATCTGCCACGTGGTCAGCGGCGCTGAATTCGGCTGGCGCAGCGGAGCAGGCAAGTGGCCCGTCTACTACCCGGACAGTGTTCCGCCCGTTGTAAATGTGGGACCGGGTTCACCCACCGGTGTCTGTTTCGGCTACGAAGCAGGCTTTCCGGCAAAGTACCAGCACGCTCTGTACGCCTGTGACTGGAGCTACGGCAAAATGTACGCGCTGCATCTGGAAGAAAACGGCGCCAGCTATACCGGAAAACCTGAAGAATTCATCACGGGAACACCGCTGCCTCTCACGGACGTGGTGATCAATCCGCACGACGGTGCCATGTATTTCGCCATCGGCGGCCGCAAAGTGCAGTCCGGCCTGTATCGTGTGACACACCCCGGGCCCGCTGCTGAATCGTGGACCAGAAGTGCGGGTGCTCCGGCACTCGCCGTGCGCCGCCAGCTGGAACAGTTCCACGTGGACAGCGACGCTTCGCTGGATGATATCTGGCCGCATCTGGGGTCCGACGACCGTTTCATTCGTTACGCCGCCAGAACAGCGCTGGAACATCAGCCGGCTGAGAAGTGGCGTGACCGAGCGCTGGCAGAGTCCGACCCGCAGACCAGCCTGTCCGCGCTGCTGGCCTTCGCCAGAACGTTTGAACGTCCCGACAGGGGCGAAGCGCCGGATATTGATACGCCGATCCCGGACTGGAACGGAGCAGAAACGCGCCCCGCCGGAGGCAAGGGACCCGGTACCGCCGCCAGCCCTGATTCGAAGACCGAGTCGAACGGTCAGGAAACAGAGGACCGCGGTCTTTCGGACACAGAGCGTTCAAAGGTGACGTCTCAGATTCTGGCCTCATTGAATCAGCTGAATGTCGCGGAACTCAGCAGTGCTCAGAAGATCGAACTGCTGCGGGTGCTGACCGTGACCTTTGTTCGCATCGGGCCGCCGAATGCCGACGAACGAGCCGCATTGATCGATCGGCTGCAGGCCGCGCTGCCCGCCGAAACTCAGCCTTTGAATTCAGAGATCGCTCAGCTGGCCACTTACCTGCAGGCGCCCTGGGCCGTCGATCAGCTGGTAGCACTGCTGGAATCCGCCCCCACTCAGGAAGAACAGATCGATTACGCCCGCACCCTGCGGCACCTGACCGTGGGTTGGACGCCGGAACTGCAGGAACGCTACTTCAAATGGTTTGTTCGAGCGGCCGGTTACCAGGGAGGTGCCAGTTTTCAGCTGTTCGTCAACAACATCAAGGCCGAAGCCGTGGCACATCTTACGGCCGAAGACCTCGCTCGGCTGCAGCCGATTCTCGACGCGCAACCCGAATCGGATGTCCCGGTGTTAAGCTCGGTCCCGCGGAAGTTCGTCCGGGAATGGACCATGGAAGAACTGGTTCCTCTGCTGCAGACCGGTCTGACCGGACGGAATTTCGAACACGGTCGTCAGATGTTCGGAGCAGCCTCGTGCTTTGCCTGCCACCGCTTCGACAATCAGGGCGGAGCTGTCGGTCCGGACCTGACGGCGCTGTCCGGGCGGTTCAGTCCCCGAGACATTCTGGAATCCGTACTGGAACCCAGCAAACAGATCAGCGACCAGTACGGCAGCGTCCAGATTGTGACACTCGACGGCAAAGTCGTCATCGGACGGATCATTAACCTGGCAGGCGATTCGTTCCGGGTGCAGACCGACATGCTGAAACCCGGGGCACTGACCAGCGTGGATCGGAAGCAGATTGAAGAGATTGTGGAATCCAGAGTGTCGATGATGCCGAAGGGTCTGCTGAATACCCTGAATCAGGAAGAGGTGCTGGATCTGATGGCCTACCTGCTGAGTCGCGGTGATCGCCACCATCCCATGTTCGAATAATTGATCCGCAGTTACTTCACCGGCCCGGACAGGGCAACGATTTCCAATTGAATCAGGAGCCTGTCTCCTGAGAATCGCTGATACTGATATGCTGAACCTTTCAGGACTGAATCCTCCTCAACGAGAAGCGGTCGACACGCTCTCCGGCCCACTGCTGGTACTGGCCGGCGCCGGCACCGGAAAAACTCGCGTGATCACCTTCCGCATGGCGAACCTGATCCGTCACGGAATTCGACCGGACCGGATCCTCTCAGTCACCTTCACCAACAAAGCGGCTCGGGAAATGCGGGAACGCGCGCTCGGGCTGCTCGGGTCGCGACAGAAGCTGAAACCCGTGGTGTCGACGTTTCATGCGTACTGCGTCCGCGTCCTGCGTGAAGACATCGAAGCTCTTGGCTACCCGAAAGGTTTTGTGATTTACGACCGCAGCGATCAGGAATCAGCCGCCCGAACGGCCCTGCGTGAGCTGCGCGTAGGCGACAAGACGATCAAACCGGGTGATCTGCTGAATCGAATCAGCAGCTGGAAAATGTCAGGCGTGACCGAAAACAACGCCAGTGAACATGTCGACGCAGACTTCGACTTTCTGGCGGCGATGGCCTACCGACGATACCAGAAGCAGCTGAGAGCCTCGGGAGCCGTCGACTTTGACGACCTGCTGTTGCTGACCAGCCGCCTGTTCGAAGAATTCCCTGAGGTCCTGCACAAGCATCAGGCTCGATTCGATCATGTTCAGGTGGACGAATATCAGGACACCAACGGCGTGCAGTTTCAGCTGGTGGAAAACCTGGTGAAACGACACCAGAACATCTGCGTGGTGGGGGACGACGACCAGTCCATCTATGGCTGGCGCGGCGCCGAAGTGCGGCATATTCTGAATTTCGGCGGGCACTTCGAGGGTACTCGAACAATCCGCCTGGAGAACAACTACCGCTGCACCAGTCGTATCGTGGACTTCGCGAATCGTCTGGTGAAGAACAACCGCGACCGGCACGACAAGAAGCTGATCGCCCACAAACCTGACGGAGCGCCCGTCAGAATGCTGGCCTTCGAAGACGAAACGAAGGAATCTGAAAGCGTCGTACAGGAAATCTCGTATCTGATCACGGAACTCGGCGTTCGACCGAAAGACATCGCGATTCTGTTTCGTACCAATGAACAGCCGCGTCTGTTTGAAACAGAGATGCGTCGTCTGAACGTCCCCTATGTGCTGGTCGGCGGACAGTCGTTCTTCGATCGCAAGGAAATCCGGGACATCCTGGCTTATCTGAAGGTCCTGGCTGTTCCGCGTGACGAGGTCTCGCTGCTGCGAATCATCAACACGCCTGCTCGCGGGATCGGCAATACCACCACGGAAAAGCTGGTTCAGCTGGCTGTTTCGAGGGGCAAAAGCCTGTGGGAGGTCGTTCCCGAAGGAATCGCTGCCGGCGTGGTTCCGAAACAGGCTCAGGCTTCGCTCAGCGATTTCCGGAATCTGCTGATGCGGTTTGGCGCCAAACTGGCAGAAGCTCCGCAACAGATGGCCGACACTGTCCGACAGCTGCTGAAGACAATTAACTACGACAGCGAAATTGATCGCCAGTACAAGGATGAAACTCAGGCCGAACAGCGCAAGACCGTCCTGCAGGATCTGGTCAATTCCATCGGCCAGTACGTCGAAAAGAACAGCGATCCGTCTCTGCAGGGGTTTCTGGAAACCACGGCGCTGATGGACCGCGACACAGCCAACGATAAAGAATCAGAACTGGCCGACAACGCCGTGCGTCTGATGACCCTTCATTCTGCCAAGGGTCTGGAATTTCCTCGCGTCTATCTGGTCGGGATGGAAGAAGGGCTGCTGCCCCACAAACGCAGCGTGGAAAGCGACCTGGAAAAGGATATCGCCGAAGAACGACGGCTGGCCTATGTCGGAGTCACGCGTGCCATGGACTATCTGACGCTGACCCGCGCCAAGACCAGAATGAAATGGGGCAAGCGCCGTGAATCCATGGCCTCACGCTTTTTGTTCGAAATGCAGAAGGAACCCGGCCAGCAGCTGAACGAAGAACATATCGGAGGCGAAGATGAAGAAGACGAATTTTCAGCCGCGCCGCCGGAACGAAGACTCACCAGTCTGTTCGAAGCAGAAGATCGACCACCATTCTGAACGAATCGTTCACCCCGTTGCCACGGCACCTGTCAGACTGTCGATCTGATCGACACCGGACCCGACAAACAGTCAACGCAATCGCAGCCCTCCCCTGGTCAATCGGCAGAACGCCGATTCATTCCCCGCGCCCCGCGGTGCAGGAAAAGCAATTCTTCAACCGGCATTGGCGGAACAGACGGGCCGGCTGCTCAGGCGTGCGGTTCCGTCATGCTCATCGGATCCAGCGCTTCATTCAGCACGTCGGGGGGCAGAATATTCTGTTCCGTACAGAGCTCGCGAATTGTTTTTCCGGACTTGAAAGCTTCCTTGGCCAGAGCGGCCGCTTTTTCGTAGCCGATGTGCGGATTCAGACTGGTGACCATGGACAGACTTTTTTCGACCGAAGCCTCACAGGCTGCTTCGTTGGCTTCCATCGCCAGCACACAGTATTCAACAAACGCATTCGTGCAGTTCGCCAGCAGACGAATACTTTCCAGCGTGGTCTGCCCCATCACCGGCATCATGATGTTCAGCTGGAACTGGCCACCGGTGGTGCCGCTGATCGCTACGGTCTGATCGTTGCCCATGACACGAGCACAGACCTGCATCATTGACTCACACATCACCGGATTGACCTTACCGGGCATGATGGAAGATCCCGGCTGAAGATCGGGCAGCTTCACTTCGTAGAAGCCGCAGCGGGGACCGGATCCCAGCCAGCGAATATTGTTGCTGACATTGAACAGCGTCGACGCGATTGACCGCAGCTGTCCGTGACATTCAACCAGTCCGTCCCGCTGAGCATTTGCCTCAAAGTGATTGGCCGCTTCCACAAACGACAGGCCGGTCAGCTCTGCCAGAACGGCCGCCACGCGGCTGCCGAATTCCGGATGAGTATTAATGCCGGAACCGACTGCGGTACCCCCGACCGGCAGTTCCAGCACGGCTTCCAGAGCACGCTGGGCGCGCCCCAGTGACAGCTGCAGCTGGCGAGCAAAACCTCCGAATTCCTGCCCGAGCCGCAGCGGCGTCGCGTCAGCCAGGTGGGTGCGGCCGATCTTGATGATTTTGTCCCACTGTTCAGACTTGGCCTGCAGTTCATCAGCAAACCGCTGCAGTGCCGGAATCAGATCGTTCTGAATCGACGTGGCCACGGCCACATGAATGGCCGTCGGAAACGTATCATTGGTGCTCTGCCCCATATTCACGTGATCATTCGGATGCACGGGCTTGGCGGCCGCAAAACGATCGCCCCCCAGAATCTCAATCGCCCGGTTGCTGATCACTTCATTCACATTCATGTTGCTGGACGTGCCCGAACCGGTCTGAAACACGTCAATCGGAAACTGGTCGTCCAGTTCACCGTCCGCCACTTCCTGACACGACTGCAGCATCGCCGCCACCTGCTCGGTCGTCAGAGGATTCTTGCCGGAACCCGTCAGCTTGCCCAGATCCCGGTTGGCCACGCCGCACGCATATTTCACTCGTCCCATGGCATGAATCAGTTCAGGCGGCAGTTCCCACCCGGAGATTGGAAAGTTCTCAACGGCACGCTGAGTCTGAGCACCGTAGAATGCGTCGGCAGGAACCTGCACGTCGCCCATGGAATCGCGTTCAACCCGAAATTCTGACATTGTCATTCTCGCTCGTCGGCTGTGCACAGCCTGTCTGGACCCGCAACCGGCCGCATGCAGCGTCGGGGGATCATGGCCTGGGGAAAATATCCCGGTGATGATCGGGAAACAACCGCGAAGGATGATATCCAGGGCTGCATGATGTGCAAACGGCGGGCAAAGATTATCAATGATCCGGAACGTCAGTCCCGTGTTTGATGACATCCCGCACCCAGGCCGCCTCTATCACGACGGACGTCGTTGATCCCGCCGGTACGACCACAGCACCAGCAGAAAGGCGATGAAATCATAGGCTGAATGAGCCGTGATCGGCAGCAACAGATTGGGCGTTCCATCCACGGTCATCAGCGCCGTCAAATACAGTCCGATCATGCCGGCCAGAATCGCGTACAGCGGAGTGATGGCGTGGGCGAGGCCGAACAACAGATTGGTCACAATGATCGCCAGCGTCGGGTTCCAGGGCCGGATCCACTGATACACCAGTCCGCGAAACAAAACTTCCTCACAGACGCCGGCCAGCAGCGCCAGAAACAGAATGTCAATCAGCCGGCAGCGATCCAGCAGCGGCCCCAGCAGGTCCTGCAGAAAGGTACGAATCTGTTTCATCGCCCTGCTGCCGGACAGCCAGCACGCCGCCAGCAGTAACAACATCGGCAGCGTGGCCAGCAGCCCGAATCCGAAATCCGGCAGCGACCACGTCAGTTCCGCTGTCGGGTGAACGCCCACCAGCCAGCCGAGAGCAAACGCCACCAGCAGCAGGCCACCTTCGAACAGTCCGGCTCCCACAAGGAATTGGGACAAAGTCACATTTTCGGACGGTGGAGGATGCTGAGACATAAGCTTTCTTTGGCATTACAGGGCGGCAAATCGGCCACCATTCCCATCTTGTCGATTTCCCTTATCATGCAAAGTCCGGCCGGTACCACAGCGGCGGGTTTCCTCAGAATGAAACCGCTCGCCGTTTTCCGCTGCCCCCGACCTGTCGGTGCCCAGCCTGACTGCTGTGGTGCTGTGGACTAGACCTGGCCGGCGTGTCGGCATGTAACAAACCCGGGCCTGATGAATGAACGGAATACCTGTGAACCGCTGTCTCTTGAAATTCGTTTTGTTTTCCGGAATTCTGGCTGTGATGCACAGCACAGCTGCAGCCGCCGATGAGACTCCGCTGCTGCATCCGTCAGCCACCAGGCTGCCCTTCGATCACCAGGGACCGTTTGTTCGGGCGACCAGCGGAGACGTGCTGTGCGTTGATGCGTACAGCGTGCGGCGTAGTGCGGATGACGGTATGACATGGACAGACGCCCCCCTGTTTGACGCTTCGAAACAGTTTCGCATCAGTAACGAACGAGCCCTGCTGCGCACCCGGGAAGGAGTCGTGATTGCGGCGTGGATGAACCTGAACGAACGCAGTTCACCCAAGGGCTGGAGATGGGGGGACGCGGACGTCGACTGGCGTGATTTTGTGCTGCCGACCTATGTCTGCCGCAGTGTGGACGACGGCAAAACATGGGAAACGCCGATAAAACTCAGTCAGCCGTGGTGCGGCTGCATTCATTCGCTGATTCAGATGCGAAGCGGTCGGATTGTGCTGGTGGGGCAGGAAATCATTCCGGAATGGCGACATGCCACGGTCACGTTTGTATCTGATGACCAGGGGCAGTCGTGGCAGCGCGGACAGCTGCTGGATTATGGAATCGGTGCCCACGATCATGCCGGCTCAATTGAAGGCAGCGTGATTGAACGCAGCGACGGGTCGCTCTACCTGCTGCTGCGAACCGAATCCGGGTGGTTGTGGGAGGCCACGTCGACCGACGGTCTGACATGGCATAACCTGAAGCAGTCGCAGATCCCGTCAGTCACCTGCTGTCCTCAGATGGCCCGGCTGTCGGACGGTCGGATCGCTCTGTTGTGGAATGCGCCGCCCCGCCATCTGCCGGATAATCGCACCCAGCGATCAGAACTGTCGCTGGCGTTCTCTGACGATGACGCCCGGTCATGGTCAGCTCCGGTCGTCGTGGCGGCCAACTATCAGCCGGGCGGCCGGGTGTCGTATCCTTACCTGTACGAGCACCGACCTGGCGAATTGTGGATCACGACCATGCAGGGCGGACTGCGGATGAAAATCAATGTGGCCGCCCTGCACGATGCAGAAATCCCCGTTTACACGCCGCCCGTCGCGCCGGCACCGAAGCCTCACGGAATTGTTATGTTCGGTGATTCGACCACGGCTGAACGTCCCGGTGCCGTCCGGAAGGTCTATGCCGTCCGCGTCACCGAACGGCTGCAGAGTGTCGGTTCCACCCTCGGGGTGGTCAATGCGGGAATCGGTGGTAACTCAACCCGCGATGCACGCCGCCGGTTTCAGAAAGACGTTCTTGCTCACAAGCCACGCCTCATCGTCATGCAGTTCGGCATCAACGATTCGGCCGTCGACGTCTGGAAGTCACCGCCCGCCACCACATCTCGAGTGCCGCTTGCCGAGTTCACTCAGAACCTGACCACGATGATCAGGGAAGCCCGGAAAAACGGTTCGAAAGTCATTCTGATGACCACCAATCCGCTGCGCTGGACGCCGCGGCTGAAAGAACTTTACGGGAAACCGCCATATCAGCCCGAGGCGGACGATGGTCTGGATACCCCGACGCTGTCCGGGTACAACAACGCCGTGCGGCAGCTGTCCGAAGAACTGTCCGTGCCGCTGGTGGATGTGCACACCGCCTGGCACACCTACGCGGCAAAGAAAAAGATGTCTGTCGATGAACTGCTGCTGGACGGTATGCATCCCAATGATAAGGGACATCAGCTGGTCACGGAATTACTGATTCCGGTCATTCGAGATCAGCTGCGCTGACGATGTCCGGGCCAATCATGAACAATGGGTGCCTGCCACCACAAAGCTGTGATTATCACCGGACACACCGGAAAGACAGGAATCAATCATGCCTTGTTTCCAGAACCTTAAGTCTGCCACTGCTGCCTGCGGATCCGCCGCCCGTGGCGGCATCGCATCCGTACCACCATTACTCGGTTTGCGTGCCCTGCCGGGCCTGATCGTTGCGCTCTGCGTCTGCGGGTCCGCCGTTGCCGCAGAACCTCGTGGTGAACGCCCCAATATTATCTACATCATGGCCGATGACCTGGGTTACGGCGACCTGAGCTGCTACGGTCAGAAACAGATTCAGACGCCGAATATCGACCAGCTGGCAGCGGAGGGACTGAAGTTCACCGATCATTACGCCGGGCACACCGTCTGTCGCCCCTCTCGACTGGTGCTGCTGACCGGACGCCATTCCGGTAATACGGCCATCAATTCAAACTCTCAGTATGTGCTGCCGGACGGGGCGGTGACGGTGACGACACTGCTGAAGGAATCGGGGTACGCCACCGGCGGCGTCGGCAAGTGGGCACTGGGAACTCCGGGTTCCAGCGGAGTTCCTTCGCGCCAGGGATTCGACTTCTGGTATGGCTATCTGGATCAGGGCAATGCCCACAATTTCTATCCTGAGTACCTGTGGCGAAACGAAGTCCGTGAAACTCTTCCCGGCAATCGCGTGGGAGACCAGCAGCGCGTGTCGGTGACGCGGGAAACCTATTCGCACGACCTGCTGACCGACGCCGCTCTGGAATTTGTCCGGAAGAATGCCGACCGGCCGTTCTTTCTTCAGGCCCATTACACCATTCCTCACGCCAACAACGAAGGCGGCCGAGCGACCGGAGACGGACTGGAAGTGCCGGACTACGGCCCGTATGCAGACACAGACTGGCCAACGCCGGAAAAGGGCTTCGCCGCTATGGTCAGTCGACTCGACCGCGATGTGGGGCGACTGATCGCACTGCTGAAGAAACTGAAGATCGATGACAATACCGTGGTGTTCTTCACTTCAGACAACGGACCGCATCAGGAAGGCGGCCACAAAATGGAGTTCTTTGATTCCAACGGAGCCCTCCGCGGCTACAAACGCGACCTGTACGACGGAGGCATTCGTGTTCCGCTGATTGTCCGCTGGCCGGGACGCATTGCGGCCGGCACCACCACCGACCATGTGTCGGCATTCTGGGATTTTCTGCCGACAGCCTGCGAGCTGGCAGGCGTTGAATCTCCTCCGGAAATTGACGGCGTGTCCTACCTGCCGACGCTGCTGGGCACCACACAGACGGTTCATGATCATCTGTACTGGCAGTACGGCAAGAAATCGGCCGTTCGCAAAAAGAACTGGAAGGCCGTTCGTCCCGGTGCCGGCAAAGAAATGGAAGTCTACGACCTCGCAACCGACATCAGTGAGCAGCACAACGTGGCTGATCAGCATCCGGAACTGCGGAAGGAATTCACGGAAATTGAAGAGCAATACGCATGGAATCATATCTTCGACGGCAAGTCGCTGCAGGGCTGGCGCGGCTACCGACAGAAGAATCCGCCAGAGTCCGGCTGGGACGTCTCGGGCGGTGTGCTGCATTGTGACGGCACTGCCCGGGTTGATCTGATCACGGAACAGCCATTTGAAAACTACGAACTGGTGGTGGAATGGAGAACGGTTGCAGATGGCAACAGCGGCATTCTGATTCATGCGGACGAATCGACGCCGAAACTTGCCTTCAACGCTCCGGAAATTCAGATCTACGCCACCGGAAAGCGCGACCCCGGCCTCGATCATCAGGCGGGAGCCCTGTACGCGCTGTATCCCGCCATCGAAACTGCAGTCCGGCCGCCCATGGCCTGGAACACAACGCGCGTGCTGGCGGTGGGTGATCGCCTGACCATCCGGCACAACGGAGCTCTGGTGTGTGACGCCCGCATCGGCAGTGAGGAATGGAAGGCGAAAATCGCGGCCAGCAAGTTTTCGAAGTCAACCCGTTTCGGACTCAGGACAAAGGGTCACATCGCGCTGCAGGACCATGGCCGGGAAACATGGTTTCGAACCGTTAAGATCCGTCCTGTGAGGTGACCGTCCACGTGTTCAGACGTCTGATTCTGTTTATCGTTCTGATTCCGCTGATCGAACTGGTGCTGCTTAGCCAGATGCTGAAGCGGACGGGATTTCTGATCACCATTCTGGTCGTCCTTTTCACGGGTGTTGTCGGCGTCACGCTGACCCGGCGACAGGGGATGCAGGCATGGCGAGCCGTGCATCAGCAGATGTCCGCCGGCCAGTCGCCGTCCAGAGAAATCCTGAATGCCGTGATGATTCTGCTGGCCGGTGTATTTCTGATCACGCCCGGTCTTCTGACCGACTGCGTGGGGTTTACGCTGCTGGTGCCGCACGTCCGCCTGCGACTCGGACGCTGGCTCACGCGCTGGTTCATGCAGCGGACGGCAGCCACCTTCCAGATGAGCGGCTGGACGGGCACCAGCTTCGACGAAACCACTGACACTGACCGGCCACCCGCCGGCGGACTCGATGATGACGCGCTCGATGATGACGCGGTCCCCACGGTGCGAGTGGTAGAGCCGGAAACCCGGCCTACCAGAATTGACGAGCAGTAATGCGGCCGCCGACCTGCAGCTACAGCAGCATGACCAGCCCGTCCATGCCCATCAGACGAGCGTAAATCGCCAGCACCTGCTGAGGCGAGACGCATTCGGGCTCCATCGTGATCGCCACATGGTTGCCGTTTTTTGTAGATCGCAGCGTGTACGGCGGGTCGATCTCCATCCCCAGTTCGTCCCGGACATGCGCAATCACCCGCCCGGTGAAGTTTTCTGCGGCATTGCCGATGATCTTGAATGTGTAGGCGCAGGGAAAAGAGTGTCGTGCTTCCAGCAATTCAACTGATGGCAGGCTCACGGTCGCGACTCCGAGTCTAAGGGGCGATGGCTTCATCCGGCACCATGATAGCATTCGAACACGGCCATTTGGCCCTAAAACAGGTGTCCTCGGAAGGACATTCCCGGCAGTGTCCGATATCCTCAGGCAACGCCGCCGCACCGCCCGCGGAACGGCCAAAGGCTGATGCAGCCGGAGAACAGGAACTGGAACCGCCGAAGATCAAGGACCAACCGATGGACAGCCCGTGGATTCGAACGACAACCACTGACACCTTCCGACAGGATGTGATCGATCAATCGAACGATTGTCCGGTTGTCATCGACTTCTGGGCCGAATGGTGCCAGCCCTGCCGTCAGTTGATGCCCATTCTGGAAAAACTGGCCGTCGATTTTGACGGGCGGTTCATTCTGGTGAAGATCAACGTTGATGAATTGCCTGAAATCGCGGGCGCATTTGGTGTCCAGTCAATCCCTTTCGTGCTGGCCATGGTCGACGGACAGCCGATCAGTCAGCTGCCCGGCGTCATGCCCGAACCGCAGGTGCGGGAATGGCTGGAATCCTTCCTGCCGTCGCCCGCCGTCGAAGCCTATAACGCGGGCCTGGAAGCTGAGGGAGCCGGCGATTCCGAGACCGCCGAAGACTGCTTTCGTCAGGCTGCGACGCTGGAACCGGAGACCGCCCCTTTTCAAATCGCTCTGGCCAGAGTGCTGCTGTCACTCGACCAGGATCAGGAGGCGTCCGAAATTATTCAGCAGCTGGAAACCCGCGGCTTTCTGGAACCGGATGCCGCAAGCCTGAAGGAACAGCTGGAACTCAGGTCAGAAGTCGAAGACACCGGCGGCACCGCCGCCGCACGAGCCGCTCTGGAAGCCGACCCGCAGAATCTGGAACTTCAGATCAGACTTGCAGAAGCACTCAGCGTTGACAAACGTTACCCGGAAGCATGCGATCTGCTGCTGAATATCGTCGTGACGGACCGAACCGAAGTCCGTGACAAAGCCAAGGAAGCCATGGTCACGATTCTGACGGCGATGGGCCCCAAGTCAAAGCTGGCCAGTGAATACCGCCGCAAACTGGCCACCGCGTTTTATTGATACCGGGTGCTGTCTCGCTGTTTTTGCAGGGACGTTCGGCGCGGTTTTCAGGGTTCAGGGTTCAGGGTTCAGTGAGAATTCCGCTGGCAGTCTGTCCGGCAACGGTCGCAGTGGAAGCCGCCAGGGCTCTCGGTCACGTTCTCCGGCAACGGCCGATAGGGGCATCGGGAAACTGCCCGATCGGACTCAGCACACGACCGTCCGATATCGTTTCCGGCAGCCGGTCTTTCGAACCGGAGGCGCGCGCAGGCGAACCGGCGAAGTTCTGGCTCCGCCGGCCGGGCTGGCGCGTGCCATGCTTCGGGTTGTCCTGAAGTTTCATATCAACCTCCCTGGCTCCCTTCGCTCGGTCCGGGTTTGGCTCCCGGAAGTCATCAGGCGGGAGCGTGCTGGACAATGGCGCGTCCGCGGTCATTTTTTTGCAGACCGTCCGTCGCCGTGTGTAGAGACCGGAAAACCACGCCCCGCACTTCGTCTCGCTTATCGGCAGATTTTACGCGACTGGTGACTGGCAATGCTGATTCCGCCACCCAGGGCGACTTTGTGCAGCCCCGGAGTTTCGAAGCAAACCTGGGTTAATCGCGAGAGGCCTGGTTGATATTTACCGAGCGAATTGCGGGGACCAGAATGCGTCAGCTTATTTTCTTTGTTTCGCTTTCGGTCGCCTTTTTGTGGCTGCCTTTTCCGACCGTTCCGGTGCGGATAGTGCTTATGCAGGCTGTACATGATTTATCTCGGTCCGACCCCACTTAGACCTGCCGGAGGGATGCTCCTGCTGCTGATTGTCGCCGGCTGCGCTGATCGCAGTATTATCAGGCCGAGGGAACTGACGTCGTCTTTGCCGGCTTTCACCGGCAGCGGTGAATCGATCGCCCCTGATCGCTGGTGGACCGCTTTCGACGACCCTCGTCTGAGCCGTCAGATTGAACTGGCGCTGGGCGGCAATTACTCGCTGGCATCCGCCCGGCAGCGGGTGAATGCAGCGCGCGCTCTGTGGCGACGGGAAGCGTCCGATCTGTTTGCCGATGTCAACGGTGTCGCGGCGCTGTCGGGGACGTTCGGCCCCGGAGAAGACAGGACATTGCTTCAGTGGGGACTGGATGGATCCTATCCGGTCGACCTGTGGGGCGAGATTGAGTCCCGTGTCGATGCCCAGCGATTGCGGTCTGTTGCCACGGACCTGGACTATCAGGCCACCGCACTGACGCTTTCGGCCGAGATTGCCAGCACCTGGTATTCGCTGGTCGAGGCTCACGCTCAGGTGGAGCTGCTGGACGACCAGATCGAGACCAACCAAACCGGGCTGGAGATTCAGGAATCCAGATTCGGGCTGGGGATGATCCGCAGAGCCGCCGTTCTACGACAGAGGCAGCTGCTGGAATCCACGCTGGAACAGGCGGCTGTTGCCAAAGCACGAATCGAAGTGCTGGAGCACCAGCTGGCGATTCTTCTGGGGCAGATGCCTCAGACGGCCGGCTACAAGACCGGATCTGCGCTGCCGGAGCTGCCGCCGCTGCCGCAGACCGGGCTGCCGAGCGAGCTGTTGCAGCGACGCCCGGATGTTCGTCGTGATTTTGTGGCCTTTCAGGCGGCCGACCATGATCTGGCATCAGCGATCAGTGCACAGTATCCTCGGCTAAATCTCAGCGGGTCTCTGCTGAACGCCGCGGAAAATCCGGAATCTGTACTGCGGGACTGGTTTGTTTCGGTTGGTGCAGAATTGATCGCTCCCCTGTTCGACGGAGGACAGCGGCGGTCCGAAGTCGATCGCACAGCAGCTGTGGTATGTGAGCTATATTACCAATACGCCGGGACGGTGCTGACAGCGCTTGGTGAAGTCGAGAACAGCCTGGTTCGGGAAAAATATCAGCTTGAGCGAATTGAACATCTTGAAGAACAGGTTGAACTGGCTGGCAAGGCCTCTGATCAGCTCAGAGAACAGTATCTGATTGGAGATGCGGAATATCTGGACGTCCTGAGCGCAATCACCGGGCAACAGAGTTTACAGCGCCAGACATTGTCGGCCCGACTGGAATTAGTCCTGATTCGTGTCACACTCTATCGTGCACTGGCAGGCGGCTTCGACCCTCAGCCGCAGCGATTCCTGCAACAGCCGTCTGTCGTTCAGGATGAGTTTGACACGAACCTGAACATGGAAGTCTCTCAAGAGACTCCTGAATTGAAGAACTCGGATTCCTTAGAGGAGAATCCACCGGAGACTGACAGCGATGAGTGAGGCAGATAAACAGCGACCTGCAGCAGGATGGCGCTGGCTTCGAATTCTGGGGACGCTGCTGGCCTGCTTTGCCATTCTGGGCGCGGCGGTCGCCGCCGTGATCGTCATCAACCAGACTGAACCGACCGCGCAGAAAACCAATTCGTCGCGCAAATCGGCGGCGCTGGTTGAAACGGTGCCTGTTGAGCGAGGCACGTTTTCGCCGCGACTGGTGGTACTGGGAACGGTTCAGCCGGCTCAGGATATCGTGCTGAGTCCGCGGGTGAGCGGACAGGTGATTGAAATTTCGCCGGAGCTGGTTCCCGGCGGGATGGTCCGCGAGGGTGATCTGCTGCTGCGGATCGATCCTGCGGACTTTGCCAACGCCGTGTCGATCCGCCGCAGTGAGCTGGAGCAGGCAGAGGCGTCGCGCGAAATCGAACAGGCACGCCAGCGGCTGGCGGAAAAAGAACTGAAGATGCTGGAAGGTTCGATCGACAACACCAACCGTGCGCTGGTGATGCGTGAGCCACAGATCGCGTCGATCGAAGCAGAGGTTTCCGCCGCCGAAGCAGCCGTGGAACGAGCGACTCTGGATCTGGAACGCACCAGCGTCTACGCTCCTTTCCACGCACAGGTTCTGTCCCGTTCAGTCAACATCGGATCGCAGGTCGGGCCCGGCGACGAACTGGGACGCCTTGTCGGTCTGGAGGAATTCTGGATCATGGCTGCCGTGCCCGTCAGAAGTCTTCGGTGGATTCAGTTCCCGGAATCGACGCCGCCGGACTCCACCACGCTGGATTCCACCGGCGAGGTCAGCGGTTCCAACGTGATTCTGCGAAATCCGGACGTGTGGGGGCCTGAGGTGGAACGAACGGCGCGCGTGGCACGGCTGATCGGGACGCTTGACCGAGAGACCCGGCTGGCTCGTGTGCTGATCATCGTGGATGACCCGCTCGGACAGCAGTCAGTGGCACCGAAGCTGATACTGAATTCTTTGATCGAAACAGAAATTGCCGGTCGCCCGATTGAAAATGTGGTTCGACTGCGGCGCGACTTCGTCCGTGATCGTGATACGGTCTGGGTGATGAAGGATAATCAGCTTGAGATTCGCGAGACCGAGGTTGTTTTCCGAGACATCGAATTCGCGTACATCCGCCGTGGGCTGGAAGAAGGTGATGAGGTGGTGACGACGACACTGGCCACGGTCGCGGAAGGGATTGGGCTGCGAAAAAAGGACGAAGATTCGGCCGGCGAAGAGACGCTGGATGTTTCTGCTGCTGGTGTATCTTTAGCCGAGGACGGGAACGAGTACGAGAACGAGATGCAGGGTGAAGAGGACGAGAAGGAAGAGCGGGACGAGGGTGAGATGGGGGACGACGGAGCAGCTTCGCCTGCACCGGGTGGTGCGGCTATTGAGGATGAGAACTCCGGTGAGGCTGCGGCGGCTGAGGTAACGGAAGGTGAGGCCGCGGCGGCTGAGAAAAATGCAGCTGAGGCAACCGCAGCTGAGGCAACCGCAGCTGAAAAAACGGCAGCACCGGAGTCCGTCGAAGATCCGGCCTCAACTTCAGCCAGCGACGCCGACGCCGAGCCCCAGCCCCCCCAGCCCGAGTCCGAGTCCGAGCCCCAGTGCGAGCCCCAGCCCCAGCCCCAGCCCCAGCCCCAGCCCCAGCCCCAGTCCGAGTCCGAGTCCGAGTCCGAGTCCGATCGCGATGCTGCCCTGAACGCGGAGGTGGTTGAATGACCGGCTCTGCCAGATCTGCCACGGCCAGTTCCTCAGACGTCAGTTCGTCCGCTGCCAGCTCTGCTACCGAACGTGACGACCAGTCTTCCGGCAACACGTCGATCGGGCCGGCCGTACCAGCCGGGCCGATCGCCTGGATGGCTCATAATTCAATCGCGGCCAACCTGTTGATGCTGTTGTTGCTGGGAGGCGGAATCTGGTCGGCATTTGTGGTTCAGAAAGAAGTCTTCCCTCGTTTTCAGCTGGATATGGTGGAAGTCACCGTCGGTTATCCGGGAGCTGCACCGGAAGAGGTGGAGCAGGGAATTCTGCGTCCGATTGAGGAAGCGGTGCGAGGTGTCGAGGGGATTCGCGAGATCAGCAGTTCGGCCCGCGAGGGTCGCGGTGAAGTGCTGATTGAACTGGTGGCCGGCCAGAATCGGATGAAGGTTTATCAGGATATTGATCAGGCCGTCAGCCGGATCCGCACGTTTCCTGAACAGATTGAACAGCCGGAAGTCCGCCTGGAGGACGAGCAGCAGGAGGTGATGCAGGTCGCTTTGTACGGCCCCATTGACGTCTGGTCGCTGCGGAAACTTGCGGAACAGCTGCGTGACCAGCTGCAGTCGCACGAACAGATCACCCAGGTTTCGCTCCGCCGCGTTCCGGCTTACGTCACGCACGTGGAGGTCCCGCGCCAGCGACTGCGGGAATACGGGCTGACCCTGCCTGACATCGCCGACATCATTCGGACAGCCAGCCAGGATGTTGCGGCGGGGTCGGTTCAGACGTCGGCAGGAGAAGTGCTGCTGCGTGTGAAGGCCAGAAAACAGTGGGCCGAAGAATTTGCCGGCATTGAAATTGTTTCCGGGCGGGAAGGTCCGGTCGTCACGCTCGGTGACATCGCGACGATTCGTGATGGATTTGAGGAGGTCGGTTTTCATTCGCAGTTCAGTCAGACCCCATCTGTCGAACTCGACATCTTCCGCGTTGGTTCACAGTCACCGATTGAGGTTGCGGAGGCGGTCGAGGAAACGCTGCGTGAATTTGAGACTGTTATGCCGCCGGGAGTGAAATGGCGGATTGACAGCAACAACGCCGAAGAATTCCGCCGCCGTCTGGCGCTGGTGATGGACAATGCCCTGATGGCCGTGGTCATCGTGTTCAGTATTCTTGCGATGTTTCTGGAATTCCGGCTGGCGTTCTGGGTGATGATGGGCATGGTCGTGGCCTTCATCGGAGGAATTCTGCTTTTGCCGGTGACCGGGGTCAGCGTCAACATGATTTCGCTGTTCGGCTTTCTTGTCGTGCTGGGCATCGTGGTCGATGACGCGGTCGTGGTCGGAGAAAATGTCTACGAGAAGCAGCAGACGGAAGGCGACGGCGAGAGGTCGGTCGTGGATGGTACGACGGAAGTTGCCGGACCGGTCATCTTCAGCATTCTGACCAATATTGTGGCGTTCA
Organism: Fuerstiella sp.; assembly: GCA_040222735.1. Lineage (GTDB taxonomy): Bacteria > Planctomycetota > Planctomycetia > Planctomycetales > Planctomycetaceae > Fuerstiella. The sequence continues at coordinate 16,050 of JAVKCM010000093.1, read as the reverse complement.
TTCCCCTGATGTTTATCCCCGGCGAAACCGGCAGGTTCTGGAGTCCTCTGCCGATCGTGGTGATCATCGTGCTGTCTTTGTCGCTGGTGGAGTCTTTGTTTATCCTGCCGGCGCACCTGATCCGCAGGCGACGTTCCGGAGCACAAGCCAGAACGGGCGGATGGCTGCACAGTCGCCAACAGCAGTTCAGTCGAGCCTTTAACCGCGTGGTGGAATTTGTTTACGGACCGATTCTTCGCCTGAGTCTGCGGTGCCGGTACATCACGGCCACACTGGCGCTGGCGGTATTGCTGGTGTCAGCCGCCTATGCCACCAGTTCGCACATGGGCATGGTGCTGATGCCTGAAGTTTCCGCCGACGAAATTGAAGCCGGGGTTCGGATGCCTGTTGGCACGACGCCTGATCAGGCGGCCCGAATCGCCGACACCGTGACGAAGGCCAGCCTGCGGATGTTTGAAGAGTACAATCTTCACGAGGTGGCCGAGGGCATCAAGACCAACGTCCGTGGACAGAATTTCATTGACGTCGAAATTGTGATGAAACCGCCCGATGAACGCGACATGACGGCCAAAGAGGTGATTGAACTCTGGCGAGATTCGATCGGCGATCTGCCGGGGGTGAATCAGGTAACGTTTCGTGCCGAACGCGGCCCCGGCGGGCACCGCCGCGCGATCAGTGTCGATCTGAGTCACAGCGACATTGAGGTGCTGGAAAAGGCGGGGACAGCGTTCGTCGAGCGGGTTGAGGCGTATTCCAACACGCGGGATGTCAGTGATAACTACGACAAGGGCAAGACTCAGTATGATTTCCGGCTTCGTCCCGAGGGCCGCGCCCTCGGCCTGACGGACGAGGAACTTGGGGAACAGCTCCGTGGTGCGTTCTTCGGTTCTCTGGCACTGCGCCTGTTACGCGGGACCAACGAGATCGAAGTCCGCGTCAAGCTGCCAGCCGACCAGCGCGAGGACATGCATCACCTGGAAGATCTGGTTGTCCGGACGCCCGACGGTGCCGAAGTTCCTCTGCTGGACGTGGCAGAGGTGACACGAACGGCGGCCTTCACGTCGATCAATCGCCGCGATGGTCGTCGCGTGATCGGTGTTTCGATGGACGCGGAGCCGGCAGGTGCGGTTACTCAGGTCGTTGAAGCATTGCGGTCCAGCGAGCTGCCGAAACTGCGCGAAGATTTTCCGGGAATCACATGGTCCTTTGAAGGCAGTGACGCCGAAATGCGTCAGGCGACCGCGTCGCTGTGGGGATATTTCGGACTGGCGCTGGCGGTTATCTATTCGCTGCTGGCGATTGCATTTCGTGATTATGTGCAGCCACTGATCGTGCTGGTTGCGATTCCTTTCGGCATTGTCGGAGCGTTGCTTGGTCACGTGGCCCTGGGGTATGACCTGTCGCTGGTCAGTCTGATGGGCGTGATCGCGCTTTCGGGCGTGGTGATCAATGATTCGCTGATCATGGTCGACTACGCCAATCGCCGCCGCAACGATGGATCAGACGGCTCGTCCGCCGTGGAAGCCATTTCTCAATCAGGCCTGCGCCGTTTCCGGCCGATCATGCTCACGACCTTGACGACCTTCGGTGGTCTCATCCCTCTGATTTTTGAAACATCTCTGCAGGCGCAGTACATTATTCCGATGGCCATCTCGCTTGGCTTCGGCATTCTTTTTTCGACCGCAATTGTGCTTGTGCTTGTGCCCTGTCTGTACATGATTCTGGAAGACGTGAAGGCCGTGTTCAGTTCATAAGAAACGGTCGATCAATAACTGACTGGTTGCGAAACTCAACTACGAACAACGGAGACGCGGGTGCAGCGCACGACCACTGATCGTCTGATGATCACCGCTGGAGTGTTGAGTCTGATTCTGTTTCTGAGTCTGAATCAGGCCTCGGCTCAGGTACGCTATCACACGCCTCCGAAAAACGCTCATCCGCTGATGCGAGACCAACATCAGTTTGATCTGCCGTCGGTTCTGGTGACCGACGACGGCCGCGCCGTCGATTCCGCTCAGACGTGGCGTACAGTTCGTCGTCCCGAACTGTTGTCGGCGTGGCGGCACGTGCTTGGCAAACTGGAACCTGCTTCGGAAGACGCTGAATGGTTCGGAGACATCACTCAGACGGTCGAAGTCAGCCGCCAGCAGAAGGACGGCTATACTCGTATTGAACTGCAGTTGCCCATCGAAACGGATTTTCTGCAGCCCCACCTGTTGTTGATTCCCGACGGAGTCAGCCCCGGACAGTGTCCGGCGGTGATTGCGTGGACGTCAACGAGTCCGGATTATACTCAGCCGGAAACGTGGTGGGGGGCGTGGCTTGCCCGCCGCGGCTATGTGGTACTGACCGGCTGGTCACACATCCGTCATTACCGCAACGGAACCAGTTATCGGAACGGTGTGAGCGAAGCTGTTTACGAGCGCTTCGGGCGGTGGCTGCCCATGGGGAAAATGGTGCACGACGTGCAGCGGGAAGTCGAGTTTCTGAAGAGTGTGCCGGAAGTTGATGCTGAGCGGATCGGCTTCATGGGATTTTCTCTGAGTGCCAAGACCGCGCTGTACGTGGCGGCCTTTTGTGAGGACATCAGGGCGACGGTGTCGATTGACCCGCATCTGGCGATCTATGGTAATTCCAATTATCTGGATCCGTGGTATCTGGATGCTCGCCGACCGTTTCAGGACATTGCGACGGACAGCTACCCGGATGAAAAGCTGCGGGGGACGGTCTGGAGTCTGCTGGATGCCGATCCGGATCGTCCCGGGTTCGAACGTAATCATCACGAGCTGCTGGCGCTGGCCGCACCTCGAGCGATGATGGTGATCGGCTGCAGCACACATCTGGAAACGGCATCTCATTCCGATGACCGGCAGAGCAGGTCGTACGTACAGCGGGCGGCCAGGGTGTATGAGCTGCTGGAAGTTCCGGAACGGCTGGAATACGTGGCTCTGACCTGCGGCCACAGCGCGGACGATCCGACCGTCGCCGCGGCCTGGCGCCGGTTTTTTGAAGGCCATTTGCGGTAAGAGGTGTCGAAAGCGGGCTTCAGTACCGTGTATTCCGGTGCAGAATGGACTAGAACGTTCTGTTCTGCATCGTGCTTTCCTACGGTCTTCCACCCCGCTATCGACATGCCACACGTTTCTGACGTCCTGTCGTCTCAAGATATCGGCCGGTTCAGCAATCTTCAGGTGCTGGCCAGACAAGTGGTCGAAGGCTTCTGTTCCGGTCTGCATCGTTCGCCGCACAAGGGTTTCAGCGTGGAGTTCAAGGAACACCGCGCCTACGTGCCGGGAGACGACATTCGCACGATCGACTGGAAGCTGTTCGGCAAGACGGACCGCCTGTACATTCGGGAATACGAGGAAGAAACAAACCTGCGGTGCACGATTCTGCTGGATTCGAGCGGGTCGATGGCCTACTCAGGTTCCCGCAGCAATGGTGTGACCAAGCACGACTACGCGGTGCGGACGGCCGCCTGTCTGGCGTACCTGATGCTGCAGCAGCAGGACAGTGTGGGACTGGTGACCTTTGACCGGCAGGTCCGCCGATATATTCCGCCTCGAGCCCGCCCGAGGCATCTGCACGCCATCATCACTGAACTGCAGCGTCAGAAGCCGCAGTTCGAAACCGAACTGGGCGACGTGTTTCACGAAATGGTGGTAAAGATCAGTCGCCGCGGGCTGGTGATTGTGATTTCTGATCTGTTCGGAAATGTCGATCGGCTGATGAAGTCGCTGGCCCATTTTCGTCATGCCAACCACGAAATCGTGTTGTTTCAGATCTGGGATCCGGATGAACTGGATTTTCCGTTTCGTCAGTGGACACAGTTTTCTTCGCTGGAATCGGTGTCGAATCGACACCTTGTCGATCCGGCTCAGATTCGACGCGCCTACCTGAAGAAGCTGGAGGAATTTCAGGAACAGCTGTTCAAAGGCTGCAGTCGCCATCGCATCAAGCTGGTGCCGATGACCACGGACCGCCCCTATGCGGATGCCCTTGCCGCGTATCTTGCGCTCAGGAGAAAGTCGAAATGACGTTTCTCAATTCAGCGCTGGCCTTCGGAGCAGCCGCCTTTCTGATACCGCTGGTGATTCATATCCTGAATCGCAGTCGCTTTCGTACGGTCGAATGGGGGGCGATGCATCTGCTGGAATCTGTCATCAGGGTCAATCACCGTCGCTTTCATCTGGAACAGCTGATTCTGCTGTTGATCCGATGTGCGATTCCGGTGCTGCTGGCGCTTTGTCTGGCTCGACCGGTCCTGACCGGGTCTGAACTGCTGGAAGGTGACGCCCCGGTTTCCTTGGTGATATTGCTGGATACCAGTTACTCACTGGATGCCGTCAGCCGTGCCGGGACGCATTTCGACGAAGCAATCGAGGCTGCCTGTGCGATTGTTTCAGCCACCGGCCGCGGATCTGAGGTCGCCGTGATTCAGACCGGCGGACGGCCGACGCCGCTTTTTGATCAGCCGGTGTTTGATCCGGAAGCCGTGCTGCGAAGACTGAAGCAGCTGCAGGGTGGTTACGGCGCCAGCGATATGCCCGCCGCCCTGGACGAGGCGCTGGCCACGCTGTCTGCCATGTCGCATGCCCGCCGCGAACTGATTGTGATCAGCGACTTTCAGCCGGCCGACTGGAAGGCCGTCAACGGCGAAGCGGCCGCGGCAATCCGGGGACAGATTCAGGCGATGAACATCAAACCGGAGCTCACGCTGTTGCAGGTCGGCGAACCAGTGCGTGGCAATATTTCAGTCGAATCACTGCAGTTTCCGCAACGAGCGATAGGGGTCGGCCAGCAGTTTTCTGTCCGCGCTGAAATCCGCAATCACGGATCGACGGATTTTGACAGCGCACGCGTCATTCTTCGTCTGGATGCCGAAGAATATTCCGTGTCTCAGGTTTCTCTTGGTGCCGGCAGCAGCACGCAGACGCTGTTTCCCTGTGTCGTGGACAGTCCGGGATCGCATGTGCTGGAAGTGGAAGTTGTGGCCGGCGACCCGCTGCCCACGGACAATCGGTCTGCCGCGGCCATCACCATCTGGGACCACATCGACGTGCTGCTGGTGGATGGTGATCCCGCCTCGCTGCCTCTGCAGAGCGAGACGGATTTTCTGTCGGTAGCGCTGACGCCCTATACGTTCGGGCGAGTCAGATTATCAGATCTGGTCAGAACTCAGACCGTTTCGGCAGATCAACTGACCGCGGAACTTCTGCACAATTCACGCGTGGTGGTCCTGGCCAATGTGTCGACGCTGAAGGACGAACAGCTGGCCGACCTGTCTGCCTGGGTGCACGATGGCGGAGCACTGCTGGTGTGTGCCGGCAACCGCATTGATCTGAACTGGTATCGTGAACGGATGTTTGCCGCGGGGCAGGGCCTTCTGCCGCTGCCGTTTGGAGTCCCCCGGGCACAGACGGACGAATCTGCGCGAGCCGCACGAATCGTGGCGCAGCATTTTGATCATCCCGCCCTGGAATTCTTTAATGACCCGGCGCACGGTGATCTGTCGACCGCCGAAATCCGCCAGTGGTGTCAGGTTGTCACGGATGATGCAGCCATGAGTCCGGTCCGCGACGGGACAGACGCCGCTGAGGTAACGTCGGCCTCTGAGCCGCTTCCGTCCGTCCGTGGCAGCCGCATTCTGCCCGTTGTGATGGCTCGTCTGGACAACGGCGATCCGCTGCTGGTGGAGCGGCCGGCCGGAGACGGTACGGTGGTTCAACTGGCGACCGCCTGTGATGCCGACTGGTCTGACCTGCCGATGCGTCCTTTTTTCGTTCCACTGATGCAGCAGCTGGTCACCACCATGGCATCACGGATATCGCCGCCGCGAAATATAGCCACGGGTGATCCGGCCGTGGCCTTGCTGCCGGTCAGCACCAGAGACGGCGACGACAGCGCGACTGATCATGCTGGTGCTGATTCCGACGCTGATGCTGACGAGTCATCCGGGCGGAACCAGACGGAAGATGGCTACGGAACGGCGTCCGTCGTGACTCCCGACGGCTCACGTCGTTCGATTCGGCTGGTGCCTCAGGGCCGGCTGCAGATGGCTCGCTTCGACGCCACTCAGCGACCGGGAATTTATGTCCTGAATTCTCCGATGCTGGCCACCATTCACTTTGTGGCCGAAACATCGCGCGAGGAATCTGATCTGACCATGATGGAGCCGTCCGCTCTGGCATCTCTGGCTGAAGATCTCGCCGCGAGGGTTGCCGAGTCGCCGACCGCGTATCTGGATCAGGATCGACTCCGCCGCCATGGGCGTGAAATCTGGCCGTTCGTGCTGGCGGGACTGCTGGGCCTGATGTTTCTGGAGCTCGTGCTGCAGCAGAACTTCGCGAGGGTCCGCGTATGACCAGTGTCAGATTTGTCGGAGCCCTGCCGCTGTGGCCGGGACTGCTGCTCGCTGTTTTGGTCGCAATCATTTCCTGGCGCTTCTACCGGCGTGAAAGTCTTGACCTGCCGGCTCGGCTTCGCTGGTCGCTGCCTTTGCTGCGATCACTGGCGTTTGCACTGGGCATTCTGATTCTGACCGGTCCGGTGCTCCATCATCGGCAGACCATCGGCGAACTCGGTCGCGTGAAGCTCTACGTGGACGCGTCGGCCAGCATGACTTTGCGTGACCAGCACATGTCCGTGGGACGAAAGCTGCTGGTGGCCGAACAGCTGGGCTGGCTGGCGCCGGGAAAAGTTGACACCAGGCTGATCGAACTCGCCGATGAACTGTTTCTGGCCGGAAAGCGTTTGCTGACGGTCATTTCCAGTCAGGACGATCAGCAGAACACAACCATGCAACCTGGGGCGTTGCCGGCATCACCGACAAAGGGCCAGCCGTCCGATGTTCTGGCCGCGGCGGAGATTCAGCAGATCCAGAAAAAGCTGTTGTCGATTCAGACGCGGGTGCCGGAACCTTTGCTGGACCAGTTCACGACCGAAGTACTGCGGCCGGTGAATGATCTGGCCGAGCGGGCCCGTGAAACGCCAGGTGAAACGCCCGGCGAACCAGTCAGCGATGACGACATGGCGCATCTGCGGCAGGTTGTTTCCGCGTGCGAGCGGGTGGAACAGGACGTTCGGCAGACCTTTGAAGCGACGGTGTCTGACAGGGTTGCTTCCGGCGATGAAGCCATTGCTTCTGCGCTGGTGCTGTTTGACGAACATCCTCGCTGGCGACGAATCGAGCTGGGATTGACTGATTCATCTGCCGACGTGCTTGCGCGGCTGCAACAGAAACATGACGTAGAGATCTTTGTTCTGTCAGGCCCCGAGGCGGTTCTGAAACCACTGCCCGTATCGCCTGTCAATTCGTCGGCCGGCAATGCGGCCCGATGGTCGCTTCTGTCTGTGGCTGATGGCGGTTCCGGCCAACGACAGACGGAGTTCGCGAACCTGACCGATCTTTCCAGCGGACTTGTTGGCAGCCAGCAAGGTCTACTCGCGGATGTCACCGCAACCACCACTGCTGTGGGCGCTGAGACCGTGGCAGCTGAGGAAGTGGCCGTTGAAGGCACAACCGCCGCACTGTCCGACCTGCCTCAGACGGCGCTGGTTCTGCTCAGCGACGGCCAGCACAACGCGGGGCCATCACCGCTGCAGACGGCCCGCGTGCTGGGGGCGCAGGGGCTGAGGTTCTATTGCGTTTCCGTCGGGGCCACCCGGCAGGCGCCGGATCTGGCGCTGATCGAAGTTGAACATCCGTCGATGGTCTTCCAGAAGGATCTTGTGCGGGGAGTCATGGTCATCAGTGATCAGATGCCGGCCGGCCGGCCCTTTGTTGCTCAGATCAGTCATGATGATCAGGTGCTCTGGTCTCAACAGCTGCTGACTCAGAATATTCGGGAGCGGCGGATCGAATTTGAATTCGGGATTGAGGAACTGGTGGACCGTGTCGGCACTCAGTTATCCTCAGAAGTTCGGCAACATGCTCTTCCACTGGCTCTGGAGGCTGCGCTGGCTCCGCTGGCTGATGAATCAGAAACCGAGAACAACCGACGGACGATCCGACTGGCCGCGATTACTGAAAACCACCGTGTTCTGCTGCTGGATGGTCGGTCTCGCTGGGAAACACGCTATCTGCGGAATGTGTTTGAGCGGGATGACCAGTGGCATATCGATTCCATCATTGCCGGTCCGGGAACGGACGATATGACTCTGCCGCGCGGTGACGGAAATAATCAGTTTCCGACGGATCGGGACAGCTTGTTTCGCTACGACCTGATTATCTTCGGCGAGATTTCGCCGGAGCTGTTCACCGAGCAGGAATTCACGTGGTTGCGGGAATTTGTGACCGTCCGTGGCGGAGGCATGGTGTTTATTGACGGTCAGCGAGGCGTGCTGCGTGAGCTGAATGCACAGAATCTGGCTACTTTGATTCCGGTGGAATGGCGGCCGGACGTGATCACCGCCCGACCTGGAACTCTGCAGCTGACAGATCGAGGCGCTGCACACAGCGCGTTGAAGCTGCAGGTCGACGAGCAGCAGAACCGGCGTTTCTGGACGGAACTTCCGCCACCGCATAACCTGATCGCGGCCGAGGCGCTGCCGGGGGCGGAAATCCTGGCGGAAATCAACGTGGGTGATAAACAGTATCCGGCGCTGGTGACTCACCGCGTCGGGGCCGGGCGGGTTCTTTATCTGGCGTTCGACGAAACATGGCGGTGGCGTTACAAGGCCGCAGACACCTGGCATCAGAGAATCTGGAATCAGCTGGCAGGATTTGTGATTCCACCACCATTTGCTGTCAGCGATGAATTTGTGTCGATCGACAGCGGTCCGGTCAGCTATGACTTCGGTGACGCGGTTGATCTCCGGATTCGTCTGCTGGGACTGGACGGGAAGCCGGTGTCAGACGGGTCGACGGAAGCGCTGGTGTGGCGGGACGGACGTGTGGTGGCCAGGGTCACGCTGGACGCAGACCCGACAGTTCCGGGCATCTACCGGGGGCGTTCAGCCGCGCTGCCGCAGGGCGATTATGAAGTCTCGGTACGAGCCGCGGGGTTCAGCGAATCGGTGCTGAAAGCCCGGACACAGTTTGTGGTGCGGGCCCCGGAATCGAATGAACGGGCGGAAACCGCGGCCAATGAAGAACTGTTGAAACAGATGGCCGAGGCCTCAGGTGGCCGATACCTGCGTGAAGAACAGATGGGTGAGTTGCCGGATCTGCTGAGTCCGCTGAGCAGCGGGCGGGTAGTGGAATCCGAATCGTTGTTGTGGCAGAGCTACTGGTGGTTTGCCGCCATTGTTATGCTGTTGACGGCGGAATGGCTGTTGAGAAAACGGGCGGGGCTGCTGTAGGCAACATCGCGGGTCGCATGACGACAGGCGTAAGACCGCGCTGGAAACTGAATTCGATACAGAAGCAGGGCTGATTTCAGAAGACTGCAACAGGGAATGATGCGATGAGCGTGAGCCTTGATCCGACGGTCGCCGGAAAGCTGCAGCAGTTCGGTCGGCGACGGTTTCGCCTGCTGCTGGCCCGGGGCATCTGTGCCGGAATTGTCAGTCTGGTGTTGTGCGTAGCGCTGGTGGCCGCCGTGGACTGGTACTGGCTGTTGTCGGACCGCGTGCGATGGCTGCTGAGTGGTCTGGCGTATCTGACGGTGTTCGGCGTTGTCTGGTTCACGTGTCTGCGCCGCCTGATCAGATCGCCGGCGACCGAAGAAATTGCGGCCCAGGTGGAACAGTGTGAACCCCAGCTGCGTGAGAACCTGCTGTCGGCGGTGGAACTGGCGGCCGATGACCCGGCGGCAGTGCACGATTCACCCGTCTTTCGAAGTCTGTTGCAGGGCAACGTTGCCAGAATGATGTCTCAGGTGCGAGTGCCGAGGCTGCTGCCCGTCAGAATCGTCGGCCGCTGGATTGTTGCAGCCGGTGTGCTGGCCGCCGTGGCGGCGCTGTTGCTGACCTCAGAGGATCCGCGATTTCGGCAGCTGACCACCAGAGCCATGCTGCCCGGTGCCAATGTGGCCCGCGTGTCCCGCATTCAGGTGGAAGTCTTACAGCCCACTCCGCATTCCCTGATTCTTGCAGAAGACGAAACGGTGGCGGTGGTAGTGGAAGTCACGGGCGGAAGCGTGGACCAGGTGATTCTGGAAACGACGACTGCGACGCAGGGCGTTGTGCGGCAGACCATGCGAGGTCGCAGCGACGTTGAATTCGCCGCCAACATCCACGTGGCTGATGAGGCCATCGATTATCGTATTCTGGCCGGAGACGCGATCACGCAGCGATTCCGCATTGAATCCAGAGCGCGTCCGCGAGTCACCGCGTTCCATAAGACCTTTGAGTACCCCGAGTATTCACAGCTGCCGGAGCAAACCATCACAGAAGCTCACGGTGACCTGCTGGTGCTGGAAGGTACGACGGCGGAACTGGCGCTGGAACTGGATCAGGAGGTTTCCGAGGCTGAACTCAGAATTTCTCCGACGGGATCGGAAGAACTTATTCTGGTTCCGCTGACTCCCGCCGCGCCGCAGGACGGACGCACGTCGGTCACTTATACCGCCAGAGTTCCGGTCAGCGAGCCGGCCATTTACAAGGTGCATCTGGTTTCGAAGGAAACGGGGTTTGATAACCTGTTCAGCCCGAAATACGAGATTCGTCCTCAGCCGGACCTTATTCCCAAAGCAGGCTTCGTTGATCAGCAGGAATCCACGCTGCTGCTGCCGCCCAATGATATTCTGGCACTGAAGGCGATGGCAGAAGACGACCTGCCGCTGGTCAGTCTGGAGCAGCAGGTGTCCGTCAACGGTCGTGACTGGGAAGTGCTGCCGCTGTCCGCGGAGCCCACGGATGCCGGCGATGGTCGTCAGATGGCTGCAGCCTGGCACTGGGATCTGTTGACTCACAGACTCAAGGTCGGTGATCGGATTACCACCCGGCTGGTGGCCACGGACCGCAGAGGAAATCGGGGCGAATCTATTCCGCTGCAGGTCATCGTCGCTGCACAGGATTTTGATCCGAAGCGGCATGCCGTTATGGAACGAAAGGCGGGGCTTTACGATCAGCTTTCCGACTTCGCAGCCCTGCTGCAGGAACACCGGACGTCCGCGCTGGAGGTTATTGAACGTCTGAGGCAGTCGGAAGGCACGGCTGATGCAGCCGTTCTGGATCACACCCTGCTGCTGGACCTTGCCACCAGACAACGCGACCAGGCGGCCAAGATTCTGGACTCGGTCAAACAGGTGGCGGCTGAGATGCCACCGGGGGCGGATGCGCTGGATCTGGAACTGACCGGCCGGGTGATCGCCAGACTGCACCGTGAATACACCAGCATTCCGTCGTATCTGCTGACCGCTATTCGGCAGTCGCAGGATGAGAAAACGATCCAGCGGGATCTGGACGAACTGAAGCGGACGTTCGAGCGGACCGCTGACGACGCCAAAAATCTGGCCGGGCATTATCAGCATCTGATGTCGCACAACTTTCTGGCCGCCCTGGCTCTGGATCTGGATGCCCTGCAGACACAGCAGAAACTGGTGGTGGACAGTCCCACGCAGACATGGGATCGGCTGCAGCGACAGGAAACGCTGGTGCTGAACCAGCTCCGGGTGCTGGAACAGTTGATTCATGCACAGCGATCACGCATGCCGAGCCACCTGGACGGCCACCTGCGAAATCTGCTGACATGGGCAGAAACGCATCGAACTCGTCTGCAGGAGGGCCTGGAATCCGAAGACAGGCTGGCTCAGCTGCAGAAGGCTTCGCGGCAGCTGTTTGTGGAACTGGAACAGAAACAACGGATGGATGTTGTGGACGGCGGACTGCCCGGCCGACTGGTGGGGGCACGTCGTGACTTTTATAACCGTGCCGGGACTCTGTATCCGCCGATTTATGAAACGGCACGGGCTGTGGAACAGGAAAATCGACTCGCGGCACAGGCCAGCGAGTCGGATGATTCGGCCAAAGGCAGCGAACTGCTGAAGCAGGCCGAACGGTTTGTGGCGGAAATCGACCAGAAACATCGTCGCAGTGTGGGACAACTCAGAGTCCGTCGGGAACTGACGCAGGTTCGACCGGATTCCGATGCACAGTATGCTGCCGACGCCGGGCTGACATATCGCGCCGTCACGGCGCTGCTGAATCAGCACCGCCGAGGCGCGCCACAGGAATCCATCGTGCCCACCGGTCTGCTGGAGGTGGCTCCGGCGTATCGCACGCTGGAGGCCGGGCATCAGCTGGCCGTCGTCCATGAGGCGTTGCGTGTGCTGCTGCATCTGGAACGGTGGAATTCACAGACCATTCAGGCTCGTATCGACCATCCTCGGCAATGGGATGTCGTCAACGACGGATTCGAACAGGCTGGTCGGCGATTGCGTGAAGCAGGCGTGGACAATGAAATTATTGCCGCTCTGGATCAGATTCGGCATTCGGCCGCGGTGCGGGAGGTCGGTCGTCGAATCACACAGCGGCGGCATGAAAGAACGGCAATGTACGGGGCGGGTCACGAACTGGCCGAGATCCGTGGTCAGCTGATGTTAATTGTTCAGCAACTGGCGCCGGTGATGGCTGAAGCCCGGGCTGTTGTGGCAAAGTACGCTCCCACCATTCCAGAAATGGCGCAGCAGGCGGCGGATCAGCTGCGTACGCTGGAAGAACAGACGACTCAGCTGGCGGACGACACAGAACAGAATCAGAATTCCGAACCCACTGAACCTTCAGCGCCGATGGCCGAGCTGAACCAGCAGCAACAGCAGATCAACCAGCAACTGGAAGAGCTGTACGAAGCGCTGGTGGACGATGCCAACCAGCAGGACCTTCTCGACAATCAGCAACGAGAACGGGCCCGGGATGCGGATGACAGCATCGCTTTGATTCAGGAACCGGCTGTGCAGATGAATCAGGCGCTGCACCAGGCTGAGCAGGCGTCGTCGGCCAGGCGACAGGCACAGCAACTGGCTCAGGCGGCTGAGCAGCAGGAAAAGACGGCGGACGCACTGGAACTGGTGGCTCGGCATTTTGAGCGGCTGGATGACCGGCAGGACGTGGCCGATTCGCGGGCCGAGCTGCGTCAGATGGAACGCGACCAGGGAATCGCCCGCCAGCTCGATCAGCAGTTTCAGAAATCCGAACAGCTGGCAACGATGGCAGCCGCGGATCCGCAGCAACTGATGGCCGAACTGGAAGCGGAACTGCAGCGGAACCCGGCGATGCGCGAAGCACTGTCCGAAATCACTCAGGACACTCTTCAGGAAGCCCGAAACGCGCTCGATCTTGCTGCTCAGGAAGATCGTGATCTACAGCAGTCCAATGAACGTTCTGACGCGCCGTTTCAGATGAAGAAACGCGAACTGGCGGCAGACCTGCGACAGATGGCAACCGACGCCTCTCATCTGTCCCGGACGCTGGTGGCTCAGGCGGCTCAGATGTCAGGACAGGGTAAGACGCCAGAGGCTCAGCAACAGCTGACAGAAACCCAGCAGACACTGAACGACGCCGCGGCTCAGGCGGGCCGCGTCAACGAAAACCAGCGACTTGGTGAACTTGCGGCAACGGCACAGGAAACCAGTCAGGCCCTGCAACAGGCCGCCGAATCTCTGAAACAGGCCCGGCAGAAAACCGCGGCCGGCAAAGATGAGAAGATCCATGCCGACGACAAATCCAAAGCGGCCGCCAGAAAGGATGCGGAACGACGTCGACAGCAGTTTCATGATCAGGAAAAACGGCATGCCGCTGATCTGGCTCGTCGAGCCGATCAGACCAAACGTCAGGCCGATCAGGGCGTCCGCAATGCTGAAAACCAGGTTCGCAATATGCAGCGACAGGTCCAGCAGGCTGAAAACAATCTGAAACGCCGGCCGGATGACAAAGGCCTGCAGCGGAATCTTGAACAGCTCAGGGCCAGAAAAGAGGCAGAAGAAGCAAAGGTGGCCGCTGCCAAAGAAGTGCAGAAAAACGCACAGGAACTGGCAAAGGAAATGCATCGGAAATCGGACGAAGTAAAGCGCCGGGTGCGTCCGAACCTGGACGCCGAAAACCCCGCCACACAGCTGGCAGATCAGTATGCGGAAGAAGCGGTGCGTGAGGTGGATGAACTCAACCGGCGAGCAGAACAGCTGGCGGCAACAACGGACTTCGGGAAAGAGCTGACACCGAGTCAGAATCAACTGGCCGCGGCCGCTCAACAACAGTCAGAAATCGTGACCGATGTTGTCCAGGCGGCAGAAGACGTTGCCAGAGCAGCTCGTCACGAACGACGGCTGAATAATATGCCGGTGGTTGAACCGCTGCAGGACATGGCCGACCGGATTCAACAGGTTGCCCGGAATGAGGTCACCGGGGCTGAATCGCAGCTGCAGACAGCAGCGGCGGAAGCAAAGCAGGCCAGCGCTGACGGCATCGATCAGCAGGCTCAGCCCAACGCGGAAGCATTGCAGGCGCAACAGGCTCTGGCAACGGCAGAACAGGCGCTGGCTGAGCAGGCCGGGCAGCTGTCCGGGATTCTGGAGCCGATGCTGGCCGCAGCCGAAGCCGCAGCGACTGCTGAAAATAACACGGCCGCCAGCGACAGTGCGGCTGAACAGCGACAGCCGGCGGCGGATACCGCGGCTGGCGAAGGTGAACCGAGCGAAGGCAGTCCGGGCGGTCCGGCATCCCAGGCGGCCGCCGCGTCACCGCCCGGAAGCAATTCCTCACCGGGGACAAACGGAGCGTCCGCGCCCGCAGCGTCGAATCCTGAGTCAGCTGCGGCACCGGCGGCCGCACAGACCGCAGCAGCCGGTCGGCCGGCGCCCTTGACGCCGGAAGAACGTGCTGAGGGCCAACAGCTGGCACAGACGCTGGACGAACTGGACCGGCTCCAGGCGGCACCGGCGGATCCGTCGTCGCCGCCGCAGCCGGGGGCGTCGCAACCGGCCACACCGGCCACACCGGCCACACTGGACACACTGGACACACTGGCTGCGCAGGCACGAGCTCAGCAGGCAGCGCTTGCGGCCGCTCGAAGTCAGGCACAGCAGCAGGCGTCGATGGCTTTGAGCGAGGGAGGCGCTGAGTCGACGGTCGTTCCGGCGGCCACCGGAGTTCAGCCGGATTTCAGTGTTGTCGACGTCAATCGGCAGGAAAATTCAGACTGGGGCAGGCTCCGCAGCAAGTCGGCCGAGGACCTGAGCCGCGGCCGAGCCGAAGCGGTGTCTGAAGAATACCGAAAAAGCGTGGACGCCTATTTTCGCGTGCTGGCCGAGCGGGCGCGTCGCAGGTAACAAGGTCAGATGACCGGAAGATGCCGCTCGGTGTCAGCGCCGGCGGTTGCCACATTGGCGAGTGGCAGAAACTGTCCCTGGTCCGGGTTGAAGGCAAACACCTCGCCGGTTTCGAACTTGTAGACCCAGCCGTGCAGCTTTAGCTGACCGCGTCCCACCGCGGCGGCCACCGACGGGTGTGTGCGCAGATTTTCCAGCTGAACCAGCACATTTTCTTCGACGGTCAGGGTCAGACGCTTCGTTTCGTCGGTCAGGTGGCTGTAGTTTTCTTCGACAATGCGGCGGGTGGCTTCGGCGTGTTCCAGGTAGGCCCGCACGGCCGGCATTTTTTCGATGGCTTCCGGGTGCAGCAGCCCGGACATTGCGCCGCAGTGAGAATGGCCGCACACCACGACATCCTTCACCTTGAGGGCGCTGACCGCATATTCGATCGTTGCCGCCTCGCCGCCGTGAACCGCGCCGTAGGGCGGAATAATATTTCCCGCGGTTCGCTGAATGAACAGTTCGCCCGGACTGGTCCGGGTCAGAAGACTGGGATCGATGCGGGAATCAGAACAGGTGATGAACAGGGCCAGCGGACTCTGACCCTCCACCAGCGTTTCAAACAGCTTCTGATCCTGGCTGAAGTAGCTGCGCTGGAATTCATGGATGCCGGAAACAAGCTTTTGCATGATGAAGGTCAGCCCGGTGGGAGGTGAAACGAGTTCAGAAATAGAATCGCCGGAACGAGCGAATTTCTGGATGTCGTAAGGATCAAACGGAAAATTACTGTCGTGTCGAAACGTGGGGGTAGCTTACAGCTTGGGTTTTTTTTAAAAGCAAGCGGGGAGAGTTAGACACA
>JAVKCM010000092.1:0-58254 GCA_040222735.1 Fuerstiella sp. | reverse complement strand
GCAACGGCCATCAAGGCCGTGCCACAGCGATCAGCGAGAAAAGAGTGATACCTGTTTGCCGCCCCGGTCAAAGAGCGGCGAACCAGCATTCGTTAGCCAAAACTCACAGACTCACAATCTCAATCTAATTGTCAAAGATCTTGCTTCACCACGCTCGCGGCGTTGCCGTGTTTCGTGGTGAGCGTCGCCCGTGTGTCGGGCGAGCGGGGAAGTGTATCGAGGCGGCGAATGATGTCAAGGGCTCAATCATTCGTTTTTTCGAGTTCTGAGCTGTTGCTCGCGGGACGCGACTTTTCAACCGCCTCGGCTGCCCCCACTCGATCAAAATGACAATCGAGCGATAGCCACAATGATCGGGCAAACCGAAAGAAAACGAGAGGGAAAATCAGACAAAATGCAACCAGTCCCGGCAACAACTCAGCATTGGACCACCGCAGCCCAAAATGCAGCACCACGTAGCTGGCCGTCGTGGCCACCGCCGTGAAGCCGTAATTGATATACGTCGAACCCAGAAAATATCCCGCCGGCCGGTCAATGCGGAATCCACATTCCGGACAGCTGGTATTCATCTGAAACAGGTTCCGAAACAACCGCCCTCGACCACACATCGGACACCGAAGCGTTGCACCGCGAATCAATGCTTTCCCAAACGTGTAGGAAGCCAGCCCCTCTTTACAGCTTTGGGTCGTCTGAACTGAATGACTCATGAAGTAAATACCGTCAAAGGATCCTGCTCAACCCGGCTGGCAAAAACGGCCAATGCCGGAAACGCCGCCGATAGTTCGGCAGCCAGCTGCTCAACGGCCGGCCGCTCGCTGGAATAATGCCCCAGCAGCACCATGCTGACGCCGGCTGCCCGAGCCTCCAGCGCCGCATGAAACCGAGCCTCTCCGGTCACAAAGGTATCGCACCCCTGTGCCATCGCATCTTTCAGAAAATCAGCGGCCGCACCACACGCGACCGCCACACGAGACACAACAGCCGTGGAACTGCCACTGAATTCCAGATACTCGGCCCTCACCGCCCGCCGCACTTGTCCGAGAAACTGCGGAAGCGGCACAGGTTCGGACAAACTTCCCATCCGACCACTTCCCAGACCCTGAAGTTCCGGATGAGGACGAATCGGCTGAATTTCCGTCAGTCCGAATCGCTCAGCAAGCTGCCGGTTGATACCCGCCCTCGCACTGTCAAAGCTGGTATGAGGACTGTAGACCGCGACGCCGTGTTCAATCAGCCGCAGCAGCATACTTCCCTCACTGCTGCCATCTGTGATCTGTTTCACACCGCGAAACAGTACCGGATGGTGAGAAACAACCAGCTGAATCCTCTGCTCCACCGCCTCATCCGCAACATCCGGAGTCAGCGTCAGACACGTCAGTATTCGGTCCACCGCAGCCTCACGGCGACCTATCAGCAAACCAGTGTTGTCCCAGTCCTCAGCCAGTTCCGAAGGAGCATAGTCCTCCAGAAAACACATGATGTCAGTTATGCGGATCATTTTGGAATCGTGCTGCAGGGCGGATGATCAGGCACTCTTTATTGTGCCAGATCCAACTGCCAAGGGAAGCAACCCCCTTTTTTGAGAATCACCACCAACAAAACCGCAGAATGACCATGCCCCGCCGTCTCACGCACCGGAATCCGGCTGAAAGCCGCCTCCCGACAATTTCCTGCAACCGTTCGCCGACAAAACGCTCACCAACCCTCGGCTGCTGCGTCAATCACGGTATAAATAAGGAACATCCAGCCACACCGCGGTAACGCCCTCGTATCGCGACATCAGACGGCTCACTGGCACAGCCGATCAGGTACGGCCACCCGAACTTTCCCTTTTCTCACCAGCAATCAAGCCATGACCCTTCACCTGTCCGTCGCCACCGAAGATCTTGACTCATCCCTGAAGAAAGCCATCGGCGTGGCAGCGGCGATGGAAGTGGCCGGCGTTCGTCTGAATACCCGATCAGAACTGTCCGTCACCACCACCGGAACCTCCGCGCTGCGACAGATTCTGTTGTATGTCAAAGAACGACAGATGAAAGTGGCCGGCCTGATCTGCCCGACGCGACATGCCCTTCATGATGCCGAATACCTTGAACCACGGCTGGATGTGATTCGCCAGTCGATGTCGCTGGTCCGCCGCATGGAAACCAGCGAACTGCTGGTCCGCTGCGGCCGAATTCCGGATCCGGATTCCGACGCCAACGCCGAAAAGCGTCCGACAACACCGATCAGCATCGACGAACAGGCGAATCCGTTTTCGTTTACACCGAATTCATCTGTGACTTCGCCACCTGTGTCAGCCGCTGCCCGGTTCCATATGCTTTGCGAAATCCTGAATGATCTGACCAGGCATGGAAATCACGTCGGGTGTGTCCTGAACCTGCAACTGGCCACCTTCGACGCTCGACTGATCCGAAAACTCCTGTCAGAAGTCAAAGCCGGGCCACTGAACATCTGCTTCGATCCCGCCACCGCCATTATGACGGGAGCCGATGTCGTCGGCACCTACCGCGATCTCTATCAGCACGTCGGCTATGTCCGCGCACGAGACGCGCTGCGTGATGTGGACGGGGCCGGGGTGGAAGTGGCCGTGGGCGACGGAGTCGTCGACTGGATTCAGTTGCTTCCCTCCCTGTCCGAATCTGATTATCGCGGGTGGGTCTGCGTCGAAAGAACCGGGGGGGATCATCGAAGAGAGGACGTAGAACGCGGCGTTTCCTGCCTGAACAGCCTGATTCCACAAACCGACGATTGATAAACCGACCGCCGCCACGGACGATATAGAAAGCCGCCGGTCAGGAACCGAACCCGGCGGCCGTTCACTGCTGATTTGTTAAGGAGTGTCCGGTCAATTATTGTCGCCCTTTCGCTCCGCGAGAGAGCGTCCTTTCGCGGAGCGAAAGGCGACCAACCGGTCAGTTATTGATCTACCGTTTCTAAGCAGCTTCCCGCCCGATCGAGATTACTGCGACCAGGACCATGATGAAGAACATGCTGCCCGCAATCGTTGTGCTGACCGTTGCCGTCGCCGGCCTGATCGGGTCCGTTTTGCTGACCGGTTCCGCCAGCGATACCAGAACGCCGCCGGTTGCCCGGGCAGAAAATCGCACGACGGAACAGCCAGCCACAGACACGTCGACTCAGGAACCGGCGGCGGCCTCCGTGACGATGTGCAATGCCCTCGGAACTCCCATTCCCGTGGTCAGCGACACCTCTGCTCTGCACAATCCCGATGTCGCCGCCAGCATCAAGAGCAAAGTGCCCGGCGTCATTTTGAAACAAATCAAAAAGGACCCACCGGCAGTGATCCCGGACAGGATCGCACCGCGTCTGGAAGGTATGACCTGGGTTCCCGGAGGCCTCGTCATCATGGGCAGCGACACCGGGATTCCCGATGAAGAGCCGCCGCACCCCGTGGCCATGGACGGTTTCTGGATGGACGTGACGGAAGTGACAAATCGTCAGTTCAAACAATTCGTCGATGCCACCGGCTACGTGACCCTGCCGGAACGCAAACCGGAACTGCGCAGTATCCAGCCCGGATCAGGACTCGAAAATGCCGCGATCCTGGAAGAATTCAACCAGCCGGGCTCCATCTGCAGCCTGCAGCTGAACAGCCGGGAGGACATCGACCCGACCAAAGGTGCCTACAGCTGGTGGCAGTACCTTCCAGGCGCCAACTGGAAGCACCCGGAAGGCCCCGACAGCAACATCGACGACCGCATGGATCACCCGGTTGTGCACGTCAGCTGGATCGATGCCATGGCATACTGCGACTGGGCCGGCAAGACTCTGCCCACGGAGGCGCAGTGGGAATATGCCGCTCGAGGAGGCCGCGACGGTGATTTCTATCCATGGGGCAATCAGCGAAACCCCGGCGGTGAATGGCATCACAACATCTATCAGGGCACTTTCCCGATCAAGGACACGGCCGAAGACGGATTCAATCGCACCGCTCCGGTCAAGTCGTACGAACCAAACGCCTTCGGGCTGTTTGACATGAGCGGCAATGTCTGGGAATGGTGCGCCGACTATTATCAGCCCGAATACTACGCCGTCAGCCCGATCAAAAATCCGCCCGGCCCGGACAGCAGCTTTGACCCTCAGGAACCCGGCATCATCAAACGCGTTCAGCGTGGCGGCAGTTTCATGTGCAGCGACCAGTACTGCATCGGCTACCGCCTGAGTGCCCGCATGAAGGGCGAAGAAGACACCGGCGCTTTTCACACCGGATTCCGCTGTGTACTGACGCCGCAAATGTTCTCAGCTGACGAATCACCCACGGCCACGGACAGCTTGTCAGTGCCGGAAGCCACCCCGTAGACGCATCCGCCGTTGCGTCTACGGCTATGCTGTGTCTTTCCGCTGTGTTGTTCCGACCACCGTGTTGTGCCGGGCCGGAGTTGCGTGACCGAGCCCCGCACGGCAGTCACGGCCCCTTCTCAGCGGCCTGACCCGGTCGCCGTGGCCAGCGCCGTAAACAGCCGACGCACTTCGTCATCGGCCTCCTCTGCATTGCCAACCGTTTCAGCAATCTGAGAACGCAGGATCTGTCGAAACCGCTTTCTCAGACGATGGGCGGCCGCGCGGGCTGCACCCGGCGACACCCCCAGCAATGCACCGACATCGGCATAGTTGAAGGCGTTCCGGTCAGCCGTCAGACACGGACTCAACGCTTCAAACACGGCTGCCTGGCCGGAGGCCACCATCTCCAACCCGACCAGATCACCCTGAAGAGGGAGCGGCGAAATGACGTTCCGGAAGACGCGCAGTTTTCAGATACGCCGCCGTTCGGCTGGACCACAACCGTAGATATTCCCAAAGGCGAACTGATTCGCGTCAACAATGTCAGAACAGAGCCGGAGACCGACGTCGAATCGACGGAAGCTGAGGCGAAAGCGGAGCAATAGCCCGCGGTGAGCGGCCTGCGATCAGTCGGGCCGCGGAATATCGAACCGTTCCGTTGTCCGGCAGTAGCTGACCCCACCCATGCGTCCGATCGCATCCAGAAGATCCGGATCAACCAGCTCGCGGGCGCCAATCACCGAGTCACTGATGTGGACGTGGACAATCTGCCCGATCACAATATTTGCTCCGCCTGGACCCTCGCCAATGTTCAGGATCTGCATCGTGGTGCATTCAAACTGCACGGGTGATTCGGCCACGCGAGGTGCCTGCACCTTCTGACCGGTGACCGCCGTCAGTCCGCAGGCGTCAAATTCAGATTCTTCTGACGGTAGATCTGCCGAAGAGGCGTTCATCTGCTCAGCCAGAACCAACGGCACGATGTTGACGACAAACTCACCCGTGTCCTGAATATTCCTCAGCGTATCCTTCGGTTCGCCCCGGCGATTATTGGCCGGACAGAACAGCAGGCTGGGCGGACGTGACCCGACGCCGGTGAAATAGCTGAACGGGGCGACATTGCTGACCCCGTCGGGCGACCGTGTTGACACCCAGGCAATCGGCCGCGGCACAATGCAGTGAATCATCCGCTGGTAAAACACCGAGGGACGGACCTCAGCAGGATCAAAATCCATGTTCTCCGCTCCCCCTCAGGCCGCGTCATCTACCGGTAGCAGCCGCGGCACGGCAACACGCAGCCCAACCACCGTGCCGTGTGTCTTTCGCAGTTTTGTGAAGTCGTGCTTCAGAAACGCTCGCAGTTCCACCGGAGATCCCATTCTCAGGTACTGCCGAACAAAGACGGCCATCTGCCGATCATACCCCGCCTGACTTCCCGTATGCATGTAGCAACTGCCCGAAAACCGTCGGATGTCTCCGTCAAACTTCGGACTGATGTGATACAGCTCATGAAAGACCGTGACCAGCTTTTCGTTATAGGTCTGGTTCAGAAACCGAGGCAGATAAAAGGTCAGGATATACAGCATCTCACGGCCGTTGTGCATCAGCCGCTGAATCGTCCATGTCCGGCGACCACGGCGCTCAGTCAGAGCTCCGTCCCGAAATCTCATCGGCGTCAGCTTCGCCTGCATCCCCCATTCGACCGGTGATCGGGTCTGAGCAAACGTGACCACCACGCGACTCATATCAATATGCCGGAATTCCGGGTGCCGTCGGCACACATCTTCACATAACCGCCCGATGGCGGCACAGAAATCGAATTTCTGACCTGACACCCGCTGGACTCCCCCAACAGCTGAAGACACACCCGTCACGTGCACGCACGGGTCTACCAGGGGAAGGCTATTTTCCAGAGCATTTCAGGGCAATAGCGGCTTCAAACGAAAACAGGCCGCCCGATACGGACGGCCTGCTCGTTTATTCTCAGCAGCGCTGAGGCTATTCCTTCTCAGAAGCTTCCTCAGCACCGGTTTCTGCTGACTCTCCCTCAGAGCCCTGTGCTGTTGCCTCTGCTTCCGGTTCGGGAGCTGTTTCGGCCGGAGCTGTTTCTTTCTGCTCAACAACCGGAGCAGCCCGTTTCTTCGACTTGACGCGATCACGTTCGCCAACGAATTCGATCAGCGCCTGCTCACCGGCATCACCCAGTCGAACTTCCGCCAGTCGCACAATACGGGTGTAACCGCCATTGCGATCAGCGAATCGTTCTGCCAGTTCGTCGAACAGAATAGAAACGGCTTCCTTGTCCCGCAGCATTGAAAACGCTCGTCGACGCAGAGCCACCGCCGGAGCAATGGTCTGAGACCATTGCTGCCATTTTTCGGACTGACGCCATTCTCGCCATGCGTCTGTACCCTTTTCGGCTGTGGTGTCGTACTCAGCTGCCGCCTGCTCGTGAGCCACCGCTTTTCGAGCCAGTGTCACCAGCTTCTCCACGAACGGCCGCAGCTCCTTGGCTTTTGGAACTGTGGTCACGATGCGGCCGGCCACACGAGGGCGCCCGGGATCATCCTCATCGATTCGTACGGTTTTTATCAGGCTGCAGGCCATATTCCGAAACATCGCCTTGCGATGAGACGCGTTCCGACCCAGTTTTCTGCCACGTACCCTGTGTCGCATGGCGACAACTCTCTACTTTATCAGTGTTCAAAAAAAATAGTCCGAGACGCTTTAGCCGGCCGGTTGCTGATTCGGCAACCGCATTCCCAGCCGCAGATCAATCTCACCGAGACGTTCCCGGACTTCGTCCAGCGTGGTCTCACCGAAGTTCCGAACCTGCAGCAACTCGTCCTCTGAACGAACAACCAGATCCCGCACGGTGTTGATGCCAACGGATTCCAGACAGTTTGTCGCTCGCACCGACAGGTTCAGCTCGGCCAGACTCTTGTTGAGCTTTTCTTCCAGCTCCATGTCCACCGGCGAGTAGCCTGTTGACTCCATCATGCCCTTCAGCCCGCCTTCCGGAGCGGATTCCGGTCCGGGTTCGCGATAGGTGATGAAGCAGTTCAGGTGTTTCCGCAGAATCTTGGCGGCTTCCACCAGGGCCATGGACGGCGATACCGTTCCGTTGGTCCAGATTTCCAGATTCAGCTTGTCGTAGTTCGTTCGCTGACCGACTCGTGTTTCTTCGATCTCGTGGCGAACTCGTACGATCGGCGAAAAGGCGGCATCCAAAGGAATTACGCCCACTTCCGGATCGTTGTGATAGTGCTCCGTTGCAGGCACGTAACCACGTCCGTTTTCCACGGTCATTTCAATGTTGAACGGGACATCGTCGGTCATTGTGGCGATGACCAGATCGCGGTTGATCACCTCAATCTGATCGTCACAGATCACATCAGCCCCCGTTACGACTCCCCGCGTATTCTTTTCAATGCGGATCGTTTTCACTGAAGCACTGTAGTTCTTCAGCACCAGCGACTTCAGATTCAGGCAGATGTCCGTTACATCCTCCACAACCCCGGGGATCGTGGTGAATTCGTGTTGAACACCCTGGACCCGAACTTTGGTGATGGCAGCACCTTCCAGACTGGACAGCAGAATGCGTCGCAGACTGTTGCCTACCGTCGAGCCAAAACCACGCTCAAAGGGCTCCGCAATGAACTTGCCGTACTGCGAGGTCAGGGTGTCTCGAACCGGAAAGACTCGACTCGGAAGCTCCAAACCACGCCATCGAATTCGCATCTTCAACTTCTCCAGGAACTACAGGATTACTCTTGAACAGGCTGTGTACACACTCACCAACAGGCGTGATCAGACTCGACGCTTCTTGGGGGGACGGCAGCCATTATGCGGCAACGGAGTAATATCTTCGATGGACCGCACCGTGATTCCCGAAGACTGAAGTCCCGTGATCGCACTTTCGCGACCGGATCCGGGACCCTTCACACGGATCTCGATTTCCCTGACACCGCACTTGGCGGCCCGCTCGGCCACGGTTTCAGAGGCCCGCTGGGCAGCAAACGGAGTACTTTTTCGGCTGCCCTTGAACCCGACTGTGCCAGCGGTTGCCCAGCACAACACATCGCCGTTGGTGTCCGTCATGGTGACGATCGTGTTGTTGAAGGTCGCCTTGATGTAGGCAATGCCCTTCGTCACATTACGTCGTACGCGTTTTTTCTGTTTTGCCTTTGCCACGTGTTAACTCACAGCCTGCTGAAGATTTGTATTCTTACTGAAACACTGCCGCATCAGTGCTTCATATCCTTCACGCCCTTCTTCCCGGCAACCGTCTTTTTTCGGCCTTTTCTGGTTCGGGCATTTGTCTTGGTCCGCTGGCCACGCACAGGCAACCCGCGACGATGTCGAATACCTCGGTAGCACTGGATTTCTCGCAGACGCCCGATGTCCTGCTGGATCTTTCGACGCAGCGGACCTTCGACCGTGTAGTTCTTGTCCAGGTGATTGGTGATGCGGCTGACTTCGTCTTCCGACAGTTCGCTCGCACGAATCTGCGGATCGATCCCCAGTTCATAACAGATCTTGACCGACTGGACGCGGCCAACACCATACAGATAAGTCAGCGCTATATACACTGGCTTGTTATTCGGGATGTCCACACCGAGAACACGAGGCATCGAAACTCACTCCAACAATCAACGAGGCATCGCCTCAGATCAGACTCACTGTATTCCTGTATTCGTCCGGTCGCCGCAGCTGCCTGACACGGCTCTGCTGCGGACACCTCAACGTGCACTTATCCCTGACGCTGCTTGTGTCGCGGGTTGGCGGAACAGATCACATAGGTCCGCCCACGTCGACGCACCGTCTTGCAGTGCTCGCAGATTCGCTTCACGCTTGATCTGACTTTCATTTCACCAAACTCCTGCTCACCTTGCGGCGCGTTTACACAACTAGTCTTCTGTGTCCAGCAGTCCTGAGTAATTACGCATCACCAGATGCGAATCGATCTTCTGCACCAGGTCCAGGGCCACAGAGACGATAATCAATAATCCCGTTCCACCAAAGAAGCTGGCAATCGCATAGTCGCCTGTCAGCGTCGTTGAGATCACTGTCGGAAAGACTGCGATCACCGCCAGAAACGCTGCTCCGACGTAGGTAATCCGCACCATCACCTGTTCCAGATGCGATGCCGTCCGTCCCCCCGGGCGATAACCCGGAATGAAGCTTCCCATATCCTTCAGATTTTCGGACATATCCTTCGGATTGAAAGTGATGGCCGTCCAGAAGTAGCAAAAGAAGTAAATCAGAATCACGTAGCCAAAGTTGTAAACAAATCCCTGACCCGGATTAAATGCCTGACGCAACTGGTCCAGAACCGCGTTTCCACGCCAGATTTCCGCCAGCTGATTGAAAATGAAGAACGGCAGCAACAACAGACTGGACGCAAAGATGATCGGCATCACGCCCGCCTGATTCACTCGCAGCGGCAACCACTGTCGCTGACCGCCCATGACTTTTCGGCCACGCACGTGCTTCGCACTCTGAATCGGGATCTTTCGCTGCCCCTGAGTGATGTACACGACTCCCCAGATCACCGCCACAAATAACACCGCCAGCACCAGCAGCTTTTCAACTCCCTGGTTACCGCCCAGTTCCAGGCCGCCTTCCAGAAAACCACTCAGAAATCCACCCGCGGTTCCAGGCATGCGAGCCAGAATGCCGGCCATAATCAGCAGACTGATTCCGTTGCCAATGCCGTAGGCGTCAATCTGTTCGCCAATCCACATCAGAAACACAGTGCCGGATGTCATCACCAGGGTTCCGAGCAGAATCCAGCCGAAACCGTCATACCCCGGCAGCATCATTCCCTGTCCGGTTACCTGACCGCCAGCCAGTCCCTTCAACAGAAAGAAACTCTGCAGCAGGCAGATCACCACGGTTGCATATCTTGTGTATTCATTCAGCTTTCGCCGACCCGATTCGCCTTCTTTCTGCAGCTGTTCCAGAGGCGGATAAACCGTACCCAGCAGCTGGAAGACAATCGATGCCGTGATGTACGGCATGATTCCAAGGCCAAAAATCGAACCATTGGTGATGTTTGAGGCCGAAAAGACCTGCACCATCTTCAGCATATCGCCGAGACCACCACCGCCGCCCGCTGCGGTCGCTTCGCGAATCGCATTGTGGTCGACAAATGGCAGCGTGATCGAAAACCCCATCCGATAGACCGCCAACAACCCAAGTGTCAGCAGAATCTTCTGGCGAAGTTCCGGTACGCGAAATACGGTCAGTAATTTGGAGAACATAAAGATCTCTCCGAAACTTCAATCCCTGCGAAGTTTCAGCGGGCAACCAATGCCCGCGCTTTCATCAGATTCGTTCAAACCTGCCGCCAGCGGCGACAATCTTTTCTTCCGCACTCTTTGAGAAGTGATTCGCCTTCACGGTCAGCTTCTTCGTCAGCTCTCCGTCACCCAGCACCTTCAGTGCATCATGTCGACTGGGCACCAGTCCGCGCGTCACCAGTGCTTCCACGGTCACTTCGGCCCCTTCTTCGAAGGCCTTCTGAATCTGACCTACGTTGATGATGACCACTCGGTCCGCGAACGCTTTGTTGTTAAAGCCACGCTTCGCCACCCGTCGGAACAGTGGCATCTGGCCACCTTCGAAACCGTGACGGCGTCGTGAACCAGAGCGGCTGTAGTATCCCTTGTGGCCACGACCGCTGGTCTTGCCGTGACCCGAGCCGGTGCCTCGACCCAGACGTTTGCGGGGCTTCCGCTTCTGGATTCCTGTGTGAACGTCGTTCAAAATCATTACAGAGCCACCCCTCTTAAACGTTCCACCTGTTCACGCGTCTGCAGCTGCGACAGCGCGTCAAATGTCGCCTTCACCAGGTTCAACGGATTCGTCGAACCAAAACTCTTGGTCAGGATGTCCGTGATACCAACCGCTTCCAGCACCAGACGAACGCACTCACCTGCGATGACACCGGTACCCGGCTTGGCGGGCAGCAGCAGTACGCGGGAAGCACGAAACTCGCCGGTCACCTGATGAGGGATGGTGCCTTCCACAATGGAAAAGCTCTTCATCGATCGGTTGGCCGCCTTGGTCGCCTTTTCAACGGCCAGCGGTACCTCGATGGCTTTGCCGTACCCGTATCCGACGCGACCGGCGCGATCGCCAGTCACCACCAGCGCCGCAAAACTGAATCGACGACCGCCCTTGACGACGCAGGCACACCGTCGAATCTGGATGACCGACTCGCCGGAATCACGCTGTGTTTCTGAAGAAGACACACTTCACCTCAAACTAACGACTTTTTAAGCTCTAGAAATTCAAGCCCTGCTCTCGAGCAGCATCAGCCAGCGCCGCGATCCGCCCATGATACCGGAAATTGCCCCGGTCAAAGACGACGGATTCGATGCCCTTTTCCTTCGCACGCTGCCCCAGCAGACGACCGACCGATTCGGCCATTTCACAGGTGCTGCACACTTTGCCCGGTCCGGCGATCTCAGATTCCACCGTACTGGCTGCCACCAGAGTGCGGCCGGCTGCGTCGTCGATAATCTGGGCGTAGATGTGACGATTACTCTTGAACACGGACAGCCGCGGACGCCCGTGAGCATCGCGCCGCACCCGGTTATGGACACGATAGCCGCGTCGGAGTTTTCGTTTTGCTAAACGCTTCTGAGTCTTCATGAATGATCAACCAACCTGTCTTGTGCTCGTTACACTATTTGGAACCAAACGCCTTGCCGGCCTTGCGTCGCACCTGTTCGTTTTCGTAACGAATTCCCTTGCCCTTGTACGGCTCGGGCGGACGCACACGTCGAACGTTGGCCGCAAACTGCCCCACGGCCTGCTTGTCAGCACTCCGCACAATCACACTGGTCGGTGCCGGCACTTCCACATCAACTCCCGGTGGCACTTCCATCACCACCGTATTGGCGAAACCAACCTGCAATGACAGTTTGTTGCCCGCCAATGAGGCGTTGTAACCGACGCCGACCACCGTCAGACGCCGTTCAAACGGCTTCACGACACCATCCACCATATTCTGAATCAGACTGCGCGTCAGCCCATGCAGTGCCCGGTTTTCGCGGCTGTCGTCCGGTCGTTCTACCTGCAGCACCCGCTCCGCGTCGTTCAGCACGAGCGACATATTCGGGTGAACGCTCAGCTTCAGGTCGCCTTTCGGCCCCTTTACAGAGACTTCCTGCCCGTTCAGCGAGACCGTGACTTCGGCCGGGTAGCTGACCGGTTTTCTTCCAATTCGAGACATCGCAGAGACACCAGTTTCTGATTCGATTATCTAACCAAACGTCCTACCAGATCTGACAGAGAAGTTCTCCGCCGACCCCTTCTTTCCGCGCTTCGCGGTTGCTGAGCACACCTCTGGATGTCGACAGCACCGAAATGCCCAGTCCCTGCCGCACTTCCTTCGTGTCGGATACACCGACATAAACCCGCCGTCCCGGCTTGCTCACGCGTTTCAGGTGCTGAATCACGTGCTCGCCGTTCGGACCGTATTTCAGATTCACTCGCAGCGTAGCCACCGGAGCGCCTTCTTCCTGCAGGATCTCGTGATCCCACACGAATCCTTCACGTTCCAGCGCCTGCACGACTCGGACTTTCATCTGAGACGTCGGCATGTCCACGAACGGACTTTCAACGTGAATCGCGTTCCGGATCCGCGTCAGCAGATCAGCAATCGGGTCAGTCATCATGATACAAATACTCGGCTATTGAATTCTTGCGTACGCCCGCGAAGACTGTCTTACCAGCTCGCCTTTTTGGCACCCGGCACGAGTCCGTCCAGACACAGATCCCGGAAACAGATTCGGCAGACCTTAAACTTGCGATACACGCCACGGGGCCGCCCGCACAGGTTGCAGCGGTGTTCAATCCGACTGCTGAACTTCGGCTTCCGTTTTGACTTTTCGATCTTTGCTTTGCTTGCCATGGTCACAACCAGCTGTTTGTTGAATTATCGATCCGATGTTTCGTTCTTGAACGGCATTCCGAATGCCCGCAGCAGCGAACGCCCCTCATCATTTGTCTCTGCCGTCGTGACAATGGTGATGTTCATTCCCTGCGGCTGATTTACCGTTTCCGGATCGACTTCCGGAAATACCAGCTGTTCCTGCAGCCCGCAGTTGTAGTTTCCGCGGCCGTCAAAGCTGGTCGTACTGACACCCCGAAAGTCACGCACTCGCGGCAGAGCGAGCGTGATCAGACGATCCAGAAACTCGTACATCCGCTTTCCACGCAGCGTGACGCGACAGCCGATCGGCATGCCTTCACGCAGCCGAAATCCGGACACGGACTTTTTGGCTCGACAAACCTGCGCCTTCTGTCCGCTCAGCGTCGTCAAATGGTCCATGGCGGCGTCCAGTCGTTTCCGGTCCTGAACGGCTTCACCAACGCCCATACTGACAACAATCTTTTCCAGCTTCGGAATAGACTGCACGTTGCTGCGTCCGAATTCCTTCATCAGGGACGGGACGATTTCAGCTCTGTATTTTTCTAACAAGCGTACCATTTTCAGATCTCAACTTTGCCGGATGGCGCTTACTTAAATCACTTCGCTGGCCAGACTGACGATCTTCATGAACTTACGTTCACGCAGTTCACGGGCGACAGCACCGAAGATTCGTGTGCCGCGAGGATTGCCGTCATTGTCCACGATGACAACGGCATTCCGATCAAATCGCACGTAACTTCCGTCATCACGGCGACGAGCCTTCTTCGTCCGCACAATGACGCCCTTCACCACCGAGCCAGCCTTTACGGCACTGCCCGGCAGCGACTTCTGCACACTTACCACGACTACGTCGCCCAGCGTCGCATAGCGCCGACGTGATCCGCCCAGCACCTTAATACAGCGAACAAGCCGAGCACCGGAATTATCCGCGACGTCCATCACCGTCTGCATCTGAATCATTGCTTCACCTCAACTCCCACCGGCCCCAGCCGTATCCCGACCCACCGTCCAAAGCTTCATTCCGTCGTGGCATTCGCTGCTTCCACCGATATGTCACTCGCCTTCCGGACAATCCGCAACAGATCCCAGCGCTTCGTCCGGGACCTTGGCGGTGCCTCGACTATTTCCACCAGGTCGCCGGTCGACGCCTGTTCGTCTTCATCATGTACGTGACAGACAGTGCGCGAACGCACGATCTTTCCGTACTTTCGATGCTGAAACCGTCGTTCGATTTCCACACGCAGCGTCTTGGACGCTTTGTCCCCGGCCACTTTGCCTACAAGAGTCTTTTTCATTGCGAACTGCAGCTTCCCAAACTAATTCTGTGAACTGCCAGCGGCAGCAAGTTCTCGCTCCCGCTGAATGGTCTTGACGCGGGCGATCACCCGTCGCAGCCTGCGAACGTTACTTGGCGTATCGTTCCGCTCAGTAGCGGACTGAAAACGGATGCGAAACAGCGATCGCTGCGTCTCACGCAGCTCGTGATCCAGCTGCTCATCCGACATCTCTCGAAGCACCTTTGACTTGGACATCACCACACCCCAACCTTACCGATTTCATTCAACCACCGGCCGCCGGCCGACCAGCCGAACTCTCACCGGAAGCTTGTGTGCAACTCTGTTGAAACAG
Organism: Fuerstiella sp.; assembly: GCA_040222735.1. GTDB lineage: Bacteria > Planctomycetota > Planctomycetia > Planctomycetales > Planctomycetaceae > Fuerstiella. The sequence goes on along the minus strand of JAVKCM010000092.1, from coordinate 43,373 downwards.
TCACGAGCAGCCTCGCGACCCACGCCGGTCAATTCGAAAAGCACGGTGCCCGGCTTCACAATAGCCACCCAGCGATCCGGCTCGCCCTTGCCCTTACCCATTCGGGTCTCAAGAGGCCGGGACGTCACAGACTTGTGAGGGAAGATCCGGATATACACCTTCCCAACCCCACGCACGTACTGTGTTGCCGCAATACGACAGGCTTCAATTGTTTGCGCAGTCACGTGACCTGCATCCATCGACTGCAGGCCCCATTCACCGAAAACGACAGTGTTGCCCCGATGGGCATCACCTTTTATACGCCTTCTTTGGCTTTTTCGATGCTTGACCCGTTTTGGCATTAACGCCATCTGCAGTCTCCTCGTCCGAATAATCGCCCAGATCGATCCACACTTTTACGCCGATAACACCCTGCGGTGTCTTGGCTTCCGAAAACCCATAGTCCACATGCCGTCGCAGCGTGGACAGCGGGATAGAACCCCGACTGGCCTTCTCCCGACGCGACATCTCTGCACCGCCCAGGCGGCCGGACATCTCAATTTTGATCCCGTGCACACCGGAACTCATTACTTCATCCAGCGTCTTCTTGATCGCTCGACGAAAACTTCCCCGCTTCGACAACTGCTGAGCGATCTTGTCTGCTACCAGCTTTGCATCACGGTTTGCGTTCCCGATCTCGACGATCTTCAGATCCATCCGGCGACCGGTCAGGTCTTCCAGATCACCTTTCAGGCGATCCACTTCCTGCCCCTTGCGACCGATGATTACTCCCGGTCGAGCCGTGAACAGATGAACAATCACCTGATCCCGTGTTCGCTCGATCTCCACCTTAGAGATCTCTGCAAACTGATACTTCGTGCTCACGAACCGACGGATCTTGAAATCCTCAGCCAACAGGTCACCGAACTCGCGCTTCGGTGCGTACCACCGACTGCGCCAGTTCTCCATGACACCGACCCTGAATCCTGTCGGCCTGACCTTCTGACCCATTTTAAAACCCCTGCTTAAACCAGATTATCCGAAGAGATCGTGCGTGAGCTAACCCAGCTCAGGCGCATCCACACCGACGTGGATGTGAGCCGTTCGCCGACGAATCAGAAAAGCCATGCCGCGCGCTCGCGGCTGCACTCTTTTGAACATCGGGCCGCCGTCGACGCGACATTCCGCGATCTTCAGACGGTCCGGATTCCGGACGCCGCGATCCTCAGCGTTCGCAATAGCGCTCTTCAGCACTTTTTCCAGAAATCGGGCACCGCGATTCGGGACAAAACGCAACGCTTCTACCCCTTCACCGGCCGTGAGGCCGCGAATGAGATCTGCAAACGGACGCACCTTGGTGGCCGAAATTCGCGCGTGGCGATGAGTGGCTCTGACAACACCCATGACTACTTCTTACCCTTCGCACCGTGACCACGAAATGTCCGCGTCGGAGAGAACTCACCCAGCTTGTGACCAACCATATCTTCAGTCACATACACGCTCAGGTGCGCCCGCCCGTTGTGAACCAGAAACGTATGCCCGACGAACTCCGGAGAAATCGTACAGGCCCGAGCCCACGTCTTGACAGGCTCTTTGCGCCCGCCTTCGTTCAGCTTCTCTACCTTTGAAAGAAGCCTGGCGTCTACGTAAGGCCCTTTTTTGAGCGATCGACCCATGAATCAAACCCCGCCGTTCCAAACCCTGTCAAACCTTAACTTCACCATATCGTCGCGACCGACGACGACGAATAATCGCCTTGCTTGAGGCCTTCCGCCTGCCACGGGTACGACCACCCTTCGCCAGCTTACCAGTCGGACTGCACGGATGCCGTCCACCGGAGTTTCGACCTTCACCACCGCCCATCGGATGAGCCACCGGGTTCATGCACGTACCACGCACATGAGGCCTCCAGCCCAACCAGCGACGACGCCCCGCCTTGCCGTAAACAATGCTGCTGTGCTCGGAATTTCCGATCACACCAATCGTGGCACGACACTTACTTGACAGCCGGCGAACCTCACCGCTGGGCAGCGTTACCTGAGCCCAGCGACCTTCACGAGCATTCAGAACGGCACGCGTCCCGGCACTCCGAACCAGCTGACCGCCGCGGCCAGGCTGCATTTCAATATTGTGTATTTCCGTTCCCGGAGGGATCGAACCGAGCGGCATGCAGTTGCCGAGTACCGGCTCAACTGACTCGCCACTCTGTACCTTTGCCCCGGCCTTCAAACCTTCAGGCGCCAGAATATATCTTTTTTCGCCGTCCGCGTATTCAACAAGCGCGATCCTGCACGTGCGATTCGGGTCGTACTCAATATGAGTCACCGTCCCGACCACATCATCCTTATTACGCTTGAAGTCGATCAGTCGGTACAGCCGCTTATGACCACCGCCACGATGACGCGCCGTGATCTTACCCTGATTGTTCCGACCACCGGCACGCCGACGACGAACCGTCAGCGATTTTTCCGGCCGCTTCCTGCGATCCGTAATCTCGGCAAAGTCCGAAACCGACGCTCCGCGCCGACCCGGCGTTACCGGCTTGTAAAATCGAATACCCATCACTACACCCCAAAAGCAGGACCAGCGTTCCGCCAGCATCCTAGAAGAATGAAATTCGATCCTCTTCGTGCAGCTTCACGACAGCCTTTTTCCAGCCTCGCGTCCGCCCCATCGCCACGCGAGCACGACGCGGCTTGCCCTTTCGGGACTGCGTCCGCACCGCCGCAACACGCACCTGCCACAATTCCTCAACAGCCTTCTTCACATCCGTCTTCGTTGCCAGCGGATGAATCTCAAAGGCGTAGGCATTCAGCCGCTCAGACGCGTGCACACCTTTTTCCGTCACCAAAGGGCGACGAATAACCATGTGCGGTTCAAGCTGAATGCCGGTTTTCTTTTCTGACATTTCTTCACCAGTTTACGCGGGCGCCGTGGCGACGCGACCAAGAAGACCATCCATCGCCGACACCGTCAGCACTACAGCACGATTCCGCAGCAGCGAATACGCATTCAGATCTGATGCGGGCATCACACTGACATCACGAATATTTCTTGCCGACCGATACACATTCTGATCCAAGCCGTCAGTCGCAATCAGAACAGACGAATCCGCCACACCCAGAGCCGTCAACGCCCCCGACACGACACTCGTCTTCGGCTGATCACAACCCCAGGCATCCAGCACCACTGCCTGACCGTCCTGAAATTTACTCAACAAAGCCATCCTGGTGGCCAGCCGAACTGCCTTCCGAGGAAGCCGGTAACTGAAGTCACGCGGTTTCTTACCGAATGCATGACCGCCGCCGCGACGAATCGGAGTCCGCGCATTTCCTGCCCGAGCCCGACCGGTGCCCTTCTGACGAAACAGCTTCCGGGTACTTCCCCGCACCATTCCGCGAGACCTGGTCTGCACCGTGCCCACACGATGATTCGCCTCGTACATGACCACTACATCATGCAGCAACTGACGATTCACCTCAGACGCCGACAGCTCAGCCGGATCAAATTCATACACTCCGGCCTCACCACCGGATGCTGTCCGAATCGGAACACTAATCATCATCACACCTGCTTCCGATTCCGTGCCGAGTGACGAAGAACGAGAAAGCCGCCATTAGCGCCCGGCACGGCACCCTCAACCAGAACTACATTATTTTCCGCATCGGCACGAACCACCTTCAGGTTTCGCACCGTCACCTGCACGCCGCCGTAACGACCCGCCATTCGCGTCCCGCGAAACACGCGTGCAGGATCCGCCGACTGACCAATCGCACCACCATGGCGGTGAATTCTTTTGGCACCGTGGCTGGCACGCTGCCCCTTGAAGTTATGCCGCTTCATCACACCGGCAAACCCGCGCCCCTTTGAGACGCCGATCACATCCACAAAGGCCCAGTCCGCAACCGCATCAGCCGCCAGCGACTGCCCGACCTCCAGCCCGTGAGAAGAATCCTCACAGCGGAACTCCCGCACAAAAGCCTTCGGCTCACAACCGGCCCGCGTCACCACCTCAGCACCCGCCGCAGCCCGAGCCTTCTGACGGCGCCCGGAAATTTCAGCCACGTGACCACGCTCAGCACGAGACGCCAGCCGGCGAGGCTTGTCACCAAACCCCAGCTGAACCGCATCGTAGCCGTCACGATCAACCGTCCGCACCTGCGTCACCACGCACGGACCAGCCTCAATAACGGTGACCGGCACAATGACGCCGTCGTCATTGTAGACCTGAGTCATCCCAATTTTCTTACCAAGCAAACCGACAGGCATAGCACAGCACCCGTGCGCTGAACGTCAAAGAGGAACACCAGCCACACAGGTGGCGGGACAAGCAAGCAAGAACAACAACCACCAATCAGGCGGTCGCAGTCGCCTTAATCTTGATATCAACTCCCGCTGGAAGAGACAGCTTGTTCAAAGCATCAATCGTCTTCCCGGTCGGCTGACAGATATCAATCAGTCGCTTATGCGTCCGAATCTCAAACTGCTCACGTGACTTCTTGTCAATGTGAGGACTTCGAAGAACCGTATACCGCTCGACCCGAGTCGGTAACGGGATCGGACCATGGACAATGGCTCCGGTGCGTTTCGCAGTGTCGACAATATCAGCTGCCGACTGATCCAGCACCGAATGGTCATAAGCTTCCATCCGAATTCGGATACTTTCATCGCCAGCAGCCACCGCAAGTCGCCTTCACCAAAGAGTTTACGCAAAAGTTTCTAACACCCCGTCGCGGGGAATCGCACATGTTAGGAGTCTTCGTCGAATCTGTCAACGATTCGACACTCGGTTTCGAAACTGTTTCGCAGATTATCGGCTGCCGGAACTACAGAGTTGAATCTGGTGGCGCTTCCGCGTACCGACAGGGCTCCATTGAATAGGAAGCGCGGCCCTGTGAAAGACTGCGAACCTGCGTAGAGTACCCAAACATTTCAATAAGCGGCGCCTCGGCCTTCAACACACACAGCTCACCACGGCGATCCGAATCAACAATCATGGCCCGCCGCGAATTCAGATCCGACTGCACGTTCCCCAGAAATTCTTCAGGCGTCACTACTTCCAGAGCCATAATGGGCTCCATCGTCACGATACGCCCCTGCTGCAGCACCTGATTAAAGGCCTGAGCTACAGCGGACCGCACTGCCGTGTCCGTCGACAACTCTTCACGAAAATCCACCTTCGTGACAGTCAGCCGCAGATCCATCAGCGGATAGCCGAATTTCCCGCCTCCGTCCGCCTCACCCTCCAGAGATTCCAACAGCACCCGCAGCAGCGAATCCGGCAATGCCCCGGGTTTCAGCTTATGAGAAATCGTCACCGACTTCTCACCTTCCGCAAATTCTTCGGCTACCAGCGTCAGCCCGAAATACAAAGACGCCGCCGGCGTGGTCGCACTGAATTCCGTCTGCACGGTCGTAGTGGCAAGCAGCTTTTCACGGTAACTCACGCGCGGCTTGTGCACTCGGACCTTCATGTTGAAGTCCCGCTCCATCCGGTGCCGAATGACTTCCAGGTGAAGCTCACCCATCCCACTGATGATCGTCTGCCCCGTTTCTGCATCGGTCCGGGCCGTAAAAGTCGGATCCTGACGCTGCAGTCTGTCGAGCACCTCCACCAGCTTCTTTCGGTCTGCACTGGACTCCGGCTCAATCGCCACTGAAATGACCGTTTCCGGAAACCGAATCTGCTCAAGCAGAACAGGCTGCTGAGGATCACAAAGCGTGTCGCCCGTCGCTGTATCGCGGGGACCCACAATCCCACAGATGTCGCCCGCCTCAACCGCCTCAACCTTTTCACGCGAATCCGACTGGATATGCCAGAGCTGTGTGATCAGCTCCTTCTTCCTGGTTCTGGGATTCAGCAGCCGGGAGTTACTCTTGAGCACACCGGAATAGACCCGGGCGAAATAGAGATCGCCGTGCGTTTCCGACTGAATCTTGAACACCAGCGCACTGACCGGCTCCTTCACCGACGCTTCCCGCACCAGCGTTTTCCCGTCTGCCTTCGGTGATGGATCAATACCGTGCACGGGCGGCAGATCCAGCGGACTCGGCAGCAGATCCGCCACCGCATCCAGCAACGGCTGCACCCCGATATAGTCCAGTGACGACCCACACAGAACCGGCTGAAAGACGCCGCCAATAACGCCGGCCCGAAGCGCCCGAACCATCTGCTCACGAGATACCGGTCGCTCCTCCATATGAGCTTCCATCACCTCTTCGTCAACATCCGACAGCGCATCCAGCAGCTCCGACCGCATCAAAGCTGCATCGTCAGCAAGCTCAGCCGGAATCTCGTCGACGCGAAATTCCGCCCCGCGTGACTCTTCATCCCAGTAAATCGCTTTCATATCCAGCAGATCAACCACACCCCGCAACCCGTCGGGATTCGTCGCCGGCCCCTGCCCCACCGGAATCTGAATCGGCAGCGGAGTCGCCCGCAGGCGATCACGCATTGCCCCCAGCACACGCTCAAAACTGGCACCAATCCGGTCCATCTTGTTGATAAAACAGATCCGCGGCACCTTATAACGGTCAGCCTGCCTCCAGACTGTCTCGCTCTGTGCCTCCACGCCCTCCACAGCACTGAAGACAACCACAGCCCCGTCAAGCACCCGCAGACTTCGTTCCACCTCAGCCGTGAAGTCCACATGCCCGGGCGTGTCAATGATATTGATGGTGCGATCCTTCCACTCGCACGTCACGGCCGCCGAATAGATCGTAATCCCGCGTTGCGCCTCTTCCGGGTCGAAGTCGGTCTGCGTGGTCCCGTCGTCCACGTTGCCCATCCGATAAGAGGCCCCGGTGTAATACAGAATCCGCTCGGTCGTCGTTGTCTTGCCGGCATCGATGTGCGCGATGATGCCGATATTCCGGATGCCATCGATAGAACGAGCCATGTCTAAGAGCCTCTGCTTACACCCGATTCCCGGGACCGGAGAATTCTTCGTTATCAGACCTGATCCGACGACCCCGGGAGCCGCGGAACTGAAACGGGACGCGTCGCACGATCAGAAAGCATCGAGCCACACCATTCAGCGCGACACCGTCTGGAGCCACACCATGCCGGGCCCACAACGCCGAGCCAGCCAAACTCGACACTCCGCCCAAACGGACCGTCAGGCGACCTGCGGGCATAAAAAAAACGCCAAACAGGTAAACCTGCCCGGCGATTTTATGTTGACCGACTCAAATCCTGCCCGAACGCGGACCGTCGTGCCGGCACCAATCGATTCACCAAGCCTTACCAGGCAAAGTGAGAGAACGCCTTGTTTGCCTCAGCCATGCGATGTACGTTTTCGCGCTTGGTCATCGCCGTACCTTCGCGGCGAAACGCCGCCAGCAGCTCATCCGCCAGCGAACGATGAACCGGCCGCCCCTTGCGTCCGCGAACGGCCTCCAGAATCCAGCGAATCGACAGCGCCTGCTGACGTTTCGGATTCACCGGAGTCGGCACCTGGTAGGTGGCCCCACCGACGCGCCGCGACCGAACCTCGATCGCCGGCTTGACATTTTCGACGGCAGTGACAAACACGTCCAGCGGATCTTCATTCGGCAACTGCTTCTTGATGATTTCAAGAGCATCGTAAACGACGGACGTCGCCACACTCTTTTTGCCATCATACATCAGACAGTTGACAAACTTGGACAGCAATTTGCTGCCATACCTTGTGTCAGGCTTCAACTGAGTCGGACTGGCGGTGAATTTCTTGACCATTTCAGCAATTAACTAGTCAGGGAATGAGCGAAAACACGATGAAAACACGGGTTATTTGGGCCGTTTCTGACCATACCGACTGCGGGCCTGACGGCGGTCATTGACACCCAGGGTGTCCAGCACGCCGCGAATCACCTTGTAACGCACACCGGGAAGGTCACGCACACGACCACCACGCACCAGCACAATGGAGTGTTCCTGCAGGTTGTGCCCTTCCCCCGGAATATAGGCCGTGCATTCCTTCCCATTGGAAAGCCGTACACGAGCCACTTTTCGCAAAGCCGAGTTCGGCTTCTTCGGGGTCACAGTCTTTACCTGAAGACAGACACCACGCTTCTGCGGGCAACGCTCCAGCAGCGGGGTCTTGCTCTTGCTTTTCTGCTGCTTTCGCGGCTTCCGGACGAGTTGATTAATGGTCGGCATGTAACGCGTTTCCGAGCAATGCTTTCGGTGATCAGCTGTTCTGAAAATTGGAATCCGGCACTCTACCGGTGCCGGGTTTGATCGTCAACCTTGGGTTCGTGCAATCAATCTAATTCCCGCCATCGGACCGTTGCGGCAGACCCGCGGGACGGTCCCGATGACAAAACACAGTTCTATCGCCACTAATCCTCGGGCGTCAGGTCTGCCAGAGACGGTGCGCGAGGCCGTTCATCGTCGTCGTCCCGCCGCCGGGCAATGAGGTCGGCGTCTGACAACATGTCGTCCCGAGCCGCCAGGATACGGGCTTTCGCCTCTTCCTGCTCCCGGATGGCGTCATCGTGAATCCGCACATGAGCATCCTGATGCAGATGGAATCCGGTACCGGCCGGGATCAGGTGTCCCAGAATCACGTTTTCCTTCAACCCCACCAGATTGTCGACCCGTCCGCCCAGAGCTGCCTCTGTCAGGACCTTGGTCGTTTCCTGGAAACTGGCCGCCGAGATAAAGCTTTCGCTCTGAACCGAGGCCTTGGTGATTCCCAGCAGCTGCGGTGTTGCCTTCGCCGGTCGCGGCTTCGCGATCTTTGCCGGATTCGCAACCTCCGCATTCACTTCATCAACCTCACTCACCAGCACCATATCGTCAATCTGGTACTCGGTGTCACCCGGATCCGTAATTCGCCCTCTGGACTGCAGTTCTTCATTGATCCGCTGCAGTTCAAATTTGTCAATCAACACTCCCGGCAGCAGGTCGGTATCGCCCACGCTGCTGATCTTCACCTTGCGAAGCATCTGAGCGATGACGATTTCGATGTGCTTGTCGTCGATTTCCACACGCTGAGCCCGGTACACGTTCTGAATTTCATGCAGCAGATACTGCTGCACTTCTTCCGGACCACTGACGCGCAGAATATCTTCCGGAACCAGCGGGCCCCGCACCAGGGCATCCCCCGCCGACACAAGGTCACCGGTGTGAACCAGCAACTGCTTGCCGTGAGGAATGATGTGCTCGACTTCGGTGCCATCCTTTCCTCGGACAACCACGATCCGCTTGCCACGCTTCTTTTCCGCCAGCAGCTCAACTTCGCCGTCAATTTCGGCCACCACGGCCGGATCCTTCGGACTCCGCGCTTCAAACAGTTCCGTGACCCGCGGCAGACCCCCGGTGATGTCCTGGGTTCCCGCCGATTCTCGCGGCGTTCTCGCCAGCACGGCACCCGATGTCACCTGAGCACCATCTTCCACCTGCAGCGTGGCACCTTCAGGCATGTAGTAGAAGTCCAGAATCGTGCCGGCCCCGTCTTCCACAATCACCTGCGGATGAAGACCGCCGCGATGCTCCGTGATCGTTCGCTGCACATTTCCCGACGGGTCCTTCTCGGATCGAACCGTCTGCCCTTCCACACAGTCGTCGAGCCGAACCTTACCGCCGACCTGCGAGATGATCGGAATGGCGTGCGGATCCCAGTTGCACAGAACTTCGTCCTTTTCCACCACCTGATCTTCACGAACCTGCAGGACGGCCCCGTTCGGAACTGTCTGAGTTTCCACTTCGCGGCCCTTGGGGTCGACGATGCTGATTTCACCGTTTCGCCCCAGTACGACAGGCTTGCCGTCCGTGTTCAGAACGCTCCGAATTCTGGTGAATCGGATTCGCCCGCCACGCTTGGCTCGCAGCTCACTCTGTTCGGTTCCTGTCTGGGCGACCCCTCCAATGTGGAATGTCCGCATGGTCAGCTGAGTACCGGGTTCTCCGATACTCTGGGCCGCAATGATCCCGGCCGCCAGTCCTCGTTCCACAAGGTCGCCGGTGGACAGGTCCATGCCGTAGCACAACTGACACATCCCCAGCGAAGCATCGCACGTCATCGGGCTGCGAACCTGAATACGCTCAAGCCCCAGTTCTTCGATCTTGCGGGACTTTTCAACCGTAATCAGTTCGTCTTCCCGAACAATCACCTCGTCGGTAATCGGGTTGACGATGTTCGTCCGGCTCACACGACCTCGAATCGCATCCGCCAGACTGACTTCCACCTTCTCACCGCGATAAACCACACCACGAGTCAGCCCTTTGGTCGTGCCGCAGTCATGCATGGTGATCACCATGTTCTGACAGATGTCGGCCAGCTTTCGCGTCAGGTAACCGCTGTCCGCCGTCTTCAGAGCCGTGTCCGCCAGTCCCTTGCGGGCACCGTGCGTTGAACTGAAGAATTCCAGCACGGACAGGCCTTCGCGGAAGTTCGACTTGATCGGCGTTTCAATGATCTCACCGCTCGGCTTGGCCATCAGCCCACGCATTCCCGCCAGCTGCTGCATCTGACCGACGCCCCCTCGAGCACCGGAACTGGCCATCAGGTGAATCGGATTCACATAACGACCTTCGTCGCGGACGTCGTGCTCCAGCTGATCCAGCATGCTCTTCGTGATCTCCTCACGAGCATGGGTCCAGATGTCAAGCACCTTGTTGTAGCGTTCCTTTTCGGTAATCAGGCCGCGCTGGAAGTTTTTCATCAGCTTCAGCACTTCCTTTTCGCCGGCCGCAATCACCTGTTCCTTGTTCGGAGCCGTCTTCAGGTCACTGGCACCAAACGACAGGCCGCTGTCCGTGGAAGCTTCGAAACCGCACTTCTTCATCCGGTCCAGCAGCTCAATCGTTTCGCGACGCCCCAGTTCCAGGTAGCAGTCTGAAATCACCGTCGCCAGGTCCTTGCTGCGCGTGGTGATGTTATAATACGACATTGCCGGAGGCAGGATATCGTTGAACATAACACGACCGGGAGAGGTCTCAACCAGACCACCATGACGGTAGCCCTTGGCGCCTTCTCCCTTCACACGCTTATCCTTGGGCATCCGCAGCTGAATGGTGGCGTGCCGAGACACCTTGCCCTGCTGAAAGGCCATGAAGACCTCTTTGGACGAAGCAAACACCATACCCTGGCCGCGCTGCCCTTCCCGCTTCATCGTGAGATAATAACAGCCCATCACAATGTCCTGCGACGCGGTGATGATCGGATCGCCGTTCGCCGGACTGAAAATATTGTGGGTCGACATCATCAGCGTGGTCGCCTCGACCTGCGCTTCGATCGACAGCGGAAGATGGACGGCCATCTGGTCGCCGTCAAAGTCCGCGTTGAAACCCTTGCAGGCCAGCGGATGCAGCCGAATCGCGTTCCCTTCCACCAGCACCGGCTCAAACGCCTGAATACCGATACGATGCAGCGTCGGAGCCCGGTTCAACAGGACCGGATGATTGCGGATCACTTCGTCCAGAATGTCCCAGACATCCTCATCGCGACGTTCCAGCATCCGCTTGGCGCTCTTGATCGTGTCCGCGTGTCCCAGTTCCTTCAGCCGACGAATCACGAACGGCTGAAAAAGCTCCAGTGCAATCTTCTTGGGCAGACCGCACTGATGCAGCTTCAGTTCCGGACCCACAACAATCACACTTCGTGCTGAGTAGTCCACGCGTTTGCCGAGCAGGTTTTCACGAAACCGTCCCTGCTTGCCCTTGATCATGTCCGTCAGCGACTTCAGCGGACGATTTGAGGACCCCAGGACCGGCCGCTTGCAGCGGTTGTTGTCAAACAGAGCATCCACCGACTGCTGCAGCATTCGCTTTTCATTGCGGACAATGACTTCCGGCGCGTTCAGGTCAACCAGCTTCTTCAGACGGTTGTTGCGGTTGATGATTCGCCGATACAGGTCGTTCAGGTCGCTGGTGGCAAAATTGCCGGAATCCAGCAGCACCAGCGGACGCAGGTCCGGAGGAATAACGGGAATCACGTCCAGCACCATCCACTCAGGACGGTTGTCACTGTCCCGCAGAGCTTCGATGATCTTCAGACGCTTGATCAGATCCTTGGTGGTTGACTGACTGCGGGTCGTGGCCAGATTACCACGCAGTTCTTCTGACATTTCCGCCAGCTTCATCTGCAGCAGAAGCTTCTTGACCGCCTCAGCTCCCATGCCGATTTCAAAGGCATCTTCGCCGTAGTCCCGCCGTGCCTGCCGAGCTTCGTCCTCGGTCAGCATTTCACAATGCTTCAGCGGTGTTTCACCAGGATCCACCACCACGTAATCCTGGAAGTAGATCACCTTTTCCAGCGAGGTCGTCTTCATATTCAGCAATGCACCCAGACGACTGGGCATGGACTTGAAGAACCAGATGTGCACCACCGGTGCCGCCAGTTCAATGTGTCCCATTCGCTTACGACGTACGCGACTGTGAGTCACCTTGACGCCGCAGCGGTCGCAGATCATCCCCTTGTATTTCATCCCGCGATATTTGCCGCAGGCACATTCCCAGTCCTTTTCCGGACCAAAGATCCGCTCGCAGAACAACCCGTCACGCTCGGGGCGATATGTCCGGTAGTTGATGGTTTCCGGCTTCTTGACTTCACCGAAAGACCAGCTGCGAATGTCATGAGGACTGGCAAGTCCGATACGGACAGACGCGTAATCGTTGACTCGATCGAAAGTGGTTTCACTCACGCTCACGTCGGGACTCCTGAACACCTGTGGTTGGAAAGACGGCTGACCGGTTGAGCCCAGCCGTCCAGATTGACACATATAACTGACGGTCCCCGCCGGTCCCGAACAGGACACGACGTGACAAACATCGGGTTCCTCACGAACGCCGAGGCAACATCAAAGACTAGTGACCGGCCTTCTCCAGCTGGAGATTCAGACACAAGCCGCGGATTTCGTTGTTGAGAACGTCGAAACTGGCAGGCGTTCCCGCCTCCAGCGTGTTCTCTCCCTTCACCATCGATTCATAGATCTTGGTGCGGCCCTCCACGTCGTCGCTCTTCACCGTCAGCAGCTCCTGCAGAATATAGGCCGCTCCATAAGCCTCCAGAGCCCATACTTCCATCTCTCCGAAACGCTGACCCCCGAACCGGGCTTTTCCGCCCAGCGGCTGCTGCGTAATCAGTGAGTACGGCCCGGTCGCCCGGGCATGAACCTTGTCATCCACCAGGTGATGCAGTTTCAGCATATAGATGTAGCCGACCGTGGTCTTCTGCTCCATCAGATCCCCGGTCCGGCCGTCACGCAGCACCGTCTTGCCTTCTTCCGGCAGCCCGGCTTCGCCCAGCGCCGCCCGAACTTCCTCTTCCGTCGCCCCGTCAAAGACCGGACAGATGGCTCGATAACCGAGTTTCGCCGCGGCCCAGCCAAGGTGAGTTTCCAGAATCTGCCCCACGTTCATGCGGCTCGGCACACCCAGCGGATTCAGAATGATGTCGATCGGTGTTCCGTCTTCCAGATACGGCATGTCTTCCTCAGGCAGCACCTTCGAAATCACACCCTTGTTCCCGTGACGTCCGGCCATCTTGTCGCCCACCGAAATCTGACGCTTCGACGCGACATAGACCTTGACCATCTGCAGCACGCCGCTGGGCAGTTCATCGCCACGCTTCATGCTGTTGAGACGATGATCCTCCTCGTCAATGATCGCCTCGACGGCCGGCCACTCATCCTTCAGCAGCTTCCGAGCGGCCGTCTTTTTCTGAGCACTGCGAATATCCAGGCCCTCAAAATAGGCCACAAAGCTGCGGGCAAATTCCGCGACGGCCCTGTCGTCTGTCAGCGACCCCACGTCCCGACCATCCGGATCGGTCAGCGGCTCACCCAGCTCGGCCTTCATCGTCCCGGCAAACTTGCGGAAGGCATCCCCGATCCGGGCGTCACCTTCCTGCTCGACCTTTTTCAGCTCGTCCTCGAACTTCTTGCGCTCGATCTCTGACAGACTCATCCGGCGAGAAAACTTTTCTGTATGAATCACAATACCGCCGACACCACTCGGCACTTCCAGTGATTCATTCTTCACATCTTCACCGGCACGGCCGAAAATAGCGTGCAGAAGCTTCTCTTCCGGTGTCAGCTCAGACTTCGCCTTCGGTGAAACCTTCCCGACAAGAATATCGCCCGGGTGAACCCGGGTGCCGATCTTGACGATCCCGTCTTCATCCAGGTGGTGCAGGGCCTTCTCACTGACGTTGGGGATATCCCGAGTGAATTCCTCACGCCCCAGTTTCGTTTCCCGAATCTCGACGTCAAATTCATCCAGGTGAATCGACGTATACACGTCCTCTTTCACCAGACGCTCAGAAAGAATGATCGCGTCTTCGAAGTTGTAGCCGGACCACGACATGAAGGCGACCAGCACGTTTCGGCCCAGAGCCAGCGTGCCCTGTTTCGTGGCCGCACTGTCACACAGCAGCTGCCCCGCCCTGACCTTCTCGCCCACCGCAACAATCGGCTTCTGGTTCAGACACGTACGCTCATTCAGGCGAACGAATTTCCGCAGCGGATAACGCCGACCATCGACCTCGATCATGGTCGCATCGACGTAGGTCACCGTCCCCGCCTTCTCGGCACGCTGCAGCATGCCGGAATGCTGAGCCACAAAGTCTTCCATCCCGGTGCCGACAACAGGCCGCTCAGTGATCAACAGAGGAACAGCCTGCCGCTGCATGTTCGAACCCATGAGGGCTCGGTTGGCATCGTCGTGCTCCAGAAACGGAATCAGCCCGGCTGACACACCCACCATCTGACAAGGAGCGACGTCGGTGTACTCAACCTGATCCTTCGGGATCCAGACCACGTCACTCTTGTACCGAGCCAGAACCAGATCAGCCAGCAGCTTTCCATCCTCAATCGGAGTATCCGCCGGTGCCACGTGAGCAAACGATTCCTCGTCCGCCCGCAGCCACACCACCTCGTCCGTCACCTTCCCGCTGGTCACCTTCTGGTACGGGGTAATCAGAAATCCGTAGTCGTCCACCTTCGCGAAAATTCCCAGACTGGAAATCAAACCGATGTTTGTACCTTCAGGAGTCTCAATCGGACAGATCCGGCCGTAGTGAGAAATGTGAACGTCACGAACCTCAAACCCAGCGCGTTTCCGGTTCAGACCGCCCGGCCCCAGAGCACTCAGACGTCGCTCATGCGTCAGCATCGACAGCGGGTTGGTCTGGTCCACGACCTGCGACAGCTCACTGCGACCATAAAAGAAGTCGATCGCAGCCGACACACTCTTCGGGTTGATCAGCGTCCGCGGCGTCATGCCATCGACTTCCTTCAGACTCATCCGCTCCTGCACGGTGCGACGCAGCTTCAGAAAACCCTTCCGGATTTCATCCGCAGCCAGCTCGTCAATCGTCCGCAGCCGCCGGTTTCCGAGGTTGTCAATATCGTCGATATGAGCCGTGTCATCATTCATCCGCAGCCGCATCAGATAGCGGATCGCGTTGATGAAGTCATCCGGACGCAGAGTCATCTCGTCGTCCGGCACATCCTGATCAAATTTCCGGTTGATTCGAAATCGCCCGACGCGCCCCAGCCGATAACGGTTCAGATCAAAGAACTTTTCCCGGAACAGATCTGAGGCCTTGTCAAGATTCGGCGGATTCCCCGGACGCAGCCGCTGATAGATCCGCAGCAGCGCCTCTTCATGAGTGGCCGTGCCGTCTTCTGCCAGCGTCTTCATGATCACCGGATCCACCACGTCCGTGGCCAGTTCAACGGACTTGATTCCCGAAGCCAGCAGCTCTTCAACCATCAGTTCCGAAAGCTGAACTCCGGCATCACACAGGATTTCACCAGAACGTTCGTGCTTCTCCGGAAACACAACATCGTCCACGACGTAACGACCAACCAGACTCTCCGGTTCCACTTTGGAACTCAGCTTCAGTTCTTCTGTCTGATGATACAGACGAATCAGATCGGCATCCGACGAATACTCCGGCGCCATCGCTCGCAGCAGCGTCATCGCGGAAAACTTGCCGCTCTGGTCAATCCGGACCGCAACAGCATCCTTCTTGGTGACGATCAGCTCAATCCAGCTTCCACGTTCCGGAATGATTCGGCACGACTGAGTCTTGCGATCACTGCTGGCCGTTTCTTCGGCCATTACAAAGTCCACGCCCGGCGATCGGTGCAACTGGCTGACCACCACCCGCTCGGCCCCGTTGATGATGAACTCACCA
The DNA here is from genome assembly GCA_040222735.1 of Fuerstiella sp. Lineage (GTDB taxonomy): Bacteria > Planctomycetota > Planctomycetia > Planctomycetales > Planctomycetaceae > Fuerstiella. The sequence continues at coordinate 27,264 of JAVKCM010000092.1, read as the reverse complement.
CCCCCGATCATGATCGGAATATCGCCCAGATAAACTTCTTCTTCGACCGGCTGTTCCTTGATCAGACGCAGCCAGACCCGAAAGGGCATACCAAAAGTCAGACGCAGCTGCCGACATTCAGCGGGCGTGTATCGAGGCTTTCCGAGCTCGTAGCGGACGTATTCCAGCCGGAACTGGCCGTCGTAACTTTCGATCGGAAAGACTTCCCGAAGAATGCCCTCCAGACCCTGCTCAAGACGGTCGCGTGAAGACCGATCCAGCTGAAGAAAACGCGCATAGGACTCTGTCTGAATCCGAGTCAGATCGGTGATCTCATACTCAGCCTGGATTTTTCCGAAATTCCGAACCGTATCCTGGTCGATGGTACGAACAGCGGGTACTGGCATTGCAGCAATTGCCTTCTAAATCAACGGGACGAACGAACCTGAACTCTCAGCGGGAACCTGCACAGCGAGCGCGCGAGAAAAGACACTTGCCCCAACGAGGCAACTGTCTTCCGAGCACCGCAATTCGATGGCAATAAGAAATTGATGATCCAACCAGCCGTCGACCAGAGTCCGCATGCACAAGCCGCCACCTACGCCCACTTCATTCCAGCAGGCGCAAGCTTACCAAATTTTCGCAGGCTGTGCTACCTAAACTGAGCAGCTGAAGCAGCTTGCGCTGCTTCAGCCCTCAGGAGCAAAGCTTCTCTACAGATCAGCCGAACTACTTGATCTCGCAGGTACCGCCGGCACCTTCGATTTCCTCTTTCAACTTTTCGGCATCTTCTTTGGAAATGCCTTCTTTGACGGCCTTCGGAGCACCTTCGACCAGCTCTTTGGCCTCTTTCAGACCCAGACCGGTGGCTGCCCGAACGACCTTAATGACGGGAATCTTGTTTCCACCGTCACCAGTCAGCACGACATCAAACTCAGTCTTTTCAGCCGCAGCGCCGCCTTCATCGTCCCCATCAACGGGACCAGCAGCCATCATGACGGCTCCGCCACCTGCAGGCTCGATGTTGTGAACTTCCTTCAGATAGTCCACAACCTTCTTCGCTTCCAGCAGCGTCAGACCAACAATCTTGTCGCCCAGCTCTTTCGTGGCCGCATCAAATTCTGTCGTTTCTGCTTCAGCAGTTGACATCTGTCCAAACCTTTCGTTCTGTAAAAAAGCTATCGCACTGAAGAGCCAGACTCTTCGACTTTCGCAAACCTTCGGACAGCAACGCCTGTCCGTTACCACCCGCCGACAATGAGCCTAAGCGTCTTCGCCGGAAATCTTCTTCAAACAGCCAGCCAGCATCCCGCCGGGCCCCTGCATGGCACCAGCCAGCTGACGACCGGGAGCCAGCATCAGGCCGGCCAGCTGAGAGATCAGCTCCACCCGACCCGGACTCTTGCTGAGCGCCTCGACACCTTTCGCATCAAGGCTCTGGCCTTCAACGGTTGCACCCTTGATCTCAAGGCTGCCCAGCTGCTTAGCCCACTTGGCAATCTCTTTTGACAGAGCCACCACATCTTCGCCGCCCCAGATCAGCGTCGACGGACCAGACAGAATCTCGTCCAGCCCCTCAACGCCAAGACGCGCCAACGCATTTTTCGCAATCGAATTCTTCACGGTCAGCGCCGAAATGCTGGATTCCTGCAGCGCCAGGCGCCATTTGTTCGCCTCAACCGCATCCAGCCGGGAACAATCCACCACCAGCATGTCGCGGGCGTCACCAATGCGAGACTGGATATCCGCAATCAACATGTCTTTTACTACGCGACTCATCTCTCAATCCCAACCTGTTTCGACGCCTGCAAACTCATCACGAAAGCGTGACCCACCGACGAATCCTCAGACCACCACCGAAATCGACGGCGTCATGGTCGCGGAAATACTCATCCCTCGCATGTACACACCCTTGGACGCCGATGGCTTCATGCCGCGAATATACTGCAGCAGCGCCTGAATATTTTCTTCAAGCTTCGCAGCATCAAACGACATCCGCCCCACCAGACAATGCACGTTCGCTCCGGCATCCACGCGAAATTCAACCTTACCGGCCTTGTATTCCTGAACGGCTGTGGCCACATCCTGAGTCACGGTGCCTGCCCGCGGTGACGGCATCATCCCGCGCGGCCCCAGCACGCGACCCAGCGGTCCAACAACGCCCATCATATCGGGAGCGGCGATCGCGACGTCAAAATCCAGCCAGCCATCCTTAATCCGGTCAGCCAGCTCCTTGCCACCAACGAAATCAGCTCCGGCCTCTTCGGCCACTTTCACATTGTCACCCTGAGCAAACACCAGCACGCGCTGTGACTTGCCGATCCCGTGAGGCAGGACGATTGAACCGCGAATCATCTGATCCGCCTGCTTGGGATCAACACCCAGTCGCAGCGCCACCTCAACAGCCTGATCAAACCCGCAGGGCTTCACACCCTTCGGCAGCCCCTTCTCCAGAGACTGCAGGGCGTTCACCGCCTCAGACAGTTCGAGCACACCGTACTCGGAAACCTTCTTCAACAGCGCCTGCATTCGCTTTGAGCGACGAGCCATCTCTTCACCTGAATCAATTGCCTATCAACCAGAACCGGACCGCCCGACATGGACTAGTCCACCACCTCAAGACCCATACTTCGAGCTGTCCCGGCAATTACTTTCACTGCCTGCTCGACCGACCCGGAGTTCAGATCCGAGTACTTTGTCTTTGCTATTTCCTCAAGCTGAGCACGCGTTACCGTCCCCACCTTGTTTTTCAGCGGATTACCGGACCCCTTGGCAATCCCGGCCGCCTTCTTCAGCAGCACAGCCGCCGGAGGACTCTTCAACACGAAGTCAAAGGACCGATCGTTGTAAACCGTGATGATCACCGGAATGACGGTGCCCATCATGTCCCGCGTCTGATCATTGAACTGCTGAACAAACTGACCAATGTTCACACCGTGCGGACCCAGGGCCGTACCGACAGGAGGAGCCGGCGTTGCCTGCCCGCCCGTGACCTGAACCTTGATCTGCTTTACAACCTGCTTACCCATAACACGGGGACCCAGAATCTTTACTTGTGAAACACCGACTCAGACAAACACACCGCAGAATTCACGACCCACCAGCCACAACCGGCCTCACACTGATTCAACCTGCCAGTGATCCAGCTCAACCGGTGTTGACCGGCCGAAGATTTCAATCAACACGGAAACCTTCCCGTTATGCTCATCAATCGCCTCGATCGTCCCCTCGAATGCCTCAAACGTGCCTTCGCGGATCTTGACCACATCACCCTGCGAGAACTCAATTTTTACTTTCGGAGCCGCACCGGCGTCTTCTTCCGCCTTGCCCAGCATCCGGTCAACTTCGTACTGCTCCATGGGCATCGGCTTTCCAGCCGCACCGGCGAAGTCTCCGACCCCGCTGGTATCCCGCACCAGGTACCACGTCTCATCCGTCAGCACCATGTTGATCATGATGTAACCGGGAAACAGCTTTCGATCCTGCTCCCTGGCCTTCCCGCTGCGAGTATCCACCACCTTTTCAGAGGGGATCATGATCTCACCGAAAGAATCCTCCAGCCCCTCCAGCCTGATCTTCTTCAGCAGAGCATCGCGAATGGTACGCTCACGGTTCGTCTGAACCTTCAGCACATACCAAAGCTTCTCGCCGGACGATTCAGATTCAGATGTATCAGTGGACATGACATACCCGCCTCAGTTGACACAACGAACAAGAGGCTCAGAACAAAGGGAAGCCGGGTATCGTGATCACCGGCCAGGTCGATTTCAACTGCAGCTACGCTCGGAGTCTGCTTTTGATCCACTATCCCGAAACAGACAGCAAATCACTCGTACTCGATAAACCTGATGAGCGAAAAGAACCAGCGCCACACCAGATCCACACCGAACAAAAACAGACCGAGGAAAAGCATCGTGGCAATCACCACAATCGTGGACTGCATGACCTGCTTTCGCCCCGGCCACACAACCTTTTCCAGCTCAGACTCAACCGAGATCAGGAAATCCGCGAAACGCGGCACATTGACGGCGCGGAACGCCACCCAGCACAGCACCACCCAGATCCCCAGCGGCACGCCGACACGCACCGGCTGGTCAAAACCACCCAGCGGGCCGCTCGACAAACTGAAGCACCCGAACGCCAGCGTCAGCGCCAAGGCAAGAAATGTCGCCTGCCGTACCAGCCGACCCTGATTCGGCTTATACAGACCAACCCGGAACAACTCCGGTAGGATTGAGGCTCCTGCGCCTTTGCTGGACATCCGTCGAACTCTCAGAAAACCGAACAAGCACAACCCGCAGAAACACGGACGGAGGGACTTGAACCCCCAACCTGCGGATTTGGAATCCGCTGCTCTGCCAATTGAGCTACGTCCGTTCAGGACACGCGAAACTACTTCTTTCGTGATTCTTTGTGCACCGTGTGACGTCGCAGTCTTGGGCAGTATTTCTTCAGCTCAAGACGCTCGGTCCCACGCGTCTCTTTAATCACGCGATAGTTCCGCAGGCCAGTTTCAGTGCATTCAAGCCAAACGTACTCTCTCACGAGAGGACCCTTTCACAACAAAACAGAAAACTGCCTGTCTACCGCCGACCGACAAACAGGCAGCCAATCCTCAAACCAACACCGGACATGCGACCGGCGAATTACTCCACAATCTTCGTGACGATCCCGGAACCAACCGTCCGACCACCTTCACGAATCGCGAACCGACTGCCGTCTTCCATCGCGATCGGCTTGCCCAGAGTCACCTCAACACGCACATTATCGCCCGGCATGCACATTTCTGCACCGCCCAGCAGCGTGGTCGTACCCGTAACGTCCGTCGTTCGGAAGTAGAACTGAGGACGGTAGCCAGAAAAGAACGGCGTGTGACGCCCGCCTTCATCCTTGCTCAGAACGTAAACCTCACCCTCAAACTTCGTATGAGGCTTGATTGAATTCGGAGCAGCAAGAACCTGGCCGCGCTGAACATCTTCCTTCTTCAGACCGCGAAGCAGCAGCCCCACATTGTCACCAGCCTGACCCTGATCCAGCGTCTTCTGGAACATTTCCACGCCGGTACAGGTCGTTTCCTGCGTGTCACGCAGTCCGACCACGGCCACCTTTTCACCAACCTTAATGACGCCCTGCTCAATTCGACCAGTCGCCACCGTTCCGCGACCTTCGATTGAGAACACGTCTTCAACAGCCATCAGAAACGGCTTGTTCTCATCACGTTCAGGCTCAGGAATATAGCTGTCCAGAGCATCCATCAGCTCTGAAATGCAGGCACTGAACTTTTCGTCAGAAGGATTATCCAGAGCACCTTTCGCATTCCCCTTCACCAGAGGAATATCGTCGCCCGGGAATCCATACTTGGTCAGCAGCTCACGAACTTCCAGCTCAACCAGCTCCAGAAGATCTTCGTCATCAACAAGATCCACCTTGTTCATGAACACAACCAGCGCCGGAACATCCACCTGACGTGCGAGCAGAATGTGCTCACGAGTCTGAGGCATCGGACCACTGTCGGCCGCCACAACCAGAATTGCACCGTCCATCTGAGCCGCACCGGTAATCATGTTCTTAATGAAGTCGGCGTGACCGGGACAGTCGATGTGCGCGTAGTGACGATTCTCTGTTTCATACTCAACGTGACTAGCCGCAATCGTTACGGTTTTCGTTTCATCGCGAACAGTCCCCCCCTTCGCAATATCCGCATAACTCTTGGCCTTGCCCAGGCCCTTTGCGGCCTGAACCGCAAGAATCGCAGCTGTTGTGGTTGTTTTACCATGGTCAATATGACCAATGGTCCCCACATTAACATGAGGCTTTGTACGCTCGAATGTTCCCTTTGCCATCTCCAGACTCCACGTCGACCACAGCAGCCCTTCACCGCCGCCGATCAACAAAACGTTCAAAAAAAACACAAAAACGGCGCCCCACACGAGACACCACCTCACGCCAACAATCACCAAAGCTGCTGATGGGACTTGAACCCATGACCTCGTCCTTACCAAGGACGCACTCTACCGACTGAGCTACAGCAGCAATCGAAGCGGCCCTGAAGAAAAGCGGGCGATGGGAATCGAACCCACACGACCAGCTTGGAAGGCTGGAGTTCTACCATTGAACTACGCCCGCACTCACGCCCACAACAACCGCCTCGATCAACACCTGCGAGACTGGGGGCAGCAGGATTCGAACCTGCGAAGGCATAAGCCACCAGATTTACAGTCTGGCCCATTTGGCCGCTCTGGAACACCCCCTGATTTGACCGCAAACGCGCTGAACGAAGTCGTCCCCGACACACCCCGCACCAACATGTTTACGAAGCTAGCGGAGGGACTTGAACCCACAACCACCGGTTTACAAAACCGGAGCTCTACCAATTGAGCTACGCTAGCGCAGACCGATCGCCGTGGCGAGCCGGGCAGTATAGCAATCGAGTAACCGCAGGCAAGGCTGATTGCAGAAACCCTGAGCGGAGTCTCAATTTATGAGAAATCCATCTCGACGCCAACCCACTTGACGGCGGCCTGTTAATCCTCATGTACTCGGCATCCGCTGCCTTCGAGTACAGAAAATCCTGACTTCGCCGAACCCAAAAGCAAATTTCCCTCTGGCGTCACCGACCACGTGGCCCGAAACCGCTTCCTGGAATTCCTGCCCCCGCCGTAACAACAAACAGGCCCGAAACACCTTCCGAACACCCGAGTCACGATTTTCCAGGGGCTGCGAATCCGAGTTCCCGCGCGGTCAGACAACGGCGACGAATCTCCCCCGCCGCCAATCACTCACCGGCACCCAGACAGTGGACTCACCGAAGAAAACCAGCCCCCGGTCTGCCCCGCCCGACAGCCACACAAGCCGACGACGCGAGCCAGCCACACGACGGAACTCAGATTCGCCCGAATGCAGCCGCCGCCCCGGCCCGCCGGTTGCCCGGCCCGCGGGATTCCCGAGTGTTCAGATTCCGGGGATGTCAACCTGCTTTTGCTTGGCGATTCGACGCAGTTTTTCCAGCGTCCGCACCTCGATCTGACGAACTCGCTCCTTCGTCACACCCAGCCGATTGCCGACTTCTTCCAGCGTTTCCGGTTCACTGCCCTGATTCAGCCCAAAGCGATAGGAAATCACTTTGCGTTCCCTACCATTCAGTTCCTTCAGAATTTCAAGGATCGCATTTCGCTGAGCTTTATTGACCAGTTCGTCGGCGAACGCACTGCCGCGACCGTCCTGGAAGTCGTAAAAGACCTCTTCATACCCCGTCCGGAAACGATCCTGAACCGTATGTTCCGCCGGAACGGAACGCGCGTAGTTCTTCATGATCGCCCAGGAGGCGTATGTGGAGAACTTGTTTCCACGAGCGTAGTCGAATTTTTCAATCGCACGAATCAGCGACATGTTGCCGTCACTCACCAGTTCAAAAAAATTCACTCCCGGCTTCAGATGCCGCTTGGCGATGGACACAACCAGCCTGAGATTGGATCGCGTCAGCATGTTTTTGACGCCGCTGGCCGCCTCCAGCAGCGATTCCATCTTACGAGCCACACGAGCCCCGCTGTTCCGCACATTCAGTGTCTTCTGCAGCTCGGCCGCGCGATACTTGAGATAATTCATCTTCCGAAAGTAGTACTGCTCCTGAGCCTTGTTCAGCAGCGGCACCTTGTACAGCTCAGCCAGATATGCCGGCAGGCCCCCGGGAACCCGTACGGCCGGGCCCGACTGGTCGTATTCCGGCGGCGGCCCACAGATGACCTCCTCGGCTTTCGGCAGACGAAATTCGTCAGAATCCATGTAATCGACAGGTGTCGTCTTCAATCGCTTGATTCGAACCTCAGCCAGAATCGCATGAATCGTGGGCTTGCTGCGACCAAACCGACGGGCCAGATCATGAATGGACACGCCCTGAGCGTGCAGATCGAAAATCAGCGACTGGTGCTCGCTGGAAATCTGAGCCGCCACTCGTGGAAAAATCGCGTTCTCTGGATGACACTTGTCGAAGTCCCGCAGCGTATAACGAACCGTTTCTGTGGCACGTCCGTATTTTTCGCCAATCCGGCGACTGACCTCGGTCAGGCCTCGCCCCGCAGCCGCCAGTTCACGAGCCTCCAGAATAATCTGCTCGCGTTCTGAATCGGACATCTGCCGAAAATTGCGTCCCCGCTCCACTTCGTGCTCACGCGATGCAACAAACCGCTCCAGCGTGGACTTCGGAATCACCACGCGCTGGCGGCCGTTCACCATCATGCGACGACTGGCCAGACCCCGATCACGCCACCGATCAACCGTTTTGGCCGAAACATTGAACTGCCGGCTGACTTCCTGCACCGTCAGCACGGGCTCTTCCAGATCCGCCGTCGTGACATTCAGACTGGCAGACAGATCTTCCACCAGACAACGCAGGTCGTGCGCCAGATCAACACCGGACACGGAATTCCCGTCCCCGTTTTCGGGGCGATACCCGGTGACCGCCTGACACACGTCGCAAAAGCGATACTCATTCGCCGAATCCACACCCAGCAGAAAATCTTCCGCCCGGGCAATCTGCCGGGCCCGTACCGCCTGAGGGGCAAAACGGACCTGCTGCTCCGCAAGTTCTTTGATACTTTTCGACCGATACCGGTTCATCAATGCTCTCCTTCCTGCGACTGGCAAACCACCAGGCCTGGGCACATGAATGGCAAAGCCTGTGCCAGATACCGTCAGCCGATTCGGCAGGAACTACTTTCAACAGCCTTAAAACGCGTCAGTGCCACCAAAAACTGTCGAAAACATTTTCTGAAACTGCAACACCCCTGATTCGACACCAAGGCCATATTTGTAATTACGTAAACAGAAGACGCTGGGCTTACAAAAACGTTCGTGAAATTCGGACGAGCCTGCTACTTTTACAAAACAATTAAATCAACCGTTTTTCTTTCAGCCCTACCCGGACGCCACACTTCCCGCATTCCTTACAACCCGAAATTCAGTCAAAACGACTCGCAGCTGAGTCACAACGACGACAACCTGTGGCATTCTGCACTGCTTTTCAGCCACCTGAGTAAATTCGCAGCAGGTTCCTGCCGCTTGACACGTCCTTCACCTGTTGGACAATTCACGCGTAACCTTTTTCTGCTGAAGACCTTAAAGCTTCTGAGCCGCCTCGCGGAAAACCTCTTCCCCCGGGAACATCAGTTGCTATCGTAGAGTGCAATCGCCGGCCGAAAGACAACCTTCGCCCGATTGTCACCCGATTTCATCTGCTACCGAAATTCAAGGCTTTTCCATGCTCGTCACCTGCCTCGCCTTCGGTTCCGCAGTTGCCGCCGTCGGCATCGCTCTGGTGCTGTTCCACGTTCGCGCTCATCGACGCCATCTGGCGGACGATGAACTTTGCGACGCCGACCATCAGTTCTTCGAGCATCAGTATGCCCGACGTATGCAGACCTCGGCCCTGGCGATCACGCTGGGTGCCCTGATCGGCCTCTGGGGCTACCTGCTGCGAGTCTTCGAACGCTCTCCGATTTTTGCCACCTGCTACGTCATCGGGTTGCTGGTACTGACGTTATGGCTGATTCTGCTGGCAATCAGTGATGCCATCGCCACTCGGATCTACGCCGGAAAAATGGACCGCCGACACCGCCAGGCTCGACAAAGCCTGCAACAGGCGCTGGACGAAGTGCGGCAGGCACACGGTCTGGAACCCAACAAGTAGCCCCTTCGGAACGGCCGTCTCCGGACGCGGCAATTTCAGACCGGCCGGATCCAGCACAGAAAATGAGAATCCGCACGGAAGCTTCGGTTGGAAAACGGCTGTTTCCACGGTTTGCATGAGCCCCAGCACGCCTTCTGTCTTGTTCTGTCTCGTACCATCCGCATACTCCGCGTACGGTTGGCTGCGGACCATCCGGGTTCACCATCAGTAATTCTGAATCGCCAGAGACCAGTTGCCCGGGAACGACCGCCCGCGAACATCGCGGCAGGCCACGATCGACCGCGGCTCTTGTTCAGGAGAATCCAACTTCGTGTCAATTCACAGAAACCCAACACGGCCGGTGCGAATCGGCAGTTGCCAGATCGGCGACGGGGCGCCCATTGCCGTGCAGAGCATGACCGCCACACGAACCCGGGATATCGACGCCACGGTGGCTCAGATCAGAGATCTGGTCAACGCCGGAGCCGACATCGTCCGTGTTGCCATTGACAGCCAGAAGGATGCGGAAGCACTGATCGAAATCCGCCAGCAGGTCTCCGGCAACCTGTCCGTCGACCTGCAGGAAAATTATCGACTGGCCGAGGTAATCGCCCCGCACGTCGAAAAGCTGCGGTACAACCCCGGGCACCTGTACCACCACGAACCGGAAAAACCGTGGCAGGAAAAAGTCCGGTACATCGCCGATGTCGCCCGGGACAACGACTGTGCTCTGCGCGTCGGCGTCAACTGCGGCTCGGTCGATCCCGCCAAGAAATCCCGCTACGCCGCCGATGATTCCATCTCGCCGATGCTCGAAAGCGCCTGGGACCACTGCCAGCTGCTGGATGATCATGGCTTCACCAGATACTGCGTGTCACTGAAGGATTCTGATCCACAGAAGGTAATTGAGGTCAACAAACGCTTTGCCGACAAGCGACCGGATGTCCCCCTGCACCTGGGAGTCACGGAAGCCGGCATGCCGCCCGACGGAATCATCAAGACACGTATCGCCTTCGAACAGCTGATCAGCCGCGGCATCGGGGATACCATCCGCGTGTCTCTGACGGTCCCCAACAACCGAAAGTCCGAAGAAATCGACGCCGGCCGCCGGATTCTGGATGACATCGCGAACGGACGCGTTCGATCAGTCGTGGATTACGGGCTCAGTACGCTCAACATCATCAGCTGTCCAAGCTGCTCACGCGTCGAAAACGAAGCCTTCGTGGAACTGGCGGAACAGGTTCGCGATATGGCGGAATACGCCAGAGATCACGCCATCACCATTGCCGTGATGGGCTGCCGGGTCAACGGCCCCGGCGAAACCGACGACGCCGATCTCGGTCTGTGGTGCGGTCCAAACCATGTCAACCTGAAGAAGGGGCCGGAATCGATCGGGGCATTCACCTACGACGAAATCCTGCCTCGCCTGAAAGCCGAACTGGATCAGCTGATCGCTCAGCAGGCCCCCGTTTCCTGAGGCCTTGTGCCGTCTCAGACAGCCACCGGGATGCGGCATTTTCTGCCGGTCAACGAGCGAACCCTGCCTGTCTGCCGGGACTTCCCGGCTGCCATTCCATTCCGGACACGTTCAGGGACGAAGACAGTATTCAGAAGAGTCCGATTCAAACCTATCCTGAGTCAGGACCTGCCACACCACCGCGCAGCGTCGAACACAGGATCATCAGTCGGGCAGGAGGCCCACATGTCGGAAACGGAAGTCATTGAGATCATCAGAAACAGTCTGAACGAGCTGCTGCGCTGGGTCGGCTTCGGTACGCTCACCGGCCTGGCCGCCAAAGCCATCATGCCGGGCCGCGACCCCGGTGGCGCGGTGGGCACGATGCTGATGGGCATCGGCGGCAGCGTGATCGGATGTGGTACCCTGCTGTTTTTCTGGCGGGATGCCCAGATCGACCCGATCAGCCTGAAGGGATTTGTGGCCGCCACGCTCGGTGCCTTCACCCTGCTGTTTTTTTACCGCCTGCTGGCCGGATCCTTCTTCAATGAAGGCAGCGTCCACGACGACCGACTTGCCCATCGAGCACGCCGCCGCAGTCGTCGTCGCAGCATTGTGGAAGATGTCCTGTAGCTGGCCCCAGCGCCGAACCACGACGCCTCGGCTGATTGGCGATCGTTCTGTCTTTCTGGCAGAATCCGGGTAAAGATTCCTTCCGGCCCGGAACTCGTCATCGGGGTATCGCCATGAAATTCAGACGACTGCTGTGTCTGTCTGCCCTGCTCTGCCTGCCACAATGCCTGAAGGCTCAAACCGCGGTACCAGCCCAAGGGTGACGATACAACACGGTTGCTGTCGCAGGCGTATTTTCAACTCAGCCGCAGCGCCGCTGACCGTCCCGACGACCGAGTTCGCTTCGCCACGATGGCGTTTTACCTGAATCCAACGGTGGGCCTCGGCAAGCAGATTGCCCGCATCATCGCTCCGGAGAAATTCGATGGTCGACCGAACGGCGACTTTGACAACAAATTCCGCGAAGGAACGCTTCTGCGGCTGAAGTCAGAACGCGCCGCATGGCTCAGCGAATGATCGCGTTAACGTCGTGCCGAATCCGTGACCCCATCGGATGACGAGACTGTCCGACAAATCGGCCGCACGGCAACTCCACAGCCAACACGCCAGCACGCGGTCACGCCGCCACGCCAACGCCTGCACAACTTAGGACCGAGCGAAAAATAAGTGGCGTAAGCTTCCAGCCTGCGATGCAGAAAAACGCAGGCTGGAAGCCTACGCCACGTTTCGACGCGACAGTAATTTTCCGTTTGATCCTTATCCGCACCCGGAAGGTTCCGGGCGCCTCACTGGCGGCCGTCTATTCAACGCCGATCACGCGGTCTACTTCTTCAAACGTGGTGACGCCGGCGCCGACCAGAGAATAACCGTTCTGTCGCAGCGACCTGAAGTTCTTATCCTGAACAGCCTTTCGCAGCTGCACAATCGACGGGTTACCGTGAATCGCGTCACCGACCTGCTTCTTCACGTCCAGCAGCTCAAAGATGGCTCGGCGGCCGCTGTAACCGGTGCCAAGACAGGCCTTGCAGCCGCCGGGTTCATAAATGGCATCCCGGATATTGCCACCCACGCGGCGAATGTCTTCCTTGTCCGGACGACGTCGCCGCTTGCATTCCTCGCACAGTGTCCGCAACAGTCGCTGAGACATAATCAGGTCCAGTGCGGACGCCACCATATTGGGGTCGGCGTTCAGATCGAGCAGCCGGAACAACGTGGACAGCGTGTCGGGCGAATGCACGGTGGACAGCACAAGATGCCCGGTCATGGTGGCCTGCATCGCGATTTTCGCTGACTCGGGGTCACGGATTTCGCCGATCAGCAGCACGTCCGGGTCCTGACGCAGCAGGGCCGGCAGCATTTCCTTGAATCCCTTGCCGTGATCCGCATCGATGTTGATCTGCGTGATGCCTTCGATCTGGTATTCGACGGGGTCTTCCAGAGTCATGACATTGCGGGATTTGAAATCGACACTTCTGAGCATCGAATACAGTGTTGTGGTCTTGCCGGAACCGGTAGGACCACACATGAGCACCATGCCGGCGTTCTGCTTCATGACGCTGCCGATGGTCTTGACGAAGCTTGCCGGCGCCCCCAGCTGCGACAGCGTCTGCGGGGCGCTGTCTGCATCAAGCACGCGAATCGCCACCTTGTGCCCGTGGACGGACGGCGTGAAGCTGACTCGGTAGTCCGAACGACGCCCCGGCGCGACCGTTGAATAGCTGCCTTCCAGTACATCCTGGTGCGCCCCCAGCTTGGTTTCGCACAGCACCTTGATGATGCCGAACAGACGTTTGACGTCTTCCCTGGGAAACTCAACCAGATGAACCAGCGTGCCGTCGATTCGCATGCGCACGTCGACTCCGGTGGCCGACGGCTCCAGATGGATGTCACTGGTGCGGGACTGAAACGCGATCAGCGTCAGCAGCCCCAGCAGATGAGGTCCATCGCCGGAACCGATGTGTTCACGGACCCGGATTTCTTCGCCGCCGGATCCGACAAACACCAGCTTATCCAGCGAAAACCCAAGGTTCCGCAGGTTCTGATGAATGTGGGTCAATTTCCGCAGGTGGGGCCGGTCTGTGCTTTCAGCCGAAGCACCGCCGAACAGAAAACCCAGCAGCCCGCCGCGTTTTTTGGGTTTTTCTGCCTTCGGGGCGGCGTCTTCAAAAATCGACGACTTTGACTTTTTCTTCTTCCGAGGCTTCTCAGTCGGCAACGGTTCTGCGGCAGGTTCCGGGCGCCGGCGTCGCGGCGGCTCATCTTCAGCGGACTCGCGTGACGGTCGTGAGCGTCGGGTGCCGGTCGATTCGGCATTGGCCGAACTGCGACGGGACGAACCGGTACGGCGACTTCTTGAGCCGCCTGCTTCCTCACTGGCTGGTTCACCCCGGCGCGTGCGAGCCGATCCGCGACGCGATGTTCTTTCTGTGCCGCCACGGCTTCTTCGCCCGCGCGGTCCGGCATCGTCCACAATCGGGGCATACGGATCCACCGGGTCCTCAAAACTGCCGTCCTCGTCCGCCCCGAAGGCTCCACCACCGTCATCGTCGTCGCCACCGGCGTCGTCCGGAAACAACTCAGGAAACTCGTCCGCCCGAGCCCAGCGTTTGCCGTCGGTGGAGACTTCAAAGTGGCGTCCGAACCGTCCTCGACGCGCCATGGAGTGCAGTTTTTCGACGGACAGCGGCCCCAGCCTCTTGCCACGGTTGCGGATGAAATAACGAGTGGCCACAAGTCCCCCGAATCAAACGTGTAAATGGACGGCAGCTGTCAGAAGATCAGTACCCATGCAATCCCCAGCAGCACAATGACGCCAACCACGACGCCCCCGATCGTCATCATCTTCTTCTTGTTCTGTTGCTTTTCATACTCCAGGATGCGGGCTTCGAATTTATCCTGAACCGCGTCGGGAATCTCGAACCCTTCGTAATCTGCCACTCGATCATAGTGTCGATAGATTTCGTGCATCGTGCTGGACGGTGAACGCAGCACTTTCTGCAGTTTCCTGACCTCCGCGGCAAACTGGCGTTCTTCTTCTTCCGCTTCGCTCTGCTTTGCGATCCAGCGAAACATTGGTTCTGCCTCAGCCTGCGCTTCCAGAAACCCGTCCGAGGACGAATTGCATTTCTGCGCCGCCGCCTTCCACTTTTCCGCCAGAGATCTGCCCAGGTCGATGTCGCCGACCTGCTCTGCCGCGTGGAACTGCTTCGTGAGACTGTTCAGCGCGCGAACCGCATCCAGTTCCCGCACTTCCTTCATCAGCTTATCCAGCCGTTCCACAATCCGCCGATCCGGCTTGACCAGCCAGGGCTTCTTGTGAATCTCTTCAGAAAGTCGGCGTACGGTCGCCAGATCGCGACTGGCGACCGCCTCGCGGCTTTCGTCCGCGATCTGACGAATCCGAGTCTGTTCATACGTTTTCAGGTCGTCCTGCCAGTATGCCGTGCCGGCATCGCGCTTGGCAATCTGGCGCAATACATCAATTCTGGAACGCAGAGGCGCTCGCCCCAGCGACAGGACTCGAAACTTGCGAAGCAGCCGTTCCAGCGGAGCGTCGTCGGAATAAGCACCGTTCAGATCTGTCGCAATGTCAATCTGCAGTTCCGGAGTGACCGTCAGTCCCAGTTCGGCCACGAAGTCGTTCCACTCCGGCAGCTCCGGAAAATCCAGAATGGACACCACTTCCAGCAGATTGGGTTCCTGCTCCGCAAGCTGAATCGCCTCACTGCGATGCCCCTCGGCCAGCAGCGCGTCGCATTCCCGCAGCCGCTTGTTCGCCATGCGTATTTCCGCATCCAGTTCGCTGTGAAGCCGTTCCAGCTCTTCGCGGTTGGGGTTCATCGAACTGTTCAGCGTCACACGGACACTTTCCAGCAGTTCGTGAATTTCAGCAGTGTCTGCCATGGATCCTATCTACTTCCCGGATGGTGGTTCTTCGGCACACATTCTAAACAGCCCGGGGCGTGTTTGCTGACCGGATCGACTCAAAATACAGTGTCTTCTCTCAGGTACCGTGCCGTTTCAGACGGCACGGCGGCCCATTACATACCCGTAAACAGCATCTCAGACAGCCTGCGCCGATCCGCTTCTTCATGATAATTGCTGAATTCCAAAGAAGGCAAGAACGCCGACGACGGCCAGAAACAACACCAGCACCAGCCACAGCCCCAGCCGCCCCGACCCCGGCGACGATCGGACCGACCGATCGGTCTGCTCTTCCGCGGGCTCAAAGTCGGCCTCGTTATAATCAAATGGATTCGCCGCTGTCACGGGGCGCGGTCGGGATTCAGCAGCCTGGCCACGGCGCGTGCGGCCGGATCGCCGGGTCATTCCTGTATCACCGGCCGCGTCTCGGGACACACGACCTGAGGCGGGCCGGCGACGGGACTGTACGTTCGCCACCGCATGAGCCAGCTCGGGCCGACCGGTTCGAGCCGCCTGGACAAACGGATTATCTTCCGTCAGCGGCAGCGTCCCGCCGGAATAATCCATCACGGCCAGCGACGACCGAGCCCGCAGACGCCGCGCCTCTCCCGTTCCGTCCAGCACGAAACGCCAGTGACACTGAGTTCCCGAGGCCAGCCGCGAAAAATAGGTGCTGAAGCATAGGCGCCACCGCTGGTCGGCCGGCACCAGCTGCAATGCCTCAGCCAGAAGATCGCGGGTATGATTGCCGTTCGGCACAATGATGGACACCGGTTTCATGCCGTCCGCCACCGACTGCCCCAGCACACCGGCCCAGCCGGCGTCGCCGAACACCGATTCCCATGTACTGAAATCGTCCGCCGAATCCATGCCCGCGTCCGGCAGACGCCCCGGCGGCAGCTCTTCCGGTTCGTGATCCCAGCGGTCAAACCAGAACCCGTCGTCCGCCAGCAGCGGACCGGGCCCGGCCGGAAACCGCTCCGCCTCCTCGCTGGTCAGCGCCAGATGATGTGCGATCTTGTTGGTCCGTCCACTGTAGTCGATGCCCGCATCTCCGATGCGCGACAGCACATGAAACACCTGTCGCTGAATCCGCACGATCAGATGAGAATGATTGACCGGAGGAATGGAGCCGGCCGCCGCTTCGGTATGCCGATACCCGCTCAGAGATTCCAGCTTGTCGTGCAGCGCGCGAGGAATTCCTTCCGTCGCCGCGACTGTGCAGAAGCCTTTAGCCCCGGTACGAAGCCCGCGGCGAACGGAGGTATAAACAACTTCGAAACTCACGGCAGACCTGTTTCACTCATGCCAGTGTCCGGACTGCGACCGCCGAACCGAAGGAATCAGACCGGTACTTGTCTGGTTCAGCAGATACAGCAGAGGCACTTCGGCCCAGACGGGCTTTACCTGCTGCGGTCGAACACCCAGCATGCCCGTCTCCGGATCCTCTTCCGGCGGACGCCCCAGCGCCGACCCCGGTATGTAGGTCACGTGTTCGGCAAAGCCCTCTGCGGCGTTCACGAATTCCGGTGCCATCCGCGTCATGATTTCACGCATCTTCCGTGACACTTCTTCAATCAGCGCATTGTCCAGCCCCGCGATCCCCTGTCTGGAATCCCGAATCGGATCCTCCACCTGCTGCCATTCCGGCCACAGGGTGGGCCCCCACGAATCCAGTTTTGTCAGCACGACAATCAATGGCTTGCCATACTTCTGCTGCTGCGCCAGCCCGGAATGAGTACGAATTCGATTGGCCGCCTCATGCAGAATCTGATCCTGCCGATGACTGCGACCGGTGCCGGTAATCTGCGGATCCACACTGTCCGCCCGGCACGCTTCCCGGAACCGCGCATGCTGAGTGGGGTCGAACAAAAACAGCAGGCCGCGCGAAATATTCAGATGCTGCGTGGCCGGACTGATGGAAGATTCGCCGCCCGGCAGAAAGTGCTCGCCCGCATTATCGTACAGACAGATCGCACGAGAAATTTCGTCCCGCTGGTCAATCTGCGGATGATCAGCCAGCGGCTGCACCACAAAGACAAACGGACGAGGATACCAGATGGTTTCGTCGCCGAATTGTACCGGCTGATACAGTTCGCCTTCCTTTTCCGTCTTCGGAATCCAGGCCAGCTTGTCCGGATGTTCGTTGAAGAACAGGCGTTCTTCGCTTTCGTTCAACTGGCGGTTGGAATCGGGATCGGCGTCCGAGATGCTGAGCTTGAAACGCTGACCCATGGCCTGCCGCAGCTGCCAGGTGGTGGTTGCCAGCATGTGCGATTTGCCGGAGCCCGGTGACCCCAGAATCGAATAGAAGATGCACCGCAGCTCGAACATGGTCCGAGGGATCACCAGGTGGCACTTCGGACAACAGACCTCGCTGCAGAACGACCCCTGACTGTCGATCGCATTGCCGCCGGCATCAAACCGCGTCGGCAGAAAACGACGCTGTACGTCCGGCCCCAGGCGAGCATCACCGTAAAGCCGCGGATGAGCCGACGCCCAGAGTGTTTCAGCGGGCTCAAAACGATGCCAGCAGTGCGGGCACGTAATCTGTGAAAGCAATGCGGTTTCAGCCAAGATATTCTTCCATAAAACGATCGACGATGGACACCCCGCAATATTCTGGCCGGAAACGCCGGCCAATAAAAGAGTGGCCCGATCATTTCAAACAGCTCATGCCCGGGGAATTCTCTGGCACAGCCCGCCCTTCCGCCGACGCCGCGTCCGCACGACTCCGCCCGGAACAGGTCGGCCGCATCGCCCGCTGAGCTTGACGCAGCCTGAGCCGACCTGCCACTTACCGGCAACATCGCCGACGCGAGACCGGTGATCCCGCCAAACCAGCTTAATCTGAGACTGATGCCACCGGCACGACTGGCGTGATCGATACCGCCCCCGGAACACGCCGAAAACTGCGATTCATCAGCACAAGGTACGCCGCCGGCACAAAAATCAGTGCCAGCACTGTCGCGCCGCCGACGCCGCCGGCAATCGTTACGGCCAGCGGCGGCCAGAAGTTGCCGCCACTGACGATCAGCGGCAGAAACCCGGCCATCGTCGTCAGTGAGGTGGCCACCACGTGACGCGTGGACCTGAAGACGACCCGCCGAATCGCTGCCGTTTCTCCGTTCCGAGCCGCCTCGTCACCGCGAATGGCGGCAATTACCACAATCGTGTCGTTGATCGCCACGCCCACCAGCCCCATGGTGCCGATGATCGCCATGAAACCAAACGGATATCCAAACAACCACAAAGCTCCCAGCCCCAGACCGACAGCCAGCAAAGCCACCATTCCCACCAGACCCGCCAGACGGAACGACCGAAACGAAAGGACCAGCGCCGCGACCATCAGCACCGCCAGCACTCCCACACTGGCCAGCAGATTGCCAATGGCGTCATCCCGCTGAGCCGTCTCACCCGCATAAGCCAGCTCGTAACCCGGCGGCAGCCGGATGCCCGACCTGCGAAAACGATCCTGAAACTCAGCCAGAATCGGAGCTGGAAGGACGCCGGCCTTCAGAAATGCCTGCACCTCAGTCATCCGCCGCCGGTCTTCCCGGATGATCGCCGCCTGTCCCGGCGTAAGTTCAATCGAACCCAACGATGTCAACGGTATGCCGGCATAGCCCGGCCGATTCGCCGCCCCCGCCGGCAACACATCCAGCGATTCCAGTGCATCGACGGTACGACGCCGCGAATCAGCCACGCGGACCCGCACCGGCAGTTCTTCCGTCCCCTCCAGAATCAGTCCGCCCACGGCCCCTTCCAGAGCCCCGTACATCTGTTCGGCCACGTCACGATGCGTCACACCGGCCAGCCGTGCTTCCGTTTCATCCACTCGAACCGTCAGACGCGGCTGGGGATCCGACACCTCAGATCGCACATGAGTCACCTCGGGAATCGATGCCAGCACCCGATTGATCTGATCCGAAATCTGCTGCAGCTGCTGAATGTCCGGCCCGAAGACCTGCACTTCGATGGGCGCTTCAAACGGCGGCCCCTGTTCCAGCTGACGAACCAGCACCCGGCCCCGCGAAAATTCATCATCAAGCTGCTGCTGCATCCGGTTGATCCGCTGCGGCAGGTTCTGAGCCGAGTCGAGTTTGACCAGCGCCTGAGCATACTGCGACTGACCTCGCCGCGACGGAATCTGGTTGTAATAAAACGGAGGTGCACTGCGCCCGATCCACCACGTGACGTCTTCCACATCCGGCCTCTGCAGCAAGACGGTCCGAATCCGCTGCGCTTCAGCCACCGTCTCGTTCAGTGAACTGTGTGCCGACAATTCCAGCTCAATGGCAATCTGATCACGGTCCGCCGGCGGAAAAAACTGCTCCGGCAGCAGACGTGCCTGAAAAAAACCGAACAGCGGCAACGCCAGCCCGAACAAAATCCCGACCACCGGGCGAATCGTCACCAGCTCCAGCATCCGCTGATACACTTCCGCCAGCCGCGTGTTTCTCCATCCGTCCAGATACCAGTGCGTCCGACCTGATTCTGACACCTGCTCAGACCGCGCTGTGATCGTTGAGGCAGCCGGATTCGTTGCCGGAGCCACGCGTCTGAGAAACCCCGTCAGGGCCGGAACAATGGTCAGCGCCAGAAACAGCGAACTGAAAATCGCCACGATCACATTCAGCGCAATAGCCCCGACAAACTCACCCGCCGGCCCGGGCATCACGGCAATCGGAGCAAACGCCAGTGCCGTGGTGAACGTCGAACCAAACAGCGGCACCGCAAGATGATGAACCGTCTGTTCAACCGCCGCTCGTACACTGCTGCCGGATCGCAGCTTCTGCTCGACCTCGTCAACCACCACGATCGCGTTGTCAATCAGCAGACCCAGCGCGATGATCAGACCGGTCACCGACATCTGATGGATCGGAATTGCCATCAAACGCATTCCGGTCAGAACCATCAGCGCCGACAGCGGCAGCGCAGCGCCCACAATCAACGCACTCCGCCAGCCCATCAGCCAGAAAATCACCAGCATCACGGACGCCGCTCCGATCATCAGGTTGCCGAGCAGATCTGACAGACGCTGAGTGACATAGCCGTCCTGACTGAAGACTTCAATCATCCGGATGCCGGGCGAAAGCCCCGCCCGGTACTCGTTCGTCACGGCCTCCGACGCCGCGTTCCACCAGTCGATCCGCTGATTGGGCCGGATCAGACACGCCAGCACGACGGCCGGCGTCCCGTCGACCAGCGCCAGGTCGTCCGGAGGCTCCACCACCGATCGCCGCACCTCAGCCACATCTGCCACGGTGACCGCGCGGCCACCATCTCCCGTGCGAAGCGGAATCGAAGATATCCGCTCCAGCGAATTCAGTTTCCCCGAAAGCTCCAGCAGCAGGTCAGTGTTTCCGCCGCGCAGAAACCCGGCCGAAAAACGCGAATCGCTGGACGCAATCAGTCGACTGACCTCAACCGGCGTCATCCCCAGAGCAGCCACTTTCTCCGGCTGAATCTCAACCAGAATTTCTTCGGCCGCGTCCCCGAAAATATCGACGTCCTTCGTGCCGGGTACCGCCAGAAGCCGCTCCCGCAGGTCTTCTGCATGCCGCCGCAGGATCGCCCGGAGCGCAGTCGGCGAATCGCCGGCGAGCGGATCGTCGGCCAGCGGATCGTCGTTCGGCGGATCAGCGCCTGCCGAATCGCCGGTCACAAGAGCCTGAGACGCAGCAGCGGCGGAAGGTGCGCCGGGCTCAGAGCTTTCGTCAGTGCGGGGATCCCGCAGCAGCGCAATCAGCCGGGTGTACGCGGTGACCTCGATGCGTTCGAATTTCGGCTTCGACGCATTCGCGGGCAGATTCACTTCCGCATCCGCCATCCGATCCCGAATGCGAGACCACACCGCCGGCGCTTCGTGAGCGTAAACATCATCCCGCAGCTCAACAGTAATCGTTGAAAATGACGAACGTGAACTGCTGCGCAGCTCCTTGATCTCGGCAATATCACGCAACTCATCTTCGATGGGCTCCGTCACCAGAGATTCCACCTGATCCGCATCCGCACCCGGAAGGCTGGTCAGAATAAAGGCGGCCCGCTCCGTCAGGATCGGATCCTCCATGCGCGGCAGCACCAGATAACTGGACAGGCCGGCCACCACGATCAGCCCCAGCGTCAGCAGTGTCAGCCTCGGATAACGCAGAAACAGACTGGACACAGTTCACTCCCGCCCGGCCGTCGCAGCTGCGTCTGCCTGCCACTGCACACGCTGCCCGGGAACCACCCGGTGCACGCCGGACGAAACGATGCGGTCGCCCGCTCGCACCGTACCGCGGACAACAGCCGACTCAGTATCCGTGTACAACACTTCCACCGCGTTCGACGTCAGAACCCCGTATCGCCGACCAGAGGCGGCACGGTCCTTGCCCGGACGCTGCTCGCCCGGACGGTCACTGGCCGCCTCCGGCTGCACGGTGTAAAGCGACCAGAGTCCTCTGGAAGCGGACGCCAGAGCGGTCAGGGGAACGCGAAATCCTTCCACCGCCTGCCGCTCCTCCATACACAGACGCACCAGCTGCCCGTCTGCCAGACCGCTCACCACCGCATTGTCGATCCCGATAATGACCGTCTGAGTCCGAGTCGCAGCGTCCACCTGGGGCACAACCCGCTCCACGGTTCCGGTGAATTCACGACCGTGGGCCGACAGCCGCACGTACTCTTCGGTCTGCACCTGGCAGATCAGTTGCGTCGGTACGCCGATTTGAGCTTCCAGATGGCCGGATTCGATCAGTTCGAGGACCGGCTGCTGCGAATTCAGAAAATCACCTTCGTCCGCGAGACGCCGGACCACAGTTCCCGCATAAGGCGACTTCAGCTGACTGTCATTGGTATCCAGCCGCAATTGTTCCAGCTGAGCTTCCATGCCGGCAACCACCGCCTCCTGAGCAACAACCTGCTCGTCACGAGTACCGGCCAGCAGTTCATCCAGCTGTTTCGAAACGGCGTCCCGACGCGCCACCGCGGCCTGCATGGCCAGTTGCACTTCATCCAGCGTCTGAGTACTGGTGGCCCGGCGGTCGTGCAGATCCTGCGTCCGTTTCAGCGTGGCCTGCTGCAGATCAATGTCGAACTTCATCGCCGCCAGCTCGGCTCGGACGGCCGCGATTCTTTCCTTCCGCGGTCCCGCCTTCAGCTCCTTCAGAATGGCCTGTTGCTGGCGGAGTCCAGCTTCCAGTTCCGTGACCCGGTGCCGCAGCTGACGCTGATCCAGTTCGGCCACAACCTGGCCCACTTCCACATGGTCACCTTCATCCACAGCCACACTCATCAGCCGCGCCGAGCGTTCAAAGGCCAGCCGTGTTCGGCGAGCCGCGACAATTGTGCCTGCCAGCCAGCGTTCCCGAGCGACACTGCTGAGCGGACGCAGCTGTTCCGTCACCACCGGCAGAGGCTCTTCCGCCTGTTCCGAAATCGGCGTCTGCCCGTCCACCTGCGATGTCGTCACACCGTCCGGCAGTGCCAGCCACGTCCCGGTCACGCCGATCACCGCCAGAAACGAAATTATGATGGCAACTGTCTTCATCACGGCCTCACCATGGCTGCTTTAGTCTGGCAAATTCACTCGGAAATTCGTCCCTGACAATCTGCTCCATCGACGACTCAAAGTCATGCTCCGTCGACAATGGCGTCCAGCCAAACCCATCCAGCAGATGATGAATATTGCGCCGAATCGCCTGAAACGGTTCGGCGATTCCCAGCTCCGCCATCGAATCACTGGTCGCAATAATCGAATATGCACCTTCCGTCATCGACCACAGCCCGAATACCAGGGCTTCCGGCGTGAGCCCTTCCGGAAGCGAAACGTGATTCTGAGCAATGCCGTCACGCACGACCCCGGCGACAATGCCGACACACTGAAGCTGACAGCTCCTGACCAGCATGCGACGCTCCTCAGTGGTCTTGTCCCAGATCGAATCCGATTTCACGATCTGCTCCACCCGGAAGTGGTCCGGATACAGCCGCACAAACAGTTCAGCCGCTACCCCGATCGCCGCCAGCCGCACACGAGGAACACCGTGCATGGAAGCGGCCCGCTGAAACATGTCCCGCCGCTTCGACATCGTTTCCACCACCAGCGCCAGAATGATCTCTTCCTTGCACTGGAAGTGGTTGTAGATCGTTCCCCGCGAAACGCCCAGCTTTTCCGCCAGCGAATCCAGTCCCAGACCGTGGTAACCACCCTCCAGAACCATCCGTCGCGCCAGCTCCAGGATCTTCTGCTCGCGATCCTGAATCGCCTGTTTTTTAGGTGTCAGCGTGCTCATGGCAGCAACTTTATTGACAACCTGTCAGTTTTCAACGGATTTTCTGACAAATTGTCAGAAACAGTTGACTCACACCGGCCCAGCGGCCGCGGACATCGCCACCAGCCCGCCCGGACAACTGGTCAGCAAAACCATCTGCCTTTCCGTGATGAAAACCGACCGGACGATCAGTATCTTGTTGGTCCGAATTTAACTGCGTCTCCGGAACTACTTCTGCCCGGATGCCATCTTCATCTTCCGTCCTGAAAAAGAACTCACCATGAAACGCCGCTCGTTCATCAACCTTGTCACCGCCACCGGAACCGCTGCATGGCTCCACACCAGTCGCTGCTTTGCGGCCGAAAAAATCAGCCTGGCGAAAGAAGACGTCATCCTGTTCCAGGGAGATTCCATCACCGATGCCGGCCGCGAAAAAAAAATGCCCGTCGCCAACGCGGGCCTTGGACGCGGCTATCCGAACTTCATTGCCACCGAGCTGCGGAACGATTACCCGCAGCTGAATCTACAGATCCACAACCGAGGCATCTCGGGAAACAAAGTGCCGGATCTGGACAAACGCTGGGACAAGGACTGCATTCAGATCAAACCCCGAATTCTGAGCATCCTGATCGGCGTCAACGATATCTGGCACATGCTGAACGGCCGCTACGATGGCACGGCCGCAACATACCGCGACGGCTTTACCGCCCTGCTTGAGCGGACAAAAGAAGCACTGCCATCCACCACGCTGGTCATCTGCGAACCGTTTGTGCTGATGAGCGGCACGGTGAAAGAAAATAAAGACAAGTGGTTTCCGGAATTCGACACTCGCCGCCAGTTCGCCAGACAGGTCTCTGATCAGGCCGGAGCCATCTGGGTGCCGTTTCAGACAATGTTCGACGATGCCGTTGCTGCCGGCACAAAACCGAGCGAACTGGCCGGAGACGGTGTCCACCCCACGGCCGCCGGCCATCAACTGATGGCGAAAACGTGGCGGCAGACCGTCGGCATCTGACGCAGCAGTCGTTTGTGCCCCGACTTCACCAACCGACCGAAACCGTTCGCCCGCCTGGCAGTCATTCAAACACACGCCGGCGGGCGCCTCCGGGCGGCCATCGCGACCTGTTTCCCTTCCGCACGGCCAGAACGTGCATCATCTCAGTAACCACAAGGCAGACTTTATGAGTAGTTCTCTGACGCGATTTGCACTGCCCTTCATGGCCGTGTGCCTTTTCGCCACCGCGGGACTCACCGCAGAGGTCCCGCTGAACGATCTGACGCCGGCCGAAGCCCGGGGGGGATGGAAACTGCTGTTTGACGGTCGTACCACGCAGGGATGGCGAAACTATCGGTCCGATACCGTCTCTGAAGGCTGGACCGTTGCCGACGGATTGCTGCAGCGAATCAGCAAAGGGGCCGGCGATCTGATCACAGAGCAGCAGTTCAAAAACTTCGAATTGTCTCTTGAGTATCGGATCTCTAAGGCTGGCAACAGTGGCATCATGTTTCATGTCACCGAGGAAAGCGACAAGCCCTGGCACACCGGACCTGAAGTGCAGATTCAGGATAACGTTGACGGTCATGACCCGCAGAAGGCTGGCTGGCTGTACCAAATTTACAAACCTAAAAAGCCGAACTGGGCCATCCGGTTCGAAAAGCAGGTGGGTTTCGAAGGCATCGAAATGGACGACGCCACGCGTCCGGCCGGAGAATGGAACCACGTGTATCTGCGCATTTCTCCCCGACAGTGCGAAGTCGCGGTCAATGGTGTCAGCTATTTCTATTTTCAGAAGGGAGATGACGAATGGAACAAACGTGTGGCGGCCAGCAAGTTCGCTAAGTTTCCCCTGTTCGGAAAGGCTGATCGGGGACACATCTGCCTGCAGGACCACGGCGACCTTGTGGCCTTTCGAAATATCAAAATCCGCGAACTGGCAGAAGACGGGACCGTCGCAGATCCGGTCGACGGAAAGCTGCCACTGCGCGGCGAGGTGGCCTTTCCGAACCTGAAGTGGGACGGATTCGAAGGCGTCGACGAAAAAGGCAGAATCACAAACCTGAGACCGATGGCTGTCACGCACGCTGGCGACGGCAGCAACCGTCTGTTTGTCGGTACGCAGCGGGGAATCGTTTACGTCTTCCCCAACGACCCGGCAGCAACACAAGCGAAGCAGTTTCTGGATATCCGCCCGCAGGTTCAGAACTGGAAGTCCGACAACGAAGAAGGACTGCTGGGCCTGGCGTTTCACCCCGAATATAAACAGAACGGCTGGTTCTACGTTTATTACAGCTCGGCCGCGGAACCCAGAGTCTCAATCGTGTCGCGATTCAGCGTGTCGAAAGACAACCCCGATGTGGCTGATCCGGACAGCGAACAGATTGTCATGAAGATTCCTCAGCCGTTCTCCAATCACAACGGCGGCTCAATCGTCTTTGGGCAGGACGGCTATCTGTACATTGCCCTGGGCGACGGCGGAGGCCGCAATGACCCGCTGGGTCATGGTCAGAACCTAAGCACCCTGATGGGGTCGATTCTGCGGATTGACGTCAACCACGCACAGAATGGCAACAACTACGCCATTCCACCCGACAATCCGTTCGTGGAACGACAAGGTGCTCGGCCGGAGATCTTCGCCTACGGATTTCGGAACATCTGGCGACTCACCGTCGACCGCGGCACAGGAACGCTGTGGGCCGCCGACGTGGGACAGGATTTCTGGGAAGAGATCAATATTGTGCAGCCCGGCGGCAACTATGGCTGGAGCGTTCGCGAAGCCTCGTTCCCCTTCAACAACAAACCGACGACATCCGCCGACGCACTCATCGCACCTGTCTGGGAATACGATCACCAGCTCGGCAAGTCCATCACCGGTGGATTTGTGTACCGAGGCACTCAGCTGCCGGAACTGGTCGGATGGTATGTGTACGCCGACTTCATCAGTGGCCGCATCTGGGCGCTGCATTATGACGAAGCCTCCGGCGCCGTCACAAAAAACGTCAGTATCGCGTCCACCGGCTTCCCCGTCATTGCATTCGGCGAAGATGAAGCCGGCGAAGTCTATTACACTCTGGAAACCGTGGACGGCCGGGGCATCTATCGGTTCGTTCGCGAGTAATCGCCCGCACGCTGACTGAGAAACGTCCACAACTTCGTCAGAGGGTCGCCTTTCGCTCGGGACGTCGATTTAATTACTGATGCGATTGCCCGGGTCTCTCTGGCTCCGTGCCCCCCCGAAAATTCCGACCAGACAGTTGTCCCGCCTCGGTCCCAGGCTCCACCTGGGACCGCATGCCCTTCGGGCGGAGCCCGAACTGTGCGCAGGACCCACGTTCGAATTGTGGGGCGTTGGGTTCGTGGCAGCGGGTTGTATGAAGTGGCGTGGGTGTTGCAACCACAGTCGCGGCTTTGCCGC
>JAVKCM010000091.1:0-53648 GCA_040222735.1 Fuerstiella sp. | reverse complement strand
GGTGCCGCCAAAAGGGGACAGGCACGACGGCGGACGCCCGCATGCTATGTGCAGATTCCGTCGGCTGCCGTGTTGCGCCGCCAAAGGGGGACAGGCACGACGGCGGACGCCCGAGTTCTATGTGCAGATCTCCCTGGCGCCGTCGAGCCAGTCCCCGTTTGGCTCGTGTCCCATTTCTGTCGCCTGCTGTGTTGTGCCGCCAAGAGGGGACGCAAACCAGACTGCACCCTTTCCCGAAGCAGTTGTTTCGATGTGGCTGTGTCGAAACTTCCGGTTGCCGCGCGTCGCCGCTGCCAGTTCAACGGTTCAACGAGCGGAAGGCAGCGAGCAGATGCGAAACCAGTAATGCTGAGTCTGCTCCATCACCGTCAGGAATTCCTTCAGTTCAACGGGTTTGACGATGTAGCTGTTGCTTCCGAGTCGATAGGTTTCGGCAATGTCATTTTCGCTGGCGGACGTGGTCAGGACAACCACCGGAATATCTCCGAGCTCAGCGTCAGACTTCAGTTCCCGCAGTACCTGGCGACCGTCCTTGCGAGGCATATTCAGGTCCAGAAACACAAGTTCAGGGCGTGGACATTCGGCATAGCTGCCTTCACGTCTGAGCATGGCAAGAGCTTCGACGCCGTCTTTGGCGTGGCTGACGTTGCTCTTGAAACTGCTCTTTGAAAATGCGTGCATGGCCAGATGTGCGTACGGCGCACTGTCTTCGACCAGCAGGATTTCGTGGGCTTCGTTCTGCGTCATAGTGAGGGTCGTACTTATCGGTCCGCTGCTTCAGGACGGAGCGAGGGGGGAGTGTCGCCGAGGGATGAATCGGGGCATTCTGCAGGCAGGGTGAGTTCGAAGGTGGAACCGGATTTCGATACGGCCCGGGGGTGGTCATAGACCAGGCGGATCTGCCCGCCGTGCCGTTCCGCAATTCTGCGGCAGACGGCGAGTCCGATTCCCGTACCGGGATATTCTTCCCGTGTATGCAGTCGCTTGAATATGATAAAGATCTGTTCCGAAAATGCTCGATCAATTCCGATTCCGTTGTCAGAAACATAAACCTTCCGACACGAATCATGATTCTCGGCCCAGATCCTGATTCGCGGGGGTTCGGTGCCGCGGTATTTCAACGAATTGCCCACCAGATTCTGAAACAGACGAACCATCTGGCTGACATCCACATGTACGTGTGGCAGTTCGTCCACCTCAATCTGCGCCTCTGATTCCACAATCGCAGAATGCAGCAGTGCCTGGACCTGTTCCATGATTTCCTGCAGGGGCGTCAGACTGAACGGTTTTCCTCGCCGGCCGACCCTTGAGTATTCGAGCAGGTCCGTGATCAGGGACTGCATGCGGCGGCCGCCTTCGACGATCGTCGTCAGGTACATGCGTCCGTTGTCATCGAGGCTGTTCCGGTATTCCAGATCCAGCAGCTGGCAGAATCCCACCACGGTACGGAGCGGTTCCTGCAGGTCGTGCGAGGCGACGTAGGCGAACTGTTCCAGTTCACGATTGCTGCGTTCCAGTTCGTCCGAACGGGCCTTCAGCTGCTGCTGATATTTCTTCAGCTCGGTGACATCGCGGCCTTCCGGAATCAGGTAGATGACCGCGCCCTGTTCATCGGTGACCGGTTTCAGAGAAAAGTCCACATGGATTGTGGATCCATCCGCGGCGGGATGAGTGGCTTCGAAACGATCAAAATCTCCGGCCGCGGCCCGCTGAATGGCCAGCTGAAGACGACGCTGCAGTTCGTCGGAATGAATCCACCAGACAGTCTGCCAGAACTTGAGCCCGATAACTTCGTCGGCGGTGATACCGGCATTCTGCAGCGCCGTCCGATTGGCGTCCAGTACGGTTCCATCGGGTGAAAGCAGGCCGATAAACTGAAAGGTCTGGTGAAAAATGCCGCGGAATCGTGCCTCGCTCTCGGCCAGCGCCTCTTCCGCTTCCCGCAGTTCCGTTACATCGACATGCACGCCGATGAAGCGGCCGGGCTTGCCGTCCTCGTTTCTGAACAACTTGCCACGGGACAGGATCCACCGATAGCTTCCCGAGGCGTGCCGCAGCCGGAACGAAGATTCATATTCCTCTGAAATTCCTTCGATGTAGTTCCACGTTAGCTGTTTCGCTTCCTCCCGATCATCCGGATGAAGACAGTCTTCCCAGTCCTGCAGACTGGTCCACGGTTGTTCCGGATCTCTGCCGATCTGCGTCATCAGTTCCGGCGACACCTCTACCTTGTTGGTCAGAATGTCCCAGTCCCACATGCCGACGTTGCCACCTTCGAGTGCCTGCTGCAGCTGGCGCCGAACCGCTCCCAGTTCCACCTGGGCCAGATGAGCCGCGTGGATGTCCTGGATGGATCCGGCCATGCGGACCGGCCGGTCCTGTTCGTCCCAGCGAGCCTGACCGCGTCCACGAAACCAGCGGTATGTGCCGTCGGCTGTCTCCAGACGGTACTCTTCGTCGTGCGGCTCCCCTGAGACCAGGTGTTTTTGCAGTGACTTCAGCACTCGTTCACGGTCGTCCGGATGCAGACGATCGGTGAGGCTGTCCAGAGTTCTGGGGAAACTGTGAGCGGCGATCGGGTCCAGTCGCAGCAGTTCCATGAATCGCGGCGCATACCAGACTTCATGGGTCAGAATATTCCAGTCCCAGAGACCGTCGTTCGTCCCCTGAGCCGCCAGTTCGAATCGTTCCTGAGAATCCGTGAGCCACTGCTGAGTCTGTTTCAGGGTGGTGATGTCACGCGCCAGTCCGAAGGTTCCGGCCGTTTCGCCGTCAACATCGAACAGAGGCATCTTGGTGGACAGCACCCACCGCGTCAGTCCGTCAGATTTTCGGATGACTTCTTCCTGCTTGCCGATCAGCGGCTGTCCGGTCTGCAGAATTCGTCGTTCGTCGTCCCTGGCAGCAGCCACCAGTTCGTCTTGCCAGACGTCCGCGTCGGTCAGGCCGACCATCTGGTCCGGGTGTTCCATGCCGGCGTTGCGCGCCATAGCGGGATTGACCCGGATAAAACGCCCCTCACGGTCTTTGAAAAAGACGGCGTCCGGGATGTTTTCAATCAGCGTTCTGAACAGATTCTGTTCACGGCTGTATTCCGCGTGCAGTGATTCCAGTTCGCCCACCTTGGCGGCCAGTCTTTGTTCAGTGCGTTTCAGCTGTGAGATGTCGCGTGACAGTCCAAAGGTTCCGATGATTCTGCCACTGGCGTCTCGCAGCGGCAGTTTCGTGGACAGGACCCAATGGTAGGTTCCGTCGCGCCACAGTTCATATTCCTCTTTGTTGATCAGAGGCTGTCCCGTCTGCATGATCTGCAGTTCGTCGGCGCGATATTCGTCGGCCTCCTCGCGGGAAAAGAAGTCGTGGTCACTGCAGCCGACAGCATCATTCGGGCCGGCGAGTCCGAACACATCGGCGGTCCTTTGATTGCATCGCAGGAAGCGGGATTCCGCGTCCTTGAAGTAGATGCAGTCCGGCAGGTTGTCCACCAGCGCCGACATCAGATGTTGCTCACGCGTGAGCTGCTCGCGGGCTTCCTGCAATGAATTCTGGATGCGTTCCAGATTCGTTGATCTGGCCGTGTGTCTGAACCACCGCAGCAGCAGACCGACGGCAAGCGTCAAGAGAATGGCGGTGACCAGACCGGCGGCCGATGAACTGTCTTCGTTCGCTCCGGCCGCATGCCAGAACACCAGAAAATGCAACACGCCACTGGCACACAGCAACCCGGCAAAGATTCGCAGCAGGCGACTTCCGGGAATCGATTCAGTGGACGTCAGCAGGCACAGCGAGATAACAATAAGGCAGCCTGAAGTCACCAGAGGGACGACGGCGCTGACGACGTAAGATGCCGGCGGTGCCTCCCACCAGATAGCTGCCAGCCCGGTGGCCGCCGCTCCGGTCGCGGCAGCAGGGGTGCCGGTCAGCGTGAAAAAGTAAGGCAGATTGATCACGCCATGCCTCCGTCCGACCTGAATTCTGTCCGGAAAGCGTCTCTGGCGGATCATCGTGACCGATGTCGATCAGATATACAAATGAACCGGTAGACGCTTCCGTCTTCACCCGCAGTACAAGTCCGGCAAGACAATGACATGCAGGATGTCCATCAGGCGCGGGTCTGTGGCAGAAATCAGGCCACCAGGTTTGATCACCACAGAATGTCTGACGAGTCGCAGGATTTCGGGTAATTGGGGTATTTCGAATACAGTCGCTGGTTCCCTGAACAAAAACTGGTGCGACGCTGTTGTCAAGAAGTTATTTTCGGCAAGCTATGTTGGCGGACCGGTCTGATGAATATTCAACGGGGAAGTCTGAATCAGGAAGGTTTCGTTTCTGCAAATACGTTACCAGCAACAGTTCCGACCTGGACGGCGCCTGCCACCCGTCCGGTGGTCAGCCATCATTCCGGAGTACCAGACGGGGAGCCCGTGGATCTGAATTTCGAACTGCTGATCGTGGAAGACAGCGCGGCCGATGCGGCGCTGATTCAGGCCAACCTGCGCGTCGGGCTGGGGAAGGTGAACCTGCGCCGGGTAGACCGACTGTCAGCGGCGATTGAGGCGCTCGCCACGGAAACTTACAACGTGGTGCTGCTGGACCTGAATCTGCCGGACAGTTCCGGTGTAGAGACCTTTCGACGCCTGTCGGCCCGGTCAGCCGGAACCCCCATTATTGTGCTGAGTGGCATGGAGGATGCCGAGACGGCAATCGAAGCGGTGGGTGCAGGCGCCGACGACTACGTGCAGAAAAGCCACTATGATGCTCAGACCCTGGCTCGCAGCGTCAGATTCGCGATTGAACGAAATTCTCGCCGTCGTGCAGAACGAGAACTGAATCAGGTCCGCGGTGAACTTGATGCGGCTCAGCACATTCAGGATTCTCTGTATCCGCGCGAAGCTCCTGTTGTTCCTGGGCTGGATATTGCCTGTGGCATTCAGTCGGCCGGCATCGGCTGCGGCGACTATTACGACTTTATTCCGCTGCACGATGGTCGTCTGGCCATTGTGGTCGGCGATGTTTCCGGCCACGGCATGGCGTCGGCCATGGTAATGGCGCAGACTCGGGCGTGCCTGCGAACGCTGACAGCCGTGAATGCCGGAACCGATCTGATTCTGGCCGCCATGAATCGCCTGATCTATTCCGCCACCTCAGAAGGCATGTTCGTGACCCTGTTGCTGGTGATCTACGATCCTGCGGCGGGGTCCTTCGAATACTTCAACGCCGGTCATCCCGGCTGGATTGTGCGTTCCGAAAGCCGGGATCAGCTGGCCACGCATCAGCTGCCGCTGGGGCTCATCCCGGAACTCGATTATTCCGACTGCGGCAGGTTTTCACTGGCTCGCGGTGACATTCTGGTGATGCCGACCGACGGCATCGCCGAAACACCGTCCGGCCGGGAAATGTTTGGCAATGATCGACTGTTGTCCTGTATTGAGCAGCACCGGGGCGAACACGCCCAGGAAATCGTGAATCATGTATTCGCCGCCGCCATGGCCTATGCAGAGGCCGAGGTGCCGGCCGATGACATGACGGCCGTGATTCTGAAAGCACTGTAACCGTGCTCAGGGACTCAGGGAATGTCTTCAATACGGTACAGCGCCCTTTCCGTTCGCAGAAACAGAGCACGGCCGGCGACGGCCGGTGATGCCATGAATCCGTCGTCCAGTCTGTTGCGGGCCAGTTCCTTCAGCTCCGGACCTTCCTGCAGCACCGCCGTCGTTCCGTTCTGACCGAAAAAGTAAAGACGCCCCTCGGCATACAACGGCGAGGCGCTGAAGTCGCCGGTCAGCCGCGCCTTCCAGATCTCTGTTCCGTCCTCGGCACTCAGACACGCCGCAATGCCGTTGTCCGTCACCGTGTACAGGTGACGATGAACGACCAGCATGGATGGCTTTCTGGGTGCCTGGCGGTCTGAAATCCATCTGACGTGTGATTCGGTGACGTCTCCGGTGCCCGAATAATCCACCGCCAGCATCCGCGGCTGCACGTAGCTGGTGGAAATGAACACAATGCCGTCTTCTTCCACCGGTCGGGGCACGGTGGAAAAACCCAGACGGCCGTAACCGGCCTTCCAGATCTCTGTTCCGTCGCGGGCGTCGTATCCGTACACCCAGTTGGCGGCCGGAGAAACCACAATCGGCCGGCCGGCCGCTTCCACAATCAGAGGCGTACCATAGGCTTTCTGCAGTTCGGGCTTCGGGTCCATTTCACCCGATCGCGCTGTTTTCCATCTGACTTTTCCGGTTGTGCGATCAAAGGCCGTCAGAAACTGGGCGTCGATTCCATCAAAGTGGATAATCAGAAGATCCTGCCAGATCACCGGCGAACTTCCCGGTCCGTTCTGGTGATCAACATGAATGGAATCGGCCTTCCAGACGATCTCGCCCGTCTGTCGATTCAGGCACGCCGTGCCGTACGTCCCGAAGTGACAGTAGACATGGTCACCCGCGATAACCGGCGTGGGTGAGGCATAGCTGTTGAGCGCATGTTTGGGCTCGGGCTCCGCCACCTGAAACAGCGTGATCTGTTTTTCCATCACGCCGGTTTCACGGTTCACCAGAACGGCCTGCAACGACAACTCACCGGCCAGCTGCAGTTCGCGAGGGTTCTTGACTTTCGACAGCCGAGCCTGTTCCTCTTCATCAGACAGCTTCCGCGCAATCGCCGTGGTCAGCCAGATCTGATTACCTGAGATCACGGGCGAGGAATGTCCTTCGCCGGGGATCGGCGTCTTCCAGACGATGTTTTCTGTTTCGCTCCAGGTCAGAGGCAGACCGGTGGCAGTGCTGCGTCCCTGACCGTCCGGTCCCCGAAATTCGGGCCATTCACCGGCCGCCGACAACACCGGAGCAAACACGGCGGCTTGAACTGCCAGGCAGCACAGGGCAAAACAGATGGCGGACGGTTTCATGGCGACACCTGAGGATCTGAGACAGGAAAGGAAAGATCAGACATTCCCGTGTTAGAGACATCCGATCAATAACTGACTGGCTGGTCGTCTTTCGCCCCGCGAAAGGACGCTCTTTCGCAGAGCGAAAGGCGACAATCGCTGACCGGACAACTCCTTACTGAAAATACCCGACGGCGTTCTGAAAGATCTTCAGTCCCTGCCCGGCCCCTGTCAGACGTCGTCGTGTCCATTGCGGGTGCTGTGTGGCGAACAGAAATCGCTCCGGATGCGGCATCAGTCCCAGAACACGACCGGTGGAATCCGACAGTCCCGCGATGTTGGCGATCGAACCGTTCGGGTTGAAGGGTTCAGGCAGCACAGCAATCCTGGTGACGTCTTCAACGGTCTCGGCCATCCTGGCGGCGTCGTCGCTCCAGTAGCACAGAGCAATCTGCTGGTTGGCACGCAGATCTTCAAGCACGCTGTCGGCAGCAACGGCGATACGGCCTTCTGCGTGTGCGATCGGAACTTCCAGTTCGTCCACACCGGTCAGAAAAACACTTTTAGAGGAAGCGACTTTCAGACGCACCCAGCGATCGGTATACCGGCCGCTGTTGTTCCACGTCAGCGTAATATCGTGTTCGAAGTCGGAATCTTCCGAGGACTCGATCCCGCGACGCATCAGCAGACCGGCTTTCAGAATCACCTGAAATCCGTTGCAGATT
This sequence comes from Fuerstiella sp., assembly GCA_040222735.1. Lineage (GTDB taxonomy): Bacteria > Planctomycetota > Planctomycetia > Planctomycetales > Planctomycetaceae > Fuerstiella. The sequence goes on along the minus strand of JAVKCM010000091.1, from coordinate 46,037 downwards.
CCCAGCACCAGCTTGTCCCGGTGCAGAAACTCGCACATCACGTCGTTCAGTTTTCCTCGCAGCTGCCGGGAAAAGATGACGCCGGCGCCGATGTCATCGCCATAGCTGAAGCCTCCCGGGATACACAGAATCTGATACTGGCTCAGCAATGTCGGATCGTCCAGCAGACGAAACAAGTGCAGCCGGTCGGCCGAACCACCTGCCATTTCGAAGGCGTGTGCGGTTTCGATGTCACAATTGGTGCCGGGAGCACGCAGTACACAGACTCTGGGAGAATTCATCCTGTTTCTTTCACGGCCGCCACAAAGCGGCTGTCAATCCTGCGGTGTGGGATGCCACGCTCTGACCAGGGCCGGTCAGCCCGGGTACGCTGAAAACCGGACAGTCGCCGGGCTGCGATGTCCTGAGCCGGGCCTGCAGATTCCCGGTTTTCTAGTTTTAGCAGGCGATCCGGTCGCGTTCATCCGACGCTGCACAGTTTCCTGAAGAAGCGATTCGGTTGTCCGGACGATGAGGCGTGGCAGATCCGCCCCTGCCCCGAACCCGTGTTCCCGTGAATCGCGTGTTCAGACAGTGCCAGACAGTGCCAGACAGTGCCAGACGGGCCAGACGGGCCAGACGGGCCAAACGGGCCAGACGGGCCAGACGGTGTGCGGTGATCGTGGTCAGTCAGACATCCAGCCCCATCATCCGCATCAGTTCGATGGCATTGCTGCGTTCGACCACGCCGGGACGCAGCTGATAATCAAACGTCATCTGACCGTCGCTGACCTGGTCTTCGAAGTGCATGTTGACCGCTCGGCCGTCCATGGATTCCACGATCCGTGTCAGCGCCAGATCATGAGTCGTGACCATTCCGAGTGCCGATCGTTCGACCAGCGAACGGATGACGGCCTCTGCACCGCGGCGGCGGTCGTGAGAATTTGTTCCGCTCAGGATTTCGTCCAGCAGAAACAGGACGGGCCGATCCTGGGCAGTCAGGTCCACCACCGACTTCAGGCGTTTCACGACGGTGAAGAACAGTGAACGCCCTTCCTGCAGTGAATCACTGACCCGCATGGCGGTAGCGATCTGAAACGGCCAGGCTCTTAATGACTCAGCATTCACCCGGGCTCCGCAGAACGCCAGAATCAGGTTCGTGCCCACGGATCTCAGCAACGTGCTCTTGCCGGACATATTGGAACCGCTGATCAGCATCAGAGGCTGTTGTTCCGTCAGAGTCACGTCGTTGCGAATACAGGCGGCCGGATCCAGCAGCGGGTGTCCGATCTGCCTGGCGGTGAATTCCCGGCTGGCTTCGGTAATCTGCGGCAGGCACCAGGCTTCGTGTTCATAGTTAAAACCGGCCACACTGGTGACCACTTCCAGCGTCGTCACGGCGTCGAGCCACTCACGCACGCGGCCACCATGCGACCGGCGCCAGCGTTCGATTCTGTGCGGCAGATGAATAAACAGTCCCAGGGCCCAGGCCACCGGCATGAAAAACTGGTTTCTCAGCGCATTGTTGAGCCACTGGATGCGACTGCTAAGCTGAGCAATTCTGTCAGAAGCGATTATGCCGTCTGCGGTCAGCCGCTGTTGCAGCTGCTGTAGTGATTTTTCGGTCAGGGGAAAGGTTTCGAACTGCCGAGTCACCTCGGCCAGCTGTTTCAGAGCCGTGTCGACGGAATCGACTTCGTCCATCACCGACCGGATCCGATCCTTGTTGGCCAGCACAAAGGGTCCCTGCAGCAGCAGCACCAGCAGGATGAACGATGCGCTCAGAATGCCGCCCAGTACAAGCCCCAGAACGATGACCGAGATGCCTCCCAGCAGACGAGCTCCCCACAGCGTCCATCGCGGAAAGACACAGGCCTCTTCCGTCAGCCAGACTTCCAGTGTCTGCTCGGCCGCCTGCCAGTCGACGTTGTCGTGGATGACCACCAGACTTTCTCGCAGATCAAGCTGCTCTGTCAGGGATTCAGTCTGACGCTGTCGCTCGGCCACAGTCTGCGCGTCCGGAACCGTGGTCAGCCAGGCCGCCAGTTTTCTCTGCCCGGGCAGCGTCCGACACTGGTTGATCATCTGAAACAGAGAGCCGTTTCCGAAGATATCCAGATCGGAGGCATACGGATGCTGTGGATCCAGAAACGCGGCACCGTCGACGGCAGCGTGCCTCCACCGTCCCTGCAGACGTTCCAGCGACTCTTCATAGAACCTGGCTGAGGCCTGAGCGCGGCGGAGCCGATTCAGAATCGGAGCGTGAATACGGAGCAACAGCACAAACACGGTCAGGGGCACCAGTACCCACCACAGGGACACGTCGGGGTCGCCGACGCACACGCTGGCCACGGCAATCAGGGCGCCAAAAGCCACAATCCGAAACCGGACAAACAGTCGGTCAGTGGAGCGGGCATCTTTGGCTCGTTTTCGCCACGACGCCAGACGCAGTCGGTACTCCCGCGCAGCAGCGAGCTCCGGACCGTCGGTGGTCCGGTTCGTGTTCGTCGTGGGCTCTGTGGCGGCGTGAGGTTTCAAGGACAGCGTTCCTTCAGTCTGGTTCAGGACTTCCTTTGTCATGTTTCAGCGACGACGCCCACCCGATCATGGCTGCGGCGGCGTTTCTTTCCGAATAAGCATCGCGTCAGCAGCCTGACCTGCCCGCTTCCGGACTCAGGATTGTCTGTCCTGACAGGTCGACAGCTCTGCAGACATCACAACCGGGAGCGGCGTGGGCGTCGGCAGTGCGTCAGTCCAACACCCCGCAAACGGCACAGTCGGTCTTCTGCAGCCTGAGTTCAGAGACAGACCGGCCTGACTGCTGGGAATCATGCTGTGTTATTGACGTGGTCGTGGTCGCGGCCGGCCCTTCGGACGGGATCCCCGGGGAGGCGCGAAGGCACGCTGGACCTCTTCCAGTGCTGTCCTGCCTTCCACGACCAGTCGGATGGCGTCGCGCTGCAGTGTTCTCATGCCCTCCGTATTCATCTGCTGGCGAATGGCTTCCGGTTCAGCTCCGTTGATCACCACTTCCTTGATCCCCTCGGTCATTTCCAGCAGTTCAAAAACGGCAGCCCGCCCGTGAAACGGCAGACCATCGCAGTCTTCACAGAGTTCTTCAATGGTCGGAGCGTCTTCATCCTCAGGGTCCGGAGGCGACGGAGCTCGATACAGCACCGAAGTTTCAGGAGGAAGATTCAGACGCTTCAGCAACTGGGGATTGGGGCGGAACGCCTGTTTGCAGTCATCGCAGAGCGTACGAATCAGCTTCTGCGTCACGACGCCGCGCAGATGCTGGACAATCATGTCGATTCCGACCCATTCGATCAGCTGTTTGATGGCATCCGCCGGTGTCTTCGCGCCGATTTCGGCGATGAAGCACAGCCGGTCGGCGAATTCAAACACCGTCTGTACAACGGCCGGATCGGTCAGCTTGCCCATGTAGATCACATCTGCTTCGCGCCGCAGAATCCGATCCAGACTCAGTTCCAGATCATGACCTTCTTCGGGCGTGTAGTCCGTGACGTTGATCAGTTCTTTGTTGCCGACGTCCGCCAGGTTATAGACTGAATACAGGTATGGATCGACGCAGTGCAGCGTGCAGATGGACAGCGACGTCACACCGCTTTCAGGTGGACCACAGGCCAGAATGATGCCTTTGGAATCTTCGGTAAAGCCACGCAGCTGGCTCATCAGATCGTCCGGCATGCCGACGTCAGTCGGCTTCAGATAGGTGATCTTCGGGTTTTCCACCCGGATCCGGAGTCGCTCGATGCCCGGTTTCAGCGGGACAAAATCGGTCATCAGGTGATAGCGCGTGCCTTCGAATTCGGCATTGATACCGCCGCTCTGTGCCTCGGCGCGTTCCTGCGGGTTCAGCCCGGCCAGCACCTTCAGCATCTGAATCATGGCGATGCCCCGCTGTCCGGGAAGTGCTCCGGCCGGATAGGGAATGCCGTCGATCACAAAGCGGATGGCCACACGGCCCTGAGCCGGTTCCAGCAGAATTGTGTGCGCACGGCGCGCCAGGGCGTCCGAAATCATCTTCTTCACGGGAACCAGTGCGGCCTTGACCAGCCGCGGGTTCTGTTTCAGATTCGCTTCGCGGCCGAACATCGGGCCCTGAAACAGGACCTGTTCGACATCTTCGTATTCGTCGTCTTCATCTTCGTCGTCACCACGCCCCACGGCACACCCTTTCGATAGCTGTCTGTTCCGTCCGACCGGATCCGATCCTGTCGTGTCTGGTGAATTCCAGGAACGGCCTCCGGCAGCCGTCTGAAACGAGCCGCATTGTGATGCAGGTATCCGTGGATGACCAGAGTTACGGACCAAATTGTAACTGCAGAATCAAATCTCGGACGTCCCGGACGTGTATACCGTCACGCTCAACCCGACGCGTGCTGCTCATGAACACCGGACCGTCAGATTCCTCGCGACCCGCGTCCGGCAGCCGACCGTGACTGCCCCGCACAATTTCCGCCTGCAGACCGATCACGTCCATGTAATAGCGAAATCCCAGCAGTTTACGCAGCAGGCGGCGTGCCACTCTGACTTTGGGAAATCTGATCGCCGGGTCCACAAACAGCTCCACCGGGTCGTACCCGGGCTTTCGGTGGATATCCACGGTGCGGGCATAGTCCGGGGCCACCCGGTCGTCCAGCCAGAAGTAGTAGGTGAACCATGAATCCGACGCACTGACCGCCACCAGATCGCCACTGCGTTCATGGTTCAGGCCGAACTCAGCCTGCTGATCGCGGTCCCACACCGCCTCAACACCGTCCAGCCGCTGTACCAGCGAACGAACGTGCTCCAGTTTAGCCGGGTCTTTCAGATAAATATGGGCCACCTGATGGTCGGCGACCGCAAAAGCATCGGAAGCGCCGGCGTCGAGTGTTTCCCAGCCGGTCGGTTCTCGCCTGACTGCCAGCAGCCCATGCTCACGCAGATGACGGTTGATGTGAATCGGCCTCGTCACCTCTGTGATGCCGTATTCTGAGACCACCATGACATCGGCGTCACGTTCACGTGCCGCACTGATCAGCTTTCCGGCTTCTTGATCCACCGCCCGGATGTCATCCGCGATGGCGGGGTGCCGGGGGCCGAGTCGCTGCAGGTTGTAGTCCAGATGAGGCAGGTATACGAGCATCAGAGACGGGGCGGATTGCCGCAGAATTTCGACGCTGGTATCAGCGATCCACGCCGAACTTCGGATATCAGCGGTCGGTCCCCAGAAGTTGAACAGCGGAAATCGGCCGAACTGCTGCTGCAGCTGGTCGCGGAGTTCCGGTGGATGACTGTAGATGTCGGGAAGTTTGCGGCCGTCCGCCGGATAGGACGGCCGCGGTGTCACAGACCAGTCCACATCCGCGTACATGTTGTACCACCAGAACAGCTTGGCGGTGGTATGCGAGGCATCCCGGCCGCGGGCCGTCTGAAACACCTTCTCGCCACTGATCAGATGATTGGACTGTTTCCAGAACATCACCTCTGCCAGATCACGGAAGTACCAGCCATTGCCGACGATACCATGATCGGCGGGCATCCGGCCCGTCAGCATCGTGGCCTGCACAGAACACGTGACGGCGGGCAGCACGGTCGTCATTGGCCGACCGAATCCGTCGTCGAGCAGGCTGCGCAGATGAGGCGTCTGATCGCCGATCATGTCCCAGGTCAGCCCCACGACGTTGATGACGACCAGCTGCCGATGTGAACGGGAGGGCAGAGACATCGCTGTGGAATCGGTCACACGCTGGAGGCCGTTGCTTTTTCAGATTCGGCGGGACTGACCTGAGGCCTGTCGTATCCAAAACGATCAAACGCCGGCTTCAGTTCTTCGTACACGCGATTGACCCAGTACGGGTCATCATGGAATTCGTTTTTCTTGTAACGTCGCAATGATTCGATGTCCGGTTCGAGCTCTTTTTCAAGCTCGGCAAAACCCGGCAGGTCCAGTCCCGCGTAGGCACCGCGGAGCACTTCGATCGGGTCCTGTTCCAGCTTTTCGTAGCAGATTTCGTGCAGACGTCCGGCCGGAATCTTCTGTTTGTCGCGCTCGTAGACTTCAAAGCCGTACTTGTAGGTGTTGATGACTTCTTCTTCAGTCCCTTCAAACACACTGCGCCCCAGCGTGTTTTCGTCCACCATGCGGTGCCGCAGATGAATCGTCGACCGGAAGATGTTGTACGGATTCCGGTGGATGTACAGAAATCTCGCGTCCGGAAACATCTCCAGCAGTGTCGGAATGTGATAGGTGTGAAACGGTGACTTCATCAGAATCCGACGGGATGAGGCGAAGGTCAGTTTCTGCACCAGCAGATGCAGACAGTCTTTCCATCGCTGCAGTTCCTTCGGCGTCAGTTTGTCGAAGTCCAGCGCCCGCCAGAAATGGCTGAAGTCGTGCGGATGCGACAGCAGACTGATGGGCGACACCTGACTCATGATGCACAGCGCCACATCATCTTCCTGCGGAGCGTCCCAGTGGACGGAAATATTGTCCATCGGACGGCTCTTCGGGACAAACGGGGCCGTCAGGCGGGTGACCGCTTTTTCCGTGAGCAGAAAATGCCAGGGAAACAGAGCGCGGTACAGACCCAGGTGCTGGAACTGCGGATCGCGACTCAGCAGGTTCTGAAGAAAAGTGGTGCCGCTGCGCCAGTATCCCAGCACAAACAACGGAGGATGCTCAATTCTGGTTTCCCGGACGCGGCGTCCGTACACCAGATCTTCCGCCCTTTTCAGGACCGAATTGTACACGCCGGAAAATGGCAGACTCAGAATGCGGTGCAGTCGACTCCAGTGCAGGGACGGCCGCGATCTGAACAGCCGCCAGACTCCTGAGCACGTCATTCCGTGCCAGATCAGAAGCCCCCCCTGAGAATGCTTTGCGACTTTTGAATTCTTCCCTGCAGCCATGATAGTTTAAGTTTCCCGGACGAAGTTTCCGCACGCACGATCCGCCCCGCCGGCAGAAAAGGTTATCGTGCGACCGATACAGGTGGTGGTGACAGACGCCCGCTCAGATACCGATTGATGACCGCCGTCCGAGGCCTGCCTGTGGACCCGAAAAGGTCGAAGATGGATGCGGACGACGATCAGTGGCTGAGTTTCCCGAAACGATTACTCGTCGGTGACGCAGCCTTCTGATGCTGATTTTACGTTTTTGATGTACTTGAAGAGCGTCCCGCGAGTTGCCTTGAACGGCGGGGCCTGCCATGTCGCCCGGCGTTCCGCCATGGCCTGCTCAGAAACGTCGACATTGATTTCGTTGGCTTCTGCATCGACCGTGATCTGATCCCCGTTCTGAATCAGAGCAACCGGTCCGCCCGTCTGAGCTTCTGGAGAGATGTGTCCGACAATGAATCCGTGGGACCCGCCGCTGAATCGACCGTCCGTCATCAACGCCACATCACTGCCCAGACCTGCCCCCATGATCGCCGATGTGGGTGTCAGCATTTCCGGCATGCCCGGTCCGCCCTGCGGCCCTTCATATCGAATGATGACCACGTCACCCTTCTGGATCTCGCCGTTTTCCAGCCCCTTCAGCATGTCTTCTTCTGAATCATAACAGCGGGCCGGACCGCTGAATTTCAGACCTTCCTTGCCCGTGATCTTCGCCACGGCACCGTCCGGAGCCACATTGCCGCGCAGAATTCTGAGATGTCCGGTGGCCTTGATCGGTTTTTCCACCGGCTGAATGATTTCCTGTCCTTCCTTCAGGCCAGGCAGGTCCGCCAGATTCTCACCCAGCGTTTTGCCGGTGACGGTCAGGCAGTCCCCGTCCAGATAGCCTTTTTCAAGCAGATACTTCAGCACGGCCGGCGTACCACCGACGCTGTGCAGGTCTTCCATGACGTATTTGCCGCTCGGCTTCAGATCCGCGATGTAGGGAACGCGGTCGCTGACTTTCTGGAAGTCGTCAATCGTCAGATCCACGTGAGCGGCGCGGGCCATCGCAATCAGATGCAGCACGGCGTTCGTCGACCCACCCAGTGCCATGACCACAACCATCGCGTTTTCAAAGGCCTGCCGCGTCATGATGTCACGAGGCTTGATGTCCTTTTCCAGCAGCAGACGAATGGCGGCCCCGGATCGAACACATTCATCCAGCTTGTCCGGGTCTTCGGCCGGAATCGACGAACTGTAAGGCAGGCTCATCCCCATTGCCTCAATGGCCGACGCCATCGTGTTGGCGGTGTACATGCCTCCGCAGGCTCCGGCTCCCGGGCAGCTTCGGTGCACGATTTCTGACCGTTCCTCGTCAGTGATCGATTTCGCAAGATACTGCCCGTAGGACTGAAACGCGGACACGATGTCCAGTTTTTCGCCCTTCAGCCCGCAGCCCGCCCGGATCGTACCGCCGTAAATCATGATGGACGGCCGGTTCAGACGCGCCATGGCCATAATGCAGCCCGGCATGTTCTTGTCGCAGCCCGGCAGCGAAATATTGGCGTCGTACCACTGTGCGCCCATCACGGTTTCGATGCTGTCCGCAATCAGGTCGCGCGACTGCAGCGAGAACGACATGCCTTCGGTTCCCATGGAAATGCCGTCGCTGACACCAATGGTGTTGAACCGCATACCGATCAGCCCGGCGGCATCCACGCCTTCCTTGACCTTCGAGGCAAGACCCAGCAGATGCATGTTGCAGCTGTTGCCTTCATACCACACGCTGGAAATGCCAACCTGCGCCTTGTTCATATCTTCAGACGTCATGCCGGTGGCGTAGAGCATCGCCTGAGACGCCCCCTGAGAGCGGGGCTGAGTGATTCTGCTGCTGAATTTGTTGAGTTGTGTCATTGGGAAAAATCGGGTGAATCAGATACTTACCGGCCGCTCGCCGGCGAACGAACAGGGGATATTTGACTTGTAACGGGCTTTGACAGACCGACAGACAGGTGGCTGTTTGATGCAGTCGCTGGTCACATCGGCACAACGACGCCGAGCCAGTGTGCCCGGCAGGCCTGTCGCGCTTTCCCCGGAAGGATACCCCAGCAATGGCGAAATCTCGACCGTCCTGCCGTGTAAATCGCAGTTTGCCATGCTTCCCGTTCAGACGAGAATTGCAAAAGCTGCCTAGTCTTCCTCATCTGGCCTGCGCGTGGGTGCCTGGTCGGCATCAAGTCCGTATTCCAGCAGCGTTTCCATCGAAATATGCTCGATGGCCGACATGTGCGTGGCCCGCAGCACAAGCCGGGGAGCGAATCCGGCTTCCAGCGCTTCTACCCAGCGCGGCAGACAGATACACCAGCGGTCGCCCGGCTTCAGGCCGGGAAACTGGTATTCCGGGCGCGGCGTCGACAGGTCGTTGCCGGCCGACTTTGAAAACTCAAGGAATTCCGCCGTGACCTCGGCACAAACGGTATGCATTCCCATGTCATCGCCGCACGTATCGCACTTTCCTGTGCGAAAGAATCCTGTCATGGGATCTGTGGAACAGGCGATCAGATCTCCCCCAAACACGTTCTTCGCCATGACTGATCTTCGCCTTCGACTAGCTCACACCGTTCACCGCGGCACCCGGATTTACTGCCGACGGTCTTATCCCGCACGAACCTGTGGCTTTTCAAGACTTTGTTGCCAACGCGTTCTGTGCCCGGCAACAGTATCGCACTGAGCCAGCGAATGGAAAGTGTGCACGTCCGGATTCCCGGGCAATTTGGGGCTTCGCCGATCGACACCGCTCAAAACGGCGCGAATCATTCTGATACGGGAACGCCGATCGCCCATTGAGTCCGGAATTGTGCCTCGTTGTAGGCGGAAACCGCCTGCAGGTAAGCCAACCGGGCCTCTTCCAGCGCGCGAATCGACTGCAGTACTTCAATGGGAAGCCCCTGACCGTCCCGGATTCGCTCAAGGTTGCGGCGAAAACTGTCCTCGGCAGACTGAATGCCCCGTTCTGCCACCGCAATCCGCTCCACACGGTACGTCAACTGCGTATGGGCGGCCCCGATCTGCTGAGCAATCTGATCCATCGTTCGCACCTGGCGAAAGCGAGCCTGTTCGACCTGAGCTGTGGCCCGTCGTTGTGCCGCCTGTTCGCCGAAGCCGAGGTTTCGCAGCTCCCACGTGACGGCGGCGTCGAAGTCAAAACGATCGCTGTAATTGTCAACCGACGTGCCCACGTCGCCACCAAATCCCGTCTGACTGACGCCCAGCAGCAGGCTTGGAATCAGCGGAGCATACTTTTCCCGATCCAGACGCTCGCAGGCAGCGGCCACCAGATTCTGAGCTTCCTTCAGTTCCGGACGATGCCTCAGCCCGTGACTCAACAGCGACTGACGACCGCAATCTGGTGGAACCAGATGAATCGGAGCAACCGTGGTTTCCAGCGGCACAAACTTCTGCAGACTGTCCGTACTCAGCACCGCTGCCAGCCGACAGGACGCGACAGCACTTTGTTCACGCGCCCGGACCGTGCGATTGCTGACGAGCGCCAGTTCTGTGGCCATGCGATCCGCATCCGCACGGAGCCCCTGACCGGTTTCGGCGTAGTCCTTCGTGATCTGAGCCAGCTGTTCTGTCCGACGAAGCGTGTCGTCCAGAATCGCTGCTTCCTGTTCGGCCTGCAGCAGTTCCAGATACGCCAGCGCCGCTTCCAGCAGCTGAGCATTCATGGCGGTGCAGGCCGCGTGGCCCTCAGCCCACGCCGTGCGAGCCGCAATGCGCGGTGCAAAGATGGCATCGGCCATGTGGAATTCCGCGACAATTCCCTGTCTGGGTGTGGTGCCGGCGCCCACGGCACCATTGCCAAGTCCGGCCTGCAGCGACGAACGATTGACGTCACTGACCTGGCCATTGCTGGCCTGCAGCTGCCCGTCATGACGATGAAAACTGGCGCCGGCCCGAATGGATGGCAGTTTCAGCGCCTTCGATGCCTCAAGTTCAGCATAGGCTTCCTGAACGCGCCACTGAGCAAAACCGATGGTCGGGTTCTGGCCGCCGATCCGGGACAGCACTTCATTCAGACTGATGGCCGAGCAGGGCAGCTCGGAACCGTTCGGCTGAATCACATTCGAAAACATGGTCGTCTCAGAATCCTCGCTCGCGACCATGTCGACCGGAATCTGCTCCGGCTGCCATGCCGCGAACGTCGTGGTTCCGTCCGCCGCCTGAGACGGGTCGGCGGTTGTATCTGTCCGGGTAAGCTCCAGCAGCGCGTAGCTGCGGCCGTTGATCTCCAGTGTTCCGCCGGGTGAGGCAGCCGTCGGTACGACGTCGGCTGAATCCGGTTGCTGCACCGGAACACGCTGCGGCAGTCGGTAGCTCACCGGTCGAACGTCGACAAAGGTGTTCTTAGCCGTGCCGGACGGTGATTCCGCAGACACGGCGGAATTGCCACGCGATGTTGCCGACTCAGCCGTCTGTTTCAGCGCGTCTGGAACCGGTGCGGCGGCGATTTTCGTTTCTACGGCTGCCAGTCGGGCGGCAGCGCTGGCCGGCAGTTCGGGGGCGGCCGTGTCCGCGAGTCGGATTTTGGCGTTGGCACACCCCGTCAATGCGATCAGAACCAGCGACATCGTTCGCCGCCGTAATGCTTTCCTGCAGCGCGCCATCAGCCTCACTCCGTTGAGTCATCTGTGTGCACCGGCCGTCATCTGGTCCTTCCCGACGGTAACGTTGCAGACGGTCATTCCGTGATCCGTTATCAGACTAATATCGGATCGAGATCGATTCAGACTGCTGCCCGGTGCGGTGTCTGTGGTCTTTGCGGTTTCTGTGGGCTGTGCTGCATGACGCATTGTGCATTTTCGGGATTGTGACAGCTGGAACGGTGGTGGCGGATTGCCTTGTGAGCGGGAAACCGTGGTTTAAAGTTGAATGTTCTTTCCTGCTCCAAAACTGTGACGGTAACATCAACTCTGCCGCCCTTCATTTCATCAAAGGACAGGAACATGCCGTTCAGGAAAACTGCGCTGACGTTGTCGGTTCAGCTGTTATTGGGGACCGTCGCGTGCAGCGTGGGGGTGACACAGTCTGCAGATAAAGCGATTCCGGTGCGGGCTGTGACCGTTCAGGCGGCGGAATCATCGCGAAGCTCCACCCAGCCGGCCACAATTGCCGCCTTTTACCGGGCGGAAATCAGAGCGAGAATCACCGGGTATGTGACTCGGGTTCACGCGGACATCGGTACAGCCGTCTCACAGGGAGATGTGCTGGCCGAAGTCGACGTTCCTGAAATGGATGCGGAACTGGTGGTCCGACAGGAAACGATTGCCCGCCTGCAGGCTGAACTGAAACAGATGGTCGCCGGCATTGAGCTTCAGAAATCCGGCGTCAGCTCTGCAAAGGCAAGCCTTCAGCAGGTGAAGGCAGAAGCCGCAGGGCGGGATGCTCAGCTGGCCGCGGACGAAGCCGAGCTGCAACGCGTCGACGACCTGGTCCGTCGAGGTTCTGTTGAACCTCGACTGCTGGACGAAGCGAGGAAACGTCGCGATTCCTCTCTGGCTCAACAGACCGCGGCCCGCAGCGCCATTGGTTCGGCGGAAGCGGAGGTCGGCGTGGCCGAGAGTCGACTGGCCTCGGCCGAAGCCGGCAGGGCGGTGGCCGACGCAAAAATCAGGATCGCCGAAGCAGAACTGACGCAGCTGAGGGCTCTGCTGGCATTTCGTCAGATCGTCGCACCGTTTGATGGAATCGTCACGCACCGCCTGCTGAACCCCGGCGATCTGGTGTCCAGCAGCGAAGGTCGGATCCTGTTTGAGGTCTGTCAGGTGGATAAGGTTCGCTGCCGCATCGCGGTGCCGGAACGTGACGCCGCCTTCATCAATCAGGGTGATCGGGTTCGTCTGACGCTGCCTTCCTTTGCCGAAACAGAATTCGAAGCCACGGTGTCCCGTACAACTCAGAGTCTTGCTCCGGAAACCCGGACCATGCTGGTGGAAGCCGACCTGCCGAATTCCGAAGGACGCCTGCTGCCCGGAATGTTCGGACAGGCCACGATTTCCTCGGCAAAGAACTCGTCCGTCGGTGTTCTGCCGGCCCGCGCCATTCGCTTTGCCGAAGACGGCAGCGCGTACGTGTACGTCGTTCAGAATGATTCCCGAGTCAAAGCGGCGGACATCAGAATCGGCAACGACGACGGTACCAGCGTGGAAGTCATTGAAGGCCTGAAGGTCGGTCAAACGGTGGTCGACGCTCACCTGAAGCGGTTCAGCGACGGACAGCTGGTGCAAGTCGTCAAATAGTCGTGTCTGATCGCCCCTCCATCTGAAAATGCCTGATTCAGTGCAGCGAGACCCTTTGTCATGTGGCTGATTAATTTTTCTCTGCGAAACCGGTACGCCGTGCTGGCCATGTCTATCGGCCTGTGCCTGTTGGGGGCGGCTGTCATCCCCGGAATCACGGTCGATATCCTGCCGGATTTTCGCAAGCCGGTCGTCGTCAGCTTTTTCTCGTATCCCGGGCTGCCGACGATGGAGATGGAAAAATCCGTCACGTCGCGGGTGGAACGTGCCCTGACGCTGGCGGGCCGCATTGAGCACCAGGAATCTCGCACGGTCCCCGGTGCCGCTGTGATCAAGATCTTTTTTCAGCCCGGAGCCGACCCCAGTTCGGCGATGAACGATATTGTGAATCTTGAAGCCAGCGACATGTTTCACCTGCCGCCGGGCATTGAATGGCCGTTCACGCTGCGCAGTGAACCGGCCAATCTGCCGATCGTGCTGGCCGCCATTTCAGGAGAAGGCCTGAGCGAAACAGAATTGTACAAGATCGGCTACTACGCCGTCCGCAACAAGATGGGCGGGCTGAAGGGAGTTCAGATTCCACATCCGTTCGGTGGCAAGTTCCGCCAGATGATGGTGTATGTCGATCCCGCAAAGCTGCATGCGTACAGCATCAGCACGGTGGATGTGGTTGAGGCACTGAAGAAAGCAAATCTGGTGCTGGCTGCGGGAACGGTACGGATGGGAGACACGGACTACCAGGTCCATCCACTGAACACACTGCCCACGGTGGAAGATATTGAAGCGGTACCGGTCGCCGTTCGTGGTGAGCGGCCGATCTTCATTCGGGACGTCGGACGAGCCGTCGACGACGCGGCCCTGCAGTACAATATCGTTCGGGTAAACGGAAAACGCAGCGTGTACTGTCCGCTGCTGCGCGAACCCGGTGAAAACACGATCGCGACGGTCGACCGGATCTACGAAGGAATTGACCGCGAGATCCCGCTGATGAAGGAAAGCGGCGAAATCCCGGAAGCCGCTGAGATTTCGCTCGTGTCAGACCAGTCCAGCTATATTCGAATCGCGCTATCCAATCTCTACAGCCAGATCGGTCTGGGGGCTCTGCTGGTCGCGGTGGTGGTGCTGATTTTTCTCAGGCGTTTTCTGCCCACGCTGGTCATTGTGTCGCTGATCGGCCTGTCAATTCTGATCGGTGCCCTCGGATTTGCGTTCACCGGTAACAGCATCAATGTGATGACTCTGGGAGGCGTCGCGCTGGCCATCGGGACCGTCGTGGATGCCGGCATCGTGGTGGTGGAAAATGTGATTCGCCACCAGCGAATGGGGAAGTCTCGGCTGGAGGCAGCGAGAGATGGTGCTTCAGAAGTTTCCGGAGCGATTCTGGCCGGCACGGTGACCACGCTGGCCGTCTTTCTGCCCGCCGTGTTTCTGACCGGAGTCATCAAGTACCTGTTTGAACCACTGTCGTTTGCCGCCACATTCACCATCGGCGCCAGTTATATTCTGGCACTCACCGTGGTGCCGGCGTTCTGTGCGACCTTTGTCCGCGAACGCGTGCAGACAACCGAAACGGTTCGGGAATCGACCACCACAGAGCCGCGGGGCCTTTATGGTCGTCTGCTGTCCGCACTGTTGAAAATGCCGGCGCTGACCGCACTGGTGCTGCTGATCGCCGCCGGCGCCTCTGTGCTGCTTTGGCCGAAAATCGGTTCTGAACTGTTTCCGCAGGTGGATTCCGGATCCTTTGAAATTCGCATCAAGACCGTGCCGGGAACAAGGCTGGAGAACACCGAAGCGCTGGTCGCTGATATTGAAGAATCAATCAGGTCGGTGATTCCCGAACAGGAAATCGAAACCATCATTTCCAACATCGGGCTGCCGGTCGGCAAGGGAGCCGGCTTTTCAACGGTCCTGAGTTCCAACTCAGGTCCGGATACCGCCTATGTGATTGTCAACCTGAAACAGCAGGGCCGCTCGACGGGCACCGAAACCTACCTGCAAACCCTGCGAAAGCAGCTGGCAGAGGAATATCCGCTGGAACAGTTTCTGTTTGTGTCCGGCGGCATTGTCAATATGGTGCTGAGCGAAGGGATTCCCGTGCCGATCAGCGTGCAGGTCTCAGCCGGATCTCTGGAAGGCTGCCGCGATGCGGCAGAAAAAGTTGTCGACGCGCTGCAGTCGGTACCGGGCGCGGCGGACGTCCAGATTGCTCAGTCACTGACCTACCCACAGCTGGACGTACAGGTGGACCGCACGCGGGCAAGATATCTGGGGCTGGAACAGGAAGAAGTAGCTCAGACCATCCTGACGGCCCTGGGGTCCAGCGTTGGATATTCTCCGACCATCTGGGTTGATCCGGCTACGGGGATCGACTTTTTTATGGGCGTGCAGTACGAAGACAACGAACTGCAGTCGCTGGATGAAATCCGAAACATGCCCCTGTCACTGAATACCACCAGCGGGCCGGTCACGATTCCGCTGTCCAATATTGCGACGGTGAAACGCGTCACGATTCCAGGCGAGGTCGCTCACTACAACATCGCCCGAGTCAATGATGTACATGTGAATGTGGAAGGTCGTGATGTCGGTTCCGTCGCCCGGGATGTGGAAGCAGCGCTGAACGAAGTTGATTTCGGCAAGGGAGTCTCGGTTACACTGCGTGGTCCCGTTCAGACGATGAAACAGGGAACCAATCTGATGGGGGCAGGGCTGCTGGTGGCCGCGGTGCTGGTATATCTGGTGCTGATGGCCCAGTTCCGGTCATTTGTCGATCCTCTGATCATCATGCTGGCTGTGCCGCTGGGGCTGGCCGGAGTTCTGGTCATTCTGTTTCTGACTGACACGACGCTGAATATCCAGTCTCTGATGGGGACGCTGATGATGATCGGCGTGGTGGTGAACAATTCCATTCTGCTGGTTGAATTCGCCAATCGCCGCAGAAACGACGGAGCCACCGCCCGCGAGGCAGCACTGGCGGCCGCTCAGACTCGGCTGCGCCCGATCCTGATGACGTCACTGACCCTGGTCGCGTCGATGCTGCCGCTGGCCATCTATTTTGCTCCCGGAAATGAAGCCATGATTCCGCTCGCCCGGGCTCTGGTCGGCGGAATGGTCGTGTCGACGCTGCTGACCCTGCTGCTGGTGCCCTGCGTTTATACGCTGATTCACGGTCGCCGCCGCGTCGTCCCCACCTGACGCTTCTTCACACCGGTGGTCCGCGACAGAGCCGGATGTTCAGTCCGTCAGGCTGTCTAACAGCCGCGTCCTGAGTTCCTGCAATGACGACGGTGCTGCATCAGAAGCTGTTTCCTCAGTAGTTCCCGCGGCCGGAGGTGCCTGAGGCTGGTCGTCCAGAACGGCGTCCAGCAGACGATACCACGCCTGTTCTGCGGCCTGTCGGTCATCGGCCCGCAACGCCAGTCGACCGCGTTCCCACAACAGTGACTGCAGCCAGAACCTGTTTTCCGACAGATCTGCGGCCGCGGCGGCCCGGTCGGCCAGTCTGGCCGCAAGTTCGGTCCGCTGAGACTGCAGCGCGATCCGAGCGGCAAGCCACATCGACAGTTCATCCGGAACAGCTGCCGACCGGGAGGCAGTGGCATCCAGATTTCTTTTCAGGGCATCGAAACCGCGAGCCATCAATTCGGCATCGTCCGTGATGGCCGCGAGTCCCACGGCGAACACCGCCGGGGCCGCATCGCGGTCTGCCGAATCAGCCAGCAGACGCTCTGCGGCTGCTCGCAGCGGCGGCAGCTCCTGGGAGCTGAACTTCAGTGTCTTCATGCCTTCCAGCACGACACTGCGAACAGGCTGATCGGCGCTGGTCGGGGGAATCAGCATCAGATTCATCGACGGGGTCGCGGTGGAAGCATTCTGAAAATCGGCGGTGGCTTCGCGAAGATATGCCATCACATGAGCGACATTCAGTCTCGCGGCTGCCTGATGTTCCAGAGCCGAAAGTTGTGCGGCAGAAACAAGGTGTGACGATGATGGTGTTTCGGATTTCGCAATGGCGAACAGATGCCAGGCAGACAGTGGAAAACCCATCTCCAGCAGATGACGGCCGGCGGCCACCAGTTCGTGCTGTCGGGCGGCCGCGATGTCTGAGTCATAACGCTCGGCCAGTTTCTCAAGGCTGGCTCTTTTTAAAGCAATTTCCACCTGCTGTCTGGCCTCACGGTTCTGCTGCTGACGGACGTACAGGTCGGCCAGCAGACGAGCGGGCGTTTCGTCGTAGGGACGTTCCTCTGGTCTGGCATCGCCGCTGAGTGTTTCTGCCAGCAGTTTCGTCACCTGTGGCAGCAGTGGCATCGATCGGTCAGACAGTTCGGACGCCACCACCCATGCGACCTCCAGGGGAATCACGGGAACCTCATTTGAAGTGGTCACGTTCTTCAGCTCTGCCGCCGCGGCATCCAGTGCTCCTTCGCGTTCGTGCAGCACGGCCAGCAACAGTCGTCCTCCATGCCATGCCGGAAATTTCGCGACCGCCGTCGCCACCGTGCTTCGGAATTCGGCGACCTGCTGTTGGCGGTCCAGGGCCTCGCAAAGCCGGTTCAGCGTGCCCCGCACCCGGCCTCGACCACTGTAGCTAAGTCGCCCGACGATCACCTTCCATGGATTGGCGGCGGCATCCTGTGGCGTCGCCGGGATCAGGCCTTCCCGGGCGTACTGAATCATCAGCGGCAGCTGCCAGACGCTGTCGTCATGAATCTCGGTCAGCAGGAAAGCGCGGTTGTAGGGAAAGGCTTTCCACGCGGCTTCGAACAGCTGCAGCGCCTTCCGGCGTTCTGCTGAATCCGGGGTATCCCGATTCGCTGCGGCAAACAGCGTCTGAATGGTTTCGCTGACGACAAAGTAGTTGTTCTGCAGTGAGCGAAGATCACCCTTCATCAGAACATCGGCGAGTTCCGGCAACTGCCGACCGGCACGAAAGGACCTGAGAAACTGATAATAGTTCTGTGAGAAACGCTGAGGATCCTTCTGCAGCACCTGCAGATATTTTTCACAGGCTTCGCGGTACTGTTTCCTGTTGTCCAGTGCCTGAGCGGCCTGTAACAGTGTGTCAATCGTTTCCGGTCGCAGCTGCTGCAGACGCTGCGTCATGCGGGCGGCATCCGTCGTCCGGCCGGCGGCGGCGTAATATTCCTGCAGCGTTTCATGCAGCGCGACTGAATCCGGCGATCGCTGCAGCTGTTCATCTGCGCGTTCAATCAGGCCGCTTAGCTGATCTGATTCCGCCAGTACGCGGATGGCGGTCGAGCGAATCGACTCCAGTGATTCACCCGTCTGAGGACCGTGGGTCATTTTTTCTGTCTGCCTCAGAACCTGATGAGCGATCTCTGTGGCCATCGGAAGATTGCCGTTCTGATGACTGGCGTTCATCAGAGAAAACAGCTGAGGCAGGTCATTGCCGGCTTCATGACGAATTCTTTGCTGAATGGCGTCTGCCATGTCTGACATGCCGAGATTCTTCATCGTGGCGGCCAGTGACAGGGAGGTCTTCGAATCCAGACGCAGACCAAACAGCCGGCCGGCGGCCTGACGAGCCCGGACGGTATTTCCCAGCTTCGTGGCCAGCTCCAGCGTCAGCAGATCACGCTCCCGAATCATGTCGTGGTCCACGGCCTTCACGGTATCCAGCAGCGCCAGCGCTTCGGCCTCACGTTGAATATCCCGCAGCCACGTGGCCAGCCGGATGCGCAGGATGGCATGATCAGGTGCCAGCTGTGCCGCTCTGATCAGATGCACGATGGCCGATTCGCGATCATCCTTCAGATACAGCAGATGAGCAATGGCCAGTTCGGCCACAACAGCACCGCGGCCTGATGTGCTGTCGCGAAACTTACGGATCATCGCAATGGTTTCAGACAACGGGATGGACGGCAGTTGATGCAGATTGACCAGAAATCCCGTTTCGAGGCGCGGCCAGTAGTCGTCGAAGGCCAGAGTCGAAAACTGCAGGCTGGTGGCGTCGGATCCCGGACGGATCGTGTGGTAAGCCTTTGTGAACAGGCTGACGGAAATCGCGGTACCCGCCGCATGACGAGTCGACACGGCCGATTCTTCTGCGCGTATTTTCAGAAACAGGACGATTGCCTGCTCAAACAATTTCCGATCATTCTGTTTCGCCGCTTCAACCGTGATCCGTGTCAACAATTCGGACCATGTCGGCACCACGATGCTGTGATACCGTGCCGCATCCGGCGACAGCGCCAGCCGTTCGGCCACCCGCAGGCGAGCTGCCGGGTCGTGACCGTCAGACAGATACTGCAGGGCGGCCGCCAGTTCGTGCCAGGTCGCCTCAGGCCGCATCAACTCAGACAGCAAAGTCTGGCCTTGCTGAGGCTGACCGGCCAGCGCGAATTCACCGATGACCGGCCCGGGGCCACCGCTGTAAACCAGCCATTGAGGCCTTTCGGTGCGGATGCGGTTCCATGATTTCTGCAGCACCACCAACTGTGAACTGCTGAGCGGGGCAGAATCGGACTGTTCTGACGAGCTTCGTTTCGCCACCGCATGCAGCACCGCGAAATGAGCCTGAAGGTCTTCCAGCCGAGACAGCAGTGTGATCAGGGCCGCGCGTTTGTCCGACTCAGTATTGTCCCAGATGTTCCATGCATCGGCGGCGTACCATGCATCCCAGACCGGCTGCGTCTGAGACGCGACCGCGTCTTCGGCCGCCTTCAGCAGCTGACTGAACAGTGTTGCCAGGTTTCCGTCATCCGCGGCGGCTTCCATCTTCAGCCAGATGGCTGCTCGTCGACCGTCGGACAGATCAACGGCCTGCCAGGCGTCAGTGTCCGACACCCGTGAGGTCCAGCCCAGAGCAAAAGTTTTTGAGAAGGCCTGCGGCCCACGACTGCCGAGCAGCAGCGGCGGTGCCGACGTGGCATCGGCCGAAACGGAATCCCCGGCAGCACGACCGACAACCTCAGCCTGGCGCCGCCATGACAGCTGATCGTTGCCCGGTGGCAGTGCCAGCAGTTGACGGCAGGCATCCATCGCTTCCCGGCGACGGCCGGCTTTTCGGTGGATCACGGCAATCCGCAGCAGGGCCTCCCAGTCGGCTCCGTTTCGGTCCAGCATCCGTTGCGCCAGATCCAGGGCCGGAGCCAACTGATTGGCGGTGATGAATTCATCAATGGTGGCAATGGCCTCGGCCGCCGCGCGGGCGCTGGCCTGCAGCGCCTGACCGGTGCTTGCGAAGACACGCGACACATCGGCTTCCGCCGACGCGGCGGTGATGTTCGGTGACGGACTGTCGGACAGACGCATCCAGGCGGCCTGCGCGGCATCGATCCGGCCGCTCTGCAGCATTAGCCTGGCCAGCCGCTGAGTGCCCCGCACGGTCGGGCGTACGGCATTCAGCCGCCGCTGGTATTCGGCCGCAGCGACCAGATCTGATGTCTGCTCAGACATTGACGACAGCTGTTCCAGCACCTCCGCAACCTCACCATGCTGCGCCAGCACCTCTTCCAGCAGCTGTCCGGCCATGGCCGTGTCGCCGGCATGACGGTGGGCGACGGCCATGCAGAGTGTCAGGTCGCGCGGGCGCGGTGATGTCTGTCTGATGGTCTGCAGCTGTGCCACAAGCTCATCAAAACGGCTGGTGCGAATGTAAAGATCTGTGAGAGCGTGCACGATCGCGGTCCGGGCCTCAGCTTTTTCCGTTTCCTGAAAGGCACGCCAGTAAAGTTCGATGGCTTCGTCGGTCCTGAATGAAGCGGCAAGGGTTTCCGCCAGCTGACTCAGGGCCTGCGGTGACGACGGATTCAGGGCCACGGCCTGACGTAATGATTCTGTGGCGGCATCGGGGCGACCGAGCCGAAAACAGAGTTCGGCATGGAACTGACGATATTCTGCGTTGTCGGGGGCCAGCGCAATCAGCCGTTCGGCCGCCTGCAGAGCCCGGTCCACCCGGCCCAGATTTGATTCCAGTTCTGCCACCTTCTTCAGATACTCAGAGCGGAACCGCGGATCCAGATCCACCAGTCGGCTGTTGGCCGCCGCGGCTTCTGACGTCAGACCGGCACGTTCCAGAATCCGGGCTGACGCTTTCCAGGCGACGACGGACGTCGGCGCCAGCCTGACGGCCATGTCAGCGGCCCGTGACGCTTCGGTCAGTGAGTTCAGAGCATCATAGTACAGGGCCAGAACGCGCCACCGTTCGGAAAGTTCCGGCTGTCCACTGCTCGCGGCGGCTTCCGTCAAAGCGTCCAGATCGCGCCGCAGTTCCGCAGCCCTGCCGGCCAGACGATCACCCGTCTGCAGCGTTGTGATCCGTTCGCGCATTACCTGTTCTCTTTGTTCGTCCGTTTCAGCCAGCTGCTCAGCCTGCACCAGCTGCTGCAGCGAATCATCGATGCGGCGCTGTTCTCGCAGCAGTGCACTGAATCGGACGCGATCATCAAACTGCGGATTCAGTTCGCAGGCCTCGTTGATCGCGGCAACAGCGTCGTCCAGATAGCCATAAGTGTGGCAGACGTCGCTTAATCGTCTCAGGTTGCCGGTGGTCCGACGTTCGTCGGTCGCCATAGTTCGCCAGACGGCGATTGCTTCAGAAGGCCGCTTCAGCTCATGCAGAAACGCCCCCAGATCTTCACGATGGCTGAGATCATCCGGAGCCAGCCGGATCGCTTGTTCATAAGTCTGCCGCGCGTCGTCGATCAGTCCCGCCTGCCGCAGCAGTCGAGCCACGCGGCTGACCGTGATCGGGTCGGGATCCGCGGCCGAAATCAGCTGCTGCCAGACCTGAGCCGCTCGCGTCTGCCGTTGCTGTAGCGGAAGATCGTCGCGGCGCAGATACAGCTGCCCCCAGTCTTCTAGCTGGTCCGATGTCAGCGAAGCGGCGGCGGCAAAGTCTTCGTACTGCGAAATGGCAGCGGCATATTGCTGCTGATCCACCAGATGTCTGATCAGGGACTCACGAATCGTGCCGTCCGCTGGTGCCTTCTGAATCGCTTGTTGCCACCATTCGACGGCGGCATCGCTGCGTCCCGCCTTCGCAAGCCAGCGGGCCAGACGTGTCATGGCGTCCAGATCGGTGGGATGGCGGACCAGCCAGTCTTCGTAGTATTCGATCAGACCGGTCAGGTCATTCGTCTGCAGGTAGGATTCGTCGATCCGACGGCGGACATCGTCAAACAGCCAGCTGCCGGGCTTGATCTGCTCAGAAAGCGTGGCCAGCTCTTCGCGCGCCTCAGCCAGCTGACCCAGCTGCATTCTGATCTCCGCCGCCTTCACCTGTAGCTGTATCCGATCAACGGGAGCTGTTGTGCGGGCAGCTCGGGCCGACACGCGCGTGAGCGCTTCCTGCAGCTGTCCACTCTGCAGCAGCGCCTCAGTAATCTGTGCCTGAACACTTTCGTCCTCTGGAAAGGCCGATTCAAACCGACGCCATAGCTGCAGCGCCCGCTCGCGCTGCTGCAGTTTCTGGTACACACGACCCAGTTGCTGGAATATCTCAAGCTGATCCGGACGTGATGGACTTCGCTGAAGCGCTTCTTGGAATGCCTCGGCCGCTGCCTCCTGATGCCCCAGCGACATCAGCGTCTGCCCCAGATACCACGAAGCCAGCGGGTCGTCCGGGCGATATTTTTCGGCAGATCGGAACGCATCCCTAGCTGCGGCGTGGTGGCCCTGCCGTTGTTCCACAAGCCCCAGAATCATCCACGAAGACCCGTCCTCGGGATCGGCGGTGACGGTGTTCTGCAGCGACGTTACAAATTCCGGCAGCGTACCCAGATCCTGGTGGTGGCTGTAGACCTTGTCGAAGGCCGTGCCCGAGCGAGGGGTTCGCCGCAACACCGACACGTAACGCCGGTAGATCGCGTCCAGACGATCACGGTCGGGCTGTGCGGGTGTCTTCGCGCCGGCGGCGCCTTGTGAGGCGGCATTCTGGAACGCGGCATTCTGCGACGCGGCATTCTGCGACGCGGCGCTGTGGGCCGGCAGGTCGACTCGGAAGGCGGCAAACAGAAAGGTGAAGATCAGGATCAGGCGGGGTGCACGTGCTGTCATAACGCCCGATTGTAGGCGTTGGCCCCCCGCCTGGTCTACAGCATGGCGGCTGTTCGTCGAGTCAGAAATCAGGCGGCGATGGAGTCGAATTTGTCGTGCTGAACAAAAACGTCGGATTCGGCGGCCTCGACACGGAAATCGCCAGTCGGGCCCACCAGCGCGAAGGTCACCTTGCGAGAAAGCGTCGGAAACAGCCGGCCTCCGAGCGGCACAATCCCGATTCCCAGAAACAAACCGGGGGCCACACGTCGCAGTTCATCACTGATGCTGCCGACCAGACCTTCATTCAGGCTGCTGTATTCGATTGTCAACCGTTTCTGATCGTTGTCGTCGGACAGAACCAGCTGCATCCGCAGGCTGCGTCGGATTCCGGACCGTGTCTGAAACAGGTTATAGCCGCGACCACTGGTCTCGGACATCGGCTGAAACGCCTTGCCCAGCCAGACTCCTTCCTTGTTCACAAAGAAACGGGTCACCGCCGTGATGGCCGTGTTTCCCTGATTCAGCAGAATGCCCTGATATTCGCCGTTGATTTCTTCAATCCCGGGCGTCGGAAGATCCAGAAACAACCGTTTCAGTTCTTTTCGCGAAAGACTCTTCAGATTTGCCAGCAATGGCGCGTGGGAGCTCAAATGGCTGAGTTCCGGATTCTGGGTGGGCATGGCTTCTTCCAACTGACGAATTGGTGAAAGTCAGGCTGAACGCCGAAGGCGTCCCGGATTTGAATTCTGTGTCGGACCGGACTGCGGGAGTGGGAAGACCTCCGGTTGCAGATTCGCTCGTCTGGCCAGTCGCTGACACTGCTTGCGCACCTGCCGCAGCTGTTTCAGATAGGGGTGGAAGTCGACCTGAATCGTATGCCGAATGCTGTTGGCATACCGCTTCTGCATGCGTTGGCGTTCCTTCCGGATATCCTTCCTCATCTCGGTTTCGGAAGGCAGCAGTGCCTGCCCACCGATCAGGTCGGCGATCCATTCTGACTGAGCTTCCGACAGCGGATTCAGCGGTCCCCACGGCTGCACAAGGCCGACGAAATACAAGCCGGGATGTGACGGAGCGGCAACTCGCTTGTACAGCGGTACTTCGTTGTTCTCCGGATTCAGCACAGCGGGGTCAAGAAACGGAAAGCGAATATCATAGCCCGTGGCATAGATGATCACGTCCACATCTTCGGCGCTGCCGTCGGTGAACACCACCTGGTCACCGGACAGCAGGTGCACATTGGGCTTCACGCTGATGCGGCCGTGCCCGATCAGATTCAGCAGGTCGGCAGCGACCGTCGGATGTTCTTCCAGAACCCGATGTGTCGGTTCGGGAAGGCCAAAACGCGTCAGTCGGCCACGAGATATTCTCAGGACGGCGCCGAACAGCCGCTGAAACAGGCGGAAGGGCAGATAATTCCACATGAACGGTCGGCTGACCCGATCCAGCGGCTGCCCGAAGATGTATTTCGGAATGATGTGAGCACCCCGCCTGGTCGACAGCCAGGTCTTTTCTGCGACGCGGCTCACTTCACTGGCAATATCACAGCCCGAGTTTCCGATGCCCACCACCAGCACACGTTTGTCTTCCAGCCCCTCCGTCGTTTTGTAGTGAAACGAGTGAAAGGATTCGCCGTTGAATTCACCGGTGAATTCAGGCTTGCGCGGTGACCAGTGGTGGCCGTTGGCCACGATCACACTGGCATAGGTTCGCTCTTCAGTCAGCGCCCCCTGGGTGATCCGGACTCGGTAGCCGTTCTCCGTCGGAATGACCTCTTCCACCGTGGTTTCGAACCGAATGTGGTCACGAATACCGAAATGTTCGACGTAGTTTTCGTAGTACTCAAGAATGTGCGAATGATGGGGGAAGTCCGGATAAGAGGACGGCATCGGGAAGTCCGAGAATGCCATCAGCTTTCGAGACGAATTGATATGCAGCGACTTGTACGCGGCTGAAAGCCCGTTGTCGTTGTTATATCGCCACAGCCCGCCGATGCCGGACCCTTTTTCAAAACAGTCGTAAGGGATGCCTCGTTGCTGCAGCGTCTTGGCGGCGATGATGCCGCACGCTCCCGCTCCGATTACGCAAACTCGTCGATCGTCCATGATCTGATCTGGCCTTCCTGGCTGTGGCGTCACGGTGATGTGTGATCGCCATCCGACTTTTGTCAACGTAGCACTATCATGTCCCCGACCGGGCGGCAATTGCGTCTAAGCTGGTTTGGCACAGAGATCACGGATGGATCTGGCGAGACAAGACGACATCGGCAAAACACGCCGAACGCCGTTCGCAGCGGCGTGACTTTTCCGAGAACCCTGCCACCAACACAGGGTGACCGGCGTCAGTCGTGCCGTCGCCGCCCTTGCGCCCGGGGCCGGTTCAGCAGCTGAATCAGCAAGCATCCCTGGTTTTCGAATTCCGAGTGCCTTGTTCTGATGCCGGCACCACGATCAGAGCGATTGAATTCCCTTCCTGCGAAAATTAATCTGAGATGTTGCCGTCGGAGGATGGTACACCACGGCCAAACTTCGTGGAATACGGGCTCGGGTCCGCTTTTTGTTCTCTTTGATTGGCCGTCCGAACGTACGAACCGGCGTCTGTGCGAACTTGGCATGGCTGAGCGGCAGAGAACGGGACTCCTGATTCACCCTGGGTTGCTCATTTACCCCACAATAATTCACCTGGAGAAAAAAGTCGTGAAAAAATTGCTGGCCACTGTCGCCATGTCTTTTCTGGCCATCTGCGTTTTCAGCACTGCTGACGCGGGAAATGACCTGAAAGACGTCAAGGAAGCCGCTTTGCCCGTCAGCACCGTGCGTGCTTTCGAAAATCTGATCTTCGACCGTCCGATCGTCGTGACGCATGCCGGCGACGGAAGCAACCGTTTGTTTGTGGCAGAACAGGAAGGAATCATCAAAGTCCTGCCCAATGATCAGGATGTCGAAGAAGCAGACATCTTCCTGGATATCGACAAACGCTGTGTCTACAAGGACAACCAGAACGAAGAGGGCCTGCTGGGCTTTGCCTTCCACCCGAACTACAAGGAAAACGGACAGTTCTTCGTCTACTACACCACGGCGTCCGCCGAGCACACGTCGGTGATTTCCCGATTTACCGTTTCAAAGGACGACCCCAATCGCGCCGACGCTGATTCAGAAGAAGAAATCCTGAGGATTCCTCAGCCCTTCTGGAATCACAACGGCGGCACCATTGTCTTCGGCCCGGACGGCTATCTGTATGTCGGCCTGGGAGACGGAGGAAGCGCCAACGATCCTGAAGGCAATGGCCAGAACCTGACAACACTGCTCGGGTCAATTCTGCGAATTGACGTCGACAGCAAATCAGAAGGACGGGCTTACGGCATCCCCGCCGACAATCCTTTCATCGACCACGAGGTCGTCGTGAACCGAAAAGGCAAGACCGCCAAAGCTCGACCGGAGATTTACGCCTATGGACTTCGCAACGTCTGGCGGATGGCCTTCGACCGGGAAACCGGAATTCTGTGGGCCGGCGATGTCGGTCAGAATCTGTGGGAAGAAATCAACATCATTGCCAAAGGCGGAAACTACGGCTGGAATATTCGCGAGGCAACTCACTGGTTCCGTCCTGACGGCAACGACCTGAAGTCGCACCAGATGATCGACCCCGTATGGGAATACCACCACGACATCGGCAAGTCCATCACCGGTGGCAACGTCTATCGCGGCCGCAACGTTCCGGAACTGGTGGGCAAGTACGTGTACGCCGACTACGTCACCGGCCTGTTGTGGGCTCTTGAACACGACGGCAACAGAACAGTGGCCAACTACTCTCTGAAAGGAGACAAGCTGCCGGTGATGAGCTTTGGTGAAGACCAGGCCGGAGAACTTTATTTCACAACAACCTTCGGGCAGCTCTACACGTTCAAGTCCGACAGTCAATAACGTGCGGCCACTCAGGACGGAGCGGAGAATAAGTGGCGCAAGCTTCCAGCTTGCGATGCTGCAAAACGTAAGCTTCCAGCTTGCGATGCTGAAGAGCTAAGCTTCCAGCTCGCGATGCTGCAAAGCGTAAGCATCCAGCCTGCGATGCTGAAAAGCTAAGCATCCAGCTCGCGATGCTGAGAACGCAGGCTGGAAGCTTGCGCCACGTTTTGACACGACAGTTATTTTCCGTTTGATCCTTATCTTTGGGCCTGGTTACAGAAGGCGGCGACCGCTGCAGCAAAAATTATGTCACTGATTCTGGAAAATGTTCACAAGTCCTATCGTGAACCGAATGGGCATCTGCTGCCCGTACTGGCGATCGAACACTACGAACTGGCGCAGGGCGAACAGGCCGCGTTGATCGGTTCCAGTGGCGGCGGCAAGACCACGCTGCTGAATGTGATTTCAGGAATTCTGGCGGCGGACAGCGGCCGGATTGTGGTGGACGGCAAAGATATTGCTCAGCTGCCGGAAGTCGTGCGGGACCGGTTTCGCGCCGCCCGAATCGGGTTTGTGTTTCAGACGTTCAATCTGCTGCCGGCCTTTACTGCACTTGAAAACGTGCTGCTGGGCATGTCGTTCTCCGGGCGCGGTGTCAACCGGCCGTTCGCCGAATCGCTGCTGGATCGCGTCGGGCTGGCAAAACGTATGCACCATGTGCCGCAGCGGATGTCGGTCGGCGAACAGCAGCGGGTGTCTGTCGCGCGATCGCTCGCCAACAAACCGGCGCTGCTGCTGGCCGATGAACCGACGGCAAATGTGGATCCGGGCAACCAGGAACTGATTCTGAACCTGATTCGGGATACGTGCCGGGAAAACAACGTCACTCTGCTGATGGTGACCCACGCCGTCGAGGTCGCTGACACGTTTGAACGAGTCGATCGGCTGACTGATTTCAACAAGCCGGTGGTGGCAGAGCAGGAGGCGTCAGCATGAATCTTCTGACCATTTCATGGAAGAGTGTGAAACAGCGGCGGCTGGCATCCATCCTGACGGCGCTCAGCGTGGGTCTGGGCGTGATGCTGATGGTGATCGTGCTGGTTATCGCCGGTGCCGTGGATAACGCCTTTAATCAGCGGTCCATTGCCTACGATCTGATCATCGGGGCCAAAGGCAGCGACCTGCAGCTGGTCATGAGTTCCGTTTATCGCATTCAGCCGCCGATCGCCAATCTGCCTTATATGTATCTTGAGCAGCTGCGTGAGGATTCACGTGTTGAACTGGCGATTCCTCTGGCGTTCGGTGACTTCACTCGGCCGGAACACGGCGCCTTTCCGATTGTCGGGACGACCAATGAATATTTCCTGAACGACTACACGCCGGGACAGAAGTTTCAGGCAGAGAACCAGCCCGGCACTCGTCAGCTGAGCGAATTATATGACGCGGTGATCGGTTCGCAGGTGGCTCGCACCAACGGCTGGAAAGTGGGAGATCAGTTCAGCATCGTGCACGGCCGGGCCGACAGCGGAGATTATCACGACGAAATGTTCACTGTCGTCTCTGTGCTGCGGCAGACGGGAACTCCCAACGATCGCAGCGTATTTCTGAACCTGGAGGCGGTCTACACGCTGGAAGGGCACCAGAAGCCGATCGAAGAAGTTGAAGAACGTCTCAGAGACTTCTATGGCAACGACCCGGACCGTCTGAATCGGGCCCTGCAGCAGCTGGAAGAACTCCGCGTCCGTCGTGCGAAAGGCGAAGAAATCGGCGACCCGACGATGGGTTATGGAATCGATACGCCGGAAGCCATGAAGGAAATTACGGCGGTCTATGTGAAAGTCGCCGGAGCCTCGTCGTTCAAGGCTCACAGTCTGTATTCGGAACTGAAGAGCACATCCAGGGCGATGGCCGTGAATCCCATCATTCCCATTCAGCGACTCATGACGAATTTTGTCGGCAATATCCAGAAGGCGCTGATGGTGCTGACCGGCATGATCATCGTGGTGTCGGGGATCAGTATCTTTGTCAGCATCTACAACAGCATGTCCGACCGCCGCCGTGAAATCGGCATCATGCGGGCGTTGGGAGCTCGACGGGGCAGTGTGTTTGCCATCGTGCTGGCTGAATCTTCTGTTTTGTGCGTGGGCGGCGGCTCGCTGGGCTGGCTGACCGGCCATCTGCTGGCAGTCCTGTGTGCTCCGGAAGTCAGTGCTCGCACCGGCCTGCTGCTGAACGGCTGGGCGTTCAATCCGTGGGAATTCGTACTGTTTCCGGTCCTGTTGATTCTGGGAGCGCTGGTCGGATTTCTGCCGGCGATGACGGCCTACCGAACAGACGTGGCCGACGCGCTGCAAAGCTGACCCTTTGTCGTCACCGCCAGCCCCGGTGCCCTGCAGAGTTTCCGTAGCTGGGGCTTCCAGCCTTGTCGTTACCCACAAGTTCGGGGGTCAACACCGGTCGTTAGTCGTTAACAGAGAACTCGTGAGTGAGCCGAGTGCCGTAAGGCACCGGACCGCTCACCGGGTGGATTCCCGGTGTGACGTTGAAATGCATGGAATCGTCCCGCCCGGGGCCCGGCCGCTGACGCGTCGCGGCTCACGGAAGGATAACCAATGGCCGGTCCTGGTTGTTACCGTAGCTGGGGCTTCCAGCCGCAGCACCACCCGATACCCGCCGATTCGCCAAACCCGACGCGAACCGCGGCTGGAAGCCCCGGTTACGTTCAGCAACTGCGGCTATTCCAGCACGTCCTCCAGAGCCGAAATGCTGACCACCTGTTGCCGCAGAATCTGCACGCGGCGGCGATTCACACGCACTCCATCCCGCCGACTGTCCAGCACGTATCGTTCGCGGGTGGTCTTCGAATCCCGCAGATCGTGCACGTCGACGTCCCGCAGCGTCACGGTCTGTTCGCTGATGTCAGTCAGCGTTCCCACGAAGACGAACAGCGATTCAACGTCAATCACAACGGTCTGATTCAGAAATTCTTGCATCTTGCCATTCTGCAGGACGGACTGATCAGCGGAACGGGACGCCGGTTACGGATTCTTTGGCTTCGGCATGTCACCGAAACCGCCTCCACCATCACCGTCAGCGCCCAGTCCCCGCGCGGGTCCGGATGGTCGCTCAGGTTCGTCTTCTGCTTCAGAGTCCAAAGGTGGTCTGCGCCCTGGTCGCCGTCCGGCGGCGGGCCGGGTTTCTGACGCAGCGTTTGCGTTTTCAGGCTGCCGTCTGCTGCGGGCACGTCGCTCGGCCAGTGCCGCCGCATAGCGCCGCAGTTCCTGGGCGTTCAGGCCACCGTCGCCGTCGCCATCAAACGTGAGTGCGAAACGCAGAATCTGTGCGGCGTCCAGCGGGCTGCCCTGACCGCCAGAGGAAGCTCGGCCGCCGGGCCGTCCGCCACCTCGGCCCGGAGCACCGCCTCTGCCAGCTCTTCGGCGACTGCCGCCGGGCCGCGGGTCCGTGTCGGCAGGCCGTGTATCCCGAGCTGCCCTGGCCTGGTTTTCTGCGGCCGCCAGTTCTGCAGGACTAAGTTTTCCGTCGTCGTCTGTATCCTGAGTCTTCAGCATCTCGGCCAGCTTGCCGGGGAGTTCGGCGCCGGACAGAAAACCGTCCCGGTCCCGGTCCAGTGACATCATGCGCTGCACATACGGGGAAGCAGGGGCCGACTCCGGATGCTGCGGCGGCGTTGCCGGCTGACCGACGGCCTCAGAGCTAACGGCAATGGCGGCCGCGTTCAGGCTTAGAAACAGCAGAGTGAATCGCATCAGAATTCGTCCTCCATGGAATCGATCAGAAAAGGTCTGATCACCCACTTCAGTGAATCATAGCGATAATCCGGATTGGCAGAGGAAGAAAAGTTCACCGTCGGTCGAAATTGTCGAGCCGCGTGAATCAGCCGTCAGCCGCCATGGCCTCGCGGGCCTGCTGGATGATGGGCGTCAGCCAGAGCGGCCGATCGTGTCCTTCCGCGATCTGTTCGAATTCCCGGTCCACAACTTCGCAAAGTTCATCCAGCTGGAAAATGGTGCTTCGATTGTCCGCGTCCACCAGCTTTTTCACTCCGCCCGGCACCTGACACAGCTGGTCCGGCAGCAGGGCCGCCAGTGTGATGGGGAACAGATTGAACAGTTCAGCATCGGCCGCCTGCAGAGCAAAGTCCATGCGGTGGTGATACAGCACCGCACACAACAGGTCGTCCGGCATGTTCCATTTCTGAGCGATAAACGCCCCCGCCGCGGCATGGTCCCAGCCGAAAGTGTCGCGTTCCCATTCGGTCAGTGAGATCCCCTGCGGGGCCACATTCTTCAGATACTGAATGTACTGGTCGTCATACTGATTGGTCAGGACCGGCAGCACAAAGTCCTGCAGCAGCCCACCGATGAAGGCCAGATCCACGTCCACCTTGAAGTTGCGGGCGGCATTCTGAGAAAACAAAGCCCGGCGAATGCTTTCGTTCCAGAAGTTACGATGGTTCATGAGCCGGGATTCATAAGCCAGCGTGGCACCGCGCAGACCGGCTGCCATCAGAAAATTGCGAGCCTTGGGGACGCCCAGTCGGATCAGTGCTTCCAGAGGCGTTTTGACCGGCTGCATATGTCCGAAGGCCGCAACGTTGACACATTTCAGCAGATCCACGGTCATCCCGGGATCGTGTTCGATGATCTGACCCAGCTTCGGGATCTCATAATCGACGCCGGCCGATGCATCCAGAAATTCCGTCAGAGCCGTGGGCAGGCTGGGAATCTGAAGGTCATCCGGCAGGTCAATCGACTTCAGTGAAGCGATGGCGTCAGCGCACACTTTCCGCCACTCGAACGTCGACGCTGACGAACTGGATTCAATGGCACTCATATCGGCTCCTGTGTTTTCCGTCGTCGGGAACGATAGCGGTGATGCAAAAAACGGGGCTCGCAGCCTGCCTGACCGCTCATGCTTTCACAAATGAGTCACAGTCGGCAGCGCTGAACAAACGGATGCCGGCGGGCATTGACCGGCGATATCACACCGCGGCAGGCTGAGCGGGTCGTCGAGCCATCAACGCGGTATGCTTCTGGAAGCCCATGGCCGTGAAGCGTTCCGGGTCGATTGCTTCCGCAATCCGGACAGCCTGTACATCGTGCATTTTCATGATAACGCGACGTGTTCCGTGAGCGTCCGGCTGAGGACGGATCAGCAGAATCAGTTCGTCCGTCAGCATATAGTCATTGAACGGCACGGATTCACCGCTGGTAGTTACGACCGTGCCCTGACGAGGAATGGCGGCGGGCCAGTGGACAAAGATTCGAGCCATGTCATTCACGTTGTAAGCTCCTGTGCTTCGAAATACGTGATCCGACCGAAGATTTACCACATCGCAAAGTCTCGGCCTTAACAATCCTGCGAACAGATGATCGAACGTCGGTCACTCAGCTTGCCAGAAATTGTCTGCGGGCCGGCCGGTTTTCCGGGGTAGACGCTGCCGCCGCAAAAACCATTGTGTTATGCCGACCATAAACGACGCTCCGAACAGCGGAAGCCGCCCAGCTGCCGCCCGCGGCAGCAGCGATGTGGATAGTACAACCGCAGCGGAAGCCGCGCAGGCTTTCGGCCGCGGCGCCGGAGAATCTGTGCGCGAAATTGAGCCCGTCCGGTAAGAAACGGTTGATCAATAACTGACTGGCTGGTCGCCTATCGCTCCGCGAAAGGGCGCACTTTCGCGGAGCGATAGGCGACAATCATTGACCGGACACTCCTGACGATCCGGCTCAGTGATTGAACAGAAATTCGCGACTGCTGAGTATTCCCCAGGCCATATCTTCCAGCAGCAGGCGCCGTTCGTCAGCGGGGGTTTCCGTCAGCATCTGGAGCATGGCCGATTTTTCCCGCTCCACGGGATACCGGGAAAGAGACGACAGAAACAGTTCGTCCAGCAGCGCCGCCGGATCGTCGCGGTAAGTGTCCAGCCACCGCTGCAGCTGATTGTCCGGCTCAGACAGCTTTCCATTAATGGTGCTGCCGTTGGAAATGTGCAGCACCTGCACCATGCTGGGTTCGTCGCTGCGTTCACATTCACAGGTGATCCGCCGCTGATTGCGACCGAAGGTCTGCAGAAAATACGACTGAACCGCGGAATCGTACAGCTGAATGGCCCGCGTCCCCGGCGGATAAAAGTCTGTGTCGCGGATATCGGCCCCCGGAAATTCGATTTTGTTGAAGTCGGTCGCCACGCCGGTCACCTGAGAAACCGCATCCAGCAGCACTTCTGCCATCAGACGTTTCGGGTAATAGCGGGAATAACACCGCAGATCGCCGGCATTCGCAGGCAGCGGTTCGCTGCTGCGCTGATAGGTTTCTGACTGCAGAATCTGCTTCATCAGGGCTTTCAGGTTGAACTGCCGGTCCACCAGATAGTCGGCGGCCTGCTGCAACAACTCTTCATTGCTGGCGGGATTCGACGCCCGCATGTCGTCGACCTGTTCGACCAGTCCGACACCCATAAAATTCCGCCAGACACGGTTGGTGATGGATCGGGCGAACAGGTCGTTCCGGGATGAAACCAGCCAGTCAGCAAGGTACTCACGACGGTCCCGTTCGCTGTCGAACGGCAGTGGTTCCGCATCCAGCGCCGCAGGTGGCTGAGGTTTTCCGGTGCGTGGCTGAATCAGTTCACCAGACGACACCGTCACCAGCGTGCGTTTGCCGTCGCCATTTCGAGGATCGCCGCCCCAGCCTTTGGCTCGGACCCGGGAGAACAGATTGGCGAATCCGTAATACTGGTCGTTCGTCCATTTTTCCAGCGGGTGATTGTGACACCTGGCACAGCCGATGGACAACCCGAGAAAGGCCTGACTGACGTTCTCGGCCATGTCTTCCGGTGACTGGTGCAGTGCGTAGAAATTGGTGGCTCCGTTCTGAATACTGGCCCCGCGTGCCGTGACGATTTCCCGGACGAACCGGTCCCATGCAGTATTCGCTTCCACATGATCATGGATCCACCCGTAGAAGGCCCTGACCGCGTCGGGCCGCAGCAGCGTACCGTTGATCAAAAGCAGGTCTGACCATTGGTAAGACCAGTAGTCCACGAACTCCGGACGAGCCAGCAGCGAATCGATCAGCTGATCTCGCTTGGCGGGTGATCCGTCGGCCAGAAACTCACGCACTTCGACGGCGCTCGGCAGTGTGCCGATAGTATCCAGATAGACGCGGCGGATGAAGACTTCGTCTGAACAGCGCGGGGAAGGCTGAAGATTCAGGCGGCGCTGCTGCTTCAGCACCAGATCATCAATGAAGTTGCGTCGGCCGGCCAGCAGGTAGACTTCCGGAGAAACATCATATTCAAACGGACTGGTAACGCGGCTGATCACGATGCGGCTGCCGAACCATGCCGTAATCGCCCCTTCACCGGGACCGATCACGGTGGTGATGCCGTCGCTGTCCACTGTCGCCACGGCTTCGTTGGCCGAGGTGAATTTGGCCCACTGAGTCACATCTTCAACGCGGCCGTCAGAAAACGTGGCACGGACGATCAGCGGCTGCGAAGCACCTTTCTCTAGTGTCACGTGCTCGGGCAGCACCGACAGGCTCTGCAGCCGGGCATCTGTCTCCGCCGGTGCCGGAGCACCATCGGCCAGCCATTCGGCAAGGACCCGGTAATGCAGCGAATCTTCGTCCAGACGCCGCCCCCCCTTGTGCGGAACGGCCGTCGTCGGCTTGGTCAGCAGCAGGCTGAGTGCCGGTTCGGCGCGATCGATCCGCCGTCCCAGCTGCTGCGTCGTGATCGTGTGATAATCGCGGTCCGTATCGTAACCGTGCAGCGACAGACGAAAGCCGCCTTTGCCAGCCAGAGCACCGTGACAGGCGCCGCTGTTGCACCCCTGTTTCGCCAGCACCGCCTGAACGTGATTGCGAAATGTCCAGCGGAAACGCTGCTGAGTATCCTTCACGCGGACCTGTGCCGTGGCCACTTCGTGACCGTCCACCAGAGCTCGAATCGTGGTGGTGCCGTCAGCCACCGGCACGACAAAAAAAGAATCAATGCGGGCCACCCCCGGGTCGTCAGACTTCAACTGAACCTCAGCCGATACCGGACCAGCGGCGACGTCTCCGTCCATCTGCTCAATCAGTACCCGGTGTCGAGCTTCCCGGCCACTGAGTTCCATGACGGCCGGAAGTATCCGTACTTCCGCCATTGTTGAGCCGGAAACGCATACCAGCATCAGAAGAAGGAATCGGGTCTTCATAAGCTTCGGATCGTGGTCGATGGACAGCGGAAGAACTGGTGAACGCTCAGCCCCTGATCATAACGGGAGCGGTTCCGAATGGAAAGAAAACCGAGTTTCAGGCGTCTTTTCCCTGCCAGCGGGCACGGAACGGGGCGAACCGGCCCGGCGAGAAAATATTCTTTGAACTGAAACACCGCAGGTCTCGACGGCAGGCTGAAAAAACAGCTCCGCCGGTCGTCTTGCGTTGCCTATCATTCTGAGTCATCATTCCGTTTCCTACTGACACCGCGGAGTTTTTCATGAAGAAGTGTCGTCGTTGCTCAAAACCGGCAACCTTACACATCACCGAAATCCACGATGGGCAGGCCGTTGCCCTGCACCTGTGCGAAACCTGCGCGCGGGAATATCTGGAAGACGCCAGTGAGGATTCTGCCCACAATCCGGCAGCCGAACTCGCGGCCAAGCTCGAGGCGCTGGTGGCGGAAGATCCCGAAGCACCTCCGCTGAAGTGCGGAAACTGCAATATTACGTTCAATGAATTTCGGGAACACGGGCGACTCGGATGCCCTTCCTGCTATGACGAGTTTCGCCAGGAACTGATGCCGCTGCTGGAAAATATCCACGAAGAAGCGACGCACGTCGGAAAGAGACCACTTCGCAGCCCCGGACTGACCGAAGAACAGTCGCAGTTGATCCATCTCAGAGCAAAGCAGCGCGAGGCCATCGAGCACGAAGATTATGAGGCCGCCGCAAGACTCAGAGATCAGATTGCCGAAATCGAATCCTCGCTGCACGGCAGCCCTGATGCCGAACAGGCCGATGCCGATGAGTAGCCTCCGACGAAAAACCGCCGATGCGACGGTCCGGCCCCGGAAACCCGCCTGACCACCTACGCCGCGGCACACCGGCCGGACGACGGGATTAGTACAGCTTCATGCGGTGTCCGCAGTGGCCGGTCCCGCGGGATTTGAGGTCCACTTTCTGAGTGGCGTTCGGGTCACTACAATCGAACACCAGACTCGGCATAAGATACGGTCAGCTCAGAACCGTCCAATCCTTTCATAATAAACGACTTGCACAAGGTGAATTCCTTTGACGGCTGATGGCGACGAACAATCGCTTTGTCTGGAAGAACTTGCTCGTACCAGCGGCGAATGGCTGAGCGCGGAGGGTCCGGAATCGGACATTGTGATCTCCACGCGCATCCGACTTGCCCGCAACGTGGCCGGTTATCCGTTCATGTCGCGGGCTGACGATGATATCCGCCGACAGCTGGTCGATTCACTCCGCAATACCATCTCCTCCACCGATGTCGGCGGTTCACTGCAGTTTGTCGACGTCGCCGCCCTGGATGACATCGACGGGCAGCTGCTGGTGGAACGTCAGCTGATCAGCCGCGAACTGGCTCAGGGAGAAGGACCGCGCGGCGTCATGATCGGCCAGGGCGAACACGTCAGCATCATGCTGAACGAGGAAGACCATTTAAGAATGCAGATGCTGCACAGCGGTCTGGCGCTGCAGCCCGCATGGAACGAAATCAACGCGCTGGACAACGCCCTGGAAAGTCGCATCAGCTTCGCGTTTGATGAACAGCTGGGCTACCTGACGGCCTGTCCCACCAATGTCGGTACCGGTATCCGGGTCAGCGTGATGCTGCATCTGCCGGCACTCAGAATCACTCGAGAAATTCAGAAAGTCCACCAGGCCGCTCAGAAGATCAATCTGGCCGTTCGAGGCCTGTATGGCGAAGGCAGTCAGGCCATGGGTGATTTCTACCAGATTTCAAATCAGATGACGCTGGGCTGCAGCGAACAGGACCTGCTGAACAATCTGGCCGAGGTAGTGCCGAATATTCTGGGCTACGAACGCCGAGTCCGAGACCTGCTGTGCCGCGACAACAAGGCACAGCTGGAAGATCAGATCGCCCGGGCGATGGGAATTCTGACAAGCGCCAAGTCCATCAGCTCAGAAGAAACCATGCACCTGCTTTCCAGCGTGCGTCTGGGCGTGAATCTGGGGATGGTACCGAATGTCACCATCGCCGGCATCAACGAGCTGTTCATTCACACTCAGCCGTCCCATCTGCAGAAACTGCACGGCGGACCTCTGAAATCAGCCGACCGCAACGAAGCACGGGCCGCCTACCTGCGGGAAAGCCTGAAAGCCTGACTCTAGAGATGGCTGACTGGCGCGCCGTTACAATACTTCTGTATGACGGACTTCCAAGTCCGTCATCAAGGAAACCGCCCATAAATCCAACGCGTCGGGCAATCCCGCGTCCGAAAAATCTCGGTATCCGGACAGGCTCCTGGGAAACCAGACGGCCTCAAACCAAACAGCTGACGTGGGTCCACAACACAACTTGCACTCGGCTGGTACCTGTCCCTATTCGTGCCGTCTTATTCGTGCCCCTGTCCCGCCCCGGCCCAGCTACGGTAACAACCAGGGCTGGCCATTGGTCATCCTTCCGTGAGCCGCGACGCGTCAGCGGCCGGGCCCCGGGCGCGACGATTCCATGGCGTTCAATGTCACACCTGGGAAGCCATCCGGTGAGCGGCCCGGTGCCTTACGGCACTCGGCTCACTCTTGAGTTTTCTGATAACGACCGGTGTTGCCCCCCGAATTTGTGGGTAACGACAAGGCTGGAAGCCGCAGCACCCCGATACCGCGCGGAACTCGAAACCCGGAATCAACAGCGGCCGCAATGCTCGCCTTGTGCCTGTCCCTATTCGCGCCTTCAGCCGAGGCCCGTATATGCTGCGGCTGGAAGCCCCAGCTACGGTAACAACCAGAGCCGGTCATTGGTCATCTTTTCGTGAGCCGCGACGCGTCAGCGGCCGGGCCCCGGGCGCGACGATTCCATGGCTTTCAACGTCACACCGGGAAGCCAACCGGTGAGCGGCCCGGTGCCTTACGGCACTCGGCTCACTCACGAGTTCCCTGATAACGACCGGTGTTGTGCCCCGAGCAACTGCAGCTGGAAGCCCCAGTTACGTTCAGTGATGCCCGATCAATGCCTGTCCCTTTTCGAACTTATTCAGTCCGTCGGCTACCCTGAAACGGAGGCCGGCGGTTTCTGCCGAAGATGGCGGGGTGGACTGTCAGGTTTGAGTGAATTGGGAGTTCCGCGCGTAGAATTCAGATTCTGTCGAGTTTGCGGCCTGTTCCGGTCGATTCAGATTTACGGATGAAACTCCGGATTCAGCATGCGCGGTGCGCGCAACCGGGCTGAAAGTGGTGAGCACGGAGTCTACGGATGGAGACTGGAATTATGAAACGCGTTCTCTGGGTCACAACACTGGGATTCTGTCTGCACCTGCAGGCAGGCTGCTCGATGCCTTCTTCGGTCCGATCCCTCGTGTCCGGTCCGGAGCGAAAGGACGATCCTCTGGCCAGCCTGACGGGCGACGTCAGCCCCAGCTACAAATCGGCCAAGAAGGAACTGAAGACGGCTGACAAGACAGTTCTGAAGTTCGCTCGCTGGCGCGAGGAACTGGGTGACCATGCCGAGGCAAAAGATCAGTACCTGACGATTCTGAGTGACAATCCGGATTGCGTCGAGGCTCGTCTGGGTGTGGCTCGCGTGGAATTCGCCACCGGACGCGTGACCGAAGCCGTGAATATTCTGAAAGCAACCACCAGGAAATATCCGGATCGTGCCGACGCCTGGATGGAACTGGGCAGAATTCAGTCGGATCGGCAGGAGTGGGGACAGGCAGTCCAGAGTCTGTCCAGAGCCGTCGACATCGATTCAGACAACCAGTCGGCTCGGTATCAGCTGGGCATCGCTCTGGCCCGCAGTGAACGGTTTGAGGAAGCTCGTTCACACCTGACCTTTGCGGTGGGTGAGTCGGCCGCGATGTACAACATCGGCTTTGTTCTTTACCAGTCCGACCGTCGTGATGAAGCGGCTCACTGGTTTCACCGTGCTCTGAATTCGCATCCGGACCAGCGCACCAGAGCGTTGTCGTCGCAGATGCTGGCACAGCTCAGCAACGGGCCGTCCGAGAAGCCGGGCCAGCCGCGCGAACCCAGTCGCGTGGACGTGGCTCTGACCAGTTATCAGGCCTACCGTGATACACCAGGGCAGCCGAGACAGGACATCGAATCGGTGGCTCCGCCAGCCTACGCTGCCGGACCATCCCCTGCCGGACCATCCCCTGCCGGACCATCTCCTGCAGCTGGACCACCACCGGCCGGGCAGCGTCCGCCGACAGGCGTCGCCTTCACCAACGACGCCGCTTATGCCTCAGCGAACAATCAGCCCGGAGTCGCCGCGCGTGGCGGTGCGGCGATACAGTTCCAGCCTCAGCCCCGCGCCGCGCAGAACTATCCGCCAGCCCGGACACACAATGCACCGACCCCCGGCATGGCTGCCGTCAGCTACCAGAACTACGGACAGGCACCGACCACCCAACAACCGGTGCCGCAGTGGACCGGTCCGGGCAACAGTCAGCCGGCCTACACACCATCGACACGTCAGGCCGTTGAGCCCCAACCCTGGCGCGGCCCCATGCAATAACGTTCAGCGTCTCCGGAAGCACCGCCAGCGACCCGGAAAGCTGGCGGTTGCGTGAACCAGGCCGTGGACCGAACAGTGTCCCATGCCGTAAACCGAAGGCTCGAACTGCCGGCGAGTCCGGCGGGCATTGGGGCATTTTCACCGAGACGGACTGCGAAGCCCTGTATCCAAGTTTCAGCGCTGAAAGATAAAGAACCTGGTTCAGTGTGCCGGCAACGCGCGACACGTCTGGTGAAATGGCGTGTTGAAAAGTTTTTTCAGAAAGATCTGTAACAGTCGTTCCTGACGGGCAAATCAGTGAGTGTTGAAGAAACACAAGCCCACAGCGGCAACACTCCCGTACCGAAAGGAAACGTCATGAAAACACTTGTTGCACTCACCCTTACGCTGACCGCCTCGCTGACTCAGGCTCAGGATTTCAGCAACGTTACCTCCGGCATGCTGCTGGGGATTTACAGCGAGCCCTGCAGTGGTGGCATGCGAGTCAACTCGCTGATTCCCGGTTATACGGCCGAAGGTCGTCTGTATCCCGGAGACATTCTGAAACGGGCCACGGTGGACGGCCTGACGATTCATCGCACGCGGTCGCACTATGAAATGGAAAACACGAAACGAGCGATCGGACCGAATCGCGATGCGGCGCTTGAGATCTACCGCCCCGGACAGGGCCTCGTTTATGTATGGGTTCAGTTCACACCGCTGTACGGCCCCGCTGCCGCCGGGACGAAGGCTTTCGGAGCCAGATACAAGACTGAGGCAGAGAAACCGGGCGCCCGCGCCCTGTTTCAGAATGGCCGCTCAGGCGGAGGAAACCCGTTCTCTGGTGGGTCACCGGGCCGCAACTCCGGAGGCGGAGCGGCTCGACTGTTTGGCAAATAGCCGTCGATCGCCGGCTCGGGCAGGCGAGCCGGCGATCTCCCGCAGTGCCTCAAATGGATCTGGCAGGTGGCAGGAAAGCATACGGACGACGATTACCGTTCTTCCTGCCTTTTTGTTCTCTACTTCCCCGACGCAGCGCTTGCGTCAGGTTTCTGCAGCAACTGCCACAACTGCCGGCAGCACAGTCGGATAGGTGGACGGAAAATCCGTGCTGCACGGGCGGTTGAGTCGCTTTCTGCTATCTGGTCGCGTTCCATTCATCCAGCATCGCCTGATAGCGAGCTCGGTTGAAATTCTCAGGTATTTCTTCGTCCTGATTCTTCAGCAGATCGTCAATCGTCACGTCCCCTGACGGTACTCCGGATTCCGGCACTTCTGCATGAGCGGACCATGCGATGGCATTCAGAACCAGCGTGCGGAAGTTGGTGTTACCCCAATTCCAGTGGTAGTGCCCGCCCGTGAAACCGAATCCGCGGCCGCGATCATTGCGGACCCGAGCCCACGCCACGTGCTGCGGTTCCTTGCGTTCCAGCACGGCGGCCCGTACGTAGGGATTGTTCTGGTGAGGTCCATCGCGGCGGGCCAGCGAACCATCTTCCTTCACCAGCGTGCTGGCTGGCGGCAGTTCGGACAGGATCGGAGTCACACCTTCCATGCCTTCGGCAAAGCGCATGTGATAATACCACTCATCGTTGACGGTGAACGGCTTGACTCCGCGTGCGATCGGGTGATCCGGAAACTCGTCGAACGTACCGGTCCAGTGCGGATTGACGGACCAGTCGGTCTCGAAGTATCCGCCCGTCCAGTTCGTGAAGGCTTCGCCGGACGGACCTTTCGGCACTTCAACGCCGTAGTGAATACAGACCATTCCGACACCGCGTTTTTGAATCTGCTGCAGTCGCTCAAGATGGTCAT
Organism: Fuerstiella sp.; assembly: GCA_040222735.1. Classification (GTDB taxonomy): domain Bacteria; phylum Planctomycetota; class Planctomycetia; order Planctomycetales; family Planctomycetaceae; genus Fuerstiella. The sequence continues at coordinate 4,441 of JAVKCM010000091.1, read as the reverse complement.
TGAACGGATGTCGCCCGCCGCCGTCGCAGTAGACAACAATCGAATCGGCATAGTCCAGAACGCTGTCGTCTTTCGGCCAGCCGTTGGTGTAGACGGTGGCTTCGATTCCCAGGTTGCTGTTATTCAATGCGTCTGCCAGCAGCATGCAGCCGGCGCGGTGCTCGTGAGCTCCGAAACCGTGGCTGGGAGTCCCTGCGATCATGGCCACCTTTTTCGGTGCAGGCAGCTTTTTGATGCGGATGTTACGGAACTGCACGGTCATCGGAGGACCGACGTGAATCTGCAGCGCCAGCAGACCGCTGGCCCGACGATTGGCAATATCATTGTCGACACATTCAATCGTTTTGGTGCCATTGATGAAGTGTTGAAAGCGATAGCCGCTGGCCACGATTCGATAACTGTTCCAATCTTCCTTGCGGATCTTCTTCTGGATTTCGTCGCTGTCGCCGACGGTGTCCACGCGGGTCACTTTGACTTTGCCGTTTTCCGACGTCAGTTCGGTGACCTGTCCGCGATCCGCCAGAATTCCCCGAAACTGTTCCCCGTACAGAATTCCGGAGTACCGATTGCCGGCTTCGAAGTCAGCCTGATAGCCGCCGATCCCCCACTCCCGGTTCGGCAGTTCAAAGCTGCGATACTGAATACCAGAGTTACCGTTGACGATCCGATATTCCAGCTGCAGTTCAAAGTTGTCGAAGTCACCGCCGCGGTAGATCAGAAAACTGTTTGCCGTCAGCTTGTTGTCCTCGGACGTGCGACCGGTAATCACGCCGTCCTCGACACTCCAGTGTGCCGGGTCACCATCCCAGTTTTCCAGAGTCTGACCATCAAACAGGCTGTCCCATTCGTCCTCAGCACGGCTGTCTCCCATGCTCGCCGCCATCAGCGCGGCTGCCAGTACACCCTTGAATATCCTGTTCGTCATATTCAGCTCTCCGAAATGATTCTGCGAAGCGGCGGAAGGCTCACCTCGCAACGGGAAGTTGGTATTTACAGTGCCGTCGGCTGACCCCGCCGACGAATCGGCTATTCGCCGGTGGATTCCGGTTTGCGCAGATCCAGGCACAACAGCCAGTCTTCGCTCCGCAGGTACAGACGACCATTGGAAAGGACCGGGGCCGCCCAAGCCGGATAACCTATTTCATCAAACGACGTCCGAACGTCCTCGCGGAATTCCCCGGCATCCACATGCACAACCGCCAGCGTACCGCGTTCACCAAGCACGATGAAGCGATTACCGACGCGGATCAGCGATCCACGACCGAAATAAGGAAACGGAACCACCTGCTGTGTCTTCCGATTCAGAATTTTCCCGGTCGTTCGGTCTCTGGCCAGTTCCCGGACATCGCCCGTAAATCCGGTACTCTGCCACATGATCTTTCCGTCCGAAACACGAATACAGCGAAGTTCGCCTTCGTTTTCGTGGCGCCCGCTGAATCCGTAGATGTAACCATCCACGTGAATCGGAGTCGACCAGTGGGCCAGCATGTTGTCGTCGTTCTTCCAGATCTCTGTGCACGCTTTGCCCTCCGGCTGCACCTTCAGCAGTACCGAACCGAGTCGATAAGCCGCCGACAGAAAGATCTGATCTTCGATCACCACCGGTCTTGCGGCATTGACAGATTCATGCACCTTCGGCCGAAACCAGTAGTGAAAATTTTCCGTGCCGGTCTCCGGGTTGAGCGACACCAGTCCCTGCCGCATCAGGCACAGCAGGTGCCTTTGTCCGTGGATCGTGGCGATGATCGGGGACGAATAGCTGACCACCATTTCGCTGCCCGTCCATTCGTACGGCTCACCGGTATGAGAATCTGTGACGCCGTCCCATGTTTGGCGTCCGACCGCTTCCCACCGTTTTTCTCCGTCCTTCGCGCCAAAGGCCACGACTCCCGAGTTTTGCTGACCGCCGACCAGCACGATCAGTCGATCTCCATCCAGAATCGGTGAACAACCGACGCCGAAAAACCATTCCGGCAGGTCAAATTCTTCCTTCAGAGCGTGCTGCCAGACAATTTTGCCCGACTGCAGATCGGTGCAGCACAGCATCCCTTCTGCCCCCAGCGTGTAACACAGCTGATCGGTCAGGATCGGCGAACATCGCGGACCATTGTTGTATCCGTATGGATCAGAGAAGGAACTGTCGTAGCTGTGCTGCCAGAGCACCGATCCGTCCTGCACGGATCGACACGACACGATTTCCTGATCCTGCTGGCGGTGATGAATGACAACCCGGTCACCCAGCACCGACGGGGCGCTGTAGCCGGTGCCGATCGACTGTTTCCACAGGACCTTGGGACCTTCGTCCGGCCATGACAGCAATACATCGGTCTCGGCAGACGTGCCGTCGTGACGAGGCCCCAGAAACCACGCCCAGTCTTCAGCGACGGCGGGCCGGGTAAAACCAGCAAACAACAGGCTAAGCGTCAGCGCAATCCGCAGTCGGACGTTGAATTGAGGAGCACAGTTCATGGAAGGAGTTTTTGGTGGGTCAGCGGTTGTTCGTTCGGGAAGTATCGTGTTTATTTCGCCGTTTGTACAGGAAGCCACGCCGTTCTGCAGAACCAGACGCGGTCGGGACGGCGCGGTGGCCGCGACCATGGTTGCTTTGCCCACCCCCGCGGGTCCCGGGTATTCCGTGCCACGGCAGTCTCTGAACGCGGTCAGCAGCCACGCCGGCCAGGTGCTCCGGAAATGCGTTGCTCGTCGCCGGATCGCGGTTGTTGTCCCTTTGACGATCGACCGGCGGACGCATAGCATGGCGGCATGGAAATGGAATCAAAACCATCTGATAAAGACGAAGCGGCAGCTACGGACGGCATCCCGGTCCTGTCCAATACGGTGGCACTGATCGGCCTGATTCTGGCCGTACTGGCGGCGCTGCTATGCGTCCTCTTGTTCATTCTGGTCGAACGGCTGCCCGCCGAGATATCCGTTTTTCAGGAAGAACTGGATGGGGACCGACCGGCTCAGCTGCGACTTCTGATTCTGGGCTGTTCAACGGCCGTGCTTGCGGTGGTCGCGCTGATCCTGTGCGTCGTCGGCCTGTTTGTTCAGCACCGTCCCCGTCTGCTGGCCGCCGTCGGAACCACCATTTCTCTGGTTTTGCTGCTCGGAATCTTCGGCGTTCTGCTGGTCGGTTCCCTGATGAACCCGGAACCGCGGCCCCCGGAACCGCAGAATCCTGAAATCACCGCTCTCGGGCTCACCCCCAATACCGCTAAATCGAGACAGTAGAGAATCGCATTTCCCCGCATGATGGTGGTACCTAAGAAGTGTCCGGTCAATTTGGTCGCCTTTCGCTCTGCGAAAGGCGACCAACCAGTCAGCTATTGGTCGACCGTTTCTAACGCCAATCACGCAAGGGAAGCAGAACATACACGATAGAACGCGTGCCCCGATCTGCGATTCCGCCCGATTCCCCAGACTCAAGCACCACGGGGACAGAGCACATTTCAGCGCGAGCCACAAGCACCACGGGGACAGAGCACTTTTCGGCGGGAGCCACAGGGACAGAGCACTTCTGGGCGAGTGTCTTAGTGATACGTCACTCCGGCTTTGGTTGTGTCCCAAGGTGGCTACGCGTTTTGGAAAGAGCGGAGCCGGATCCGGCAGGAGAGTTCTGGTCCGGAAACGGCCGCGGAGCGATGGAACCACGGGGACAGTGCACTCCCGAAGGAGCATCAGCGCGTCAGCGCGGCATAAAATTCGTTTTGCCCCGCAATGAGCCTGAGCGTCCGTGACGGACGGGGCTCGATCTTGCAGCTGGACTCCCGTCCCGAGACGACCGCGGAGCAACGGAACTTCCTGACTGTCCTACAGGTCAGGGGCTGATCGGCTGTCCCATTCTGCCTGCGCCAGCGGAACAACCACAGGGACAGAGCACTTTTTTGGCGGGGCCGCAACGAATGCGGGGCCATGGGGACAGTGCATTTCTCGGCGCATGCCCCAGTGATTAAGTCGCTCCGGCTTTGGTTGTGCTCCACGGTGGCGGCGTGTTTCGGGAAACAGCGGAGCCGAATCGGGCGGCGCACCACGGAGACAGTGCACTTTTCGGCAGGAGCCACCGGGACAGAGCACTTCTGGGCGCGTGCCCCAGTGATACGTCGCTCCGGCTTTGGTTGTGCCCCAAGGTGGTGGCGCATTTGGGAAAAGAGCGGAGCCCGATCGGCACCCGAATTCCGGTGCGGAGACGGCCGCGGAGCAACGGGACTCCCTGACTGTCCCACAGGTCAGTGGGCTGATCAGTTGTCCCGTTTCGCCTGCGCCAGCAGACCTGGAAATGTTTGATCAACGACTGGCTTGCTGGTTGCCTTTCGCTCCGCGAAAGGACGCTCTTTCGCGGAGCGAAAGGCGACAATCATTGACCGGACACCTTTTACGCGGTGGACAGCAATTCGCGGACTTCCCGACGAGCGTTGAACCGCCGTGTCCCGCTGCGTGA
>JAVKCM010000090.1:0-4747 GCA_040222735.1 Fuerstiella sp. | reverse complement strand
GACAAACACCCACTTAACCGGCCGGGCCGTCGGACCCCCCGGCCCGCCCCTGGTGGGGGGGGGGACCCCCCCCCCCCCAACTTTGGGGCCGCCTGCCGGGCGGCATTTCGCGGCGCAGCCGCGACTGTGGTTGCAACACCCCGGCCACTTCATCCAGCCCGCTGCCACGAACCGAACGCCCCCACACTTCGAACGCGGGTCCTGCGCACAGTTCGGGCTCCGCCCGAAGGTCCAGCCCGGCAGGCAGGACCTACTCGTTGTGGGGCGGTCTCCCGACCGCCCCACTTTGCGGTGCCGCCTGCCGCCCGGCACTTCGCGGCGCAGCCGCGACCAATGAAGAGGCTGTCGATTTATGCGCCACTGAACGCGCTTCAGTGGTTTTCAGGATTCTGCACTACCGAAAACGTTGGCGAAGAATCGTGCAGAATCCGTTTGTCGATGCCGATTGTGCAAAAACGCTTCACGGCACCTCAGAGCATCATTGATGCGTTCACCAGGCAGGCTCGCGTCCCAGACGGTTCGTTCGGATCTTCAGGCCGAATTCAGTCGACGCCGGTCAATGCTGACTCATCTCGTGTGCGGTACAGAAACGCATCGGATGTGAGCAGTGATGTGAGCAGCGCTTTCATGCTGCCACCGCTGTCCCTGTAGGCGCGATGTGCTTCCTGAAGGACGGGTGCGTCGTTCAGAGTTTCGTTGCGCCCCATCCAGAAGCGGAAGGCGTGGCGGACGAAGACCTGTTCGGCGCGTTCGCTTTCTGCCAGCTTGCTGATCATCTGGATGGCATCGGCGACCTCACCGTCGAGTTCAGGGTCGCCGGAATCGATAATCTCACCCGTGGTGTCGACGGGTTTGTCCCGTTCGATCGTCCGAAACAGGCCCGCGTGATTGTACATCTCAAACGGCAGCCCCAGTGGATCCATCTTTCTGTGACACGTCCAGCAATAGCTTTCTCGTGTCACGCGCATGCGTTCACGCAGCGTGTTGTGCGGTTCATCAGGCAGCATGGCATCCACGGTGATCGGCACATCGGGAATGCCGCCACCAAGCAGCCGTTCGCGAACCCACCGGCCCCGGCGGATGGCGTGATTGTCCATGGCATCGGAGTGTGAAACAAGCCAGCTGGGATGAGTCAGAATGCCCAGCCGCTGGCCTTCGGGTGCTGTGGCCAGAAGGCGTTCCGGTTTCATCGACCCGTTGCCAAAGCTGCGGCGACTGACGCGGGCGAAGATCTTCGGCCCCGACATTTCAGCTTCGGCAATGCTGTGATTGACGTTCTCTTTTCTTTTCTTTTTGGGCTTCGGTGGTTCCTTTCCCGGGTTCGCCTTCCGCCACGCCTCAAGCTCAGCCGCTTCCTTCTTCGCCGCTTCGGCTTCCGCCTTCTTCGCTGCTGCGACGGAAGCGGCTCGTTCTTCTCTGGTGCGTTCTCTGCCAAAATACGCGTTGTCTGTCCGGGTCGCCACGACTTTGTCGGTGGTCAGCAACTGTCTGAATACGTCCGTGTCTTCCTGCAGGATGAGTTCAATCAGGCGGTCGGTGCTGGCGGTGGCGTCGAACATGGCGCGATAGTGGGCCGTTCCCCGCGTGTTGACGCCCGTTTCCGCCAGCGCTTTCGAGTCCTTGCAGATGTAGCCGCCAAGGTCGTAGTCGAAGTAGTCGCGGAAGAACTGCAGAACGCGCGGCTTGCGGATGCTGTCGTCGGCCAGCATCCGCTTTACTTCCCGTTCTACGTCGGCCCTGGTGCGCATTCGGCCTTCGACGATGGCTGTGCGCAGTTCCTGGTCGGGTCTGATGTACCGCAGCGCGTGGTTGACCGCCAGCCCCAGTTCCCAGTCCTGCAGCATGACACGTCCGTGGCGGTCCGGCTGGCCGGCCTCGGCAAGTTCCGGTCGGAACAGGGCATCGCGATCCAGAAAGATGGCTGACAGGCCCAGGACGGCGCCGTCTCTTTTGCCGAGTTTATCGATAGACTGTCTGACGATCGCCAGGTAGTCGTCTGATTCCTTACTGCTGGGAGGCCGGAAGGTCAGCGCTTCGAACAGGTAGTCCACGGCCGCGCGCAGACGCTCTTCGGTGACGCTGTCTTCTTTCATGAGGTCAAAGACAGGTGTCAGCGGACGTACAATCTTCGTGCTGTAGACAAGACTGGTTGGCAGGCCACGCAGGTCGCCCTTCATCCTGTCCGCGATGGATTTCGGATCGTCCGTGATCTGGTACGGTTGAGCGATACTAAGCGGGCCGTCTGCCATATAGCGAATGATGTCGCCGGCAATACCCATGATCTGTGTCGCTTCTGCGCTGTTGACCGTGTAGAAGTCGGGATAGTTTTCCAAACCGTGATCTCGGGCCGATGACAGGACCGCGGGCACACTCTTGACCGACGTCGCGTAGGCGACTGTTCCGCCCTGCCACTGGATGATGCGGTCGGTACCGAAGTACAGCTTGAGTTCACCGCCGTGATTGGTGGGAACGGCATCGCCATGCGTGCGCAGACCCGGCTTTTCCGGATCGAACTCAGGCTCAGTGTTGATCAGTTCGTTCAGACGCGTGATGTGTTCCTGCGGAGTCACTCGCCAGATGCGGGCCGGTGACGAGGTCGGCACCAGCCGGATTCCATCAGGCAGTGGCCCGAACAGCAGGTCATGATCGACAAAGTTGGCCTTGCCGGGGTCAAGGTGGTCATAAAAGCCGCCCTTGTCGCGCATGACGCGTGTCAGTTCACCGACGATCCAGTCAGAAAACCGCAGCCGCTGCACGATACCCGGCTGCTCCATTTCTCGGGGCGGCATCTCTTTCAGCGTGACCTGCGCCCACACGCTTCTCCACGTGCCGGCGTTGACTTCATCAACGGGCCCGAGGTCGTGCAGCGAAAGGTCGCCCTCCGGTTCCGTCTCACCATGGCAGTCCACACAGTGGCTGGTCAGAAACGGCCGGGCAAAGCTGGCGAAGTCTTTGTTGACCTTCTGACCGGGCGTGTAGTCTTCGCCGTTTGTGGCGGAAGGCAGTCCCCACAAGAGCATGGCTGCCAGAACGAATCTGACACTGCTCATGCCAGCACTTCCTTCAGCGGGCCGGCACCGGCGTCGAACTTTCTGGCCAGCTGATCGGTCATGTTAAAGCGATCGCAGGGTACGCCGGCGGCCTGCAGCAGAGTTGCGTACAGCGAGTTAATCGGGCGTTTGCCGTCCAGCTGGGTAAAGCAACCGGTTTTGAAGGTGCCGTCGAAGTTGCCCAGCAGCATGACCGGCCAGTTGGCGCCGTTGGTATGCTGCTTGTCCGCGTTGTTGCTGGTGTAAACGATCAGCGTGTGGTCCATCATGGTACCACTGCCTTCGGGGACGCTTTCCAGCGCTTCCATGATCCTGACCAGCATGCGGCTGTTGTACTGGCGGATCTTGATCCATATCGGATTGTCGGGCTGCTCCATGTGGCCAAGGTTGTGCCCCTGTTGCTCGACGCCCAGCCCTTTCCAGGCTCCGAAGATCTCACCACGACCGGAACCGATGGTCAGCGTGTTGGTGATCCCCGACGTGAGTGCCGAGATGCCCAGGTCCAGCAGCACATCGTGCCAGTCGGTTTCGAATTCCGGGTTGGAATATCGCTCGTCCACCGCGGGTGCGAACTGGCGCAGGTGATCGGCCACCGTATCAAGGCGGTCGCGCAGACCGTTGACTTCTCTGAACCCCTGGACGTACTGCCCGTAACGCTGTCGGTCCGCGGACGGAAGCGACTGGCCTCCGGCGGCGGCCAGCATCTCAATCTGACTCATGACATTTGATCGCGCTTCGTGCTGGAGTCGAATGTCGCCTGAAGAAATGCCGCCGAAGAGCATCTGGTAGAGATGATTCGGATTGGAATGCATGAAGATCGGCTGACCCGCGCCGCTGGCGGACAGCGAGGCGATCGTCGGCTTGGTCTGCGGGGTTTCAATGGAATCCATGCCGATGCACAGATGAGGCAGCAGTGTCTGTGGCAGTGCTTTGCTGAGTTCGTAGTCGATGGTGGGCCCACTGGGTGGCACACCGTCACTGCCGCGATACCCGCCAAGCGCCCCGAAGAAGGCACTGTGCGACGGACTGGTGTGGATGCCATGCAGCCCGTTGATGATGTGCAGTCGTTCCTTGTAGGGTTCCAGCGCACTGATGGGCTCAGGCAGCTTTGCCTTCGCCAGCGAACCGCTGCTGTTCATCCCTCCCGGAATGCAGGTCTTCGGGTCAAAGCCCTGGTTCTGCATGAAGAAAACGACTCGCTTCGGAGTCACATTGCTGGTGGGCGCTGCCATCAGGCGTTCGGAAAAGAGCGAGAGGCCCAATGCGGCACCGGCGCCGGTGGTGATTCCGTGCAGCATTGATCGACGGTTCAGCATGATTGATCTTTCAGCGAAATGAGCGGTCTGGTGGGTTTTAGCTGGGTCCGGCAGGACCGATGGAGGCCCGCACCGCAATCGTTCTGGCCGTCAGAATACTCTGCAGCACGAGAGATTACAGCAGCAGGGCGAGGTGAGTTGAATGAGGCGGAACAGGAAGGCGGGATTAAAAGTGAGATGCCGGAAGCCTCGGTTCTATTGTATCTATTCGTGAAATCGACACAACTAGTTTAATAATAGTGTTTTATGGCAAGCTCTTGAGGCCCGGAGGCACGCCTTTAAAGTTGTGGGGCCGTCTCCCCACCCCCCCACGCATTGTGATACCCACACGGAGACCGTCGGTCGATCCCCTGGTGGGGTCGGGGGACCCCCCCACAACCG
>JAVKCM010000089.1:0-9219 GCA_040222735.1 Fuerstiella sp. | reverse complement strand
CCGGAGTGCCGGGGTGGGCCGGCGCGAAGGCCGTTTGTTTGCAACGCGGCAGGTGTCTGGCGTGCGGCGTGGTCGGAGGTCGGTGTCCGTGGTTTTGCTTCGCTCGTCTACAGAGCCGAGTCAAAGGAGACCTGCAGTCGAAGCTGTGGGGCGGTCGGGAGACCGCCCCACAACGAGGTCGGTTTCCGTGGTTTTGTTTCGCTTGTCACACCCAGAGCCGAGAGAGAGACAACTTGCAAGCACTGCCGGCATCTGTCATCTTAAGGGACAGAAAGTGACAGGTCACTGGCGGCCGTTTCCGGTCGCGTCTTCGCTGTCGCTGCGGGATTGCGGCTCATGAATGAAAAACTGAAGGTTGACGCGCGCGTCACGGTCGAAACACCGGAAGGTGTCGATTTTCAGTTCGTGATTGCCGGCCCCGGAAAACGTGGTGTTTCCTTTGTCGTCGATCTGCTGCTGAAGCTCGGCGTGATCGTACTGGCGTTCTATCTGATTGGAGTTATCTCGGTCTTTACGCAGAACGTGTCGGGCGTCGGTGTCGGCTTTTTTCTGCTGACGTGGTTTGCGATGTCGTGGCTGTATGGATCCTGTTGCGAAGCCTTCCTGCACGGACAGACGCTGGGAAAACGCTGGCATAACCTGCGTGTCGTGCGGACCAACGGCACGCCGATCGGCTGGTTCGAAGCGTTTGGTCGAAACCTGCTGCTGGTGGCGGACAGCTTTCTGGTACTTGGTCCGTTCGCACTTAACACAGTGGGCCTGTTGTCCATGACCGCGACAAAACGGATGCAGCGACTGGGCGATCTGGTCTTTGACACCATGGTGATTGATGAATCCCGCGAGTACATCAGTCGTGCGTCCGGAATTACTCATGGTGTGGAAGCCATTCCTCGGCAGGATTGTCAGGGACGCTACCATCTGCCTGAAAGAACGCTGGCGGTGATCGAACGACTGTTCGAAGGGGATCGACTGATTTCTGACGGACGTCGGGAAGAGATTGCTCGCCCGCTGTCGCTGACGCTGCGGCGCTGGCTGGGCTACGAGGAACCCGGGCCGGATCCGCGAAATCCCAACACTTACTTCGCTCAGGCACCACAAAAGCACACCGCCTTCCTGAAACGCATTCTGAAGACGTTTGCGGAAGACAATGGCATCGATCCACAGTCTGCAGAGACAGAGATGCCCTCGGGCCGACTGAAGCCTCGGCGGACAAACGGGGAAGGAAACCGACTCAGAAGCTCAACCGCACCGGCGCCCGCGTCCACCGCGGCGGCCGCCGCTATCCCGGAACGGTCGGCGGTGGCGGACGAAGCTCAGCCGGACTTTTTCGAGCTGACTGAGCTGGAGGCGCATCTGGAAGTGGAAACGGAAACAGAGCCGGACGATGACGACCGGGGCGGACTGCCGGCCGACTGGAGAACCAGTTCATGAACCGCGAACGATTCATCCGTCAGCGCCGGAGCGACTGGCAGCAGATGGAAGGTCTGCTGAAGACCATGAAGAAGTCTCGCCTGAGCAAGTGGTCCGGCAAGGACATTACCACGCTGTCCCGGCTTTATCGAGGCGTGTGTTACGATCTGTCGCTGGTCCAGTCGCGCGAATGGGGAGCTCGGCTGGAACAGTATCTGAACGATCTTGTCGCTCACGGACACAATTGCCTGTATCGCAGTCCGCCGCGTTCGCTGGAATCGGCGCTGCTGTTTCTGACTCAGGGTTTTCCGCAGCTGTTGCGGGCTCGCAAAGCGTTCTTTTTTCTGTCGCTGGCACTGTTTGCCGTTCCCTTTCTGGTGTCGATGCTGATCGCGGTGATCGATCCGGTGCTGGCCGAACGACTGGTGGACAAGACGGCGATGGAGCAGTCCGGAGAGAGTTATTCGAAGGACTTCTACAAAGACATCGACAGAAAATATGCTGAAGATCGCTCGCTGATGGCCGGGTTTTATGTCTGGAACAATGTTGGGATCGCGTTCCGCTGTTTCGCACTGGGCGCCTTTTTTGGCATCGGGACGGTCGTCACCCTGTTGTTCAACGGAATTTCGCTGGGAGCCATTACGGGGTATTTGATCAATCAGGGACACGCGGACAACTTCTTCAGCTTCGCGATTTCTCATGGTTCCTTTGAATTGACCGCGATTGTGATTGCCGGTGCGGCCGGCCTGCTGCTGGGCTGGGGCATGATTCACCCGGGAGCACTCAGCCGCCGTGAATCTCTGCGCGTCCATGGCATCGACGCGATTCAGCTGGCGATCGGTGCCGGCTTCATGCTGTTTGTTGCGGCACTGATTGAAGGATATTTTTCGCCGATGCCGGCGATTCCACACGCCGTCAAATACATGGTCGGCACCATATTATGGCTCGTGGTGTATGTCTATCTGGTGTATGGCGGTCGTGGTGTCATCCGTGAATCGGTTGTTTCCCGGGCGCCTGAGCGATTCCGGAAACCAACCGCTGAGGCCGCCCCGGCTGCGGCTCCGGCTGCGGAGACGAAGCCGTGAGAGTGGAAGACTGCATTGTCACCGTGGAACGTCGCAGCGCCGGGGGCTGTATCGATCTTGGGCTGGTGTTCGCCCGGCAGTTTGCCGGACCGGTTCTGAGCGTCACGCTGTGCTTTGCGGTGCCGTCCACCATTCTGGTCTGGCTGACGGGTAGTGCCCGGCGACACGATGTTCTGTTTCCCAGCCTGATGATCTTCGGCTTCTTCAACATGATGGCCAGCGGTGCTCTGGTAGCCACCGTGGGGCCACAGGTGTTTGGCGTTCCGATCAGTACTCGAGCCGCGCTCCGCGGATTGCTGAGCCGTCTGTTTTCCTACGCCTTTCTGGGTACGCTGGCCAGACTTACCGGCTGCTGCGTGTTCCTGCCCCTGCTGTTTGTCATGGCCTGGTGCGGCCATTTGCCGGAGGTCATGTTTCTGGAACGCACGCCGCTGAATCAGGTGACGCAGCGGCTGTCGTGGCTTTGCAAAGGAGGCGGCTTTTCGCGCAATCTGGGACGAATTGTGGCAATCGGAGTCTTCTGGGCGATTCTGACCATCGGACTTTTTATGATTCTGGACCTGCTGAGCGGGTGGGTCTTCAATATGCCGATCTGCTTCGGCACAATCGCCCCCGGCCCCGATCTTCGCGAAGCCTTTCTCTCGCGAATAGTGGACGATTACGTGGTGGCCACGGTGATGCAGATCGCGCTGTGGGTCACCTGGCCGATGGTCCGTCTGGCCTGGTTTTTCTGTTATCTTGATCAGCGGATACGCAACGAATGCTGGGATCTGGAACTGCAGTTTCGTGTCGAATCCGGTCGGCTTGAGGAACAGTTGGCATGAAGCACGCGCGATTTCGCCAGACGCTGCTATATGCGCTGACCAGCGGTGTGCTGACCAGCGGTGTGCTGGCCGGCGGTGTGCTGGCCGGCGAGCCGGTGTGCGGCCACGCTTTCCGCCGTCTGCTGCCGCAGCAACCGACTGTCCTTCCGGTACTGGCCGTCCAGTCTGTACTGGCCGTGCCCCCGGTACTGGCGGTCCAGCCTGTGCTGGCGGTCCAGTCGGGCGGATTGACTTCTGAGCAGATTCGGGACACCGCCAACCGCGTGATGCAGCAGCAGGATTATCGTTCTGTCCGGCGTCGCGTGCTTGAAAATGTCACGTCGGACACGTCCGTCGGTGACGGATTTCTGGTCCGGACGCTGGGAAGAATGGGGGAAGCGGTCGGTGACTTTCTGGACTGGATTCTGACCGGACTGTTTCGTTCCTCCAATCGCCCGGTCCGTGGCGGACCGCCGCCGCCGGCGTCATCGCCCTCGTCCGGCGGAGGCCTGAATCTTAGTCTGGGAAACGTGCTGCTCTACGTGGCGCTGGCGGCACTGATTGTGATTACGATCTGGATTCTGGCCGCGGTCATCAAGAGCCGGGACAACCGACGGCAGCCGAATTCACACGGGCTGTTCAGCGACGAGGCGGCAGTGACCGATCTGAGTGTTCCGCCCGGAGAACTGGCGGTGTCGACCTATGAATCGCGTGCTCGGCAGATGGCATCCGATGGCAACTTTCGGGCCGCCATTCGCGAATTGCTGATCGGCAGCATGAGCTGGATTGAACGTGCGGGGATGATCCGGTTTCGCAAGGGGCTGACGAATCGCGATTATATTCGAGCGGTCTGGCGTCAAAAGCAACGACGGCTGGCCTTCGGCAGGACAGCGATTCAGTTTGAACGGGTGTACTTCGGCCGCCGCGAAGCGACGCGTGAGATGTTTGAGGACTGTCTGCAGCAATTCCAGGGATCCTTCCGTGAAGAAGAAACGACGACTACAGCGGTCTGACGCGTTCTGGCTTACTGCGGTGGCTCTGCTGGTGCTGCTTCAGTTCTGGTGGCTGCCCGGTGACCCGGGTACTCCTGATGATACGTACAGCGCCACGATCGAAGGCAAACGCGGTTTCTTTCAGACGCTGGAAGGCCTGTCGCAGGGCGGACAGTTCCCGCCGGTACGCCGTGAAACGCTGACGCTGGTTCCGGATCAGAAATGCACGCTGGTTGTGCTGAGTCCGGATCGCTACCCCGATGAACATGAACAGCGAGAGCTCACTCAGTTTGTGCTCAACGGCGGTACACTGCTGTTCGCGCCCAACTGGGGAGACCCGACGTGCAGTATTCCGGCGCTCAGTATCCAGACGACGTCCACCTATTTTTCTGACGAAGATACCGTCACCAGCAGCTCTGGAACGCGCCCTTCGTCTTCACCACCCACCTCTGTATCTCCGAGTGCCGGTGCCGATGACACTTCAGCCCCGGGCACCACACTGCCCGCTGAGTTGCCCGCCGAAGCGGAAGACGAGACTGATACCACCACCAGAATCCCGCCGAACGCGGCTCAGACAACGCCAGGCGACGTTCCCCCGTCACAGGTCGCCACTGTACCGGCGCCGACAGAGCCTGATCCGGTCAAACGCCGTCAGGATTCTGTGGAAGACGCGATGAAAAGAACACCGGGCGGCCTGCCGCCACAGCAGTCGCTGACCGATCTGGAAGATCCCGACGACTTTGATCAGGTGTCGGACTTCCAGACCAGCAGCCAGCTGGTCTCGGGCCCCGTGCCGTGGCGAACCCGGGCCAGGATGGATCTGTACGGGCTGAATCCGGTGGTGCTGGTCGAGTCGACTTCGGGAACAAAGCAGGCTGCCGCCTGGAAATACGGAAACGGCCTGGTGCTGCTGTGTGCCAGTGCCGACGTGTTTTCCAATCGAGCGATGCTGGATCCGGCTCAGGCGGAACTCGCCGTCCGACTGGTGGAATATGCTCACGCCCACCATGCCACCAGCTATTCCACACAGCCGCCGGTGGTTGTGCTGAGCGAGTTTCTGAATGCCACGGATTCGTATCGCGGTACCGCCGTTCTGATGAGTCCCGCGCTGCGTTCCGGCACGCTGCAGCTGATAACGATTGCCCTGCTGGCCGGCTGGTTCGGCTTCCATCGCTTCGGCCCGATCCGACGCAGTACCACATCACAGCGACGCAGTCTGACGGAAAGTGCAGCGGCGGTCGGCAACCTGCATTTCCGGACCAACAGCGGCTCAGAAGCCGTGCATGGCTATCTGGAGTACATGAAGACTCAACTGCAGAAGCTGTTCGGCCGATCGGTACATCTGACCGATACGGCCGCGATCGCGGCGCGCAGCGGACTTGATCCCGACGACGTGCACAACCGCATTTCCAATGCGACCGGGCTGGCCGGAGCCCGTTTCACGTCCACAGCTCAGGCAGCAGCCGCCATTCGCGACCTTTCAGAAATTCTGAGCCGCCTGCAGGGCAGGTTTCAGCGGTAACAGATCAACGGAATAACCGACAGCCTTCATGAATGCGCCCGGGGAAACGGAATCGTCGCTCAGCGGCGCGCGAAGGAACGAACGATGGTCGTACTGTCGCCTGACACCTGGCGCGACGGTGTTCTGGTGCGGACTCAGCGGCCTGCTGGTCTGGTTCGCCCACCGCCGTCTGTGGCACTCCGACCTGTGGGATCACATCAACTACGGCAGGCAGATTCTGCTCACTGGCCGCGTTCCGTCGACCGAACCGCTGCTGCCCCTGTGTGCCGGAGAACCGATGGTGAACGTGGCCTGGGGCGCTCAGGTCGTCCTGGCGTGGGTGCTGGAAACACGCTGGCTGGGACTGCCCGCGCTGCAGATCGGTTATGCAGCGCTGATCGTGCTGGCGACGGCCGCGGTGGTGTGCTGTGTGCGACAGCAAAGCCGGTCATGGGTGTTCGGAATGCTGGCCGCTGTGATGTTTCTGGTCGTCAACTGGCAGCAGCTGCTGGTGATTCGACCACAGCTGGTCGGGGTGACCGGTTTCTGCACGGTGCTGGCCGTGCTGGTGACGAATCTGTTTCGCCGGCGCGCTGTTCTGATTGTGCTGCCGCTGCTGTTCGGTGTCTGGGCAAATCTGCACGGGTCGTTTGCCATGGGACTCACCGTGATGGGTGTCTGGGCTGCCGGCCGCTTCGCTTCCGTGTACAGCCGGACTCACGCCGTCCGAATCGCTGTGCGGGCACGTGATGTTCGCCGACTGCTGCTGCTGATACTTCTGTGCGCCCTGGCCACGTTGATCAATCCCAACGGCATTCGGGTCTACCGCGAAATCCTGACCATCGGACGGCATCCCAACATTGCCACGATGTTTGAATGGGATCCGCTGTCTCTGCACATGAAACAGGGAAAAGCGGCAGCCGTGGCCACCGGTCTGCTGCTGGTGAGCATGCTGCTGAGCCGTCGCCGCTGCCGGCCTGAACAGCTGCTGGCCGTCGTCCTGTTCGGCGGGCTGACCGTCTGGTCGTCCCGGATGATCAACTGGTTTGCTCCGGTCGCAGCGGTATTCTTTGGAATTCATGCAGCTGCCGTCTGGCGATCCTGGCGCGGTCAACCAAAGTTCAATCGATCACACCGACGCTCGATGGCTTTCACGGTGGTGTCTGTGGTGGCTCCTGCCATCGCGCTGCTGCTGACGCCGCTGGGTCGCCAGACCATTACCTGGCAGCCGCCGCCGGTCCCGTCGCTGCTGTCGACACAGACGCCGGTTGCACTGGGCGATTTCCTGTCACAGCGGGCAACCCCTGTCCCCGGGCTGACGTTCGTTCCCGCTGAATGGGCCGGTTATCTGATGTACGTCGCCGGCGACCGGCTTCAGCCGATGGTAAACGTGCACGTTCATCTGATTCCTGTTTCTGTCTGGAGCGACTACATGCGTCTGATGCACGGTCCGCCCGACTGGAGGACACTGCTGGATCGCTACAACATCAACATGGTGATTGCGGACAGGTCTCGACACGGCCGGCTGATCCGACGTCTGCAGAACAGTACTGCCTTTGAACGACAGTACGAAGACCCCCGTGCCGTGCTGTTTGTGCGATCACAGCAGGCTCGACGGTGAACGCCCTCAGCAGCAGCACCCCTGAACCGGGCCACCGGAGCAGCGACTTTGTGGAATGACCCGGATCCGCGGCCTTCGGGGCTCTAACGCGCCGCAGCGCTGTGGCTTTGGCGCGCCATCAGAGGACCTGAGGACGGCAAATTCGGTTTCCGTCTTTGCCACAGTCCTCAGTCCTCAGTCCTCAGTCCTCAGCCCGACTGCCATCGCCGCACATCTTCACGATTTTTGGATCGAATCGAGCCACCATTTCCACCAGATCACGTTGTTCAGCCATCACCTGTTCAATGTTTTTGTAGACACCGGGCACTTCGTCGGCGCCGGCTGACAGGACGCGCACGCCACGTTTTTCCAGCGTCTTCCTGATCGAACTGAAGTTGAACCGATCTTTGGCTTTCTTGCGTGACATGACGCGCCCAGCTCCGTGAGCGGCGGAATTCAGGCTTTCTGCCTGCCCCCGGCCGCGAACCACAAACGCCGGATCGGCCATGGATCCCGGAATGACTCCCAGCACGCCCTGACCGGCCGGAGTCGCTCCTTTTCGATGAACGATCACGTCCTTTCCGTAATGTCGCTCCCGCCATGCGAAGTTGTGGTGGTTTTCGATGTCCTGGACCACACGTGCTCCCAGCAGCCTTGTGACCAGTCGGTGGATGACATCGTGATTGGCGGCCGCATAATCACCCATCAGATTCATCGCCGCCCAGTATTCCTGTCCTTCGGCAGAGTCCATGGCCAGCCATGCCAGACGTCCAAGGTGAGCGTACCTGCGGGGCAGCATCCGACGGGCGACATCGGAATAGGTTGAGCACACGGCAGCACCCGTCCCGCGGCTGCCGCTGTGACTCAGCAGGGCCACATACTGTCCCGGCTGCAGTTCCCATTCCGGGGCTGGCTCCGTCAGCGTAAAGATACCGAATTCCACGAAGTGGTTTCCGGATCCCGACGTTCCCAGCTGACGACGGGCGCGGTCCCGGCTCTCACGCGTGATCCGCGTGACCGACCAGTCGGCATCCAGCACCGCGTGATCCTGAGGTTTTTCGTGCTGGCAGCCAACGCCGAACCGAGTCCCGTTTTCGAGCGCCTGACGATAGTGTTCAAAGTTCTTCGTCAGCGATTCAACGGGCATGTCCAGCACTGACATTTTCATCCGACACGCAATGTCCACGCCCACAGCGTAGGGGACCACGGCATTTTCGAGTCCCAGCACACCTCCGATCGGAAGACCGTAGCCGATATGAGCATCCGGCATCAGCGCCGCTCCCACGGCACTCGGAATCTGACAGGCGTCCTCCATCTGCCGGAATGCTCCGTCGTCGATATTGGTTCCCCAGGTGCGGTACGTCACCGGATCGGCACAGACCGGTTCTGCATCGCTGAGCAGTTCTTTTGCAAGCGCATCGAACACAGAATCACCGACAAACAGACGGGGATCTTCCACCACCTGTCGCAGCCGGTTTTTGATCTCGCTGCGCGAGCATGATTTCTGCGCGACAAGTTCCTGCACGGCGGCAATGGCAAATTTTGCGCAGTAACGGGGGACTCCCAGCTTCTCCAGTTGTCGAGCATTCATGTCAGAATTCCTTCCGCCCGTTTCTAAGTATTGTCGACTATTCTGCAGAATGCGGCGGATCGCGCAGCGCATCGAATTCGCGAGTCGTTTTTTCATTGAAATCAGGGCTGTCGTTCCGGACTTCCACCAGAATCTCTGTGTCGCCCAGAATCAGTCGATCACCGGTCTGCAGCACCTGAGATGTAATATGCTGCTCGTTGACGATCGTCAGGTTGGTGGAATCCAGATCGCGGATTT
>JAVKCM010000088.1:0-30400 GCA_040222735.1 Fuerstiella sp. | reverse complement strand
CGATCCGGAAGTCGGTGCTGTTCACAGGAAGCGTCGTCATTCGGGCGTCTCGATTTTCTGGAACTTCATTTCGTAGAGCTGCGACCATTTCCCCTCGTCATCCTGCATATCCAGCATTTCCTTCCACACACCATCTCGGGCAGTCACTCGGAAACGCACGGGGCCGCGATGCTCTGACCGGGCAGTACATTCAACAGGCAGACGGCCTGGCAAAGAATCAGGACCAGCGTGCGTCCAGTCTGATAATTCATTGTCTCACCAGCGTTTCATCCAGATTCAGCAGCACCGACGCCACGGCCGTCAGGGCGGCCAGTTCTGAAACATTCAGTGACTCATCGTGCTGCCACTCGCCGTTGCTCAGCAGGTCTCTGGCCGCGGCGTCATGGGCTCGAAAGTATTCCGTATAGTATTGAAAACTCTGCGCCAGCACGGCCTGCTTCGATTCAGTGACTTCAAGTCCCAGCAGACGAAGACCGTATTCCACGCGACTGTCCACAGTCGTCCCGCCTTCCGTCAGCATTCGCTGCGCCATCGCTTCTGCGGCTTCCACAAACGTGACGTCGTTCAGCAGATTGAGTGCCTGCAGCGGAGTGCTGGTGCGCGTCTGTCGCACCGTGCACATTTCGCGACCGGCCGCGTCAAAATTCGCCAGCATGGGCGGGGCAACAGAACGTTTCCAGAAAGTATAAAGTCCGCGACGGTACAGGTCATCTCCCTGCCCCTGAATATAGAAATCGGTGCTTCGGTTCCTGTCCTGAAACGACACTTCCGACCACAGCCCTGGTGGCTGGTACGGCTTGACCGACGGCCCGCCGATTTTCGGAACCAGCAGTCCCGCCGCCGCCAGCGCCTGATCTCGCAGCTGATACCCGGACAACCGCACGCGCGGGGCTCGAGCCAGCATCAGATTCTTCGGATCCTGTTCCAGCAGTTCATCGGTAACCACCGACGACTGCCGGTAGGTTTCACTGGTCACGATCTGTCTTACCAGACGCTTCATGTTCCAGCCGTTGTCACGGAAGTCACCGGCCAGCCAGTCCAGCAGTTCCGGATGCGTCGGTGGTGTTCCCTGTGAGCCGAAGTCCTCCACCGTTTCTACCAGGCCGCGTCCCCAGAACTGCTGCCACACGCGGTTCACCGTCACTCGAGCGGTCAGCGGATTCTGGTCCGACACCAGCCACTGTGCGAAACCCAGGCGATTGTGAGCGAAGTCGCCCAGACCGCCGAACACGGCCGGAGCATCGGGCGTGGCGGGACGTTCCTGATCGGGCTGGTCATACAGGCCGCGCGTCAGCACGAAGGTCGGCCGAGGAGTTTCCATCTCGGACATGACCATGACTTTTACAAACAGGTTCTTTTTGGCGGCTGCGATCTGCTGATCCAGCGTCGCCAGCTGATCACGCAGCGGAGCAAACGCCGGAAACGTGTCCCGGAAATAGGCGTCGATCGTCCGCTGCTGTTCGGCAGTCGGCTGGTCTTCGACTAACGCCGCTTTCAGCTCCGGCGACAGTCCCGAGTCGCCATCCAGTGCCGGCACGCTTATAGTCGTGACACCAAGGCGAAAGCGTCCGATGGCATGCTGTCCGAACTGTGACGAATGCTGCAGCTGTAGTCTGAATTGATCACCGTCCTTCACCAACCGCGGCTGTTTCAGCGTCAGCACCAGCGTTCGGTTTTCGCGTCGAACCTGTCCATCAACGGCCCAGCCTGTGGCGGGATTGCCGTCAATTACGTTTCCGGACGGATAATTGCTCTGCGAATAATCGGCGTCAGCCTTCGTAAAGGCGACAGGAATCACTTCGCGGCCACGAATCACTTCGGCCCGGACCTCGGACAACACAAAGTTGCCGTTGACGCTGGCCGCCAGACTGCCGTTGGTATGCGAATCATGCGTCAGAGCCTCAAGGCGAATGCCGGTGATGTCACGGCCTCTGATGTCTCCCAGCTGCTGAGCCGTCACGATGATCGAATAAGTCGTCTTCGCCGGGTTGGCGCCGGTCCGCAGATATGATCCGTCCGGTAGTTCTTCGAACGTCACCCCACCGGTCCCTGTCAGGGCCGCCGGCTTCAGCAGCTGCCAGGTGTTCTGGGGCTGTGCAGACACTTCTGCTCGCAGCCGAGTCAGCCATTCAAGACGTGCATCGGTGGCGGCCGCGACCGTCTGGTTCAGTTTCTGTTGTGCGGCGGCCCGGTCTGCCTGCAGGTCCTTCAGTTGCGATTCAACCTGAGGATTCGGAACATCCAGCGTGGGCACCGCGTATCCCCGTTTGCCGTCCGTCCCCTTTTCGGGGATATTGTTGAACAGGGCGAACATGTTGTAAAAATCCTGCTGCGGCAGCGGATCGTACTTGTGATCATGGCAGCGACAGCAGCCCATCGTGAGTCCCAGCCAGACCGTGCTGGTGGTGTCGATCCGGTCGACCACATATTCCACCGCGTATTCCGCATCGATCACACCGGCTTCATCATTGATGCGATGATTACGATTGAATCCCGTCGCAAGTATCTGCCGCTGATCCGCGTCGGGCAGCATGTCTCCGGCCAGCTGTTCAATGGTAAAGCGGTCGAAGGGCAGATTGGTATTGAAGGCGTTGATCACCCAGTCTCGCCAGGGCCACATAAATCGTTCCCAGTCGGCCTGGTAGCCGCTGGTGTCCGCATACCGTGCGGCTTCCAGCCACGGAACCGCCATGTGTTCACCGTAGTGAGGCGAGGCCAACAGTCGTTCGACAAGTCGTTCGTACGCGTCCGGCCGCTTGTCGGCAAGAAAATCCTGAGTCTGATCCGGTGTCGGCGGCAGGCCGGTCAGGTCCAGCGTGACGCGGCGCAGCAGAGTCAATGGATCCGCCGGTGGTGACGGAGACAGTTTCTGCTGCTGCAGCCTTCGTCGCACGAAGTAGTCGATGGGATTTTCCGAGGCCGGCACCGACGGACGTGCGATGGGCAGGAACGACCAGTGCTGCTGATAATCGGCTCCCTGTTCGAGCCATAGTCTGAGACGTTCAATCTGCTGCTGGTTCAGCGGCTTCTGTGCCTCTGGCGGGGGCATGATCAGATCCGGGTCTGCGGTGCTGACGCGTTCCCACAATGGGCTTTCGGTTGCTTGCCCCGCGACGATGGCCGACTGTTTTGCTTCGGCCTCCAGATCCAGTCGCAGCTCGGCCTGACGTGTGGCGGCATCCGGCCCATGACATTCGAAGCAGTGCTCCGACAGAATTGGACGGATATCACGGTTGAACCGGATAACGTCGGCCGCCTGAATCGAAAACCCGTTGAACAGGGGGACCGCGACGACCACGGCCAACATCCAGGTTTTTGTCTGAACAGAAATCATCGTACTCCCGATGGATCAGTCGATGAGCCCAAAGTTGCGGGCGTGAAACGTCATCAGTGTCCGGCCCTGCAGCAGGTAAATCTGTACCGCACTGTGCGGCACTCCTTCCACAATCAGACGCTGACAGGGAATCTTCAGCGAATCCAGAAATGACATGTAGGCCAGATTATTTTCATAATTAAACCCTTTTGTCCCGACGTGAACCAGAATGTTCAGCGGTGGCGTGGGGTTTTCGGCATACCGTCGCGCCAAATCATAGGTGTTGTCGCCCGGCGTGAAGACCAGCGTTTCACTCTCACGACCGTTTTCTTCCGAAATGCGTTTTTCGGTCGCATGTCCGGCTCCCCCCGGAGCAGCGCTGCAGAACAGTTCCGGATAGCGGAACATCAGACGCGTGGTTCCTCGGCCACCCTGTGAAAACCCTTCGATACCACGCGCATCGCGGCTCGCAACCGTGCGGTAATTCTGATCGATATGTGGAATCAGTTCTTTCACAAAGACGTCGGCCCCCATCGCATTTTTTCGGTCCGGCATGTTGTAGTGACTGACGGGACCGCCATTGACAAACACATAGATCATCGGCGGCACATGCCCGGCCTCGATTTCGTTGTGGATAAAAGCGGCCAGCTTTACGCTCTTTGTTTCGCTGCCGGGACGCCCGCCGTGCAGGTAGTAGACGACCGGATAGCGTTTCTGTGAATCCTTGTCGGCCGAATATTCGGTCGGCAGATAAATACAGTAGCCCACATCGAGGTCCATGGACGGACTTCGAAACGTCGCGTGAATCACACCCGGCAGCTTCGTCTTCAGCGGATTGACCCAGCGAAATGAAGCCGGCTTCTTTTTGTCTGTCTGCTGTTTCGATGCCGAAGCCAGTGTCTTCGAATCGGTAGACTGTGCCAGCGTCGGAACCTGCGTGCTTCCGCAGCACAGCAAAGACAGGACGACACTCATACAGGCGGGACGAATCGGCATCGGCAAACTTTCACTATGGGATTTCGAAACAATCACGGCCGCGGAAACGGCGTCATGCCGAGCCCGACGGCGAAGCCGACATCAACCGCTCACCAATGCTGAATCTGCGGCTGAGAGCGTTCCGGCATCAGACCGATTGGTGGATTTTGGTTCACCTATGCACGTGCGGATCATCGAAAGCAAACGCCATCAGCTGTTTCTGGCTGTCGCTGAGCGAATGGCAGCGTTCAGCCACCAGTGTTTCGCGCTTGCGGCGACGGTCGTCGCAAGCGCAGAATTCTGTCGAAACGCCGCAGCAGCCGGTGGTGGCCAGTCCCGCCGCGGTAGCTGGCAGAAGATGACGGCGACATTCTTAAGTGGCATCGTGGCCGCAGCCGGTGGTCATAAGGGGCTCCGAACAGGAATCGCCGGGCGAGAAAATCTGAGGCAAAACTGAATTCAATCATACAAACACGTGCCGACGGAAGCCACAAACCGGAATTCCGAAACGGAGCGGCTGGTGTGCGGTACAGTTCAAAGCGTGATAACGGCGCGGGGCAGCCGCCGTTTCGAGTGGCGTCGTTGACGTGAGTGCTGCCGGAACTGAGACCATGAACGACGTCACCGTGATTCTGAAAGCCATCGACCAGGGCAGTGCCGGGACGGACGAGCTGCTGGCATTGGATCAGGCACAGGTGGAATTCACGGAGACCGAGCCTCGGAAGGCCGAACTGGTGCGTCTGAGGTATTTCGCCGGTCTGACCGAACAGGAAGCGGCGAAGACGCTTGATATTTCTCGGGCAACCGCCTCCCGATGGTGGACTTACGCCAGGACATGGCTGTACGACCGTCTGAGCTTCGAAGCCTCCTCATGACGCGGCTCGGATGACGGGCAGATTTTCGGGCACGGAACTGAAAAACCAGTATTCCGCCGAAGTCCGGGTTTCCCTTAAACTCTGCCGACATGTTGAGAGCGGTGCACGCGGCAGACGGTCCGTGGTGAATCGTGCGGGCGGAAAAACAGCGTTTCAGGTCGCCTGGGTAATGGCGACACAATGCCAGGAAAGGAAACCAGGATGCAGTTTCATCGGAAGGAATGGTGTCGGTCAGCGGTAACCGCAGTGCTGACGGTGACGTTCTCTGTTGTGGCCCTCGGACAGGGTCAAAACCGGATCGGCAATACGAATACTGATTTCGACGACGTCAACCGGCTGATCCGGGATGGGGCTGACCGGGTGCCCGGTTTTGGCACCCCCGGCGGAACCAGCGCCACGACCACGGTCGATTTTTCACGGATCGACCGCCGAGCCGTGCAGAACCTGCTGACCGAATCGATTGATGAATCTGAGCGTCTTTATCGACTGCTGCAGACCGACTATCAGCGGTCCCCGGAAGTTCGTCCGTACATGACGGACCTGCTGAGTGTCCGGGCACGAGCCGCCAGAATTGCGCAGGACATGCAGGCCAATGTCGGCCTGGAACGCCTGCATCCGCAGTTCCAGCAGCTCGACAGTGACTGGAGACTGCTTTCACACCAGATGGCTCAGAGTCGTCGGCTCAGCACCGCGTCTCAGGATGGCGTGGCCCGTATCGATCGTCTGGGACGGAGTCTGGAAAAGCTGTTCAAGATGGAACCACAGCTGGACCGGAATGCCCTAATCCGGGAATTAGCCACACTTTCCAGTTCTGTCAGAAATCTGGGACAGGAACTGGAACTGGATCCGAACGCCGGAAATTCCATCTATCAGCTGGTCCTGGACGCTCGAAAACTGGACCAGCAGGCGGCCCGTGTCCAGTCGATGGTGCTGGACCAGTATCCTTACACGCAGATCGTTTCCGAATATCTGCGGTTTGAACAGATGTGGAAGATCATGGCTCCGAAACTCCGCAGCCTGAATAACAGATTTGTAGAACGCAGCGCTCGCAACGTCACTCTGGCTGACAGCAGACTGCACGACCTGCTCTGGCTGGAACAACAGACCAACAATGACAATCTGCGTCAGACCGCGGACGCGCTGATGCGGGATGTCGACGAGTTCTACAGCCGCGTGCCCCTGAAACTGCTTCTGCATTTCAAGGGGATTGACAGGATTCTGGAGACCGCTGACAACTTCTATGGCACCGTGCAGAACTTTCGCGACTGCGTCGATCGCAACGAAGACGAACGCACTGTGCTGGAATGTTACCGGTATGTCGAAGAGTACGGGAATATTTTCGTCCGGGACTTTGCCGCTCTCCGCAGTCAGGCTGGCCGCGTGGTGCTGCGGGAAATCGAAGACGGAATCGTCGCCCTTCGCAACGAACTGAATCTGGCCGGCACAGTTACCTCAGTCGATACCCGCGAAATGCTGCCCACCGCGGCGTCGCTGGAAAACCTGGCCGACCATCTGGACTACGACGTCCAGCAGTGGCTGTACCGGGACCGTCAGTCCTTCCGAGATCAGGCCCTGCAGGCGTCCGCCAGATTCCTGGCGCGAACTCAGCGAATTCACCGCATGCTCGAAAGCCGTCCCACCGCCAGCGAGCTGAAAAAGGAAACGGCTGACCTGATCGAAGAATGGAAAACAATTTACCAGTTTCTCGGTCGCTGCAATACGCAGCATCGAGACCACCTGAGAGTTCTGTCGCAGGACATCAGCCAGGCCATCTACGAACTCCGTGCCCCGCTGCAGCTGTAGTTTTCAATCTGGTCCGCAAACGTCCGGAACCTGCTCGGTCCGGCAGGAGTTTTCTTCTGCCGGACTTTTGTTTGGAAAAGCAGGGTGGCATGAACTCTGCGACAAAGATCCGTTTTGTCGTGACCAATATGAATGGCCTGGCGAAGGAAATTTATCACGGTTATTACACGCAGCGAGGTCACGTACCGGAGTGTCTGATCGGCGAACTGAAGAAGAATGGTCTGTACATGGATCGTCTCAGTTCACCTCGTTTCCTCGCGAACAGCCACCAACCAATCAGTTATTGATCGAACGTTTCTTATGTGGTCGGTTATTGCGGGTGCGATGACGACGCCCGTCTGCGTGGCAGTCGGCGCCAGCCCGATCACAACAGACCGCAGCCGAAGCAGTCGTCGTCACTTGTGCTGGCAAAGTTGGCGAAGAACAGAATTCGTGTCAGGTCTTCGATGCCGAGGTTGTAAAGGCCGCCGCCGATTCCGTCGCCGGACGATCCACCGACGGCGCGGTTACCGAAGACGAGTGCTCGATTCAGCGAAAGCGTTCCGTCACTGCTGTTATAGAGTCCGCCGCCGAGACCATCGCCACCGGAACCACCTTTGGCACGGTTCTGGCTCACCACAACTCGTTCTGCGGTGACATCCACCGGGCCCCCGAGCAGAGATCCGAGACTGCCGATCGCGATGCCGCCACCCAGGCCGTCCGCCCCGCTGCCACCGAGCGCGGTGTTGTGTGCGACGACGCTGTTAAACAGATCGGCCTGTACCGGACCGACAAAGCCGAAGAAGAAGACTCCGCCACCCAACCCCGGGCCGCCGTCACCGCCGACGGCGCGGTTTCTGATAAGCGTGCTGCCGGAAACAGACGCGGTTCCCTGATAGACCAGCATGCCGCCGCCCGCCGCGCCGCCTGCCGCGTGAGCCGGGATTGGTATCAGGCCTGTGTTTCCGCTGCCACCCCGGGCTTTGTTGCCGTAAATCAGGCTCCGGCTGACGGTGACGGAAGCCGAACGTCCCCCGGGAACCAGAGCTGTGACCGATCCGCTGGCGATGCCCCCTCCGTATCCGCCACCCGCGTTGATGTCGCCGGTGTTGTCGGCTCCGCCTGCCGCCACGTTGTGACTGAAGGTCGTCCGATCCACCACCAGCGAACTGTCATTGTAGATGCCGCCTCCGTTGCCGACACCCGCGAATGAGCCGGAGTTGTTATTGCCGCCGAGCGCCTGATTTCCGCTGAACTGACTGCGTGTGACATCGGCCACGTGAACGTTATGCAGACCACCGCCGACTGCCAGCCCCGGATAGGTGGGAAGGGCCGTGCCGGGAGGCGCCAGGATGGCATCGGGACCGACGGCTCCATCTGCCCCGATCGCTTCATTGCCCTGAAATCGGCTGCGACGGATGTCTGTTGTGCCCAGATTGGAAAGACCGCCGCCCAGGGCAGCCCCCTGAAACAGATAGCCCGGCACGAAGTCAATGGTCGTGTCGGCCTGACCGATCGCTCGGTTGTCTGTCAGTCGAGCACTGCTGAGTGTCAGGTCGCCTTCGTTGTAAATACCGCCCCCGATGCCCCCGATCGCCTGATTGCCGTGAAACTTGTCGGTATCACTGAACGCGGTTGCCGTGCCGGGAAAGAAGCCGGCAAGGTCGACCGAATCCAGACTCAGCCCGCCACCACGGCCGGCCGCTCCCGGACCAATGCCGCCTCCATCGCCGCCAGTGGCCGTATTGTCGAGATACTGATTGCGATCCAGAGTGACAACCGCGCCTCCGTTTGCCGAAACACCGCCCCCCGTGCCGATGCCTCCCGCTGCTCCGTCGCCACCTGCCCCGCCAAGGGCGAGGTTTCCGGAAAACAGGTTACGTTCGAGTTCGGCGTCATTTCCGTTCCCTACCGCGACGGCTCCGCCCGAACCCGAGCCGCCGGTCAGTCCCGGGACGCCACCAGCGCCGCCCATGGCCACGTTCTGTGTGAAGGTCGTGCGGCTGATTTCGAGACTGGATTCCGCGATGCCAAAGGGTGACGCATCGCCGCTAAGCACAGCACCACCGAATCCGGCACCGCCAGCGGTGGAATCGGGCAGGCCGGGAATACCAGCCACTCCTGCTCCTCCCTGAGCCAGGTTGTCTGCAAAATGACTGCGGCTGACCGTCAGACTGCCCGTGACGTTCAGAATAGCTCCGCCGCCGCCCAGTCCGCTGAAGGCCTCGCCGTTGACATAACCGGCGAATGCTTCCGCTGTATTGCCGACAAACGTACTGCGGTCCACGGTGGTCGTCGGTTGCCCCGTGGTCGGTGCGTCCGCGGCTGGTCCCAGGTCGGAGGTGATCGCACCGCCGACGCCGACCAGAATTCCAGACGAGGTGTTGTGGGCGAAGTGACTGCGGGACACCACCAGAGTTCCCCCGAACTCGTTGGCGACCGCTCCGCCGGCGGTGATCACATTCTCAGCACGGTTGCCGCTCATGGAAACCTCGCTTAGCCGGACCGAACCTCCCATGTTGTACAGGCCGCCTCCGAAGGCGAAGACAGCCGTGGCCGGGTTCGTCGGGTCGAATCCGGGGGCGTCCCGGGCCAGTCCGTCGTTAATGGCCAGCTTTTCAATCGACACCGTCGGAGAATCAGTCAGCTGAGCAAGGCTGGGGGCCATAAAGGGAGTCGCTGCGAGGCCGGGAGGCAGCACGGCAAAAATCCGCGTCGCGTCACCAATGCCGTCATCGCCACTGACGGTCAGCCGGTTGGCACCGGGGCCGTGAATGGTGACATCGTCCGTGATGACAAGCTGACTGCTGAGGGCAATTGTGCCCCGCACCTGTCGCGCGAAGCGAATGTTGTCATCACCCGGATTCTGATTGGCATCGATGATTGCCTGCCGCAGCGAGCCGGCTCCACTGTCGGCCAGACTGGTGACCCGAAACGTCGTGCCGCTCAGCAACGTCCGTGATTCCAGAGTTTCGACCGGACGGGCACCGTGGCCGCAACGCAGCCTTCGCTGGCGGGTCGCAGATCTGCGTCGAGACGAAAACAGGACATCTGACAGAAGTTCTGGCAACAGTTTCGGCATGCTGGTTCTCTCCGGACTTTGGAATTGAAACGCCCCCTCGATCCACCACTTCCGTTCAAACGCTTGTGGATGGGGTGGCGAAAGGCGTGATGTACTGACTGTGAATGCTGTGTCCCGCCAATGCGGGAAGCTCCTCCAAAACTCCGAGGCGACGTCTGACGCGTGGCGCAGCGCGAATTCTGGTTCTTTTGACACAGTTTTCTGAACTAAGTCAAAAGGTCATGCCGACGTGACTGACCGTATTCTGAACGCCTGCGAGTCAGATGTCGGCCTCCGTCT
Organism: Fuerstiella sp.; assembly: GCA_040222735.1. Classification (GTDB taxonomy): domain Bacteria; phylum Planctomycetota; class Planctomycetia; order Planctomycetales; family Planctomycetaceae; genus Fuerstiella. Next base: position 20,094 of record JAVKCM010000088.1, on the reverse strand, counting down.
GACTGGTTCTATGACGCGTCTCACGGCAGATTCTCAGCCTGCCAGAAAGCTCGGCAGCCACAGGCTGAACGCCGGAATGAAGGTGATCAGCAGCAGTGTGATCAACAGAGGAATCAGAAACGGGACGGTGCCGCGAATCACCTGCTGTACCGAAGCGCCAGTCACGGAACTCAGCACATAAAGTACCAGTCCGACCGGCGGTGTCAGAAGCCCCAGCACCAGGTTCAGAATCATGACAATGCCCAGCTGCAGCGGATCGATGCCGAATTCCAGCGCGGCTGGCAACAGCACGGGAACCGTGATCAACAGCCCGGCGACGGGTTCGAGCAGCATGCCGGTGACAAGCAGGGCGATGTTGATGAGCAGCAGAAACACATAAGGATTGTCGGTCAGCTGCAGCATCGCTTCGGTGACCGCCTGAGGCCCCTGTTCTCTGGCAATCACCCAGCCGAACAGGCCGGCCGCCGCCACAATCAGCATGATGGATCCGGTGGTGGACGCGGTTTTCACCAGTACGCCGTGAAATCCTTTCAGCGACAGTGACCGGTAACAGATGCTCAGGAACAACACCCACATCACGGCCGCGGCGGCGGCTTCTGTCGGAGTAAACACACCGCCCAGAATGCCGCCTAGAATAATAACGGGCGTCAGCAGCACCGGCAGGGCAGAACCGACGGCCGTTTTCAGCGGAATATCGGGAGCCGCTGCTTCGTCCCGCAACGGACTGCGACGAGCATCCACGAATACAAAGACGCACAGAATTGCCGTCAGCACCAGCGCCGGCAGAACGCCGGCAAAAAACAGCGATCCGACGGATACTCCGGCTGCCACTGCATACACAATCGCGGGGATGCTGGGTGGCATGATCGGACCGATCAGCGAAGATGCTCCCGTCAGCCCCAGCGCAAACCCTTCGTCATAGCCGCGTTTTTTCATGGCGGGGACCAGCACCGATCCCAGACCGGCGGCGTCAGCAATAGCTGCTCCGCTCATCCATGAAAACAGCAGACTGCTGATGACGTTGACATAACCCAGGCTGCCGGGAATTCTTCCGAACAGACACAGCAGCATGTGAAACAGACGGTCTGCCAGTCCGCCGGCATTGCTCAGGTAACCCGTCATGATGAACAGCGGCACGGCCAGCAGCGGAAATGAATTGATGGACGCCATGCAGCGCTGCAGCGCGACCCCCAGCGTGATATCCGGAGACCAGGCCGTATACACCAGACACGGCAGCAGCATACTGATGGCGACCGGGACCCGCATGAACAGCAGCACCAGCATGGCACAGACTAACGCCGCCAGAATCATTCGCCCTGCTCCAGTTCCAGATGTAACGCTTCCTCGTCGACTACACTCTCATGTGTCGTCGGCTGCCCGGTGGCCAGTGCCTGCAGCAGGTTCACGACCGAATGTATGGTCATCAGCAGCAGGCCCGCTCCGACGGCGCCATACCACCAGCTCATCGGGATCCCCAGCGAAGGGGATCCTACCTTGCCCACGTACCACACGAAGCGGCTGCCGCCCACCAGCAGCAGCAGACACGTTGCGGCCACAATGCCGTGACTCAGACATTCCAGCCACAGTTTTCCGCGGACGCCGAGTCGCGGCGAAAGCACGTCCACGGTAATGTGTCGGCCTTCTGCCATCACAAACGCGGCAGCCATGAAAGTCATCCAGATCAGGGCCATGCGAGCCACTTCTTCGCTCCACGAAAACGGAGCACCAAAGAAATAGCGGGCAAACACCTGGGCTCCCATGGTGCTGACAATCACAAACAGAAAAAGGGCGGCCAGCGACTGTTCACCCAGAACCATCCAGCGCTCACAACGGGCAAACGGCACTGTGGCGGCCGTCTGTTTGCTGGCAGCGTCTGCCGCATCGGTGGATGCGTTGTGGTCCGCAGATTTCATGGATGTTAACTTTCGTTCCGGAGCAGATACCCGGCGGCCCGGTGGCTCATTGATGTTGTTCATTCGTCCTGATCAATTCCGGAATTTCCGGATCCGCCGTGATGGTGTTGTACAGCTCACTGAAGGCGAACCCCTCAGAAAAGTGTTCCCGTGCCCGTTTCCGGAACGCGCTGATGTCCACGTCCTCAACAATCTGCATCGTGGCGTCCGCTCGCCATTCTTCAATCAGCCTTCTTTCGTCGTCGACCGTGCCGCGGTAGACATCTTCGCCCAGTTCTTTTACCGCCTTCAGCAACGCCGTCTGCTGATCGCCGTCCATTCGTTGCCAGACGCGTTCGTTCATCAGGATCTGTACGGACGACTGAATGTGACCTGTCAGGTTCAGGCATTTCTGCACTTCGTGAAACCCCATCGCCTTGATCACGGGCACTGGATTTTCCTGACCATCCGCGATTCCCTGCTGCAGGGCCAGATAGACTTCACCAAATGAAATCGGCATCGGGCTGGCTCCCAGCGCGGCTCCGGAGGCCTGCCAGATGCGAGCGGCCGGCATCCGCAGTCGAAAGCCGTTCAGGTCATCGGGGTGTCGAATCGGAACGTTCGACGTGATGTGTCGGGATCCGTAGGCCCACGTATCCAGAACCCGCACGTCGTAGCGTTTTCGCAGTTCGTCCCAGTGTGGCGCCATTTCTTCGCCCCGAGCTGTCTCGAGCATGTGATCCAGGTCTCGAGTGGCGAACGCGGCATCAAGTACTCCCAGCGGAGGATGCCACATGGCCAGAAATGACGGCCCGGAAATCGCCAGCTCCAGTTCGCCGGCTACCAGTTGTTCCAGCAGTTCGGCTTCGCTGCCCAGCTGGGCGGCCGGATATACAGTCACGTCCAGATCGCTGGTGGCCTGCTTCAGCCGTTCGGCCAGATGAGCTGTCCCATAGGCATGTGTGGGCGCACTGACTTCATACACATGAGCCATCTTCAGACGCAGCGGTTTGTCGGCGGTTCCCTCTGACCGGCACCCGCACAGCGTCAGCAGCAGCGTTGTCAGTATCTGAGCTTGCCATGGCAGAGTCGGCAGGCATTTTCGAGTCATCCACAGGTTTCCGGCGGTGTTTGGTGTGTCTTCAGCCACAGAGCCTATCGATTGTCCGCTGCCTGATCAATGAACGATGCGGTTCAAACACGTGGCTGTCCGCAGCCCGCACTGCCTGTGGTCGACGGAAGTCCTCGTCTGCTGTTCGCTGCCGGTCTGGACGGCAGGCACCGTCTGACGAGGCTCACACAAGCCCTGTGGCAGGGATTGACGGACGGACTTTCGTCATAACCTGAACAAACATCTCAGACGTCACAGCAGCGGTAGGGGTTCACGTACAGCCGCGGCCCGGCGGTCGGCGAAATCCAGAGTGTTGTGAAAAAGCGACATCGGTTCTCTCTGCGTCCTTCTCTGCGCGCCGGCGACGGCAGCCACAGAGTCGGCGGTGATTCCTTCCGTCAGTGCCCCCCGGAATGACAAGATGCCTGCGTTCGAACAGTCGAGAAAATACAAGCAGCCGGACACGGTTTCCCGGCGTGAATTCATGCGCCGCGGCGGCGTGGCCGCGGCATGGATGGCGGCGCCGCCGGCCGTGCACGTGCGGAAAAAGGATACCGTGGCTGGCACGGCGTGCTGTGCCGCCGCTGGATACGGACCTGTCTGCGGAACAGCGGGAATACATCGAAACGGTCAAGGGCTCGGGCGAGGCACTGCTGAGTATCATCGACGATATTCTGGACTTTTCAAAGATCGAGGCAGGAAAACTGAGCCTGGATGCACGACCGTTCCATGTACGGAACACCGTCGATCAGGCACTTCGACTGCTCAGTATTCGAGCTGAAGCGAAGGGCCTGACCATGTCATGGAACGTCGCCGCAGACACACCGGAATGCCTGATCGGCGATGGTCATCGACTGCGACAGATCCTGATCAACCTGGCCGGAAATGCCATCAAGTTCACGGACACGGGGTCGGTCCGCATCGAAGTGGCCCCCGAATTTACCGATCACCAGAAGTTGCTGCTGCATTTTCAGGTTACCGACACGGGTATCGGGATCTCGCCCGACCAGCAGGCGAAAATTTTTGACTCCTTCAGCCAGGCCGATTCGTCCACGACGCGCCGATTTGGTGGCACAGGGCTGGGCCTGGCAATCGCTGCACGACTTGTCGAAATGATGGGCGGGCAGATTCAGATCGAAAGCGAATCCGGCCACGGAAGTACGTTCCGCTTTTCCGTTCAGCTGGACATTCCTGCTCAGCCGCCACAAACTCCGGCTCCGGTTCAGCCCACACCTGCTGTCACCAGGAGTCAGGACGCTCGAGCACCACTGCAGGTCCTGCTGGTGGAAGACCATCTGGTCAATCAGTGGTACGCCCAGCGACTGCTTGAGAAGCTGGGACACACGGTCAGGCTGGCCGTCAATGGCCGAGTGGCGGTCGATCTTTACTAGGCCGAACAGGCAGACCTGATCCAGATGGACATCCAGATGCCTGTGATGGATGGTTTCGAGGCAACGGCCGAGATCGATGATGCAGTCCGTCAGACTGACGGAGCGACCATCCGGGACAGAGCTCATGCGCTGAAAGGCACAATGTCCGTCCTTGCCGCGCCCAAAGCCTATGATGCGGCCCTTGCTCTGGAAAAAGGCGCCGATGGCAGTGGCCACCCCGAACGTCCAGCAGGAATTTGCGGTGCTGCAGCAAGAACTCGATCGGCTGGAACGGGTGTTCGAACTGCTGGGGCCGGGGTGACGCGGAATGGGAGACCTTCGGTCGGTGGCGTGGGCGGGTCGGGAGACCTGCCCACAACTTCGTTTTGGGGCGGTCTTCGTTGTGGGGCGGTCTCCCGACCGCCCCACCCGCGCGACCGAAGGTCTCCCATTCCCGCGTCACGCAGGATCCAACGGACTGTTCCTCACATCAGTCCGCGGAACCATCCGAAGTCCGCTGTTCAACGGTAGCTGCAGGAACAGTCTCAGGTGTCAGCGATAGATGAGTGGCGCGGTCTTGTTTGGCGGTGGCGCAAGTATTTCCCGCTGGATCCCGGGGGGGCAGGCAGGGGAGACCTGCGGTCAGCTGGGTGGGACGGTCGGGAGACCGTCCCACAACAATGGGAGACCGTCCCACAACAACGGGAGACCGTCCCACAACAATAAGAGACCGTTCCGCAACAAAGGCGGAAGGTACGGCAGTCGCGGCTTCGCTGTGAACTGTCGCCCGGCAGGCGGCGGCTGCTTTTACGGCTGGCCGGGCAGAAGTTGCTCGCCTGTTGTTGCGGGGCTCGGACCTTTCTACAATTCCCGCTCGGGTGCGTGGAGACGTGTCACCATGTCTGGCCGGCATCACATCAATTCGTTTTCCAGTTAATACGAAGTCAGACACCGCGATGGAACTATCGACCGTCTCAAGAGTCTTCAATGATGCGATTGAACAGATTGGCAAAGTGCTGGTCGGCCAGATGGAGCTTGTCGAAGGCGTGCTGATCGCCTTGTTTTCGGAAGGCAGCGTGCTGATCGAAGGACCACCGGGGCTGGGCAAAACGCTGCTGGTGAACGTGCTGTCAAAGACCGTGTCGTGTGATTTTAACCGCGTTCAGTTCACGCCGGACCTGATGCCATCGGATCTCACAGGGCACAGCATCTACGACATGAAGGAACAGCAGTTCCGCTTCAATCGCGGCCCGGTGTTCACCAACATTCTGCTGGCGGACGAAATCAACCGATCTCCGCCGAAGACGCAGGCTTCGCTGCTGGAAGTGATGCAGGAACAACAGGTCACTGTTGATGGCGTGACGCACACGCTTGATCGACCGTTTCTGGTGATTGCCACGCAGAATCCGATTGAACACGAAGGCACGTATCCGCTGCCGGAGGCTCAGGTGGATCGCTTCATGTTCAAGCTGCTGGTCGATTATCCGTCGACGGCGGATGAAGTCGAAATTCTGCGGCACTACACCGGTGGCCGTGATCCGCGTCATCTGGCCGGCTTCGGCCTTGAAGCCGTGCTGAAGGCCGAAGATGTCGTGGCCATTCAGGAAACCGTCAAACAGGTCATTGTGGAAGACCGGATTCTGGCCTACATCGTCGCGATTATTTCCGCCGCCCGGTCCTGGGGATCCGTGACGGTGGGCCCAAGTCCGCGAGCCTGTGTGAATCTGCTGATTGCCGCTCGGACGCTGGCTGCCTGCCGAGCGCGGGATTTTGTGACCCCGGACGATATCAAGGAACTGGCGCCGTGGGTCCTGCGACACCGTCTGCGTCTGAGGCCGGAAGCCGAAATCGAAGGCACCACGCCGGATGAAACAATCCGCCAGATCATGGACAGTGTCGAGGCACCTCGCTCATGATCCCGTCCCGGCTGCTGATTCTGCTGGCCATCGTGCTGACGGCGCCGCTGCTGCTGGGTGGTGTGACGGACGTTTTTCCCGACGGCCTTCCGGGACTCGGAGCAATCGACGTATCCGGTCGCGTGCTGGCCGACCTGGCACTGCTGCTGAACGTGGTGCTGGTCATCGTCGCGGGAGTAGACATTCTGATCAGCGGTGCTCCGGATGATATTGAGATCGACCGTGAGATCTCTGAAGTACTGAGTGTGGGAACACCCAACCCGGCCCGCCTGGTGCTTCGCAGCAGAAGCCGTCTGCCGCTGCAGGTCACGATCCACGACGATGCCGGCGAACTGTGCGAAACAGAGCGACTGCCGCAGCAGGTGCTGTTGCAGCCGTGGAAGGAAGATTCCGTCAGCTATATGGTGAAGCCGCTGAGACGCGGGGCGGCCATGCTGCGGGCTGTACACCTGCGTTTTCCAACTGTGCTGCGACTCTGGACGCGGCATCAGATTCGTCCGCTGAACACGCCTGTCCGAATCTACCCCGATATTCGGGCCGTCTATCGCTATGAACTGATGGCCAGCCGAAATCGGCTGGCAGAAATCGGTGTGCGTGTGATGCGGATGCCCGGACAGGGACGCGAATTTGAACGGTTGCGGGAATATCGCTACGGCGACGAAATTCGTCAGATCGACTGGAAGGCGACGGCTCGTCAGCGGGAGCTGATTTCCCGTGAATTCAACGTGGAACGCAATCAGAACATCGTGCTGATGGTAGACTGCGGCCGTTTTATGCGAAACGAAACAGACGGGATTTCCTATCTGGATCAGGCGCTGAACTCGGCCATCATGCTCAGCTATATCGCACTCGGGCAGGGTGATAATGTGTCGCTGATGGCGTTCTCAAATCAGATCGAACGGTTTGTGCGGCCCGTTCGCGGCAAACCCGGCATTCAGACGATTCTGCGATCGACTTATGATATTCAGGCCAGCACCAAGTCGGCCGACTACAGTCTGGCTCTGGAATATCTGTCGATGGTTCAGCGGAAGCGGGCGCTTGTGATTCTGATTACGTTTGTCACGGACGAACTGCAGCTGCGGGTGATCGGCGAAAGTCTGCAGCTTCGGTCGATGCCCTACCTGCCGATGTGTGTCCTGCTGGAAGATGTGGGCCTGCGCGCCATGGCCAGTCGGATTCCGGAAACCGACGTGGAAGCCTTCCATACCTCGGCCGCTGCTCAGATGCTGACGGGGCAGGCGCAACAGATTGCCGCCATGCGTGAGAACGGCGTGATGATGGTGGATACGCCCCCCGACCTGCTGACCGAACGCCTGATCAACGAATACCTGATGATCAAGATGCGGAATCTGATGTAGCTTTTCGCGCGGCTCCCGGACGCACCAGGCCCGGCAGGACGTCAGCATCCAGGCCGGCTGTGCGGCCCTGCTCCAGATATTCCCAGGCAATGGCGGCCATCGCCGCGTTGTCCGTACACAGTTCCAGCGGAGCGATCAGCAGTTCGACACTCTGTCGTCGACAAAGATCCGCGATCTGATGGCGGAACAACCGATTGGCAGCGACCCCGCCACCCACGCACAATCGGGGATACTTCAGTTTTTTCAGGGCACCGCGACATTTGAAGACCAGCACATCGACAACCGCCTGTTGGAACGACGCGGCCAGATCTGCCACTCGTTCGGGCGGCGTATCAGACAGCTGTTCCGGACCCGGCACACCCCGAGCCGCGTACAGCACGGCAGTTTTCAGCCCGCTGAAACTGAAGTTCGGTTTGTCGGATCTCATCATCGGCCTCGGCAGATCGTACGCCGTCGGACTGCCGGATTCGGCCGCCTTCTGAATGGAAGGGCCACCCGGGTAGGGCAGGTTCAGAATTCGAGCCACCTTGTCAAAGGCTTCTCCGGCCGCATCATCCGTGGTGCCGGCGATCAGGCGGCAGTCAGTTGCCGACCGGCAGTCGTACAGATTGGTATGTCCGCCGCTGACCACGAAACCCACACACGGAAAGGCCGACTCGGCCCGCCCCATGCCGCAGGCGTAGATATGAGCATCAATGTGATTCACCGTGACCAGCGGTACACCGATACTCATCGCCAGCGTCTTCGCTGCCGTCAGCCCCACCAGCAGCGAACCCACGAGTCCGGGTTCTGAGGTGACGGCGATGGCGCACATGTCCGTCAGTCGGCTGTCTGACTGCTGCAACGCCTGCTCAATCACCGGCAGGATACGGCGGACGTGGGCCCGCGAGGCGATTTCCGGAACGACGCCGCCGAAGTCGGCGTGCAGCTCGTGCTGTGACGCCACCACGTTGGACAGAATGGTCCGGTCTTCCGCCACCACAGCGGCCGAGGTTTCGTCGCAGGATGTTTCAATGGCCAGCAGGCGTCGCACGGTCACCGTTCATTTCGTTCTGAAGATTTCAGTCGGCGGCGTCCGCGGAAAACCGGACGGACAGAATGACACTTTCATGGTCGTGTCCGGGGGTAGCGTATTGATCAACAACCTGAACCGAAGCACGGTCCAGCAGACCTTCGGCGGCCGCTTCCTCGCGTTCCGCCACCCAGCGAGGCCCCTTGATCAGCAGCAGCTGGTCAAAACGTGAGGTGCGGCGCTGAAACCAGAACAACAGTTTTCGCAGCGGAGCCACCGCTCGTACGGTCAGCACGTCAAATCGCTGCTGTTTCAGAACGTCTTCGGCGCGCGCCGCGTGGACCGGCAGGGCCAGCTTCATACGACGAGTAATATCGGTCAGGGCGCGGGCTTTTTTTCCCACCGATTCCGCCAGCGAAACAGTCAGAGTCGGTCGCGTCACGGCAAGGATAATGCCGGGAACGCCGCCTCCGGAGCCGACATCCAGCACCGTCTGGCCGTCGGGAATATGACTCGATAATCTCAGTGAATCGATCACATCCCGGGTAACGAAGTCGTCAAAACTGGTGTGTCGGGTCAGATTGATTCTGGCGTTCCAGTCCCAGAGCAGCTCGCAGTAGCGACACAGCGGCGGCAGGAACTGATCGGCCAGAGTAACATGGTGTCGGGTCAGAGCCGCCTGCAGCTGCTGAGTCGAAGGGTTTGTCAGAGAGCCGGTCACGTTGGGCTATACCAGTCCGAAAGCTTTGTCCATGTTGTCCGAGATCTGTTTCAGGCGTTCAGGACCTCCACCCTTCACTTCGGCTGCCGCCCAGCCGGAAAAATTGATCTCCAGCAGCGCTTTCCTGACGTCGGCCCAGTCAATATCACCTTCCGTGATGTTGGTGAAGGAATCCTGAGCCCGCGAGAAGCCTTTCAGATCGAGTTTCACGATCCGTCGACCAAGCTGCCGAATCCAGTCGCCCATGCTGCCGTACTTCCAGTGGTTGCCGATGTCAAACTGCATGCCGACCCACGGCGAATTCAGTTCGTCCACGTACTTGACGTATTTCTCGGCGCTCTGAGTATGATCGCCTTCGTGATCGTACAGAAACTGGTTCCACACGTTTTCAATAGCAATATGGACGCCCAGTTCAGCGGCCAGCGGAATGGCCTGAGAGATATTGTCGATGGAACGTTTCCAGATTTCTTCTTCCGGACCGTCGGATCCGCGTCCCACTACCAGCAGTGCCGTGTTTCCGCCCACAGCGTGGGTCATGGTGAGTGCCTGCTTCAGCGATTCCAGCGCGCGAGCCCGGACTTCCGGATCCGGGTCGGTGTGTCGCACCTGCCAGTGCGAAGAATTGACCGTGCCGTCGACCGGCAGGCCTGTTGCTTCAATGGCCTTCTTCGTTTCGTCGACGTTCATCGCCGGAGCGTTCATTTCAATCCCGTGAAAGCCCGCCGCTTTGGCCGCCTTGAATTTGTCCACCAGGCTGCCTTCGACGCCGACCATCCCGATCTTCAGCGTCTTATACAGCCGCCCCTTCAGTGTTGTCGGGGGAACAGCTGTCGCCGCGGCGGCTGTCGGAGAGGCAAAAGCACGCGAAACGGAAGCCCCGGGTCCACTGGCCGTGACGGCGGCTGTGAGGGCCGCTGAAGACAACTGTAGAAAGCGACGTCGGGAACCGGATGAAGGTGACATTGGCGGGATTCCAGGCAGGATTGAAGATCTGACTTGGTAGACGCTCCACTCTACCGACCGTTCGACGCGGATCAAAGCCGACACGCCGAACAAATTTCATTCGGCATCCTCGCGCCGCAGGATGAAGACCGGGCAGTTGGCCAGACGGATCACCTTTTCAGCGACCGATCCCAGCAGAATCCGTTTTAACCCGTGGTATCCGTGTGACGGAATCACAATCACCCCGGCTCCATTCGCCGCGGCATATTCCGCAATCTTCGGTCCCGGCTGACCGTCCAGCACCACTTCCTTCAGGTGCTGAAATTGGTTCTTGTTCAGGAATTCGCGAAAATGCCGCCGCACGGCTTCCCGCCGGTCCTCGTCGCTGGGAATGGACCAGTTTTCCACGTCCGATACGATCTGATCCAGCACCGGAACCACATGGACCACGTGGACCTGCGACGGGGCGGCCGCAAGTTGCAGCCCGGTGCGTACAGCCTGCACCGACATCCCGGAAAAATCCACGGGCACAATCACTGGTTTCGAGGTTTCCCATCCCATGAATATCACAGCTTTCTGTTGAAGTCCGGCCAGAACGGACGGTGTCGCCAACGATGCCCGCCGAGCATAGACGCCACACCGGGCACCGACAAGTGGTCACGCCGGGCCACCATTGCCGACCAACGGAAACAGGCCGGAAGCCGCCAGCTAAAAAACACCCGGGCCACATCGAGCGATCCGTCGGTGAATCAATCTGTCAGTTTTACGCGGTCGGTCTGCCCGCTGGCTGCCTCGGTAACCTGTCCAATCACGACGGCGGGATAGGTTTCTGTTGAACACGCCTCTACGGCCGCGTCGGCCGCTTCCGGCGGGACCGCCACCACCAGCCCGATCCCCATATTGAACACCCGAAACATCTCGGCGTCGGCGATGTTGCCCAGCTGCTGCAGCCAGGTGAACATGTCCGGGATCGTCCAGGACGAACGGTGAAGTTCCGCGTGCAGCTGCTCCGGAAGTATGCGTTCGAAGTTCTCACACAGGCCGCCACCCGTGATATGAGCAATTCCGTGGATGGCCGGATTTCCGACGGCTGCTTCCAGTGACTGCAGGACCTGTGCGTAGATTCTAGTGGGTGTCAGCAGCGTGGCTCCGACAGTGCTCTGCAACCCCGGCACCGAATCGTCCACCGACAGGCCGGCGTGCTCAAAGACCGCCTTGCGAATCAAACTGTATCCGTTGCTGTGAAATCCGGACGATGGTACACCAACCAGCACATCACCGGGCGCCAACCGCTCTTTGCCGCTGACCAGTTCGCTGCGGTCGGCCGCACCGACACAAAAGCCCGCCATGTCGAAGTCGCCGTCGGCGTACAGGTCCGGCATGATGGCGGTTTCGCCGCCGAGCAGTGCGGCACCCGCCTGCACGCATCCTTCGCTGACACCGGTTACCAGCTGTTCCAGCAGCGGCGGATTGTCCCGGCTCATCGCAATATAATCCAGAAACAACAGCGGCCTGGCGCCCAGACACAGGCAGTCGTTGACACACATCGCCACCAGGTCAATCCCGATGGTGTCAAATTTCTGCATCATGATCGCCAGCTTGATCTTGGTACCCACCCCGTCGGTACCCGAGACCAGAACCGGATCTGCCCATTGCCGCTCGGCCGCCAGCCGAAAAAGGCCGGCAAAACCGCCCGGAAGGTCCATTACGCCCGGAGTTCTGGTCCGCTGCATCAAAGCCGGCAGACGCTGCATGGCCTGCTGGTAAAGTTCAAGGTCCACACCCGCGGACTGATAGCTGAGTTCTGTCATGATTTGCCAGTGTCTGTGTGTCGGTGTGCTTCGCACAGTGTCGCAGAATCTGCTGATTTCTGAAGTGACGGGATGTCGCGACGCAGGGAATGCCCGCTTGTGGCCCACCCTGAGCCAGATTCAGACGTTTGTCTGGTCAGAATCTGCACGGCATGCCGATAACTCCGATTGTACCTGCCCGGTCAGATCTAAGAGACGGTGATCGCCATTATCCTGGTGATTGCGACCGGTTTTCTGCCGTGTAAGGATCAAACGGAAAATTACTGTCGTGTCGACACGTGGCGCAAGCTTCCAGCTTGCGTTTTTGTGCATCGCAAGCTGGTAGCTTACGCCACTTATTTTCCGCTTGTTCCGGAGCGACAGAACAGGGTGCCTGGCCACGGATGAACCGGATTGACGGAGTGAGAGATGTTTGGAAAGTCCATCGGAAGTTTGTTCTGGTTTGAGAGCCCGATTCAGACAGAAGCCACCAGTCGCCTGCTGTATGTGACTGAGCAGGGCGAATCGTTTGTGTTACTGCTGGGAGACCGGGGCACCGGCAAGAGCAGCGTGCTGAGAAGCGTCAGATCAGAATGTCGGCGGTTCGGACATTCGTGCCTGCTGATCAGCGCGGCGGCTCTTGACGAAAACGCGTTGTTGTGGCACCTGTGCGGCGGCCTGTCTATTACGCCTCACCGCGGATCGTCCCGGTCCCGGCTGATGGCCGTCATCCGCGATGAAATTGCCGGACGTGCCATGTGCAGTCACCAGACGGTGATTATTCTGGATGACCTCGATCTGGCAGCGGAAGATCTGAGTTCGGTGCTGCAGTTTCTGGCGGCCGCCAATGAACAGACCAATGGCGGCGTCTCTGTCGTCGCCGGAGCCTCTGGGGCACTTTCTTCAGAGTTGAAACAACTGTCAGCTCTGCGGGTCGAACTGCGGCCGTTCACTGAACAGGAATCCCAGGAGTTCAGCCTTCAACTGCTGACGTCGCTGCAGGCCGATACGTCCCGAATCGAACCGGACGCAATGGCCGCGATCGTTCAATTCGGCAAAGGACTCCCTGCCAGACTCACACGACTCTGCGAAGTGCTGAGCCTCGCCCTGATCTCGGATCCCACACTCAGAATCAATGCCGAAACCTTTCACGCACTCACCGGCGAGACTCTGTTGAGCCGCGCTGGTTGAGCCGAAGGAATTCAGTCGCTCCTGCAGCCCGCTGATCAGATCCTCCGCCGGCTTGCGTCGGGGCCAAAGTGCGGCGCGGCTACAGCAGCGGGCTCGGGCCCCTGCACCGAATCTCGCCCACGTTGACACAGCCGCGTTCAACGCCACCATCCAACGACCGCCAGGAAACGTTCGATCAATCACTGACTGGTTGGTCGCCTTTCGCTCCGCGAAAGGCGACCAATAATTGACCGGACGCCCCGAGGCGAATCCAGAGCGGGGCAGCGTGAATCAGCAAGTCGCCAGCCTGAGAGTGTCTGACCAACAGGCCGGTGACTCGCATGTTCCGTCGCTTCCAGCCGCCTTCGGAAGCCGAGCGTGCCCAGGCGCCTGTCCGGATACCGAAAGTTTTCGTACGCCGGCCTGCGGAACGCGTCGGAAACAGGCACGGTTTCCGCCAATGCCGGACCTGGAAGTCCGGCATACAGAAGTATCCGGACAGTCTGCTAGCCAGCCGACGTCAGCTGACCGTCTCTGGACAGTGCTGCAGCCAGACGCGTGGCCAGAGAATCGGACTGACCGGCGTCGACACGTTCCAGCATGCTGACGACGCGGTCCGCCACTTCTTCGGGCTGCTCACAAACCCGGACCAGGTCTTCCGTAGTCAGACGCAGCAGTGGAGTATCGCTGTTGGGAAGTCCACGGGAAATCCCCGTGATGCCGTCCGCGGTGCCCTGAATCGTAAACTGCCCGCCCCCGGGACCAACCACATCCATCCCGACGGTGAAAGCGCCCTCGGCTGTTTTGCTGGTACCGGCCGGAGTCAGCAGATCTTCAGCCCGCACGGTGTTGTCCAGCGGCTTCGGACGACTCTTGCCCCAGCGGTCCTGGTTGCCGAAATCCAGGTAGCGGTGAATAACGGTGCGATCGATCTCCGGGCAGACGATGTCTCCGGCAAACCGCTTCATATTGGTCATGTCGAAGACGTTGTCAGTTCTTTCATAGGGTTCGTAAGTCCCCATGTTGTCCCGCACCAGACGCTCGAACATCCACTGGTCTTCGTTTTCTTCCCGGCTGGTTTCTTCCGGAGTGAAGTCGTGGCCACAGAATTCAACGCCGGTTGACTTGAAGTACTCGCCGCACCACCGAATCATGTCTCCCGACGTCATCGGCTTATCCGGTGCCAGGTGGTAGGTTCCGCCGCGGGCTTCCTGAGATTCAAACAGACGCACCATCACGGCCGAAACCCAGTCGACGGGAATGATGTTCCGAGTTTCCTCGCCGGTCATGCTGAGCCGAATTGGTGTGTGGCGAAATCCGTCCGCATCCGCCGGCTGGGCGGGAATCATCATCGCCATGAGCCTGAGATACAGGTAAATACCGTGATAGGTATTCGTATAGCCGGTCACCGAATCACCGGAAATCACGGCCGGACGATAGACGGTCACGTGGTCGGCAAAATCAATTGCGCGAACTTCCTGTTCGGCCAGAAACTTGCTTTCCTCGTAGTCGTTGCGGAACTTCTGACCGGCGTCCAGCGAATCTTCCATGATGGGATCCGTCTGCATGCCACCCACGTAGGCCGTAGACACGTAGTGAATGTCTCGAATATCAAGGTCGCGGCACAGCTGAATCATGTGCCGCGTCCCACCGAGATTGGTCCGCCAAGGTTCACCGTTGCGGTCTTTACCGTAGAACTCAAGAATCGCGGCACTGTGAATGATGCAGTTGACGTTGTCCCGGACCCATTCACGGTCAGTTTCGCTGAATCCGAATCCCGGTTCAGAAATGTCTCCCACCAGCACCACCGGTCGTGGCAGCGGACGTCCCAGTTCTTCTTCCCAGTGCCGAAGAATCTGCTCCATGCGATCGGCCGCAGAAAGCTTCTTCGACGTTCTGACTACCACAGCCAGTTGATGGCCGCTCAGCAGCAGATCACGAACCAGGTAGCGCCCAACCAGCCCTGTCGCTCCAGTTAACAGTGTGTACATTTTTTTCCCTGATGGAATGAAATAGAGTGACGCGGGAGATCCTGCGCAGATCCGGCAGCTCACTCTCAAAATCTGTCTGAAACGGAGCAGAAGCCGCAGTGACGGCGTTCTCTGTCCGTCGGATTCCCCAACAAACGGCAGATTCGATCTTTTCAGGCTTTGCCATACATGGCTTAGTTTCTCTGCGTTCCCCAACACAGAGCCTGAACCAGCGACGCCCGTGGTAGTATTCAACCACGAAATTCGTGGAAAACAAAGCAGAAAATATCGGGTGAGAAAAACCGCCCCAGATTCGCAAAACGGTCGTCCACGAAAACGACAATTCGACATCAAGCCCCCAGAACTCACACTTTTCCTAATTGTTCAGCGTGGAGTTCAAGACAATTCGTTTCTTCTTGCGGACCCGAATTTCGGCAGTAATTGCCACATGCCAGTTTCTCGGCACATGAGTTCGCGGGTCTCTGAATTTCGATTCCGTGCGGAAAAAACGGCACTTCCGGCATGGCAACGCACATATCTGAGAATTCCAACGAAAGGTTCCGGGTTGGCAGGGATGCACGCCGCCGGCCCGCCACGGCCGTAGATTCTGCAGATTTATACCAGAGAATCCGGCCACATCCTGCCATCAGTTACTGCGAGGATTCGGAGGTGTCCGGACGGATCAGCTGAAAATAGCGACGAATCGTCTCCCGCTGGCTGAGCGGTATCGGTTCCGATTCCAGTACGGTTTCTGATACTTTCTGATATTCAGTAAAGGCCTCCTGAGCCAGACGCAGCGCTTTTCCCTGTCCTTCTTCTGAGGAAATCGTTTCGATATCGGACGCCCCCTGTTCTGTCAGCTGTCCGGTCAGTTCCGCCATCTGACGCTGCCCGTCGAGTCTGGTTTTTTCGCCTTTGATATTTCCGGCGGATTTTGAGCCGGCTTTTCTGCTGGCCGCCGCGGATTTCTGTTCAGATTTTCCCTTCACAAGGTTGGTTCCGGTGGCATCAGCCGACGCACCGTTGCCTTCGCTGTTGCTGTTGGCGGCGAACCGATTCTTGGCCTCGCTAAGTGCATCGAATTTGCTGCTGAGTTTGCCGGCCATTTCTTTTGCCAGCTCATGGCGCTGAATCTGTTGGGCCAGATCTTGGCTGCTCTGAGAGATCGCGTCTGCGTCCCGTTTTTTGACCGATTCAGCCAGCTGCTCCAGCGTCTCACTCAGGTTCTGCAGGCCCTTTTCTTCGGCCTCAACAGCCGACTTTTCCAAACGCTCGCTGGTGGGAACCGATTCCGACCGCGGCAGTTCTGTTGCGTCGATATCACGCAGCGCTTCCGCGGCTCTGTCCAGAGATTGCTGCTTGAGTGCGTCTGCCGCCGGCTTGAAGGCGTTTGCCGCTGACAGCGAATCAGCCACATCGGCCAGCTGAGAATCCATGGCGGATACATTCATTTCCGACAGCAGGTCCTTCATCTTTTTCTGCATGTCGGACAACGTCGCCAGTGACTGTCGAGGCCCGGCCTGCGGCAGATTCAGATCTTTCAGGTCAATCTTCAGTCGCGCTATCAGATCCTTCAGCTGATCAGCATCGGTTTCCAGTGCCAGCTGTTCCAGTTCTGCCACGTCGGTGGCAACATCGGTGACGGCCTGCCCGAATTCCTGGGACGGCACGAATTCGGGCTCCACATTCCGTGCCCGGGCAGGAATCAGCGACACTGCGGGCGTTGTCACCAGTAACAGAAGGACCCACCGAGCCTGTGGTGGAAGCTGCACCGGAACGACGTTTCCAGCGTTGATGGCCGCCAGGTGAGCGGCCGCGTCCCGGATCTGCAGACTGCGTTCCGTGGATGCCGGCTGACGTGCGAACTGCAGTGCAGAACGGGTTCTGTCCTTCAGGCCGTAATACAGGTCCACGACTGCTGCGGCCTGCGACCAGCTGGTTTCCAGAAACATTCCGGCCGCCGCTCCGATCGCGGCCGGGACGGCAGCGAATACAAGCAGGCCCATGATGTCGGTCGACATGTGACTGAGCGCCAGAGTCAATGCCATCAATGCCATGACGGCACAGCCGACCAGGGCTCCCGAAGTCATCAGTCGGACGGCCTGCCGCAGTCGCAGACGACGACGAATGGGTACCAGCGACTGCAGAATCAGCTGCACGTCGCGGTCGGTGTTTTTTTCAATCTCCGGCATAAAGTGTTTCCGTGGTCGGCGCTGCGACGATCTTTGAAAGTCTATGGCAGCCCGAAGCACAGCGTCAAACAGAAACAAAACTTTCGCCGGCCGTGATCGCCGCCGCCGTGGGCTGTGTTTTGTCAGCGGCGTGCGGTATCGTCCGTCGCAGTACCGCGTGCCGCACTATTATCGGCGGCCGCAATCAGACAACTCAGAACGCCGAACACTCGGCTTCAGACGTGACTCAGGAAGCCGACGTTGACGGAAAGTGAACAGATACTGGTGGCACTGTCGGGCATTTTTGTCCTGGGAATCGGCAGCCAGTGGATTGCCTCAGCGCTGAAGGTGCCCTCCATTCTGCTGCTGCTGGCCACCGGAATTCTGTTTGGTCCGGTGTTGCAGTGGATTCAGCCGAATGAACTGTTCGGCGAACTGCTGCTGCCGCTCGTGTCCATGTGCGTGGCGATTGTGCTGTTTGAAGGCAGCCTGAGCCTGCGTCTGGAGGACCTGAGGAAGATCGGACGTCCGCTGGCGATGCTGTTGTCGGTCGGTGTACTGATCACGTGGGCCATCTGCGCCATGGCCGCGAATTTGATTCTGGACTTTGATCTGCCCAAGTCGCTGCTGATCGGATCCATCCTGACCGTGACCGGTCCGACGGTCGTCGGGCCGCTGCTGGGCCATATTCGGCCGATCGGTCAGGTCGGCCCCATCGCCCGATGGGAAGGGATTGTCGTGGATCCCATCGGGGCCGTGCTGGCGGTGCTGGTGTTCCAGACGTTCGACGCAGTGCAGGCCGCCGAGTTTCAGAATGCGGCGTCCATCGGGGCCATCGGCTTTCTGAAAACGCTGGCCGTCGGGGGACTGATTGGAACGCTGGGCGCCGTCACCATCAAGCAGTTGCTGCATCGTCATCTGGTGACCGATCATCTGCAGAGCCCGTTTGTTCTGATGCTGGTGGTGGCCACGTTTGCCGCTTCCAACCTGTTAATCCATGAATCCGGACTGGTCACGGTGACCGTCATGGGAGTCATCCTGGCCAATCAGCAGACCGTTTCCGTCAAGCACATCGTTGAGTTCAAGGAAAACCTGAGCGTCCTGTTGATATCAACGCTGTTTATTCTGCTGGCTGCTCGCCTGGATCTGTCTCAGTTTCAGGCACTCAGCTGGCGCGGGCCGACGTTTGTGCTGTTTGTGATTCTGGTCGCCCGGCCTGTCAGTGTCTGGGTCTCAACAATCGGCTGCGGATTAAAACACAACGAACGCATCTTTCTGTCATGGCTTGCTCCGCGCGGCATTGTGGCAGCCGCGGTCGCGTCGGTGTTTGCACTGGAGCTGGGAGACGGCGATGACTTTGTGGCGGCTACGTTTCTGGTCATCATCGGCACGGTGGTGGTCTATGGTTCCACCGCCGGCTGGCTCGCTCGTCGACTGCAGCTGAGTGTGGCTGACCCGCAGGGCTTTGTGATTGCCGGTGCGCACGGGCTGGGCCGCAGAATTGCTCAGGCACTTCAGAAATCCGGCGTGGTGGTCTGTCTGGTCGACCGCAGCGCCCAGAATCTGAAACAGGCCCGCATGGACGGGCTGCCGACCTTCTACGCCGATATACTGTCGGAAGCCGTGCACAATGATCTGAATCTGGGTGGTATCGGCCGGCTGCTGGCGCTGCTGCCGAACGACGAAGTCAACAGTCTGGCCGCGGAACACTTCATTCCGCTGTTCGGACGCGAACGCGTCTATCGGCTGATGTCTCCCGCAGAAGGGCAGAAGCGGACAGAGAAATCCGCCGAGGTACTGAACGGGCGTCCTCTGTTTTCCAGAAACGCAACCTACCAGCAGCTGACCGACCGCCTGCGGGCCGGAGCCGAGTTCTCCAGAACGCCTCTGACTGAAGAATTTACGTTTGAAACTTTTCAGCATCGCTATGGGGACGATGCTCTGGTGATGTTCGTCATCGAAGACGAACGTGTGCTGGTCATGACCGCAGGACAGGACTTCACCTTCCGGCCCGGACAGACACTTGTCGCTCTGGTCGGCGGGAACGGCGGCGAGGCGGCCGTAGAGTCGGACGACAACAACAAGAAGACGTGACAACGACATCATAAGGGGACCGACATCATAAGGGGACAGGCATCTTCTGTTGCGGGGGTGCGTTCAGAAAGGGGACATCATAAGGGGACAGGCATCTTCTGTTATGCCCACATCATAAGAGGGCGTTCAGAAAGGGACAGGCAGTTTCAGGTTCATGAAGTGCCAATTAATGCCTGTCCCCTTAGTTGGTCCCGTCCCCTTAGTTGGCGGGGAAATTCGATCTCAGCAAGGGGTCCAGGGTTATGGAATCCGCTGCTTCAACGCTGGTGGGCGCGCAAATTCGCCTCGAAGCAACTTCATGCCGGGTGCGCAGGCTCGTTTCCGGGCTTTCACCGCGCAGCGCGGTGCACGGAACAAACCATCAATGGGCAGCGATGCCTGACAGGCCTGCAATTCTGCTGGCTGTGGCGACGCTCATAGCGACAGGCTTCTGTGGTTTGATGCACAGTTGAGGAACGTGTTACCGTTCAGCTGCTGGCGGACAGCAGGCGGGCTCCCGGAGCGTTCAGACGTGTCTGCTGGCGGCGATCCGCTTCCTTCGCCAGACTTGAAGACGTACCGGCCGCTCGTTTGAACA
>JAVKCM010000087.1:0-58885 GCA_040222735.1 Fuerstiella sp. | reverse complement strand
GCCGACCGCGGACCGAAAGCCTGGGCGGCTTGTTGATTTAATGGAAGCCCACACCGGTTGTGGTCGGGTCTCCTCTGTTGTGGCCGGGTCTCCCGACCCGACCACGAGATCGACCGAAGGTCTCCCGGTGCGTATCACGCCATTGGGTGGGGCGGTCGGGAGACCGCCCCACAACGAGCGGTCGGGAGACCGCACCACAACGAGCGGTCGGGAGACCGCACCACAACGAGCAGTCGGGAGATCGCACCACAACGAGGCGTGCTCCGCACGAATCAGCGCACACCGGTTGTGGTCGGATCTACCGACCCGACCACGAGATCGACCGAAGGTCTCCCGGTGCGTATCACGCAAATGGGTGGGGCGGTCGGGAGACCGCCCCACAACGGCGGACCGCACCACAACGGCGGACCGCCCCACAACGGCGGACCGCCCCACAACGAGCGGTCGGGAGACCGCACCACAACGAGGTCGATCGCCCCACAACGAGGGGGATGCGGTGTTCGTCCGGCCGGAACGACGCAACGTGGCGAATGACAAAAACGACGGCCACCTGAACAGCAGATCGTCGTCCCGAATGGACTGACGACTGAATACAACGAGAAATCCGGGCAGATTCTGTTACGCGGCGTCTGCGTGAGGCATCTCGTCCGTCAGGTCGCCGTCCGTCAGGTCGCCGTCGATCGAATCACCGTCCGCCGCGTCACTGTCCGTGGACTCAGCCGACAGGGCGCGATCCAGCGCCTGCTTTCCTTTCGGACTGATCTGGTAACGCAGACCGATATTGCGCCCCGCGATTTCGAATTTCAGAAATCCCATCGCAATCAGCTGACCATGCAGCTGCGTCAGCATTTCCGCCGTGAGGTCGGGAAGCGCATCAATTCGCTCCAGCCAGCCATCAAAACCTTCGGCAGATGCCTTTTTTGTCGCGGCCCGCAGCGAGTACGCCTGCATGACCTGCAGATTCTGCGGCGTGAGCGTATCCAGTTGAAAAGCAGCTTGTGTCATACGTCGGATTATCGACGCTGACGGGCTCTGCTTTCAGCAACTGACGAGCACTCGTGAAGATCGATACGATATGCGCAGTTTAACATGACATCGCACACAGCTGTATCTTCTGGACCGACTGACGCCCCTCACTTTCCACGAGCCGACATAAATTCCGTGATTCCCTCAAGATGCCGCAGCAGGTTCCATTCAGTCTCGGACACGACATTGGCATGCTCAAGCGCCCCCGAAACCAGCGCCTCTGTTCCGACCATTTTCAGCCGGGCCTGCTGCTCCTGCGGGATCCGGAAGAAGACACCGTTGCTGGTCTCCAGCAGACTGTGGTCCGGCACCACGGCCAGTTGAATTCGTCCCACCGTCTCTGGCCGTTCATTAGCGCCTGGAATCTGAACTTCACCCGCCGCCGTGACCGTCACACGCCGAATGTCAGCAGGAACTTCAATATCTCCCGAAAGAAAGTATTCACCAGCGTCCGTACGAAGCCCCAGCCGACCGTCCCCCATTCTTTCGAACTCGCCACACCGCGTCAGCAGACAGCCGGGTTCCAGACGAAACATCAATTCTGAGTGACCGTCGATCGCCAGATGCAGCGGATTGTCTGAAATAATCACCTGCCCCGGAGTGAAATCTCGCCGTGCAGACGCCAGCGTAATGTCACTGACCGATACCTGCGGTCCAGCCGATGTCAGTGCTGTTCTGACAATCAGACGGCGATAACCAGCTGTCGTCAGGTGCAACAGATTATCCTGCACGCGCCGCGTGGCTGTCTTCAGGACGCTGACAGCTGTTGCCTGATGCTCAGAAAACAGGACATCCACGTCCGTCGTGGATTCCGAAAGATATCTGCCGGCGGGAAGAATGCTGGGCATCAGCTGTTTTTCCCGAAGCAGATCTTCCAGATCCCGAACTGACATACCGCGGTAAGTCTCAACCCATCCCTGCAGCGTCGCGGGATCGAGATCCGGAAAATAACGTCGGATCGTTTTCTTCACCACCGCACTGTCGCTGCCGTTGTCAGGAGTCCGGATTTCCGGCACGCGTAGATCGGGCGGACCAGTTTCTGACGGACGTGTTCCGGGCAGATTCGTTCCTGATGCACTGACCTCAGCATCAACACGCAGGTCCGCAGCCGCAACGGCTTCGGCAAACTGCTGGAACCCGACTTGCTGAATCGGATCAGGACGGTCCGAAGATGTCTCGTTCTCAGCAATCGTCCCGCGCACGGCTGGTGGCTGAACCGATTCCTGCCCGCGGTCGTCCGTCAGCGGCACCATCCCGCCCGACCGGACCTGAGCTGTGGAAACGTCAACCGCAGCTTCCTTAGGATCAAACGGAGAATTACTGTCGCGTCGAAACGTGGCGTAGGCTTCCAGCCTGCGGTTTTCTGCATCGCAAGCCGGAAGCCTACGCCACTTATTTTCCGCTCGGTCCTTAGCACTGGCCTGAGCGGCACCGGCCGGAGCAGTATTGGCCTCAGCAATGCCGGTCGGAACGGTGGCGGCCCGGGCGGTGCCAGCGCCCGAGGCCGCCGCGTACGCGACGTCCGCCCGCTGCTGAGCCGGGTCGGCGGGGTCTGTCACCATGCAGGTTCCCGCCACGATTCCCAGCCCGAACACCAGCGCCGCAACCGCGGCCATTCCCATCAGACGCATTTTCAAAGCCTCCGTGCCTCCCGGTCTTCATCCGGCCGCTTTTTCGAGGCTGCAGAATGTTGCCTCGACCGACGGCAGATTCTATCGGCGATTTCCGCGATTGATCAAGCTGACCTTCAGACGTCGTCGGGCGTGCCGGCACGATGCCACAGAAGAGCAGGGCCGGACACCGCGGTGATAGCGGTGGCAGCGGTTGTCCGTGAATTGACGGATCGACGGACATGATGTTGCCGTGAGACAACACGTGAGCACGGTCCGCAGCACCCATACGTTGCGATTTCACAACGGGATTCTGGTGGCGAGTTCCAGAGCCTGATCGTCCCCGGGAATCCGTTCGACCTATGTTTCCTGCAGGACTCGGCATTCTCTCTGCAACGGCAGTGACGAATCGCCGGGCTGAACTGAGACACGGAACTGATCCCGGAAGACTTCATGTGTGGCATCGCCGGAATTCTGTACGCCGACCCTTATCGCGCCGCTGACCGGACTGTGCTGCAGTCGATGGGCGATGCGATGGCACATCGTGGACCGGACGGCGAGGGATTCCTTCTGGACGGTCACGTGGGACTGGTCCACCGTCGGCTGGCCATCATTGACCTGGCAGGCGGTAGTCAGCCCATTGCCAACGAGGATCGATCCATTCACGTCGTCTTCAACGGTGAAATCTACAATTATCCGGAACTGCGGGCTCGGCTGGAGAGCCGCGGGCACGTCTTTCGCACCGGTTCTGATACGGAAGTGCTGGTGCATCTGTATGAAGACCACGGCAGCGATCTGGTTCACGAACTGCGAGGCATGTTTTCTTTTGCCTTGTGGGATACGAATCGTCGCTGTCTGCTGCTGGCTCGTGATCATCTGGGGCAGAAGCCGCTGTATATCTACCGTGACCATGAAAAGCTGCTGTTCGGTTCAGAACTGAAGGCGATTCTGGCCCATCCGGACGTTGACCGGACAATTGCTCCGGCCGCCGTGGAAGACTACCTGACGTTCGGCGTGATTCCGGGTGCTCGCTGTATCTTTCAGAAGGCCATACGACTGCCGGCGGCTCACGTCCTGACGGTCAGTGCGGACAACATGAATGCTGCTCCGCAGCGTTACTGGCGGCTTTCGTTCCGGCATGAATCCGTCGCTTCAGACGAACAGTGGACGGCGCGCGTCGGTGACCGAATTTGCGACAGTGTCCGCGCCCACATGATCGCGGATGTTCCGGTCGGAGCCTTCCTGAGCGGCGGACTCGACAGCAGCGCGATCGTGGCCGCGGCCACGGATGTACGCCGGGAACCGCTGCAGACGTTTTCGATCGGGTTTCAGGAGAAGGAATTCAGTGAACTGCCCCATGCGGAAGCAGTCGCCCGGCATTTCGGCACCCATCATCACGAACAGATCGTGACGCCGGATGCGGTTCGGGATCTGGACGAACTGGTCCATTTCTATGATGAACCCTTTGCAGACGCATCTGCCATTCCCACCATGGCTGTGGCCCGGATGGCGTCGCGGCACGTCAAGGTCTGTCTGTCCGGCGATGGTGGAGACGAAGTCTTTGGCGGCTATGCGCGTTACAGTCACGATCTGCGAGAAGCCGCGATCCGTGACCGGCTGCCGATCTGGTTTCGAACCTCGGTACTGCGACCACTGTCCGCCATCTGGCCCAGAGCAGACTGGCTGCCGCGTCCGCTGCGTCTGAAGACAGTGCTGCAGAATCTGTCGTTCAGTCCGGCCGCCGCCTATGCCAACACCGTTTCGCAATGCCGCCGGGAAATGCGAGCCCGACTGCTCAACAACGCATTCCGGCAGCGGACGGCAGGCCATCAGGCGGAGCAATTCGTCGAAGAATCGTTTCGCTGCGGCAGACGAGACATATTGAGCGGCATGCTGGCGGCCGACACTGAGTTTCTGCTGCCGGATGACTTTCTGACGAAAGTGGACCGCGCCAGCATGGCCTACGGCCTTGAAGTCCGGCCGCCGTTGCTGGACGTCGGGCTGATGGAACTGTGTGCCACAATGCCATCCCGCCTGAAGGTCCGTCAGGGAACAAAAAAATGGATGCTGAAGCAGCTGTTTGAATCCCGGCTGCCAACCGGCCTGGCTCACCGCCGCAAACAGGGATTCGAACTGCCGGTCGATGCCTGGCTGCGCGGTCCGCTGCGCGAGCAGGTGGAACAGGTAGTGCTGCAACGAAACGCCCCGATCTCGGAATTCATTGATACAACCGCCGCCCGTCAGCTTTATCGAAGGCACTGCCAGCACACCGGACGGCACGGTCAGGTCCTGTGGTCACTGCTGGTGCTCGGACGCTGGCTGGATACGTACACCCGGGCTTCGCCGTCGACTGAGAAGACCGATCAGCGACCTCTGGCTGTCGCCACCCGCTGAGTCAATTCACCTGGCCGTCACCTGCGAAATATCACCTGCGAAATATCGTCTGCATGGTCACCGTCCACTCATGACAACTACCACCTCTCAGATCCTTCCTGCTCGCGCGACCGGGCAACGCTGCCGTGAGATCCCGTTCCAGATCGTCTCGCCGGCCACCGGCATGCTGCGCCACGTCCCGCTGACCGGCGGACTGTGCCTGCCCCGCGGCCAGCTGATCGATGCGGGCGACTGGCTGGCTGAGGGACTCGGCGGCGCTCAGTTGCCGGTTCAGACCGAAGTCCTGAACCGCTGGAGCGACGGCAGCATACGATGGCTGCTGGCTCGATTTGTGGCCCGTCGGATTCCGGACGGCCGGACCGCCGGCGTGCTGATCAGACCGGGAAAACGAGCTCAGCATCGTTGCGGCACAGCTTCCCTGCGGCTGCAAGATAGTCGGCTGTCACTGACGCTGCGGCCTGCGCAGCAGCAGCAGCAGCAAGCGACTGGCGAAACATCGCTGCAGGTGGTACCGGAACTGGTCGATGCCCACGGTCGTTTAATGCGTCAGCAGGTTACCGACATACAACGCGAAGTCTCGGGCGACGTTTGCCATATCTTTCGAGTACAGATCCGCTTCCCTCAGGCTTCGTTTCTGCAGCTGCAGCTCAGACTGGAAGTCTGGCCTTCGGCAGAACTGGTCAAAGTGGAAACGCGCCTTCGAAACTCGCGACGGGCCCGGCATCCACAGGGACTGTGGGACCTGGGTGATGCCGGTTCGTTTCTGTTTCAGGGTTTGTCGCTGCAGCTTCGAGCGACCTCGGATGAATCGGCAGAGTCCGTCGGCACCACTTGCGTCACAGACACGGCTGCCAGCAACACCGTCGGAATGGTTCGCTGGAAGGCAGAAACGACGTCTGAGGTTCGTGAGCTGCCTGCCTCGGAACGCCTGGTGATCGATCAGACGGGCAGTGGCGGACCGGCATGGAGCAGTTCAAATCACGCGACGGCACAGCTGCCGCAGACGGTTTCGGAGCGAGGATACTCGGCAACTTCACCAGCCGGTGTGCTGCGAGGATACCGCAGTTCACCCGTGGTGGCTGTGTGCGATGCCGGTAGCCGGCTGTCGCTCGCCGTGCCGGAATTCTGGCAGCAGTTTCCGGGCCGGCTGACCGTGAACAATTCAGCGATCACTGTCGGGCTGTTCCCGCCGTCCGATCACCACGTATTCGAACTGCAGGGCGGAGAACAGAAAACGCTGGGCACGTGGATCAGCACTCGAACGCCGGATTCTGCATTCAGGCATCTGGACTGGGTATACCACGAACCTCGACTGATGCAGCCGTCCGCATCCATCCGCCAGGCGCGCGTCTACTCATGGCTGCCCGAATCGACCGACCGTGGGCAGGAACAGTCGTCCCGCCTTGTCAACTACCTGCAGGAAGCGACCTCTGAGCGGTGGTCGTTTGCTGCCCGCCGGGACCGCATCGACGAATACGGCTGGCGGCACTTTGGTGACGTCCACGCCGACCACGAACAGCCACACTACGATGGCCTCGGCACACTGGTGTCACATTACAACAACCAGTTTGATCTGATTTTCGGTGGCATCCTGAACGTGGCAGCTTCCGGTGACCCGAAGTGGTTTGACCTGTTCGCTCCGCTGGCCCGGCACGTGATGGATATTGACATCTATCATACTGCGGAAGATCGAGCCTGCTTCAACGGAGGCCTGTTCTGGCATACCGACCACTTTGTGGATGCTCAAACGTGTACTCATCGAACCTACAGTCGACACAACAAAGCCGACGGAGCCAGCTATGGCGGTGGGCCGTCGAACGAACATAACTACACCACGGGCCTGCTGCATTATCATTTCCTGACCGGCAGTCCGGAAGCCAGAGAATCTGTTCTGTCGCTGGCCGACTGGGTACTGGCCATGGATGACGGCACCAGAACCATATTCAGCGTGCTGGATTCGGGCCCCACCGGTCTGGCCAGTCAGACCGTACTGCCGGACTTTCATGGTCCCGGCCGAGGTTCAGGTAATTCCATCAATGCTTTGCTGGACGGCTGGATTCTGTCCGGTGAGCAGAAATATCTGGACTACGCCGAAACGCTCATCCGTCGTGTGGTTCATCCTCAGCTGAACTGTGCCGCACTGCATCTCGACGACTCGGAAGGTCACTGGTCATACACGGTCTGTGTCACCGCCATCGGAAGGTATCTGGCGGCAAAACTCGAGGCCGAACAGACTGACGAAATGTACGCCTATGCCCGTGAATCCCTGGCTTGTATCGGTCGCTGGATGGCCGCTCATGAAAAGCCGGCGCTGACTGAGCCGGACAGACTTCTGCTGCCGACCGTCGCGTGGGCGGCACAGGAATTCCGCAAAGCCAATGCTCTGCGAATCGCGGCTTCCTGCACGGATGACGTGCACGAAGAACGCTCTATGAGAAGCAAAGCAGACGAACTAAGTGAGGCGGCGTGGTCTGACCTGTATGCGTTTGACCGAATGCACCTGACTGCACGGTGCCTGTCGATAGTCATGACGGAAGGGCTGCGGGATCTGTTTCATCGCACGTGTCGTCCTGAATACCTGCCTCCGCCGTCCCACCGCTTCGACTGGCCGGCCTGGCAGATGTTTGTACCGCAGAAACAGCGGGTCAAGCAGTTGCTGAAGAATCCCGTGAAGACGGTCGCGGCCGCGGGACGACTGCTGAACCCTCAACGCCTGATTCAGTCCATCGATGCACTCAGAAGACAATTCTAGATGCGCCCATTCAGCAATTCCGACACAGCCACCATCGCGCCCGCACGATCTGCAACTCATCCCGGGAAACAGAATCTGGCCATGAGTCATGCGACTCCGCGAAAAAACGGCCACAGTGCCGCAGACCGTCGTCCGACCGTCTGCCACGTCATCCATGCGCTGGGTGTCGGCGGAGCTGAAGTGCTGGTCGATATCATGGCACGTCGCCTGGCAGATCAATATCGCTGCGTGATTGCCGTTCTGGATGAAGTCGGCCCGATCGGCGAACAACTGCGGGCCGATGGATTCGTGGTTGAGCATCTGAATCGGCAGCCGGGAATTGACCGCGGGTGCGCCCGGCGACTGGACGCTTTCGCCGGCCGCCATCACGCCGGACTGCTGCACGCTCATCAGTACACACCGTTCTTCCAGTCGATGCTGAGTCGCGGGCTGTTCGGTTCCCGCCCGGTTCTGTTAACGGAACATGGCCGTCACTTCCCGGATCTGCCCAGCTGGAAACGGAGTCTGGTGAATCGCCTGCTGCTGCGACGAAACGACCGTCTGGTAGGTGTGGGGGAATCGGTTCGGCAGGCACTGATTGTCAACGAAGGTCTTCCGGCCGGACGCGTCGAGGTTGTTTATAACGGTGTCGACCTGGACTCGCTGGCCGCCCCGTCCGCCGACGCCAGAGAACGCCTGCGCAGAGAGTTTGGCCTGACAGACAATCATTTCGTGATCCTGCAGGTCGCGCGACTGCATGAACTGAAAGATCATCAGACGGCGCTGATCGCCGTCGACGAAGCCCGACGTACGGTTCCCGAAATTCGCCTGCTGCTGGCCGGCGACGGTCCCGAGCGGTCGGCCATTCAGCAGACGATTGCGGAACGCGGACTGGAACAGCATGTGATCCTGACCGGAACTCGTTCAGATATCGCCGACCTGCTGGCGGCAGCGGATGTGTTTCTGCTGAGCAGCATCAGTGAAGGTATTCCGCTGACGATCATCGAGGCGATGGCCGCGGGGCTGCCGGTGGTCTCTACAGCGGTCGGCGGCATTCCCGAAATGATTGAACACCGGCGGTCCGGCTTTCTGGCCGCGGCCGGAGACAGTCTCGGCCTGGCCGCGTCACTGATCGGGCTGCATCAGGCTCCCGACCTGCGCCGGAGCATCGGGCAGGAAGGTCGTCGACAGGCGGAATCCCGATTTTCACTGGAAGTTATGCTGGCCGGCTACAGCCGTCTGTATCAGGAGATGCTGCATGTCCACTGATCATGATTCGGCAGAAATCACGAAACACGATTCGTCCGCCGAGGATCCGGCATCGCTGATTGTATTTTCGGATGACTGGGGACGGCACCCGTCGTCATGCCAGCACCTGATCCGACAGCTGCTGCCGAGATACAACGTGCTGTGGGTAAACACCATCGGCATGCGAACGCCGCGGCTGAACATGGCCACGGTCCGGCGCTGTATCGAGAAGCTGAAACAGTGGGTGTCCGGCGGCAGCCGAGGCGTGACCGATTCAACGGAACAGACGCACGCCGGCCTGACGGTCGTCAATCCGCGCATGTGGCCGTGGTTTTCGCGGCCTGCAGATCGGCGGTTCAATGCATGGCTGCTGCAGCGTCAGCTGTCGCCCCTGATTGCAGAACTGCCGCAGCCCGTCAGCGCCGTCACGACACTTCCGATCACAGCCGATCTGCCCGGCCGACTGCCGGTGTGCCGGTGGCTTTACTACTGCGTCGACGATTTCAGTAAATGGCCCGGACTGGACGGTCGGACGATGCAAAGAATGGACGAACAGATGATTCAGGCCGCGGACAGCATTGTGGCCGTCAGCGAAAATCTGCAGCACAGAATCTCGCGGTACGGACGCGACAGCCACCTGCTGACGCACGGCGTCGACCTGGCTCACTGGGGCGCCGCCAGCGAACGGTGCCGGAATCCGACTCGCGATGATGCCATCGACTTCTGGAATCGACAGCTGCCGGCAGGCAGCTGTTCTGAAAGTGGACCAACGGCTGTCTTCTGGGGCGTGGTGGACCGTCGGCTGGACACTGCCATGCTGACAAGTCTGTCGCAACAGATGTCTCACGGCAACATCATGCTGATCGGACCGCAACAGGATCCCGACGAAGCCATTCTGAGGCTACCGAACGTACATGCTCTCGGACCACGGAAGTTCGGCGATCTGCCGCAGCTGGCAGGATTCGCGGACGTGCTGATCATGCCCTACGCTGATCTGCCCGTGACGCGAGCCATGCAGCCGTTGAAGATGAAGGAATACATGGCCACGGGTCGACCGGTTGTCGTCAGCGCGCTGCCGGCCGTCCTTGAGTGGGATGATTGCCTGGACGTGACCACGTCGCCGGCGGAATTTGCCGCGACCGTTCTGCGTCGCGTCGCCACGGGTATCGATCAGCGGCAGCAGCAGGCGCGGCGGCGACTGAACCAGCAGAGCTGGTCGACCAGGGCCCGACAACTGGCAACGTATCTCCGGCTCTCCGAAAAAACCGAACATGTTGCGACCGACCTGCCGGTTCTGCATAGACGATAGCACACTCTCACCATTCTGTTCGTAACCAATACCTGACACCTGTCCGTGCTCGTTCCGACGGCTGCCTGACACGATTGACATTCTGCCCGCACAAGACAATGACAGTATCCTTAAGCAAAGCCCCGTTCGTGCTGCACACCCGCGTGGTGACCGGTACGGGCGGCGGCCCTGAAAAGACAATCCTGAATTCGCCGCGATTTCTGCGGCAGCACGGGATTGATTCGGCCTGCCTGTTCATGCGGCCTCCGGACGATCCCGGCTTCGCCACGCTGCAGGACAAGGCGGCGGCCGCCGATGCCGAGATCATCGGCGCGGATGACCGCGGCCCCTTTGATCTTCAGGTGGTCCGCGAATGCATCCGGCTGTGTCGGTCACGCGGCGTCGAAATCTGGCACGCTCATGACTACAAGAGCAATGCGCTGGGCCTGCTGGTCAGACAGTTTCACCGCATGCATCTGGTGACCACGGCTCATGGCTGGGTCCGGTTCACCTCACGCACGCCATTGTACTATCGGATCGACCGGTTCTGCATGAAGCGCTACGAACAGGTGATCTGTGTTTCTCCGGACTTATACGACCGCTGCCTTGCGGCAGGTGTGAAGGACTGGCGTCTGAAGCTGATCGACAATGCCATTGTGGTCCGGGACTATGATCCGGCACCGCCGTCAGTGGTGGAACGCCGGGCCGCAGGATTCGACGACGACGACATCGTGCTGGGAGCAGTCGGCCGGTTGTCTGAGGAAAAAGGCTTCGCACATCTGATCGACGCGGTGGCCCGGCTGGTCCGTGAAGGGCGAGCCGTCCGGCTGATGATTGCCGGTGACGGGCATCTGAAAAAATCGCTGCAGGACAGGATCGATCAGCTGCAGCTGCAGGACCGGGTTCGCCTGACGGGGTTTCTGGACGATCCACGCCGGCTGTACCGAGTGATTGATGTATTTGTTCTCAGCAGCCTTCGGGAAGGCCTGCCGAATGTGGTGCTGGAAGCCATGGCTTCACAGCGAGCCGTGGTGACCACGCGAGTCAACGGCATTCCCCGTCTGATCAGCGACGGCGTCAGCGGCATCGTGGTGGCACCGGACAGCACGGAAGAACTGTATCGGGGCATTCGAAGGGTCCTTGACAGTCAGACTGAACGTGAACAACTGGCGGCCGCCGGCCGGCGTACGGTGGAAGATTGGTTCAGTTTCGCCGCCCGGATGCAGCAGGTAACAGACGTCTACCGGGGACTCAGCGGTTCCCTGTCTGACCGGATCAGGCCACTCGACTCACCTTGGAAAAATTCGCCGGTCGAGGTGGTCGGCAGTCACTGAATCGATCCTGCGTTGAACATGAAATTCACAACACACCTCAGATCAGCTGCACGCATTGAATTCTTCAGAACATCAGATGTTTCCTGACCCGGCGGGATCGGGCGGGAAGACGCTGACGAACAGTTTCAGGAAAGTATGACCGTGTCGACAATTATTGTGGGACAACCCATGTCCACCACCATTCATGCTGCCACGACGGCTCCGGCCGACTGGAACCGCTACCTGCAGGGCTTTGGCTACGACGGCTTTCATCTGCGCAGCGAATGGGCCGATCTGTTCCGGAAGGCGCTGCGGCATCAGCCGCACTTTCTGTGGGCCACCAGCGACCGCCGGATTTCCGGCGTGCTGCCGCTGATGTATGTGTCCGGGCCTGTGTTCGGTCGTTTTCTGGTCAGCATGCCGTACCTGAACACCGGCGGTGTTCTTGCCGACAGCAGCAGAATCGCCCGGTCTCTGGTGGACCGGGCCGTGGAGCTGGCCGATCAGCTGGACGTGAAGCATCTGGAACTGCGTCACGAACGACATCTGGAACATCCGCGGATGAACGCTTCCGCCACTGAGAAAGTACATCTGCGGCTGCGGCTGCCGAAAACGGCCGAGGCACTCTGGGACGGTCTGAAATCCAAAGTCCGCAGTCAGATTCGCAAGCCCCTGAACAATCCGGAGCTGACCTGCGAATTCGGGCGGGAGCAGCAGCTGAACACATTCCATCGGATCTTCTGTCGCAACATGCGGGATCTGGGCACGCCTCCGTTTCCGAAAACACTGTTTGCGGGCATGCTGGAGGCCTTCGGTGACGCGGCGGAAATCTGCACAGTGCGATTTAACAACACACCTGTCGCCTCCGGGTTCCTGCTGCACGGACCGGGTACGACACTGATTCCCAGTGCCAGTTCACTGCGCGAATACAACCGCACCAGCTGCAACATGCTGATGTACTGGCACGCCCTGAAACGGACAGTGGAACGCGGCCAGCACACGTTTGACTTCGGGCGCAGTTCCGTCGACGCCGGCACGTATCGCTTCAAACAACAGTGGGGCTCAGAAGAATTTCCAGCCATCTGGCAGTACCACAGTCGACGCGGACATGTCAGCGATGCGCGTCCCAACAGCGGCCGCTACGACCGGTTGATTGCAGCCTGGCAGAAACTGCCCGTCTGGGTGACGCAGCTGATCGGGCCGTCTATCGTTCGCGGAATTCCGTAGGCACAGCAGGGCAGCCCGCGGGTTACAGGTACCGCACGCGTTTGCGAATGTCCGTGTTGACACTCTGATAACGCGTCGACAGATTACCCGGACTGAACAGTTCGGCCCGCATGAACTCCATGTCATCCGCCCCGATCGCGTTGGTGAAGATGGTGCGCAGGTATTCTTCACCGAATTCCGACGGCAGCATGCGGCGTTGGTCGTACATGCTGGGATGGACACATCGCGGATGGATCTCGCCCCACTGATCGCGCAGCTTGTTGGCTGAAATCGAATCCACTTCAAACCCCTTTTTCGGGCTGTACTGCAGCGTGGCGACGGAATTATTGACTTGTGCATCCAGCAGTTCCACGGCCTTGCCGCCCAGCTGCGAGGCATAAAAGCGATCGAACTGAATCGGCCGGCCGCCGCGCTGCGTGTGTCCGACCTTTCGAGTAAAGAAGGCGGCTCCGGCTGGCTCATGAGTGCGGATGCTGCCGAAGAATTCCGGCTCAATCCGCCGAGCCAGAATCTCCTGCATCGCATCCGC
Organism: Fuerstiella sp.; assembly: GCA_040222735.1. Taxonomy (GTDB): domain Bacteria; phylum Planctomycetota; class Planctomycetia; order Planctomycetales; family Planctomycetaceae; genus Fuerstiella. Next base: position 45,519 of record JAVKCM010000087.1, on the reverse strand, counting down.
CGCTCCGCTGTAGCGAATATTGCCAGCCGGATCGAAGCTGCGTGTCGAGGCCCCCAGTTCCTCGCCGTCTTCCGTTTTGCATCCCTCACCCACCACAATCACCACGTTCTGCTGCAGCGAATAAATCTGACGAACGCGGTGTTCAAGTTCGTCAAAATTGACAGGCACTTCCGGAATCAGGATCAGGTCCGGCTGTCCATAGGCGGCCCCCAGAGCGATGTAGCCCGACTGCCGGCCCATTACTTCCACAATCCCGATTCGTCGATGACTTTCCGCCGTACTGCGGAGTCGCTGGACACACTGTGCGACAACAAAGACCGCCGTGGCATAACCCGGTGTGGCGTAGTTGATGATGTCTTCCAGATCCATGTGCTGCCGCGACGTTTGCCGGTATTCTTCGACGCCAGCGTCGTTGTCTGCCGGGCGGCGGAGCCATTCGTTGGGTTCGTCCAGGTAGTTCAGTCCCAGATCGTTGTCGATAGTCTTCGGCGCCAGCACGCAGGGCACGAACTCGGAAATCGGGTACATTCCGTTAATCGTGCCGTCTCCGCCGATGCACAGCAGACCGTCCAGCTTCAGCCGCTGCAGGTTTTTCTGCACCTGTGCGATCAGGGACGATTCCGGATCGATGTAGGTCCGCGAGGAACCGATGATGGTGCCCCCGAGGCAGGGATCGAGTTCCGGAATCGTATTGAACAGGGGATTCAGATGCAGATGCGGCACACGATCATCAAGCAGTCCGGCGTACCCTCGCAGCAGGCCGTAGATGCTGATTCCCATCGCATTGGCCTGTTCAACCGCGCCGTAGATGGTGGCGTTCAGGGCCGGCGTGTCTCCACCGGCAGTGAGAATTCCGAAGCGTTTCATGTTCTGTGTCTTCCGGATAGGAATAGAGGTCGGCATTTTCGCAGACTGACGGAATTGTCGAGTCCATTCGGCGTGGAAATCCGGTCAGAGCTCTAAATTGTCGGTCGGCCGTGGCATGATCAGCGATCCGGGTACCGCTCCGCCGTTCGAGAATTGTGGAAAGCAGCTTGTTCTGACGGATTGAATTGCGGCGTAGGAAATCTAGGATGTGGCACATTCGTGGTGCGGTCTGCGCGCGAACGCAACGGCTAAGGCGGCCGTGTTCGCTGTGCTGCTGCTTCCTGTGTTTCGTCCATCGATCGCTTGTCACCTGCCACCGCAGGCGTGTCTCGGCGTTCGGTTTCTCGCCTGATTTTAGTAGAAGGTAGCTATTGTGAGCAGCATTGCCGAAGCGGTGCAGAAACGTAAGGCCCTGTTGGACCAGCACACCCGGGAAATCGTTCAGTGGCATTTTGGAGACGATACGGGAAGTCAGTTCTGGCTGGAAAAAAAGAAGGAATTCGACTTCGACCCGTTGACCGACGTCAACTGCTTTGAAGATCTGAAGAAGTTCCCCCTGTTTGAAGACGACTGGCTTCGCGGTGGGCCCATGCGCCGCTGGGTCCCGCAGCCCTACCAGGACAAACCGATTTACGTCTTCGAAACCGGCGGCACCACGGGCATTCCCAAGTCTCGTGTCGTGGTCGAAGATCACTGGATCGACTACGAAATGTTCAGCGAAACGCTGCCGGATGAAAAGTTTCCCAAAGGAGCCAACTGGCTGATGCTGGGGCCCTCGGGCCCGCGGCGACTGCGACTGGCCGTCGAACACCTGGCTCAGTTTCGCGGCGGTATCTGCTTCTGCGTGGATCTCGACCCGCGCTGGGTGGTCAAGCTGCTGAAAAAGGGCCGCGTCGAAGAGGCCAGGGAATACAGCAACCATGTCATCGATCAGGCCATGACAGTGCTGAAGGCCAATAACGATATCCAGTGCATGTTCACCACGCCCAAACTGCTGGAAGCTCTGGCAATGCGTCTGATGGACGAAGACAGCAGCATCGAAGAGGCCGGTATTACCGGAATCTTCTGTGGCGGAACAGAGTTCACTCAGCAGTGGAATCGCTTTGCCTGCGAGGAACTGCTGGGCCCCAATGTGTACATGACGCCGACCTACGGCAATACATTGATGGGACTGGCCTGCGGCAAGCCGTTTGAACCCGCGGACGAATACAAAGTGACCTACTACGCGCCCCAGCCTCGTGCCGTTGTGGAAGTTGTGGACTTTGACGACCATAAAAAGGTGGTCGACTTCGGAGCCACCGGCCGCGTGAAGCTGTACACGCTGACGAAAGAACTGTTTGTGCCCGGCTTCCTGGAACGCGACGAAGGCGAACGCGAAGAACCTCACGAAAAATATCCGTGGGACGGCGTGAGCGGCGTCCGTCCGTATCATGTGTTCGCCAAAACAACCACGGTGGGCGTGTACTAGCATCGCCTGATGACGGTGATGAAGCCGTCACTGAAAACCACGGATCGCAGGAGGACCGACGATGAAGTTCCGTTCCGCTGGTGTCCTGATACTGCTGTTACAGATTCTGCCTTGCGAGGCTCAGCAGCGTTTGCCTGTCTGGCCGGATCTGGCTCCGGGTGAGACATTGCGGGAGACCGGTGCGGTACAGCCGCCACGGGCCGGCGAAGATCCGCCGGTGACCCGTATCACCGGCGTGCGGTGTCCGCTGATGGAAGTGTTTCCGGCTGACGACCCCGGCGGGCCGGCACTGCTGGTGCTGCCCGGCGGCGGATTCGGCAAGGTCGTCACCAATAAGGAAGGATCCGAAGCTGCGCCCTGGCTCAACCAGCTGGGAATTTCAGTCTTTGTTCTGCGCTATCGTACCAGTAAAGACACCTCCGCCGATGAACCATCCTGGCAGCGCCCACTGCAGGACGCACAACGGGCACTGCGAATTATCCGCAGTCAGGCGACGCAGTGGCAGATCAACCCGGACCAGGTGGGCGTGCTCGGTTTTTCGGCCGGCGGTCAGGTGGCCGCTATTCTGCATACGGCCGATGGGCGGCCGGCGTATCCCGACATGGATGACGCTGACGACCAGAGCTGTCGCCCGGACTTTTCGCTTCTGATCTACCCCTGGCAGGTACTGGATCCGGCGACCGGGCAGCTGTTGCCACAGATTCGTGTGACCGAAACATCGCCGCCGGCGTTTCTGGTCCACACGCACGACGACCGCTCGTCATCGCTGGGAAGTGTGCTGATCTACGCGGAATTGAAACGCCACAATATTCCCGCCGAACTGCATATCTATCAAAACGGCGGCCACGGCTATGGCATGAGAAACGTGCCCGGATCCGATATCGGCACCTGGCCCGACCGAGCCACCGCCTGGCTGCGAACCAACGGCTGGACCCACTAAAAAAGGGGTCGGGTTTATTTTTAGTCACAGGCAGCATGAATCCCCCAGACCGAGGAGCCGAAAAAGAAACCCGACCCCTTTTTTCATCACGTGAGTCCGCTGATCGGGTCTGCGTGGTAGATGCGGTAGGGGCGGTTGGTGATGTCTTGCCACGTCGCATCACGCGGGATGCCCAGCGCGTCGTAGATGGTGGCCGCAAAGTTCTCCGGCGTCTGCGGGTCAGACGTGACATAAGCACCATCGCGGTCTGTCGAACCGACGACCGTGCCGCCACGGATACCGGCACCGGCGAGCAGAATGGACTGGGCGGGTGCCCAGTGATCCCGACCGGGCGCTTTATAGATCTTCGGAGCCACATTGAAGATGCGAGGCGTGCGTCCGAATTCGCCGGCCATCACAACCAGAGTGCTTTCCAGCAGGCCTCGGTCGTCAAGATCGTCCAGCAGGGCCGAGACAGCGCGATCGGTCGGCGGGAACAGAAAATTCTTCGCCAGCGGGAAGTTGTTTCCGTGAAGATCCCAGCTGCCGAAGTTCCCCATGTTGACCTGCACCATGTTGACCCCGGTTTCGATCAGTCGCCGGGCCATCAACAGCGACCAGCCAAACGAATTGTCACCGTATCGTTCAAGGGTCTGCGGGTCGGCGTTTCGCACATCAAACGCCTGCCTGACCTTCGGATCGGCCATGAGAGCGACAGCTCCCTGCTGCAGCCGGTCGTAATCAGCCACCTCGGCTGATCGCTCAAGCACGCTCCGCTGTTCATCAATCGATCGCAGCAGCGCAAGACGATTGTGAAATCTTGAATGCAGCATTCCTTCCCGCAGCGTCAGATGCGGCACAGAGAAACGCCAGTCGTCCCGATCCGACGCCACACCGTCATGCAGATTAAACAGGTATTTGGGGAAGGCACCGGAATAGTCGTGGTAGGCATGTGGCTTGTCGGTACATTCCAGCAGACAGGGTTCGTGCTGCGGCCCCAGCATCCCCGAAAACTGACCGGGAAACACTCCTGTGTTGGAGTGATAGATACGCTCCGGAAGAATGGCACTGGATGGCATATTGCGACGAGGCCGCGTGGCGAAGCCGGCGATTGCCGCAATGCTTGGCAGGTCGCTGGGCTGCGGTTTGCTGGAACGGAACGTCGGTGGCACAACCGCGTTTCCCGTCAGCATGACATAGGTTCCCTTGTCATGCCCGTTTTCTTTGTGAGTCAGTGAACGGACCAGAGCCCATTTGTCGCTTCTTTGCGCCAGCAGTGGAAAGTGTTCACAGATCTGAATGCCCGGTGTTCGGGTGGCGATCGGACTGAATTCCCCTTTGTATTCCGCCGGCCCGTCGGGCTTCATATCGAAGGTGTCGTGCTGCGACGGCCCGCCCGTCAGAAACAGATAGATGACGGCTTTGGGTTTCGGCAATGCCGCAGCGGACTCGGACGCCATGGCCCGCATCCGCAACACGTCCAACGTCGACAGTCCCAGCAGACTCAGTGACCCGGCCTGCAGAGCATTTCGACGAGTCACGTGTTCTTTCGTCGATATATTTTCACGTCCCATCGTATACCTCCGGATGCCAATGGTAATGTGCTGCCGGCGGGCAGGCAATTGTCAGCAACAAAGCTTTTTCCGGCACACGCGGCCCCAACTGGTAACACTGTTACCACCATTATTCGCGGTTACCACCATTATTCACTGTCACCACCACAGTCGCGGCTCCGCCGCGAAGTGCCGCCCGGCAGGCGGCACCTACTGGCGCTGCCGCCGGGCTGGATCTTATTTGCCGACAGGCGAACCGAGCGCACAGTCGGTGTTTGAATCAGCTGGCGGTAAACAGGCTGTGATAGAACGCACGTCCCGGGAAACTCGACAACGATTGCCCGGACTCAGATGTCAGCAAACGGCTGCCGTGCCCCGGGAATTCAGTGTCGTCGGCTCTGGGAAAGGCGGGAAAGGCATCGCCGCGCCGTTGTCGCGGCCGGGATGGGCCGTTATACCTCCGGATCAGTATTTCGTGCCGCCCCGGAACCGGATCTGCTTTTTCTGATGAGTATTCTCGATACCCTCAAATCCCGCTTTCAGTCAGCTCTGACGCCGATGTCACAGGATATCGGGCCGCTGCTGGAGATGATTCGGCCATCCCAGGATGCGAAGTTCGGCGACTTTCAGGCCAATTGCGCGATGCCGCTGGCCAAACAGGTCGGCAAACCGCCACGGGACGTGGCCGCCGAGATTGTGGCCGGACTGGATGTCAGCGACCTGTGTGATCCGCCGGAAATCGCCGGCCCGGGGTTCATCAATCTGCGGCTGAAGGACCAATGGATTGCCGACCGAGTGACGGCCATCGCCGGAGATGACCGTCTGGGAGTCGCTCCGGCGGCCAGCCCGAAACACGTGGTTGTGGACTTTTCGTCACCCAATGTTGCCAAGCCGATGCACGTCGGGCACCTGCGGAGTTCGGTCATCGGCGATGCCATCTGCCGGACACTGAAGTTTGCCGGCCACCGGGTCACCAGTGACAACCACATCGGCGACTGGGGCACTCAGTTCGGCATGATCATCTATGGGTACCGAAACTTCGTCGACCCGGCTCAGTATCAGAACGACCAGGTCACCGAACTGGCTCGACTGTACAAACTGGTCAATCAGCTCTCAGACTACCACAAGGCGGCGACCGAACTGCCGGAACTTCGACAACAACTGACTCAGAAGCAGACCGAGCTGAAGCAGCAGGAAACAGCGGCGGACCCAGGTGATAAAAAAGCGAAGAAGAAACTGAAGAGCTACCGAAAAGCCGTCGACGACGCCGCGCAGGCGGTGCGGGCGGCTGAGAGCGTGGTCGCTGAAATCGAAGCCGACCCGGACAAAAAAACGCTCGCCGATGCTCATCCGGATATTGCCCGGCTGGCCCGTCAGGAAACTTCAAAGCTGCATGCCGGCGACTCTGACAACCAGAAGTTGTGGGACGAATTTCTGCCTGCGTGCCTGGACGCTCTGAATCGCATCTACGAGCAGCTGGATGTGCACTTCGACCTGACGCTGGGTGAGAGCTACTACAACCCCATGCTGGCGGACGTGGTGGCCAGCCTGAAAGACAAGGGCCTGGCCACCGAAAGTGACGGTGCCGTGTGTGTCTTTATTGAAGGAAATGCCGCGCCGTTCATCGTGCAGAAATCGGATGGCGCTTATACCTATGCCACCACCGACCTGGCCACGATTCGATATCGAGTGGAAGAACTGGGGGCGGATGAGATTCTGTATGTGGTGGATAAGCGTCAGTCAGAACACTTCAGTCTGCTGTTCCGCACCAGCCACGAATGGGGCTACCAGAATATTGCCTGCCGACACGTCAGTTTCGGCACCGTGATGGGCAGGGATGGCAAGCCATTCAAAACACGGTCGGGGGACAACGTCGGGCTGGAAAGCCTGATCAACGAGGCGGTGGAACGAGCTCGACGCATCGTTGACGAAAACGATGACCTGCGTGACACACCGCTGTTGTCACCGGAAGACCGTGCGGCCGTGGCGAAAATTGTGGGCACCGGCGGCATCAAGTATGCCGACCTGCACCACAACAGAGACAGTGACTACACGTTTGACTGGGACAAGATGCTGGCAACCAGCGGCGACACGGCCACCTATATGCAGTACGCGTATGCCCGGATCTGCGGCATTTTTCGTGAACTGGAGCTTGACCGAAACACGTTTCAGTCCGGCAAGTCCGGTGTCGTGCTGCTGACGGAACCGGAAGAACGTGCCCTGGCCCTGCAGCTGATTCAGTTTGATCTGGCGATCGAGGCTGTTTTGACGGACCATCGACCGAATCAGCTGACCGCGTGGCTGTTCGAAACGGCGAGCCGGTTCAGTTCTTTCTATGCCAGGTGTTCCGTCAAGAAGGCGGAAACGGCTGAACTCAGAACCAGCCGGCTGATCCTGTGTGACCTGATGGCACGTGCGCTCAGGACCGGGCTGTCACTGCTGGGAATCCAGACGGCCGACGTTCTGTAAACTGTTCAACCGATTGAGACCGTGATGGCTCAGGACCGCATCTATTCCATGCCGCTTGGCCGCGTCGGAGACTTCGAATTCGACGACGCCGTGGCCGATGTGTTTCCGGACATGATCAGACGTTCTGTCCCCGGCTACGGCTCGATGCTGTCCATGATCGCTCAGACCGCCGAGCGTTATGCTCAGCCGGAAAGCCACCTGTACGATCTCGGCTGTTCTCTGGGTGCCGGCACGCTGCTGCTGCTGGACCACGCTCGTCCGGACTGCCGGATCGTGGCCGTTGACAATTCTCCGGCGATGATTTCAAGACTGCGGCAGCGAATGGCCGGGTGCCAGACACAGAATTCCAGAGTCAGCATTGTCCAGGCAGATATTCGTGATGTTCAGCTCAGTCGTGCCTCGGTGGTGGTACTGAACCTGACGCTGCAGTTTCTGCCGCCGGCGGACCGGACCGAACTGATGCAGAAGATTGCCGACGGGATGCTGCCCGGGGGAGCCGTGATTCTGTCCGAAAAAATCTGTTTTGCGGACCCGGACCAGCAGCAGCTGATGACTGAACTGCACCACGACTTCAAGCGGGCTCACGGTTACAGTGACCTTGAGATCGCTCAGAAGAGAACAGCGATTGAAAACAGGCTTGTTCCCGAAACGCTGGAAGCTCACGTGGCTCGGCTTCGCGGCGCCGGATTCCGTTCTGTGGCGGTCTGGTTTCAGTGCTTTAATTTCGCGTCGATTCTGGCAATCCGGTAACCGCGAACAATGGTTTGTACACCCCGGCAGTACGAACAATGCGTCCTGCTGATTCGAACGTCAACTGTGCGCTCGGTTCGCCTGTCGGCGAATTGGGGGTCCAAGCCCGGCAGGCTGGACCTGCAAGCGCGGCCGGGCGGCACTTCGCGGCGGAGCCGCGACGGTGGTGGTAACCGCGAACAATGGTTCGTACACGCCGGCACTACGAACAATGCGTCCTGCTGATTCGAACATCAACCGTGCGTTCGGTTCGCCTGTCGGCGAATTGGGGGTCCAGCCCGGCAGGCTGGACCTGCTATCAGGAATACGCCGGTATCTTCAGGAAAACCGGGTTGCCGGTCCGCTGTTATGTGCGGCGGAAATTTGCTAGCATCACTGCCATTAAGAATGTCATCATCGACAAGGAGCACCTGTGACCGAGGTACTTGACAGTTTTGAACTGGAATGGCATGGCAACGTGGTCGTCGTCATCCCTGCCCGCAGTGTCGAATCGCTGAGCTGGGATCTTGTCGAACAGGCGGCCGATGTCGTCATGGAACCGCTGGCCACGCAGGAAGTTCCGCTGGTGATCGTGGACCTGAAGGACGTCGGTTACTTCGGTTCCGTCTTCCTGGCCCTGTTGCTCCGCTGTCACAAATTCCTGAAGCGGCGCGGTGGCGAGCTTGTGCTGTGCGGTGCCAACAAGATGGCGCGTGAACTGTTGAAAATCACAGCACTGGACACGATCTGGGCGATTTACGATTCGCGCCAAGAAGCCATGCAGGCGATCGACGGCTAGTCGGACCGGACTGCCAACTCTGACCGGATTCAACTCTGACCGGACCCAACAAGCGCGGCCCGTTGAATCGGACTCCCTGATCATTCCGTGGACGGAGTTCCGCAGAACGGGTGTCCGCCGTGGGCACGGAGGCAACACGAATGGCCAAAAAACATCTGACGCATCCGCGGGAGTCGGAAAGCGAAGTCATCGAACATCTGTCGGAGCTGCGCCAGCATTCCGAGCTGATCGATGAAATCAAGGAAACCGCAGACAAGCTCGCAGCAGACGGAGCCACTCGCGGTGACCTGAAAATTCTGAGTCGTGCGCTGCGCGAACTGCGTTATGCCTTCAAGGTGTTTACGCCGTATCGCCGCAACCGCAAGGTGACCGTCTTCGGATCGGCCCGCACACAGCCCGACAGCCCTGACTGGCAGCAGGCGGAACTGTTTGGCAGGCGCATTGCCGAAGAAGGCTGGATGGTGGTGACCGGTGCCGGCGGCGGCATCATGGAAGCCGCTCACGCCGGCTGTGGCCGCGAAATGGCCATGGGGCTGAACATCCTGCTGCCGTTTGAACAGGAAGCAAACCCGGTCATCGAAGGCGACGAAAAGCTGGTGAATCTGAAATACTTCTTCACTCGAAAGCTGCTGTTCGTCAAGGAAGTACATGCCGTGGTGTCCTGTCCCGGCGGTTTTGGCACGCAGGATGAAGCCTTCGAAACGCTCACCCTGGTGCAGACCGGCAAACGCGACCTGATGCCGATGGTGTTTCTGGACAAACCCGGCGGGACCTACTGGTCGGGCTGGCTGGACTACATCCGCACCGAGCTGCTGGATAAGGGAATGATCTCTCCCAGCGACATGAGTCTGTTTCTGGTGACCGACGACGTCGAAGAAGCCGTCGACGAAGTGCTGGACTTCTACAGCGTCTACAACAGCATGCGGTTCATCCGCGACAAGCTGGTGATCCGACTGCACCGCGAACCGTCGGAACAGCTGCTGGAGCGACTGAATGATGAATTTCAGGACGTCGTCTCAGCAGGACAAATCTCCAAGACCAAAGCCCACAAACTGGAAGCAGATGATGAACATCTGCTGCATCTGCCCCGGCTGACATTTCAGTTCAATCGCCGGGCGGTCGGGCGGCTGCGTGAGATGGTGGATCTGCTGAACGCCGAGCTGTCCGGCGCTTAGGGCCGGCCCGAAACCTGATTGTGGGGCTGTCCGGATCCCGCCCTGCAAAACGAAAAAGGACGCTGAGCCGCAGGCCCACCGTCCTTATCACTTCTGTTGCTGAGGGGAGCTGTCCCCCTGAAAAGCGATCCCGGGAAACGAAACGACGTTTCCGCGGACCTGCTTTGTTGTTGCGCCAGCGGCGCGGTCAGCATCTGCCAGACCGTGGCTCAATAGCGATCGCGTCCGCCGCCGCCACCGTAGCCGCCGCGACCACCGCCGCCGCCGCCACCGCCGCCACCACTTCGACCACCACCACCACCACCGCCGCCGTAACCGCCTCGACCACCGCCTCGTTCTTCGCGAGGACGAGCTTCATTGACAACGATCTGGCGACCGTCAAGATCCGCGCCGTTCAGGGCAGCGATCGCTTCGTCGCCGCCTGATTCCATTTCCACAAAACCGAATCCCTTGGAACGTCCGGTTTCGCGGTCGCTGACGACTTTCGCGGAAGTCACGACACCGTACTGGGCGAAAGCCTGTTCCAGACCTTCTGATGTCGTGCCCCACGCGAGACTGCCAACGAAAATGTTCTTACTCATTACAAAACCCTTGAGCTTCACAGCTACTAAAACACCCATATCGCTGCCACAGCGGCAGCCATCTAAATCCTGAACCTGAAAACCCGGGCGTTTCCCGAGCTTTCGTCTGAGTTGTATGCTGCAAAGGAACTCCAGGGCGGACGATACCTGAAAGTAAGCGGCTGTCTTCGAGAATCCTGTGGTCACACAACGGGCTGCACAGGACTGGCTGACCAGCCGTGCAGAACCCTAAGTGGGGACGCTATCTTCACGGGACAATAATAGCAACACCGACTATCCCCGGAACGCGCTAATCTTCAGAATGAAGATGTGCACGAACACGAGCAGCCGATCCGGATACCGGAAATTGTTGTGCGACGGCCTGCCAGAATCATCGAATACGTTGGCGGTTTCGCCAATGACGGACCTGGAAGTCCGTCATACAGAAGTATCCGGACAGGCTGCCGCTGTCAGACCAGATCGTTCGACACAGAACAGAATTCATAGGGAACCAGCTCTGGCAGCGCAGCATTCCAGCGCACCGGAAAAAAACGTTCGTCAACAACATCCGACGGAAGAAACTTTGCCGGAACCAGCACCGGCAGCGGGTCTGTGTCGAACGGATACGGCTGGCAGCTGAGACGCCTGTGCCCCTGCGGGCGAACTTTGATCGTGATCCGATCATGCCAGCCCCGGCGCGGCACATCCGGCAGGTCGAAGCTGTTTTGTCCGGGGCCGCGAGTTTCGCCGGCACCCGCCGGAATCAGGGCCGAACACAGGGCGAGCGACATTCCGTCCAGCAGTTGCACCAGCCGGGCATGAGGCTGCAACAGGTCCGGCTCAACCCAGCCGGCCATGACCGGATCCGCCTGCAGCCGACTCATCAGGGTATCCTGAATGACCTTCAGTTCGCGGAGAAACTGCTCGGCTTCCTGACGTTCCGCTTCGTCCGGATCCGGCGTACTGTCTGCGCCAAACAACGGATGCCGAAACGCCCGCTCCACTGAATCCTCGGGGGTCGGCGCGTACAACCAATAGGCATGCAGACTCACCAGCAGACTGGCATACGGACGATTCTTCTGAAACCGAGGGATTCCGTGTCGCCAGCGATCCATCCCCGCCTGGCGGTTGCGGACCACCTGAGTCAAACCGAGCGGCAGGCCGTCCTGCGAGCCCAGCTCCGGCGTGGCCTCCCATTCCCACCAGCCGTTGTCGTGCTGGGCAATGCCAAACACAACCTCCGCGCGCAGCACTTCCGGGTCCGGGACGGCGGCATAATACCCCGGTTTCACAAAATCTTTGTTGCCCCAGTGAGCAGCCAGGTAACCTGAAACGGCGGCATGATCCGGCTGGCTGACCAGCCGAGTCATCGAATTCTGTTCTGTCTTCAGCACGGCCGTTCCTTCTGACTGCAGAATTCGGCAAGAGGTGAATCAGGGACACAGAAGGGACAGCCGTCGCTGCCCGGAAATCGGTTTTTCTGGTTCTGGAATTCACGTTTTACTGGCGGCGTCTGTTTCGTCAAGCTTGCGCATGCATGCGAGCGGGCACCGGATTGCGCCGCGGGAATTCTGATCTGGCTCAGCGGCCGGAGTTCGGCCAAAATGCTTCGGCCACAATCCCGTGGCCCGCGGTCTGCCAGCCGCGAAGGAACGCTCGGTCTGCCGATGAGTCCCCGCGGAGATGAGTCCCCACGGAACAGACCAGAACTGACAGACCAGAACTGACAAGGAAGTCGCGTGTCTTCTGAACCGGAAATCCAGACGCCAGACTGTTCGCCGATTGACGACGGCGGCACGTCTTCGTTTATGTGTCCGGGCGAATCCTCACCGGTGAATCGCGCCATCCATCTGGGGCGTCTGGCGTCGGGCTGGCCGGGCTGTTTCGACTGTGCCTGGCGGCACGACGGGCCGGATTCGGCAGACTCACCAGCCCCCCTCGACGGGGCTTCTGAAAAGGCGACCGGCAGAATTCCCGACAGGGCAGCAGACCGGCACTGTATCCGTCGTTCGGAATTTGGCGTCCGGGGCATGTACCTGAACGCCATTGATCGGTTTCGTGCGTCGCAACTGGCTTCCATTCTGTCGACTCATCTGACATCACTGCATGTGCGCGCGTACGAATCGCTGGCTCTGGATCAGGATGCGGAAGACAGTGCGACAGTGCGGCCGGCGGCCAGGGCCACCATTGCGGTCGGCTTCGGCGGGCGGCACGGGGCTCCGGACATTTTTGCGGGCGTGATTTCTGCCGTGGTTCAGAATGGCTGCGATGTCGTCGACGCGGGGCGTTCGACGGCCGGCAGCCTGCTGCATCTGTGCCGCACGCGACAGACGATTCAGGGCGCGCTGCTGGTGACCGGCTCGGGCTGTGGTTCGGCCCGGATCGGGATCGACGTATTTCTGGCCGACGGCCAGGCAGTGGCCGTGCCATGGCAGGACTTCGGTGTGGCCGTCCGATTACCGCACCAGCCGAACCGCGAAACCACGGACACTCTGCTGCCCGACTCAGCACAGATGCTGCTGAACCGGATTCGCGGTCTGGCGCCGGAAGAAAAATCGTCCGACCCGTTCGGATTTGACGGCTCTGAAGACCCGATGCTGATCCTGCCAACAGCCCAGCGTCCCGGCGGAGCGTCATTTCGAGCGAATCGCCGGAGCGGGGCAATTACCGGGGTGGACAGCGAAGTGGCCTATCGCCGGTGGCTTCTGAAATGGTGGTCCGAGCGGCAGGATCGTTCGGCCGCGTTTCTGGTGGCGGAAGATCTGGTGGCGGAAAGGCTGGAATGGCTGGCCTCAGAACTTTGTCTGAATCTGCAGATTCGTCGCGTGTCAGAATCCCGCGTCATGGCCATTCGAGCGGGGCAGGCGGCCGATGAACCGGTCCCCCGGACATTGACATTTCTGATCGGAGAAGATGACCGGTTTCTGACCGTCTGGACTCAGCACGGTCGCCGAGCGGGTGCCCGGGAAGTCGCTGCGTGGATCAACGGAGCGAGCCGCCGCACGGCCGCTCATCTGACAGCACATGCGCACCGACGGGACGACGAAATCGTGCTGGTGGACGCCGCGTCTCCGGAAACCGGCCATCAGCACGAAGTTATTTCAGACGGACTGGTGACGGCCGGTCTGCTGCTGTCGCTGCCACCGGTGGCCAACACGTGACCTACAGCACTCGCAGCGACATGGTGATCGGGAAGTGATCACTGTAGCCGGCCCGCGTCTCGCGCCGATATTCACGAGGCCGGTTTCGCCGGGTCCGCATCACTTCCGGCCGGAAGACATTCACCTCAGGAATTCCGTCCGCAGACAGTTGTGGCTGCAGTCCGCTGAGTCCCAGGCACAGACCGCGTGACAGCAGAAACTGATCGAGCAGCTGTGTCGGCTCGGCGGCACCGGCCAGTCCGGCATTCGACGTCGTTCCTGAATCAGGCATACCGGCCAGCCCCCACATCGGATTGAACAGCCGCGCCGCGAGGGTATCATAGGCCTTGTACGACGGCAGTGCTCCCCGGGACAGACGCACGGTTTCATCAAACGGCTCCAGCGAATAAACGCCACGCAGCACTTCCCGAACGCTTCTGTCCCATGGCTCGTCGTTCAGGTCTCCCATGACCAGCACATTCCGATCCCAGCGACGCTGCAGTTCAAGCAGTGACAATTCGCTGTCCTTCAGCTGCAGATATTCCTTCCGTGACATTTTGACAGTTCGATCAACCAGCCGACGGCAGCAGCTGGCCGCCGTCATCCGCAGCGCTTCCGCCTCGGGACTGCCACAGCGCCGGGAAGGCCAGTGATTGACCAGCACGACCAGGTCACACTGGTTTCGGCGGACTTTCAGGCGGACTTCCAGAACGTCCTGCGTGGCATAACGCAGATCGGCCACATGGCCTGCTGCTGCCGTCTGATCCGAATCAAACACCCGTGTGGAATAAATCAGTGATGTGTCCAGTCCCGCCAGCCCCGGGTGCTCGGCCTCAGCCAGGACATAGTCGTCGCGTCCAAGTGCATCGATCAGAATACGGGCAACCCGGGCGCTTTCGATTTCGCAGACCCCCAGCAGATCCGGTCCGTCCCCGTCGAACATCAGGCGAATCACTTCGGCCAGATTGCGGATCCTGGTCTGCAGCGCCCGTCTGTCCCAGCCATGGACCGGCGTGTACTCGAAATCGGCAGCGATCGCGGACGCGTTCAGGTCAAACAGGTTCTGCAGATTCCAGAAAGCCACGTTGATGGGGGTTGAGGCGGCCTGCGCCGTGTTTCCGTTGTCTGATGGTTCATCAGTCACGAGCAGACTGTCTCCATGGGGATGCCGGGACCGGGGCGCGTATTTCAGCACAAAACGGGCACAGCTCAAATACGGATTCTGCGGTGGTCAGCGTCGGGAAGCGGACGGACCACCGAACAACCGTCTCCGCCGGATCACCACCACCGGATCACCACCACCGGATCACCGCGGACCGGTGGCGGGCCAGTGAGTGCGTTCCAGCGCGCTGAAGTCTGACACGACAGGATGCAGAGAATTCTCGGGATCAACCAGAGGCTCATCGGGCGCGGTGCGATCGGCCCAGTTCAGGCAGTAAAAGCCCGTGACACGTTCCTTGGACAGGCACATCAGCAGAAAATCGTCCATCTGTTCGATCTGCCACTGCACGCGGCTGATGAAATCCAGCGTCTCGGTGGGTTCCGGCAGCGAAGCCATCACATTCACGGGCAGCTGCAGCATGGACCAGTGGTCCAGCAGCTGTGAAATTCCCAGAATATCGCGGTGCAGGCTGCAGAGCGGGCTGGTTCCGAATCGAATTTCCAGATTCACTTCTGAGACCTTTGCGCCGCTGCGTCGCAGCGTATCAATGAACTGAATCGGCGGCAGTCGATTCCGCATCGCTCCCAGATATTCGCCCCAGGGCTGAATGACTCGCAGGCTGATCTGAATCTGTTCATCCACCTGCTGAGCTGCTTCGATGGCCCGCACGACCAGATTCAACCGTTGTTCTTCGGTCAGGTCGCCCACGCCCCCGCAGTTGGCACCGGAGACGACTTCCCAGTGTCGGATTCGGCCGACGTAGCGGCTGACCACCGTTTCCACGAAGTCCGAGACGAAACATTCCAGATTCAGAGGGTCTGATTTCCACGGAGTAATCCAGTCCGGGAAGGCATCGGTAGACAGATCCAGCAGCGGTCCGCCAATGGCGAACAGACGGTGTTCGATGGCCCAGTCAACCAGCTGGTCCAGTCGTTCCCACGAATAATCTCCGTCCCGGGGTTCCAGATCGGCCCACCGAGTTGCGATCATCACGGAATTGAAAGCGTCCAGGAAATACTGTTCGCGGACGGGTGGCTGAACCAGTCGGCAGCCGACAAACATGGGGAACCGCTGAGTTCGCTGCTGGCGGTAGGTAATCCGCTGCCTGGTGTACAGCTCCCCCAGCAGATCCATGGCCTGGTGGGTCAGATGAATGGCTTCCAGGCAGACTGCTGCGGCGTCGGCCCCGAAGACACCCGATCGAAACCGTTCGTGGGCGCGTGCCACCTGCAGGTCGAGAGCATCGGTGGATCGGAGGCCGGACCCGGTCCACAGATGATAAAAGTGTCTGAGCCGCGACAGTTCGCCGCGTGCCAGTTCGGTTTCCAGATTGTAGGGTTCCGGAGCTTCCGGCAGGGAAGTTGTCTGCACAATGGTTCGTCGGTCACCCAGATTGCACAGGATTCTGAGTTTGCTGCTGTCAGTCTGGGAGCGGGTACATTCCAGCAGATTACCGTTGAGCTTCGAAACGGTCGGGATGATGCGGCCATCGAACGTGACGAAATCAGCCGTCGCCACGCCGGTCGACGGAACCAGATGTTCCGTCTCAATCCTGAATTTCATCAGTCCCATAGTGCGGCCTGTCGGCCTTTCTGTGTTCTGCAGACGCCTGTTCAGCCGGAACAGCCAGAGATATTGCGACCCGCACGCCCGGCGCGTGAAAGTCTGGATGAAGGTCCGGAGCAGTCATGTTTTTCGACGCTGAATTCACAGTGTAAGCCCATTCCCGACCGTTGTTCAACAACACGCCCCAAGTTAGACTTGCCGCTCCGCAGTTTTCCTGATCCCCTGACAGATCCGTGCCGGTCCATGCCGCGACGCGCGGCGCTGTTTCCCTGACTGAAATCAATCCATATGCCCTCGGTCGTCCTGCAGACTGAACTTGGTGGTACCGAGATCCCCGTCAAACGGGGCAAAGTGCGCGACATCTATGACTTCGGCGATCGGCTGCTGCTGGTGGCCACGGACCGCATCAGCGCCTTTGACTATGTGCTGCCGACGGGAATTCCTCGCAAAGGAGAACTGCTGACTCGGATCAGTGCCTTCTGGCTGGAACGTCTCGAAGTCCCGAATCATCTGCTGTCACTGGACGTCACAACGCTGCCCCTGCCGCAGGGCACCGATCCGACTCAGCTGCAGGGCCGCAGCATGGTCGTGAAGAAAACGAAGGTGGTGCCGGTCGAATGCGTGGTCCGCGGCTACCTGTCCGGTTCGGGCTGGCTGGAATATCAGCAGAGCGGCACCGTCTGTGGAATTTCACTGCCGCCGGGACTGCAGGAAAGCTGCCTGCTGCCGGAACCGATCTTCACACCGGCCTCCAAGGCAGAGGAAGGACACGACGAAAACATCAGCTTCGAACAGATGTCGGCTCAGGTGGGACAGCCGCTGGCCGAAAAGCTGCGCAACCTGAGCCTGCAGATCTATGCGGAGGGTGCGGCCTACGCCCGCGGTCGGGGCATCATCATTGCTGATACGAAGTTCGAGTTCGGTCTGCTGGACGACCGGATTCTGCTGATCGACGAAGTCATGACCCCGGACAGCTCGCGGTTCTGGGCCTCAGACCGCTATCAGCCCGGCGGCAGCCAGTTTTCCTTTGACAAGCAGTTCGTCCGTGACTGGCTGCTGTCTTCGGGGTGGGATCGCAACAGTTCGCCCCCCGAACTTCCGGACGATGTTGTCGCCAGGACGGCCGCCAAGTATATTGAGGCGTTCGAACGGCTGACGGGCAGCTCGTTTTAACCCATGGACTCCGTTGCCATTGTCCCGAATCCCGGGACTTTAACGATTGGAAGATCTCGGAACGGGTGTTTCTGGAAAGACAGTTTTCCCATTGGCTGGCTGGATTCAGTACAGTTTCCTGAGTTGCCGCAGGCGGCAGCTCAAACGACTGTCCGAGCCGTCCGGCAACACGTTCGAATCAGACCGGTCTCTGGACAACACTGTTTTTGCGAGGCAGGGGGACGACGTGTTGGACAACAAGGACAAGAAACGTTCCTCCGGCCAGAAAAAGAAAGCCGTCACAAAAGTCGGCGACTTTGAACTTAAGAGAAAGCTCGGCAAGGGCGGAATGGGCGAAGTCTATCTGGCTCGCCAGACCAGCCTGGATCGCCTGGTCGCCCTGAAGACGCTGTCCAGGGAACTGGCAAAAAAAGAGGACTTCGTCGCCCGGTTTCTGCGCGAAGCCCGGTCGATGGCAAAACTGGATCACCCCAACGTGGTCAAGGTGTATGCGGTCGATTCCTATCGGGGAATCCACTTTGCCGCGATCGAATACGTGGACGGCAACAGCGTGCAGGACTGGCTGGACCAGCTGAAGCAGTTCCCGATTGGTGACGCCGTACATATCGCCATGGTCAGCGCCGAGGCACTTCGGCACGCCCATGAACTGCACATGGTGCACCGCGATATCAAGCCCGACAACATCCTGCTGACCAGCCGGGGAGTGGTCAAGGTTGCCGACTTCGGACTGGCCAAGGTCATTGACGAAGATGTCTCGATGACACAAAGCGGGACCGGACTGGGAACGCCGCTGTACATGCCGCCCGAACAGGCCCGCAGTGCCAAGACCGTCGATCAGCGCAGCGACATCTACGCGCTGGGGGCCACTTTGTACCACATGCTGACCGGCCAGCTGCCCTTTTCCGGCGGCACCACTCTGGAACTGATCATTTCCAAGGAAAGCGGAAAATACGAACCGGCCCGCAAGCTCAGGCCCGATGTCCCGGAACGACTGGATCTGATCATCGACAAGATGATGGCCAAAGACCCGAAACATCGGTACGCCGACTGCGAGGCCGTGCTGAAGGATCTGGCGGGACTCGGTCTGCACAACGCCGCTCTGAGTTTCGTCGAAGGTGCACAGCCCACCAGCGTCGGCACTGCAGTGGCACCCACCGTCGCCGGTCTGGGAAGCACAATGGGCCCCACCAGCCGGTCCGGCCAGGTTTCTTCACGTCGCGATGCCAAAGCTTCCGAAGTGAAACAGGCCTCCCGCACATGGTACGTGCAGTTTGAAGACGCCAACCGGAAAACAATGGTCGAAAAACTGTCCACCCGCCGGATCCTGAAGATGATTCAGACCGGCGACCTCACCGCCAAAGCCCGCGCCAAGGCCGGGGCCAACGGAACCTACCTGCCGCTGGCCCAGTTTCCCGAATTCACGGAGGCCATCGAACGCAGCCTGACCCGTCATACGGCCATGATTCAGAAAGAGGACATGAAGAGCCTCTACAAGCAGGTCGAACAGGATGAAAAGAAACGCCTCCGCTGGCGCTGGTTCACCAACAAGCTGCGAGGTCTGGTCGGGGCGGTGTCACTGATCATCTGGCTGGGGGTTATCGGTGTGGTAGCGCTGCTGGCCGCCATGTACGGGAAGGAACTGTTCAACTTTCTCGGCGAACAGGTCAAGGACCTGATGAGCTGACGAACGGACGGACCGACAGACCGGCCACCGATCCGACGGGATTGTGCCCCGCTCACTGGTTACTGCTGCCAGGGTGCCACGTAGCTGAGTCCGAGGTTGATCACACGAGTCAGCAGCTGCTCGTAGCTGATCCCGCTGGATTCCGCCGATTCGGCAAAGTCTTCCCCGTATTCGAGGTTTGGATTCGCATTGGCTTCGATGACATACACCTGACCGTCGGCCGTCATCCGCATGTCAATCCGCCCGTAGCCGCTCATGTTCAGCGCCCGATACACGCGTTTGCAGATCCGCTGGATGCGCATGGCCTGATCTGCTGACAGGTCCGGAGCCGGACCGGTCTCGATGCCGTGTTTTTTCTGATAGCGAGTGTTCCACTTGACCCGGGCGGTGGCAATCTGAGCGACATCGGGCGGCATGTTGCGGAAAAACATTTCCCAGATCGAAAACACGCGCAGCTGTTTGTTGCCGATGACGCCGACGTACAGTTCGCGGCCTTCGATATATTCTTCGGCCAGTGCATCGGTACCGATTGTCTGGTGCACAAAATTCACGCGGTCCACCAGCGCCCGGTCGTTGGTGACGATGGAATTCTGGGAGATCCCGAACGACGCGTCCTCGGTCGCCGACTTCACCAGAATGGGATACTTCAGTCGCGTCGGCGGACGGATCTTGCGCTGTCGCCGAAACACGACGAATCCCGGTGTCTGGATGCGGTGGAAGCTCAGAATCTTTTTGCTGAGCGCCTTGTCGTGCGTCAGCATCAGCCCGCGCGGATTGTTTCCGGTATAGGGCTGTTTCATCAGCTCCAGATAACTGACGATGGCATGGTCATACTGAGCCACGCCGTGAAATTCCTCCAGCATCATGAAGGCAACATGAGGCTTCCAGTTGACGATGGAATCCCGCACCGGATTCAGATCATCGTAAAGCCCGATGGGGTGCACCTCATGGCCCATTTCCCGCAGCGTGGTCACGATGTCGAATTCCATCTTCCAGTCAGGTGGATTTTCAACATCGTATCCGGTGGCATCCTCCGGCGGCACCAGACCGTCACGAATGAGCGCGGCAACACGGTATTTTCTCATAACGCGACCTTGTGCGCTTCATCCTGGATCTGGTTCATGGTGTGCATCGTCAGCACCACCAGCGTATCACGCTCAACTTCCACCGGATCCCGGTCCACTCTCAGATTCAGAACCTGACAACGGGCAATCATTTCTTCAAGTACCTGATCGATAGTGTACTGATAATGTCCCGTCCATTCAGAAACGTCACGACGCAGCCGTTTGCGGGCCCGGCGCAGAAAAGTGGCGGCCGACGTGCCGTTTCCGTTGCGGGGTTCTGCCGTGAACAGTCGAAGCAGCTCATGATCATAGGCATTGCCGGATTCCAGCCCGTAGTGCCGTCGCTTCTGATCATAATGTTCCCGCAGCGTCATTTTCAGCAGCCGCAGCGGTTCTTCATGGCGACGCGTGCGGACGGACGGCTGTTCCTCGCGGAGCCTGGCCATCAGTTCGTTGACGAAATGCAGCTTCTTCAGAGCCGGCCAGCCGGCGTAAATCTGGCGCCACCGCGACCTGGGCTTCAGCCACACCGCAAACGTTTCCGCAAAGTCCTCAACAGGATGACTCTGGGCATACCACATGTCGATATTGATCACATAGCTGCGGCTGTACGGTCGCGGGTTGTAGGAATCGGGATAGGGCTCGGACACGTTGCCAAAGACCTCCCGATAGCATTTCCGACGCCTCAGCCGATAGGCATTGTCGATGGCATGGCCGGCTTCGTGACGCAGAATTCGCATGCACCATTCGGCCGAGCCCCCTTCCACCTCCAGCATCAGTTTTTCTTCCAGCTTCATCAGGCGACTGTCCGCCAGATAAAACGGGATGGCAACACCCGGCACGCCGTCCGGCGTGAACCATTCCTGTGACAGCCAGAAATGGGGCCGAAAGTCCAGGCGTTTGGCTTCCAGTTCGCGATACAGCTGGTCGATGCGTTCTTCCAGCGGCGTGTCTTCCAGACCGATCCCCAGATCACAGAAGCGCAAATCCAGCAGCTCATCATCCGTCAGCTCGGCCAGTTCCGGATTTCCGAATCGTGCCCGCGATCGACGGCGTCGTCTTCTGTCTCGAACGTTTCCAGCCAAACCCGTCACCCCTCCATCGATCACCAACAGTGCTGACGAACACACGTCTCACCGAAGATGTCCTGCGCAGCCCGTCACGGTCGTCAGACTGACACGGACGCCGACCCGGAACCTTCAGGTACGCCCGGCACCGGTTCGACTTCATCCTCCGGTGTCGGCGCACAACCGATGCTGCCAAGCATACTGATGTGCCAAACTGTGTAAAGGCCCATTGTAAGCGGTTCATCCGACAGACGCCGCCGCGGACTGCTGTCGACAGAACCACGGCCCCGCCCGGCCGACACAAAGCGGCGTGCCACCCGATCGACCGGGAATCGAAAACCGGCTTCAGTTTCCGCCCCGCGCGCTTTCCAGAAAAGGCAGCACCACGTTCAACAGGTCCTGCGTGGCTGTCCAGTGGATTCCGTGACCCACGCCGCGCAGCGGCACGCGGGCAATCTGCGAGTTCAGTGACGCAACGTGCTCGGCATCCTGTTCCGTCAGCATTCCGCCGCTGGAATAGTCGGCCTGCAGCAGCAGCGACGGGCAGGACAGTGTTCCGAAAACCTGATCGACATCAAACCCCGTCAGCCACTGTGAATTCAGAATCGGTTCAAAAACGCTCGGATCCAGCAGCCTGAGACTGGCGGCACCGAAACGCAGCTGGGCCGCATCCCGTGTGTCGCCAACCCGAAAACAGTCGCCGGAGACGGGGTCCTGAAATGAAAGATCGCCCAGTGCAGCGGCAATTTCGGCCACATTGCGGTCATCACCGGCAAACTGTGACAGTCCGCGAAAATAACTCAGCAGCGGCGTCCGGCTGATCCGGTTCCCCATTGTTTCCAGCGGAGGATCCTCCATGATGACCGCAGCAACCCGGTCCCCCAGTCGGGACGCCACGCCGGCCACCGTCATCGCGCCCAGTGAATGTCCATACAGGCTGACCGGACCGGACACATGCTGCTGAATCAGTCGGCAGATATCATCGACGTAATCCGTCACCCGGTACCCGTCCGTTGCCCGGTCTGATTCTCCGTGCCCGCGAAAGTCCACCAGCAACAGACGGTGCCGCAGCGCCAGCGGGCACAGGATCGGCAGAAATGTCTGCCAGCGACGAGTGACTCCGTGCAGCAGCACCAGGTTTGGCTGGTCAGATTCCGACTCGACGACTCTGAGTGAAATCTCACCCACACGCTTCATCGATGGCTTCAGATTCATTGTCGATTCTCCAGGGGGGGCAGAGCCCGGACGATACCGGAACCGGGTGGCTGCGATCTTTCCGGTGGCTTCCGGACCGTGGCATGGCGGACCGTAGCATCGCGGACCGTGGCATGGCATGTTTTTCTGATGGATGCGGGTTCAGCGGTCAGCCGTTCACTGATTCCGCCACCAGCTCTGTCACCGCCTCAGGAGGCGGCATTTTATTCAGAATTCTTTCTGCCACGCAGATTCGCACGCGTTTGACACAGTCGTCAAAGTCGGTGCGGGACATGGCATCCACAATGGGCGACACTTCCTTCAGCGGGCGATAGACATTTTCCTGGGTGTAGAAGACGTCCACCCGGAATTCCACCTCACGATGCAGCGGAGGAGCATCAATCAGCACATCCACGGCGCTGAGCGAGAGTCCGGTCTTTTGAGCAAGCCGTTCTGCCAGACGGTCAGAGCACCGCACCAGCCCGTCATAGGGCAGCCTTCGAAGTGTTTCGTACAGATCCGGCTGGTGATACAGGCTGTATTCGGCAAGTTGCTTGTGCAGCTGGCGGCGGCCCTGAAACAGACCGTCCGTCAGTTGCCGGGCCACGGTGCCGGACGCGGCCTCGCAGACGGCGGTAATCATTTCGGGTTCGGTCAGTCGAAAGACGGCCGACAGGTCCAGGGCCTGATGAATTTCGTAGAAGGCCCGGGCAAACATCGTGGTGGCGGACCGCACGGTGTGATGCCAGTAAACTTCACTGAACATCACGTAGCGGGCAAACACCATCATCTCGGCCGCCGTCTTTCCCTTGGAGGTAATGGCCAGACCGTCGCCGGCCTGATTCAGAACCAGTGAACCGATCAGTCGCTGGCGGTCAAAATTGCGGCCGTAGGGCACGCCACAGTGCTGACTGTCGCGGTTCAGGTAATCCATTTTGTCGATGTCGATGGGGCCAGACAGAATCGACTGTCGCAGGGTCAGGCTGGGATCCGCTGAGTTTCCGGTCAGCAGTTCCAGGACCTCGTCGGCAGAAACGCCCCATTCGTCCTGCAGCACGCGAGTCAGCTGATTGTCCGGCTGCAGAAACTGAGCGGCAAATGCTTCGTGCGGCGGCATCCCCGCCAGCGCAAGATCCTCAATCGGATGGCAGAAGGGCCAGTGCCCGATGTCATGCAGCAGGGCGGCTACGATCAGGACTTC
Source organism: Fuerstiella sp. (assembly GCA_040222735.1). Lineage (GTDB taxonomy): Bacteria > Planctomycetota > Planctomycetia > Planctomycetales > Planctomycetaceae > Fuerstiella. The sequence goes on along the minus strand of JAVKCM010000087.1, from coordinate 21,729 downwards.
GGCCTCATGCGCTGACACGATGTCGGCAAATCGCGGATCTCTGCCCAGCTGCCACAGATATTGCAGAGCATTGTGGTAGACGCCCAGCGCATGTTCGAACCGGGTGTGGATCGCTCCGGGATAGACGCGTGAGGTGAGTGCCAGCTGAGAAATCTGCCGCAGCCGCTGGAATTCAGCGGTATCGACAATCGCCCGAACGCGGTCGCTGAACGGGATATCCTGCTCCACCGGCACACGGATCACGCCGCCGGTCCTGCCGGTCCCGGAAAGTTCGGGAATATTAAAATAGGGATGCATGTTGCTTGCCGGATATGTCCGACGCGCGCCGTTACGGCACGGGACGGTCACAGCGGTGGCTCAAAAACGGGCTGGCCTACCGAAGGAAAATGGAAAATCACAATGTTGTTGCGGTGTAAAGTGCATTCCGCCTTGAGTTTCTGGAGCGGTAGTGTAACTATTCAGATGTCCCGAGGCACTTCTGACGAGCCATACAGAGCCACCTGATTTGCAGGAATCACGGTCCGGCATGATGGATTTCTCGCAGAACGGCGCCCGACGGTTGGTAAGATCCCGCACCACGACAGACGTGCAGCCGGCTCTGATCACCCATTCAGCCGCGTGGTGTATTGTGATCGTCGGATCGTCTGGCGTCACAGGACAGGGAAACGGGAACAGAACAGAAAAAGCGTTCACAGTATGGCCAAAGAAGAAGCAATCCAGGTAGAAGGCGATGTCGTCGAAGCACTCGCAAACACTCAGTTTCGCGTAGAGCTGGAAAATGGTCACATCGTCATGGCCCACGTCGCCGGTAAGATGCGGAAGCACTTTATTCGTATCGTGCCAGGCGACCGAGTGGTCGTGGAAGTTTCGCCCTACGATCTGAACAGAGGTCGAATCGTCTATCGAGAACGATAGCCCGTCGCTGGCATCGTCATGAGCCGTGCTCCGGTCAACCTTGTTTTCCCGCCGTCCCCGGCTGTTTCCTGCCTGAGTCTCTGACATAAGACTCCGTTCGCACGATTGTCGACTGTCGACTGCCGAAGGGATTCCCTGCGATGACAACACCCGCAGATTCTCTGCCCTTCGTTCGCCTTTTCACAGACGGCGCGTGCCGCGGAAATCCCGGTCCCGGTGGCTGGGCCTGCATCCTGCGCCATCCGGCCAGCGGCAAGGAATCAGAATTCAGCGGTGGCGATCGCGAAACCACCAATAATCGCATGGAACTTCAGGCCGTGATTGAAGGGCTCAGCCGACTGACGCGGCGTACCCGCGTCGAAGTCATCACGGACAGCACCTATGTCGCTCAGGGCTGCCAGTCCTGGATGAAGGGCTGGAAACGGAATGGCTGGAAACGAAAATCCGGAAAACAGCTCAAGCCCGTAATGAACGTCGAATTCTGGCAGAAACTGGATGAACTGCTGGCCCGACACGATGTTCAATTCACCGTCGTCAAGGGGCATTCCGGACACCCGGAAAACGAACGCTGTGATGAGCTGGCGGTCGCCGCCGCCGAAGCACTGCGATGATCCGCACAATCCGTCGCTAAGTGAAAAACGTGATTTCCACGCCCCGCTGACCGATCCCCCCTACGGTCGCTCGCGGAAGTCGACGCCGACTCTGCCGCCGCGCACGGATGTGCTCAAGATTCTGATTGGGATGTTCGATGTTCCGGAGAAAGCCATGCGCGCAGGACAGCCTGTACGCCGGGCTCGGCAGACGCTCAATCGGCAGAGTCTGCCGAAACTGCCAGCGATCCAGGGATGGAACTTCCGGATGTACGAAAAACGCTTCGGTCTGCATCGAAAACTTTTCCCCTCAGCCCTGACCAGCAGCGACTTCTTTCTGTCGCAGGGATTTCAGGACCTGTCTCCCGCGATACTGCATGCGCTGCAGTCCGATCTGGGCGTGGCGGTACTGACCGGGCCGGCCGGAGTCGGCAAGAGCGTCAGCCTGGAGGCCTTTCGCCGGGCTCTGGAATCCAGCAGCCAGACCGTATTTGTCCGCGGCGGCACCGCCGGAACATCAGCCGAACTGCTGCACGGCCTGTATCGCCGCCTGCTGAAAACACAGACGGCGGCAGCCACCACGGAAACCAGCAGCCATGTCGTCCGCCGCTGGGAAGTCCTGGAACGCCTGCAGCGAGTCGCGGAATTCTGGGGACCACTGGTGATTCTGCTGGATGATGCTCACCTGCTGCGTCCCGATGTCTTCGCGGAACTGCGTTCGCTGCTGGAAGAAGAAGTCAACGGCCAGAAACTGGTGCGGCTGCTGGTCGCCGGACCGCTGGCGCTGGAGGACGTGCTGGCCCAGCCTGCCATGACGGATTTCTCACAGAAGATTCGGGCACACGTCTTTCTGCAGCCGCTAAGAACCGCCGAATCCGTCGACTACCTGAAACAACATGTCCGGAATGCCGGTGGACGCATCGCCGACATCTTTGAAGCCGCTGCGGTCGAAAAGATCGTTACCGCCGCCGACGGGATCCCGCGCTGCCTGAATCTGCTGACCGATGAAGCCCTGATGGTCTGTGAAGAATCAGATCTGAACCAGGTCACCGCCGATGTGGTCAATACAGCACTGCGGCGATTGCAGCACCTGCCGCTGGCATGGAATGATTCACCAGTGGCTGCGGAAGAAGCAGAGTCCGTCGCAGAATCAGACTGGCACGATTCAGAAGACGAACCCGGGGACCAGAAGGATTCAGCCAATAAAACGGCCTCGGTTGTCGAAATCGGTGGTTTCTGTGAACAGGCACCAGGCGTGATCGAAATCGGCGCCGCCAGCAGCGGCCCCGCGGTCTCGGCCGACGACGAACAGGGATACGACGAACAGGGACAGACAGACGTCCCCGTGTCCCGACAGGCCGACGTTTCCAACCAGACCGCGGCAGAAGAAGAGGACGCGGTCCTGTGTTCACCTGAGGACGGGACGGAAACATGCACAATGTTTGATGGCCTGGAAGAAGCCTTCCTGACCGGCCACGTATCGTCCGTCCCGTCCGGCGAAGAATATACATCGACCGACGAAACGGCAGGCGCCGTCGACGAGCAGACATCGGGGTTCGAACGCCATCTGCTGCTGGCCACCTCGGAGGAAATCACCCCGGGAGAAATCACCTCGTCGAACACCAACGAGCCGGTAATGGACGAGCCGTCAGTCGATGCGTCTGGTGCGGACGAGCCACGGATGGACGTGTCCGAAGTGGACGTGTCCGAAGTGAATGTCTCCGATGTGAATGTCTCCGATGTGGATGTCTCCGATGTGGATGCGTCCGGAGTGGACGTGTCGAGCGACAACAGCACGGCTGATTTCACGGTGCCCGCCGTGGCATCGGCAGAAGCAATCTGGCAGGTCGACTTCGGCAGTTTTTCGCGGTGGGAACCGGCCGGTGAGTGGCCCGTTTCCAAAGACAATGTCAGACCCGTGGCACTGGTCACGGAAACAGAGCATGAATCGTTCTTCTCGCTGATGCCCTGCGATCGGGTTCCGGTATTCGACCGCTACACATGGTGTGAACTGAAACGCCCGGTGTCAGCCGAGCCGAGCCGCCGGCCGCAGCTGGCGGCGTCTGTTCCGGCAAAACTGTCGTGGCCGCCCGACCTGAGCGGCGTGGTGCCCCGGCAGGTGATTCCGGTGGCAGAACTGGATGAAGAATACGTTGAACTGCTGACCGACATGGGCGTGCTGCCGGATTCTGTTCGGATAGAAGACGGCCGGACAGAAGACACCATCCTGTCGATTCATGGGGGCGATGCGGCTGAAGACGAGCCACACGAATCCGACGATGCCCTGGTCAGAATTGCTGACCCTGATCCGGAATTGACCATCGATCAGATTCAGCAGTTACTGCATACCGAAATCTTCGATGCCACCCGAGCTGAATCGAGCGATGACGGAATGCCGGTGCTGTTCACCAGGTCGGCTGACGACCCGCAGGACCAGCAGGAGACGGAACAGCTTCTCTCAGAACACGACACCACTGCGGACGGCAACGTCGATCGGGACGTTGCGCAAGACGTCGAGCAAGACGTCGAGCTGGAAGTCGAGCGGGACGCTGAAGACGACCATGCAGCGGAACATTCGATCACAATGAATCGCACTTCGGCGTCAGAACCGGACTACGAATCGGCAGCCGGTCCCGGAACTGCCGTGATGGATGTGCCGGACACGGCATCCTGCGGGAAGCTGTTGCACCAGCCTGACAGAACAGCAGAAACGGCCCGAAAAGAAACCGCCTCGACCTACGTGCCGCGTCTGATGCAGGAGGCTCGAACACGGGTCACGGACGCTGACCCGGCACTGGACGATCTGCAGACCTGGGATGAGGCAACCTGCTGCGAGACTGAATCACCCACGATCCCTGTGGCTGACCACGTATCCGGGCGTGAGCACCGCGCAGAAGGCGATGACATAGCTGCCCAGTCTTCGCTTTCTGCCAAAGCCCGCTTCAGCGATCTCTTCACCAGACTGCGCAGGATGAAAAACCGGTCTGCGTGACCGCTGTACTGCGGCGTATCCATTCTCTTCTGCAATATCGTTGCCGGGGCACCTGGACAGCGGATTCGGTGAATCTGATAATGCCCGGGCTGTACGAGTCGAATTCGCTGCCAGCGCGAACGGCAGAACAGCCGTACTCCGTCTCCTGCCACAGTCTTCCTGCGAAAGTCCGTGTGCATGAGTACCGGAACATCTGACCGTCACGATACGCATTTCAGGTTCAGCAACATGCAAAACACATTCGACCATCCGGCCGACCGCACAACACTGTACCGGCACATGGGTGCTCACATCGTTGACGATGGAGTGCGATTCGCCGTCTGGGCACCAAACGCGACGGAAGTGTCAGTCATCAGTGACGGCAACGGCTGGACTCACAGTCGTGACTGGCTGAATTCCAGCGACAGTGGAGTGTGGTCCGGCACCATCAAGGGGGCGATTCCCGGCACTCGGTACAAGTACGCCGTGAAGAACACGCACGGTCAGATTCTGGAGAAGGCGGATCCGTATGCTTTTTACGCAGAATTGCGTCCGGGTACCGCGTCGATCGTCTGGAGTCTGCGTGATTTTCAGTGGAACGATCAGGACTGGATCACGAAGCGGGATGAGACCAACTGGCTGGAAGCGCCGGTATCGGTTTATGAGATGCATCCGGGATCATGGAAGTGCCCGCACGACGGACGTCGGTATCACAATTACCGTGAGCTCGCCCAGCAGCTGACCGAATACATTCTGGAAACCGGTTACACCCATGTACAGCTGATGCCGATCACGGAACATCCGTTCGACGGGTCATGGGGTTATCAGACGACCGGTTATTTCGCACCAACCAGCCGGTTCGGCAAGCCGCACGATTTTCAGTACTTCGTCGATTACCTGCATCAGCACGGCATCGGTGTGATTCTGGACTGGGTGCCGGGACATTTTCCCACCGATGGTCATGGTCTGGCCGTCTTCGACGGAACTCATCTGTACGAACACGCCGACCCGCGACGCGGTTACCATCCGGACTGGAACACTCTGATTTTCAACTACGGTCGTCGCGAGGTGACCGAGTTTCTGCTTTCGAGCGCGCGCTTCTGGTGTGATGTCTATCACATCGACGGACTGCGTGTGGATGCCGTCGCGTCGATGCTGTACCTGGACTATTCACGCGAGGCGGGGCAGTGGATTCCCAATCAGCACGGTGGCCGTGAGAACATCGAAGCGATCAATTTTCTGCGCGACTTCAATTCCGTGATGCATGCTGAGTTTCCGGGAATCATGACCATCGCGGAAGAATCCACCGCCTGGCCGGGGGTCTCACGCCCCGTCTATGCCGGCGGTCTTGGTTTCACCATGAAGTGGGATATGGGCTGGATGAATGACACGCTGCGGTTCATGCATCGTGATCCCATTCATCGTGCATGGCACCTGAACGACATGACGTTTCGCGGCGTCTATGCCTTCAGCGAAAACTTCATGCTGCCCCTGTCTCATGATGAAGTGGTGCACGGCAAACAGTCGCTGCTGTCTCAGATGCCCGGTGACCAGTGGCAGCAGTTTGCCAATCTGCGACTGCTGTACGGCTACCAGTTTGCCGTGTCGGGCAAGAAACTGCAGTTCATGGGCGGTGAATTCGGACAGTGGAACGAATGGAATCACGACAGCGAACTCGACTGGATGCTGCGCACCTTCGAAACACATGAAGGTATCCGCCGGCTGGTCTGCGATCTGAACCGGCTGTATCGGGAACAGCCGGCGCTGTATACCGGTGATGTCTTTGCAGACGGGTTTCGCTGGATTGTCGGCGACGATTCCACCAACTGCGTGCTGGCCTTCGTCCGACAGACCCTGGATGAATCTCAACAGATCATCGCCGTCGCCAACCTCACGCCGTCTCCACGTGGCGAATACCGGATCGGTGTGCCGAAGGCCGGTTTCTACAAAGAGCTCCTGAATACCGATGCAGAATGGTATGGCGGTTCGGGCATGGGCAACATCGGCGGCGTGCACACGCGAAACATCGGTTCTCACGGATATCAGCAGAGCATCCAGATTACCCTGCCGCCACTCAGCATGGGAATGTTTCTGTGGACACCGGCGGGCAGCAAGACCGCTCCGGCCGTGGCCACGACGGCTGCCACACCGCCAGCCGCCACACCGCCAGCCGCCACACCAGCCACACCGCCTGCAACAAAGGCGACCGCAAAGCCGACGACACCGACTTCTGCACCACCCTCCGCGCCCAAGTCCGCCGGGCCAGCAAAGGACTAAGGATCAAACGGAAAATCACTGTCGTGTCGAAACGTGGCGCAAGCTTCCAGCTTGCGTCTAGCTGCACCGCAGGCTGGAAGCTTGCGTTTTGGTGTATCGCAAGCTGAAACCTTGCGTTTTGGTCCATCGCAAGCTGGAAGCTTGCGCCACTTATTTTCCGCTCGGTCTTAAGAACAGGATTTTGATCGGTGTGTCCGCGAACGCACCGAACGTTCTGAGCGAAAACCAGGGCGTCCGGTGCCTGTTCTGAACGAACGCCGGTCAGGTCAGCGGATACAGTCCTGTGTGCATTTGATCGCGTGCTGCCGCGGCGTATGTTACCATCGTCGGCTGATGGTATTGACGGCTCTGCTGACAGGAGAAACCGGATGGACGTAACGCAGACTCATGTGGCTTTCGACCTGGCTCACGACAGCCCGCTGTTGTCGTGTCGCTTCAGTCCGGACGGCAGGTACGTGTTTGCCGGAAGTCAGGACTACAGCGTCTGCCGGTTTGAGATCGCGACCGGCAACAAGACAATCGTCCCGACAGAAGCCTGGGTACGGGCGCTGGCGTTCAGCGGCGATGGCAGCACACTGGTAACGGGCGGTTACGATGGCCGGCTGATGTGGTGGCCGGTCGCCGGCGATGACGCAACGGCAACGGCCGTGCGCAGCGTGGATGCTCATGAAGGCTGGATTCGCGCCATCGCCGTCAGTCCCGACGGTTCGCTTTTGGCATCGGTCGGCAATGACCTGACGGTGCGGCTCTGGAACATGTCCGACGGGCAACTGGTCCGCGAACTTTCCGGCCATACCTCGCACGTTTACAACGTGGCATTCCACCCCTCGGGCGCTGATCTGGCCACCGGCGACCTGATGTGCAGCCTGATTCACTGGGACGTCGCCACCGGCAAGCAGGTACGGACATGGAAGGCGGAATCGCTGCAGAAGTACGACAAGACCTTTGTCGCCACCATCGGCGGTTTTCGAGGCATGACGTTTACGACGGACGGAAGTCGCATTCTGTGCAGCGGCATTACAAATGTCAGCAACGCCTTTGCCGGCGTGGGAAATCCGTCGGTCGTGGCCTTTGACTGGGCTTCCGGCGAACAGAAAATCGAACATCTGTCCAAAGGCAAGATCCGGGGAGTGGCCTGGGGCGTGGTCGCCCATCCGGACGGCACGGTGATTGGTGCCACCGGCGGCAGCGGCGGCTTTCTGCTGTTCTGGAAGCCGGACGAAGCCGAAGAATTTCACAACGTGAAACTCAAGGACGTGGCCCGTGATCTGGACCTGTCTCCGGACGGTCTGCATCTGGCCACCCCACACTTCAACGGACACGTCTACGTCAGCCGGATGGACAGGAAAGCCGAGGGCTGATCGGTTGCTCTGTACGCCGTCAGCGGGAATTGATGGGATCCACGTCGACCGCCATTTCGACTCCGTCCGGTAACTGCAGTCGGTCTTCCACATGAAGCCAGATCTGCTTCACCAGTTCATGGCTGGCGGCGGCGATCTGAAGATGAAAGCGGTAGTAGCCGCGCAGTCGGGTAATTGGTGCCGGAGCGGCTCCCAGTATCCTGGCATCGGGGTCGAAGTTCGCCGCCACGGCACGAAGTTTTTTTGCCACCGTGCGCGCCGTGTCGCAGACCAGCGGCTCACTCATCCCGCGAAAGATCACCCGGGTGACACTGCTGAACGGAGGGGCTCCCGAGTCCTTCCGCTGGTGCAGTTCGTGCGACGCGAAGCCCAGAAAATCATGCTTCGCCGCGAAGGTGATCGCCGGAGCATCGGGGCTGGTTGTCTGCACCAGCACGCGGCCTCCGCGGGTACTGCGTCCGGTGCGTCCGGCCACCTGAGCGATCAGCTGAAAAGTCCGTTCCGCTGACCGCATATCCGGCTGATTCAGCATGCTGTCGGCGTCCACCACGCCGACCAGCGTGACATTCGGAAAGTCCAGCCCCTTGGCAATCATCTGCGTGCCCAGCAGAATGTCCACTTCCCCATGGCGGAATTTTTCGAGTGCTTCGTCGTGGCTGCCCCGTTTCTTCATGGAATCGCTGTCCATCCGCAGGACTCGCGCCTTCGGGTAAGCGGCGGCCACTTCTTCTTCCAGCCGCTGAGTACCGGTTCCGAAGTATCGCACAGCCGCACTTTCACAGCTCGGGCATTTTTCCGGAGCCGGAATACTGTAGTCGCAGCTGTGGCATACCACTTCCTGACGGTCTCGATGCCACGTCAGCGTGATGTCGCAGTCCGGACACTTGACGCCGGTACCGCAGCTGCGACACCAGACGGTCGGCGAGTAGCCTCGCAGATTCAAAAACAGAATCACCTGTCCCTTTTCCTGAAGCGCGCGACCGATGGCAGTAAACAGGGCGCGACCAATGGATGCACCACGATTGATGCGGGGGTCGCTGCGAGTATCGACGATCACGACCGGTGGCAGCGGCAGTTCTGCCACCCGGTCGGGCATTGACAGCAACTGATCCTGACGGCGGGTCGCGCGCAGCCAGGATTCGAGCGTGGGTGTCGCGGACCCCAGCAGCAGCGGCACTTTTTCCTGCTGACAGCGATAGCGAGCCACTTCACGCGCATGATACCGGGGCGTGGAATCCTGCTTGAACGTAGGCTCATGCTCCTCGTCAATGACGATCAGGCCCAGGTTCGGTGTCGGAGCAAACACCGCGCTGCGAGCCCCCACCACCACCTCGACCGCTCCCCGGGCAATCTGCTGCCACTGCCAGTGTCGCTCGGCGTCCGTCATGTGACTGTGCAGCACCGCCACCGACCGGAACCGACTGCGAAAACGTCGGATCGTCTGCGGTGTCAGGCTGATTTCCGGCACCAGAACAATGGCCTGCCTGCCGTAACTGACAACTTCCCGGATGGCCCGAATGTAGACCTCGGTCTTGCCGCTGCCGGTCACGCCGTGCAGCAGCATCGTGCTGTGCCGGCTGGAACGCACCGCGGCCAGAATCTGCCCCAGAGTCTGCTGCTGCTGATCATTCAGCACGAGGTCTTCGGTCGGGAGTCCGGCATCCAGCGCTTCGCCGGTAACGTCTGAACGAATTCTTATCGCCGTCAGAATCCCCTTCTTTCGCAATGCGTTCAGCGGGCCGGGACCACAGTCGGCCAGCTCGCACAGTCTTGTGGCAGCCACCGGGTCACCCTGCTTTCGCAGGACATCCACAACCGCCTGCTGTTTCGCCGGCAGCCTGGCAACGGCCAGCAGAGCCTCGGACCGGTCTGACAGTCGAAACGACTGCACCAGACGAGTTCCGCTCTTCCGTCGCACGCCGGCCGGAACCACGCTGTCCAGCACCTGCCCCCAGCCGCACAGGTAGCGTTCCGCAATCCATTTCGTCAGATCCAGCATGACCGCGTTCAGCAGCGGCTCAGTGTCCAGCACTTCCTGAATCGGCTTCAGCTGCCGCGTGACGTTCTCCGCCTGACGAATGTTGACGCAGTACCCGACCACTGCTCGATTAGAGCGTCCCAGTGGAGCCTTGACGCGCATCCCCGTCTGCAGCACTTCCCGAAATTCGTCCGGAATACTGTAGCTGTACGGCTTTTCCAGCGGCAGATTGAACACGACTTCGGCAATCTGCAGGTCTTCCGCAGCCGCCCGTTCCCATTCCGGAAGGTCTGCAAACTCGAAAAGTCCCTGCTGATTCATCGACACATCGCAAAACGCCGCCGTGTTGTGTGAGTCAAAAACGACCATCGGCGCGGCGGAGGACCATGGTCGGCGGCATTGTAGCAACTGTCAGCCGCAGTGCCGAACTTCCGGAACATAGACGGCCACCTGCAGCCTGGTCACCGCCGGATTTTCGGATCAGCCAGCGCTGCAACAGCGGGCAGTGCTCTGCGGTCGGACACACAATTCTGCGGCTTTGTCATGGCCAAATGACACAGCACTACAGATCCCACGGCATCACAGGCAGTTCACCGTCGCCGCGCCCGGCGCCAGTCCCGCGCCCGTCGATTGGCCCAGCCCCAGCCCCAGCCCCAGCCCCAGGACCAGGACCGGGCCCGGGCCCGGCGCCAGACGCCTGTCGAATCGAGCGGCGATCTTCGTTCGCCGGCACGGCATCTGACACTTCCACAATCCCGCTTGCGGGAAGCAGTTGGTCAGGTTCGGACGTGGCCCTGCCTGAATTGTCCGGGTCTAAGTCCGGGTCCGGGTCCGTTTCAGCCACCACCTGCGGATGGTCAAAGATATGCAGATTGTGATAAGTCAGCAGCGATCCTTTTTCCAGATGCACATTCTTCAGAGCGACCGCGTATTCGGTTCGTGCGCGGTAGTAGCGAATTTCGGATTCGACCACGCGTCGCTGAGCGTCCAGCAGATGGTCCACGTCAATATCCATGTCCTGCTCATCCTGCACTTCGTAGGCTGTCAGCAGTTCCTGAGCCGCCAGGTAGCGATTCAGACTGTTCTGGCAGGCCTGATAAGCCCGGGCCGAATCCGCCACCGCGTTGGTCAGATTGTGCACCACCTCCCGCTGCTGTTCGCGCTGAATGATCCGCTCCCGCGACAGTCGCAGTTCTGCGTTGGTGACCGCCAGATGAGCCTTGCGATAGCCGAGAGGCACTTCATATTCGAAGCCCACAAACCATTCCTGCTGATCGCCACCGACCATGTTTCCGACCGCCGATGTCAATGGTCCGTTTTCGTCCGTCCGCAGCAGGTCATCCCCGAAACCTCGAAAACGATAGCGCCCGACGGCATCGAGTCGCGGGTTCAGAAAATTCCTGGCAGCCATCAGTTCCAGTTCCCGTCGCCGGACGGCCATCTGCTGCTTTCGCAGTTCCGGCCGCAGACGCATGGCATCCTGCTGAATAATGTCCCAGCTGAACACCACATCGGCTTCCAGCGGTTCGGATGACGGTCGAATCAGCTCGCCGTCGGTAATGGTCAGACCGATCAGCAGCCGCAGTCGACGCTCGGTTGTCTGGACGCCGCCGGCCCCTTCCAGTGTGCCACCGGTACTGCCATTACCGGTACGAGTTCCGTGGCTGACGCGTCCGGTGATGGCTTCGTCAACATCCGACTTGAATCGAAAATACTGCTCACGCGCCAGAGCTTCGGCGGCGCCGGATTCCAGATCACTTTCAGCGCGGGCTCGGATGCGGTTCCATGCTTCCAGCGCCCGCTGCATCGCGCGGGTTTTGGCGTCCAGATCACGATAGGCAAAATACAGATCCCAGTAGGCATTGGTCACGTCGTTCACGTAGTTCCGGACGGCCGCCTCAAACGCGGTCTGATCCATATCCGCACTGACTCTGGCCAGCAGGACGCCGTTGTATGCTCCGGGACTGCTGCCGGGGCCCGCAATACGGTTGAACTGCAGACCGCCTCCCTGCAGCAGCGGCTTTCGAATCTCACCCTCAAGATAGGTATCCCAGGCGCTGCGAAAGATGTTTCCCGGAGCGTTGTTGGCGTTGTGCAGCGACATTGAGCGCAGGGCCAGCTGAGACCCGGTGGCCGTAATTTTCGACAGCTCGACCTCGTATTCGTGCAGATCCTGCCTGAACGCGTTTGTTCCGCCGGCAAAGAACGGGTTGTTATACAGCTGATCATTGTTGCTGAAAAAGGCGGACGCACGCAGCTGCGTATCAAAGGCACTGAGCGCCGCCTCCGGGCTGAACCGCGGATCCGTAACAGCCAGGCTGCCGGTGAACCGTGAATGAATGGCGGCCGGGTTCCGCAGCACGGTTCCGCCAAGTTCCCGCAGCACATCCGAATTCTGCAGAGCTATCTGCAGAGTTTCATCCAGCGTCAGATCGCGATACTTGATGTTCTCCAGGTCCTCGCGGTGCCGGATGGTGGTGGGCGCTGATGACCATGCCACCTGATGCACTTCGGCGACCGGCTGGTCTATCTTTCGACTGACACGGTCAACCTCGCACGTGGCATTCCCCGCGGTCTCGCGCCAGACGTCCCCTGAGCGGCAGCCACACATCGTCAGCATCAGCAGCGACACGACAATACAGGCCGCGATCCCCAGCACGTTGACCACGCGCAGGACATAGCGGCTCCGATTCCCGGAAGCAGCGACAGCAGAGGTCGTCAATCCGTAACGACGAGGGGCCATATCCGTACAGCCAGAAAAGATATTCCGTGATCAGCAGCCGGTGTACAGCTCCGACCATCAGGAAAAGAAGTACATTCCTCACTTTCGGCAGATCGACTGCTCAGCCATGCCGCCGTCGCGCGATTGAATCGCCGTACTGAATGATTCATGCGCCATACGGCGAACAGAACACGGATACGTCGCAGTTTACCTGACCAGAATGACCGTCAGGTTATTCCGGGACGGAAAAAAACGAAGAGTCGAATCGACCGGTCGCGACAGATAAATCAGACCGATAAACTTCAGGATGTCTGCCCCGAACGCCGCTCTTCAGTCGGCCTGAATGGATTCAATGTCCCAGCCGTGGCTTCATACCTTTGAGTCTCGTCTGCAGCAGCTGGAAACCAAAGCTGCCGCACCCGACGCTGCGTTTCCGGAACTGCTGCAGCAGGCCGCCGACATTCTGAACGTGCTGGCCGCCGACGTCGACACAGAACTGTGGCTGGTTCACACGCCGGCATCCACCACCTCCGCTGTTCGCACTCCGGCCGCAGAACCTGCCCCGGAATCTGGTACCGTAATGGAACGGTTCCTGCCGGACGGGAGTCTGCAGCCCGTCGACTCCAGCGACCAGCCCGACCTGCTGGCCGCGATCCGGCACGAACACCTGCTGAGCAATCCGGCCGATTCTGCCGAAACCGCTGATGAACCATGCCCCCGCCGATCCCTGATCGTGCGCTGCTGCCTGACCGCCAATCTGTTCTGCCTGCTGCGTCTGTCGTTCAGCACCCCGACGGCCCCGCTGCCCGGCCTGATCGAAGGTACTCGGGCGGTCGCTGACATGATGGCGAACTTCGTCACGCGTAATCTGCTGACACAGTATCAGCGGCAGCTGGAGGCGCAGCAGGGACTGCTGCATGTCCTGACCGCGCTGCAGCAGTGCCGATCTGTCGCCGCGGCGGCGACCGTGATTGCTCAGGAGGCCCCGGCCATGTTCGGAAACAGCCGCCTGACCGTGCTGTCGAATGTGCATGGGCAACTGCGGACAATGGCCATCACAGGGGTGAAATCACCCAACCGCGACGCTGAAACCATTCGAGCCATCGAATACCTGGCGGCCTCACAGAACTTCAACACCTGGCAGTCGCCGGACGAACTCATCGCAACCGGAACCCCGTCCGCTCCGGAAACCCACCGCGCGCTCAGACTGCTTCAGAATAGTGAAGTCCGACATCTGCGATTCATGAAGATACCGCACGCGGACGCGGCAGCAGCAGGCCCGGCAGCAGCGGGTCCGGCGGCTGCGGCGGACGCGGCGGGAACAGATACGGCAGCAGCCGACACTTCAGAGGCGGTACCCACCGCAGCGCCCCCGTCAGCAGCGCCCCCGTCAGCAGCGCACCCGTCAGCAGCGCACCAGTCAGCACAGGCGGCCACGGCAGCGGCAAGCACGGCAGCGGCAGTCATCATGATTGAAGTCTTTGCTCCGTCTGCCCTGCCGGATGAACCGACCGTACGGCGGTTTGAATCGGCTGTCGGACAGATTCTGCAGCCACTGTACACGCAGAAACAGCCATTGATCGGACGGGCGGTCCAAAGTCGACGAATGCGGTGGCTGCTGGCAAGTGTCCTCGGTATTGCAGGGCTGGCCACGTGGCCCGCGACCTTTGAGATCGAGGTACCGGGGCAGATCGTGTCAGTCAGCCAGCAGCGGATCTTCGCACCGGAACATGGTACGATTGACGAGGTCCTGTTTCGGAATGAGCAGCGTGTTGACCGCCAGCAACCCCTGCTGAAGATGTCCAACGCCGATCTGGAACTGGAACTCCGTCGCCTGCAGGGCGAGATGGATACGGCCGGCACAGAGCTGGCCGCTGTCAGCGCACGACGGCTGACGACACAGGATCCGCAGCTGAGCGGAGAAGAAGAACGCCTGAAACAGTTGTTCAGAAACCTGCAGCAGCAGCGAATCGTGCTGCAACAGCGAGCCGATTCGCTGCTGCTGACCGCTCCTTTTGCCGGCACGGCATTCCGACACAATGCCGAACAGGAACTGATGTCACGTCCCGTGCAGCGCGGGCAGTATCTGCTGGAACTGGTGCCGGACGACACGGCGTGGCAGCTGGAATTGACGATTCCCGATCACCTGCAGAACTACGTGCGTCAGCGGCGGGCTGAGGCGGGGCAGGAACCTCTGGTGCGGTATGTGGTCCGGGCCGCTCCGGAACAGGACTGGACGACGCGGCTGTCATCGGTCGACAATGCCGTACAGCTGATCGATGGACAGATCACCTGTCGAGGCACGGCCGTTCTTGAGCGGCTGCCCGACGTGGACCTGTACCCGGGGGCGTCCGTCACCGCCAGAATCAACTGCGGGCGACGGTCGATCGGATTTGTCTGGTTTCGCGAACTGATCGAATTCTGGCAGCAGTTTCAGTTCGCCTGGCTCTGACCTGAAGCACAAGGAGTTAAGTGATGACACCGTCTCGACGCAACAACCGGCAGCGACATGCGGACGGCCGGATCCGCGGCTCGAGGCTCCGCCGAACGACAGGGCTTAGGACCGAGCGGAAAATAAGTGGCGTAAGCTTCCAGCTTGCGATGCAGAAGAACGCAGGCTGGAAGCCTACGCCACGTATCGACGCGACAGTAATTTTCCGTTTGATCCTTAGCCGGACGGGGCTGTCGCGACAGCTGCAGACCTGCCGCGCCGCAATGATGGCCATGGCCGTGATCAGCATGGCCGGACAGATGCTGCCCCTGGCGGCTCAGGAAAATCCGATCCACGTACCGCAGGTGACGATCAGTCTGTTGCACGAAGCAGATATTGCGGCCCGTGAAACCGGTATGCTTTCACAGGTTCCGGTGTCCAGAGGAATGACCGTAAGGGCGGGTGACGTGATTGCCGAGCTGGATCGGGAACGGGAAGAACTGGCCGTCCGGGCGGCTCTGCTGAATCTGAAAGTAGCCGAACTGCAGGCGAACAACGACAGTGCGCTGCAGACCGCCAGAGCTCAGCTGCAGGAAGCGATGTCCGGACGGCGCGTCAAGGAAATCGCGCTGCAGATTGCTCAGACAGAAGCCGAAACCGACATTCCGGTGCAGATTGCCGGCGTCGAAACCAGGCTCAGAAGGATGGAACTGGAACGCGCCGAAGGAGCTCGTAGTTCGTTCAAGGGAAGCATATCGGAATCGCAGATCGACCGTCTGAAGACAGCCGTGGAAAAAGGGACGCTTGAAATTCAGCAGGCCGAAAACAGCTATCGTGTGCAGCAGCTGAAGGCAAAGGGCGAGCAGTTCGGTATCGAACAGAAGGACGACGAAGTTCTACGATACGAAGCGCTGGTGAATCAGGAGGAAAAGAATCTGATGATCGCCGGCGTCAGCAGTGAGATTCGGCGCAATGAAGTGGACGCTGCCCGGCTGAATCTGTCACGCCGCACCATGCGGGCTCCGTTCGACGGCGTCATCGTGGACGTCAGCGTGACGCCCGGTGAATGGATCGAGCAGGGCAGTCCCGTCGCCCGGATCATCGATCTCAGCACGCTCAGCGCCGAGGGATTTCTGCCGGCAGAAAACAGGTCGCTGGATCTGCAGGGCCGCCGCGTGACGATTCAGGTCACTGTCGAGGGCGAACCCCGACAGCTGTCCGGCACGGTCACCTTTGTCAGTCCGGAAGTTGACCCGGTGAATCAGCAGGTGCGTTTCCGCGCCGAATTTGACAACCCGTCCATGAAGGTGCTGCCGGGCATGAACGGCAGCCTCACCATCGCCGGGCCAGACGCCGAACCAAACGCCGCATCGGACCGGGCACCCTGACACCGCAGCTTCTGAGGACGACGGGCGCCGGCCGCATGTTCCGCCGGATACAGGGCAGGCATCCGCCACCGATCAACTCGCCGATCAATGCACCGTTGATGGAATCACTGTGAAGTTTCCGTGGATCAAACGTCCGGATCTGATCGCCGTCCCGCATGATGCCGGGGGCTGGGTGGTGAAGGATCCGCTGACGCTGCACTATGCGTTGCTGGACGATCAGGAGTACGGAATTCTGAATCTGCTGGACGGCAGTCTTTCCTTTCCGGAGCTGGTGCGCCGAGTGCGTGAGACGTGGCCGGCCGCCGGCCTGACGGCCGAGGATCTGTCTGACTTCCTGCACAGTCTGGCCGGTCATCAGCTGATTCGCCAGGCGTCCACAGGAGACTCAGATCGACTTGTTCATGGTCCCGGCCGGCGCAGCCCGCTGCAATGGCTGCTGCCGATGTTTCAGATTCTGCGTCTGCAGGTTCGGCTGCTGAATCCGTCCCGGCTGCTGGATGCCGCGATGCCGGTGGTGGCGCTGTTCGGCCACCGCTTCGTCAGAAGAATTCTTGTCGCCATGGCCGTGGCAGCAGCCGCCCTGATGGCGGTCAATGCCGGTCAGCTGCAGCAGTCTCTGCCCACACTTCAGGATTTTCTGGGGCCGCAGAACATGCTGCAGATGCTGGCGGTGTTTGTGGCCGTCAAGATTCTGCATGAAGCGGGGCACGCCTTCACGGCCAGATATTTCGGGGCCGAATGCAACGAATGCGGTGTCATGCTGATGGTCATGACGCCCGTGCTGTATACCAATGTCTCAGACAGCTGGCTGCTGCCCCGTCGACAACGGATGCTGATCACGGCCGCCGGAATTCTGGTCGAACTGGTCATCGCCTCAGCCTGTGCACTGTTGTGGTGGGCTGCGTCGCCAGGGCTGACGCGGTCCGTCCTGCTGAACACGATGCTGTTGTGTTCCGTGAACACGATCCTGTTCAACGGAAATCCTCTGCTCAGATTCGACGGTTATTTTCTGCTGGCGGACCAGGTCGGGATTCCCAATCTGGCCGCCCAGGCGTCGACGGTTGTCAAAGCCACGGTGATTCAACTGGTGACCGGCCGACTCGTCCACGGCGCCACCCATCCCCGCCGCGTCTTTCTGCTGACGTATGGGCTGCTTGCAGTTGCATATCGATTCATGCTCACCATCGCCATTCTGAAACTGGTGCAGAGTGTCAGTCAGCAATGGCACATCGAATTCGTCGGAGCATTTCTTTCGGCCGTTATTCTGACCGGGTTTGTGGTGATGCCCGTCTGTTCATTCGTCAGGGACCTGTGGCAGGCATATACCGCGGAGGCATCCACGTTCAGATTCTGGCTGAGACTTTCCGGTGCTGGCGGAATACTTGTAGCACTGCTGTGTGTGCCGCTGCCCCGGACTGTGCTGGCGCCGGCGTTTGTCGTACCGAATGCAGCGGCCGTCTACGTTCCCCTGTCCGGACAGTTCCTGTCTGCCGAACGCTACGGCGCCGACGTTCATAAAGGAGACTTGCTGATGGAACTCAGCAGCCCGGAACTGCAACAGACAGGTATCCGCCTGAAAGGGCGGATGGAATCCATTCACCGGCAACTGCAGACACTGCTGGACAATCCCGCCACAGCCGGGTCAGAACTGATTCCGTCGCTCAGACAATCTTTGAAGGCCGCTCAACAGCGGCTTGAACAGTTCCGAGCGGAATCTGCCGAGCTGACTGTTCTGGCTCCTGAGGCCGGCACTTTTCTGCCACCGCCGGCCACCGGGCCACCTCGACGCGACGACCTGCCCGAATTGTGGCACGAGACGCCGGCCGATCCCGTCAACCGGAGCGCCTGGGTTGAGCGTGGCACGCTGCTCGGTTATGTCGGTGCTTCCGAAGACATTCAGATTCTGGTGTATCTGCAGGAAGATGACGTCAACTTCGTGCGCCCCGGGCAGACGACGACGTTTTTCCAGCCGGGCATCGACAATCAGCGGGCCGGCGGCGTGGTAACAGCCGTCGATCCCATGGAAACAGAACAGCTGCCACTGCAACTGGCAATCCGCGGACTGGTCAACGGGCAACCGGAAGGTGACACCCTGAGACCGGCGGCGGTCACCTTTCCGGCTACCGTGTCCCTGAACAACGTCTCTAAAGCAACAACACCGGCTCTGTATTCAACCGGCTACGTGCGGATCCGAGTGAATTCAATGTCCGTCTTCCGACGCTTTGTCAGATATCTGCGTCAGACCTTCTGACATCGTTCAGAGGCCGCCTTGTGCCGGGCAAGGGCGTCAGGCCAATACCGCGACATCGAGATTGGATAGGATCGCATTTCTCCGCATGATTGTGGTATCTGACCCCAATCACGCCAGGAAAGTGCGACATGTGCACTGGAACGCGTACCCCGATCCACAACTCCGCGCGACTCCCCCGTTTCAAGCACCCCGGGGACAGTGCACTTCTCGGCGGAAGCCACAGGGACAGAGCACTTTTCAGCGGGGCCGCAACGAATTCGGGGCCATGGGGACAGTGCATTTCTCGGCGCGTGCCCCAGTGATACGTCGCTCCGGCTTTGGTTGTGCCCCAAGGTGGTGGCGCATTTGGGAAAAGAGTGGAACCCGACCGGCACCCGAATTCCGGTCCGGAAACGGCCGCGGAGCAACGAAACCACGGGGACAGTGCACTCTAGGCCTTAAACAAGTATTCGCCTCGGGGGAAATCGGGGGTTGGTGCCGCGCAGCGTGAACGGGGCGACATGGTCGCGAAGAGAATCAGGTTGGTGATTGAGCATCGGATCGACTTTGAACTGAGTGGTTGCGGCGGACGGGCGCGGATGTCGGACGTGACATTCGCTCTTGGTCGAATGTTAGTGGCGGAGCGGAATGCTGACCGAATCGTGCAGTTGAAAAATCAGTTCCGTCGATGGCGTCCATTGCAATAACCGACAGATCAGCTGTCGCCCGCGTTTTAATATCTGCGCCGGAACCTGAATCAGCTCCTGACGAAAGGTTGAAAAATCCATCCGCAGCAAACGCTTCTTTGCCGCCGCCCGTTTTTCCCGAGCCGCCCCATTTCCCGCCAGCTTCAGCGAAAGGCTGAGCCAGCATTTCATGTTCCACGCCAACATCGCCATCACCATGTATGCCCAGTTGCCCACAAGGTCGTGCAGAGGTGCGGCGAGTGCTCCCATCGCCTTTCCCTGAGCGAAAATGTTTTCCTGGTCACAGCGAGAATTCGATTCCCCCACAATGCGCTTCGACGGCATCGATCGCTTCGGCAGGTTGGTGATGTAGAAAAAGTACTTCGGTTCGTGAAACAGAAACGTCTGACCTTCCATCACGCGGATCGTTTTGCGAAGCACGACCATGCGATACGACTGTTTGCACTTCGTTGGGCGGTAAGAAAATTCGGCCACATCTTCGTCTTCGAGAATCTGATTGCGGTACCCTTTTTCCACCACGAACTCTTCTTTGAAATTCGGTCGGCGAGCTCGCGTCTTTCCCGATTTGCTGGCAGACTTTGATTTGCGCTCAAGCGTCTCCCATGCGGAATTGCCAATGTGTTCCGCAATTTTGACGAGGTTTGGAGCCGCGTCGTAGCCAAACACGAACTCCACGTTGTCATCGTTCCAGCGGTCCAGATGCGCGGTCTGAGAGAAGTCGGTGTCGCCTCGCAACCGCACTTTTCGAAAGCCCGCGCGGCGACATAATTCCACCGACTTGTCGAAGTAATCGGCTGCGCCTTCATGAGACGGTCGGTTGCCCGCGCGGTTCAACAGAAAGAGTTCTTCGCGTGTGTTGGCGAGCGTAATTGCCAGAGCCTGATAGCCCCATTGCTTCTTGTGATTCAGGCCGATGCCTTCCTTCTTTTCGCCCGTCGTTTCAATCATCGTGCCGTCACCTTCGATGTACGCGCAGTCGAAAAAACTGTCGGGCTGCTGCTGCCACACTTTGACTCGTGCGTCGTTGATGCCGTCCATCAATCGATTCACTTTGTCGACAGAAAACCGTCGGCAAAAATCGCCCGCCGTGGTCGGATCTGGAATTCGTTCCGCATCCAGCAGTCCAAGGTAAGCGTCATCGTTTCGCCGCAGTTCCAGATGTTCCAGACACGTGCCTCCGGCGAAAATGTTGAACGCCACGTTGAGCACATGATCGGCCTCGGTATAAGGCAGATGCATTTTAAAAACAGGACAGCGGTGATTGATCGATTTCGCCAGGCCGATCTGCGTCACCATCTGCTGCACGATGGCAAGCCCGCCGCAATTCACGGCGTTGGTTCGGTCGCTCAGTTCGAGATTCGCCTTCGGACATGACAGCATTGGCGCCTGCCCGAGTGCTTTCTGTTTTTCAATCCTCCGATGCCGCCGTCGCTTCTTTGCCTGGATTCTTCGCTGTACACTTTGCTCCACCTGAAAACCTCCCTGTCGCCCGTGGTTTGTTGATTGTTCCATCAAGCAAACACCGGAAAACAACGGAGGTTTTCTCCTTTTTCCAATTCTCACGTCGCGGGATATGCTGGTTTAAGGGCTAGGGAGAGCACCACCGCGGTATGAAATTCGTTTTTCCCGCAATCAGCCTGAGCGTCCGGGACGGACGGAGCCCGATCTGGCAGCAGAATTCCCGTCCCGAGACGGCCGCGGAGCAACGGAACTTCCTGACTGTCCTACAGGTCAGGGGCTGATCGGCTGTCCCATTTTGCCTGCGCCAGTGGACCAACCGCAGGGACAGAGCACTCTTCGGCGGGGCCGCAACGAATAGGTCGCTCTGGCTTTCGTTGTGGCCCACGGCGGCTACGCGTTTTGGGGAAGAGTGGAGCCGGATATGGCACCCGAATTCCAGTCCGGAAACGGCCGCGGAGCAACGGGTCTCCCTGACTGTCCCACAGGTCAGTGGGCTGATCGGCTGTCCCATTTCGCCGGCGCCGGCAGACCTGGAAATGTTCGATCAACGACTGGCATGCTGGTTGCCTTTCGCTCCGCGAAAGGACGCTCTTTCGCGGAGCGAAAGGCGACAATCATTGACCGGACACCTTTTACGCGGTGGACAGCAATTCGCGGACTTCCCGACGAGCGTTGAACCGCCGTGTCCCGCTGCGTGA
>JAVKCM010000086.1:0-6483 GCA_040222735.1 Fuerstiella sp. | reverse complement strand
CTGCTGCGGTACGGCTATCCGTTCGACCAGATCAGGCAGGCTCTGGAGGCCTGTGCGTCGAGCGATGACATCGCAATCGTTCCGCTGGACAGTTTTGAACTCGAACGCCTGATCGGAGACGTGAGCATCTCCATCAACCAGATGAACGGCGGCCGACTGCAGGGCCAGCTGCTGGATCTGTGTGAACGCCTGGAGTATGCGGAACAAACCGGTGACGGCATGCTGGAAACGCTCTCAACAGGACACGAAAAATTCCGCCGCTCCCGCAGACCCGGGGCCCGCACGCACTCGCAACCCAACTCCCGCGGGGGGCCGGAGAACGAAAAACGGGCGATTGCACGCTTACCGGAAGGACACGTTTCTGCGGGCGACGACCACCGGCCTTTGGAAGCCAGCTCTGCGGTCGGTCGAGTTTCGGAGAAACTCGGCAACGACAGATGGCTGGCACTTGTAGGTTGCGGCAACGACAGATGGCTGGCACTTGTAGGTTGGGGCGGATCACCCACTGGCGGACTCGGGGCGGACATGTTGGGTGCCCGGCGAGACGCTTATCCGAGACTGCTGCTATTCAGGACTGTTCCGGACGCGACGTTGCCCGGTCTGCTGGTCTGAGCAGTATTGCAGGTGATGGCGATTCATCCGCTGCAGTTCTTCCAGCGTGTCGCAGGTGTAACGGAAGTGACAGACACCCATTTCTTCGTGTGTCTGTTCTCCCCACGTGACCCGCTGCGGCGGCGAATGGGGATTCAGCGGATTGTGCTTGGAATTGTCATACCATGCGTCGACATCGATACGCGTGCCGGCCGGCAGACGCACCGGATTGACATACAGATATTGTCCCTGCCAGTTGAAGTCCCAGTTGCGAATCCAGATCAGTGGTCTGACGTTGCCGTCGGGCAGTGTGGCCGTCGCCTTCATTTCCCGGCCCAGCAGATGCATATGCGGAGCCGTATCCAGCAGCGACGCGGCAGCGGGCAGCGTATACGAGGCATGGTGGCGGTGCCGCGTCGCTCCGGCGGGAATGTCAAGGTCGCCGGCCATGACCTGCAGTTCACAGACCATCTGCCGGGCTGACCGTTCGGCAAAGTGAATTCCGACGGTGGACCGGTCCCGTTCCGGCTTTCCGCTCTTCTGATAGTGAATTTCCAGCACCAGATCGCTGTGGGCGTCCAGTGGCTGTCCGGTCCCCGGTGGCAGCCGACCGGGGCTCATTCCCGGCAGCCAGCTGCGCAGCGAGTTGATATTCTGGAACCCAGGGCCGGGTCCGTTGCCGTAACCGACATCGGGATCGCGCTGATCGAGTTTTCGAGCGGCTCCGGTGGTATCGATGTAAAAGCAGGCGTGGTGCACCACGCGCGGGTTGCCGGGCTGAAACTCGACCGCGGCCACCAGTCGGTTCTTTTTCAGCCCGGTGGGCAGAACAAAGTGCTGATGCACGTCTGCTCCGTCGGCCGTCAGCTGGAACGATTCGGGCATCTGCAGAATCAGATCGGGGCGTTTCAGCCGCCAGCCCCTGGCGAAGTCGGGGACCGGCGGCAGTTCGTCGGCGGCGCCCTGCGGACAGTCCTCGGCCACCCAGCGACGAACCAGGTCGATCTGCGATTTTGAAAGCCGGCGTTCATCCTGAAAATGTCCGAAGTCTCTGGCCGGGTGCCACGGCGGCATGAAGCCTGACTGCGTGACGTTGACCAGCTGGCGGGCATGGGCGGCCGCGTCCTGATAGGTCAACAGCGAAAACGGTGCTGCTTCGCCGGGGCGATGACATTCGGCACACCAGGCAAACATCAGCGGCGCGATGTCACGATTAAAGGTAACCTCGCCGACCGCATCGGCACGCGGCGCCGTTTCCAGTGGGCAGCCCACCGGGACTGTTGTCGACACGGGCACCGGGCGGCCCCGGGTTACGGCTTCCAGAGCATCACTGAGGTCGTGCACCGTGGCGGCATCGCGGCGGCGTCCGAGTTGTGTGAAGCGATTATCGATGCGGCCGCTGTAACAGATCTCACCCTGCGGCGACAGAATGATGGCCTGAGGCGTGTGGGAAGGTTTCAGCCAGCGTCTCAGTTCCAGAGATCCGTCGAACAGGACCGGAACCCGGATCCGGTAGGTGGCACGATGATCGATCGCCGCCGTGCGCGAAACGAAGGGGTCCGAGATCACCGCATAGAATTCCACGTGCTGGCGCTGCCAGCGGGCGGCGATCCGCATCAGTTCCGGCAGACTTCCGTTGCTGATCGGGCAGTGCGTCGACAGAAAGACAAACACCACCGCGCGGCAGTCAGGGGTCTGAGCGAATCGATGCAGGTGTCCGTCAAGGTCAATACCGGTCCGGTGGACAGTCGGCGTCGGTTTCACTTCTACTGCCTCGCCCGGGCCGATCACGGCAAGAACCAGGCAGGCGGCGGTCAGCGCTTGTGCCGCCGCAGCCTTCCTGGCGAAACATGGCTGATGCTGCGGCCTCGTAGTAAAGATCGCTTCGTCCACCGACAGATCTGATGACATAAACAAGCATCTTCCGACCGCGGTGGTATCAGAGGTTTGGCAAAGGGAAGCGGCATACCGTTCTGCCCTCGATAGTACCAGACAGAACAGTAGAAGCGAACAGGTTCTGTCCGCCGTTAACGGGATTGCGGAGTGTCGCAGTTCCGTGTGCAGTTCCGCACGCAGTCGCTGCTCGAAAGCGTGTACGTCGCGTGACTCACCCTGGGGAGTCATTACAGACGTCCCGACGCCTTTCATGGGGCCGGGACAGTTGTCTCGAAATCCTGACAAACTGCGAATACTTCGTGAGACGACGGTGTTTACGCCCACAGGACGACAAGGTGAGCAATCACGATGTCGTTGCGACTTCAGAAACCAGAGACGGTGGTTGGTGTTCAACAATTGCAATCGGAGTAAGAGAACAGTGAAAAAGTTAGTTCTGGCGGCCTGTACCGCAGCCCTGGTGTCAGTCTATACGGTGTCTGCTCAGCCACCCGGTGGTGGTCGTGGACCTGAAGGTGGTCCCGAGGCCATGGTTGACCGGATGATGAGTCTGGATAAGGACGACGATGGGAAACTGAGTAAAGAGGAAGTTCCCGAGCGACTGCAGAGCCTGTTTGCTCGGGCTGACAGGAACGAGGACGGTTTCCTGACGAAGGAAGAAATCGGTGCGGATCTGCGAAACCGCGAAGGCCGTGGTTTTGGTGGACCTCCGGGCGATGGAGAAGGTCGCCGTGGCGAAGGCCGTCGTGGTGAAGGCCGACCACAGGACGGTGAAGGTCGTGGTCGCGGATTTGGCGGCGGCCCCGGCCGCATGCCTCCGTTTCCGGTCATGATGACGCTGGATGCGAATCAGGACGGTGAACTCAGTGCCGACGAAATCAACAATGCCACGGCAGCGCTGAAGAAGCTGGACAAGAATGGCGACGGAAAGCTGGACCACGAAGAACTTCGCCCGAACTTCGGCGATCGATCGCCTGGTGAAGGGGCTGGCGGACGTCCCGGCCGCGGCTTCGGAGGCCCTCCGGGCGGCGGAGAAGGCCGTGGCAACATGGCTGACTTCATGCTGACCCGGTTCGACCAGAACAAAGACGGCAAACTGGCCAGGGATGAACTGCCCGAACCGATGCAGGAACGATTTGCCCGCATGGATCGGAACGAGGATTCATTTGTGGATCGTGCCGAACTGGAAGAAGTCAGTCGTCAGTTTGGTGGCCGTGGTGGTCGCGGTCCAGGTGGCGAAGGTGGCGAACGCCGTCGTCCTCCGATCGAAGAATAAATCTGATCCCGAAGTCGTCAGTACTCTGACATGCCGGCGGAGCAGCGGTCGTTCGCAGCTTCGCCGGCTTGTTTCTGTTGATGCCGGCCTGTCGGGCTCTGCATCAATTCCCGCAGCTCATCCGCACTTTTTGCCTGGTATGGAGTTTCCAAATGTTGTGTCGCCGTTTCCTGCTGATGATCGGTCTGAGTCTCGGACTTTGTCACACCAGTCTTCCGGGCGCCGACTGGACCAGATTTCGCGGCCCCAACGGCAGCGGTATCAGTCCGGACAGCGTCGCCCCGCCAACCCGGTGGAGTGACACCGAAAACCTCAGATGGAAAGCGGAACTGCCAGGGCCCGGACTTTCCTGCCCGATTGTGATCGGGGACCGTGTGATCCTTACCTGCTGGACGGGCTACGCAGACGGTTCGGAAGACGAGGGAGCTCTGGAAAGCCTGAAACGCAATGTGTTGTGCCTTGACCGGAATACCGGAGACACTCTGTGGTCTCACGCTGAACCGGCCGTGCTGCCTGAAGACCAGTACAGCGGAATGTTCGCGCAGAACGGCTATGCGTCGCACACCCCGGTCACCGACGGCGAGCGAGTCTATGTGTTCTACGGCAAGACCGGAGTTCTGGCCTTTGATCTGGGCGATGGACGCAAACTGTGGCAGAAGAGCGTGGGAGAAAATCGGGAACGCCGCGGCTGGGGCTCAGCCTCCAGTCCGATTGTCTCTCAGAACCTGGTGATCGTGCCGGCCTTTGTCGAAGGGGATGCCCTGATGGCCTTCGACGGCCCGACCGGCGAGCTTGTATGGAAACAGGAAGTTGCCGGCTATACCAGCAACTGGAGCACGCCGATTCTGGTAGAAACCGGTGGCAATACAGAGCTCGTGTTGTCTGTGCCTGGTGAGGTCTGGGGGCTGAATCCGGAAAACGGAAAGTTGCGGTGGTACTGTGAACTGCCCGGCGCTGACGATGCTCGAGCCAGCGTGATTGCCCACGATGACGTCGTGATCGCGATGGCGGCGGGCCGCGGTTCCAGTGCCTCTATGGCGGTACGTGCCGGCGGCAAGGGAGACGTCAGCGAATCACACCGGTTATGGCAGGGGAGAGACGCCAGCGGGATTGCAACGCCTGTCATCCATGACGGCCGACTGATTATCGTGGACAACAAGGTCCTGACCACCGTGGACCTGAAGACGGGAGAACGTCTCAAACAAACGCGTCTGACCGGCGGCAGCGGCGGTTCCGGCGAACGTCCGGATTCCGGGCGAGGTCGTCCGGGTGCGGGTGACGATGAACCCGGAGAACGGCCGCGCCGCGAGAACTCAGCCGGGAGACCCGGTGGCAGTCCTCAGGAAGGTGGACGGCCGGGCGGCGGACGAGGCTACGGCGGTGGTGTCGGCGGGCGAGATTATTCGTCGCCGGTGATCGCCGGAGATCATCTGTATTACGCTTCCCGCTCCGGTGATGTCTACGTCTTCGAACTCGGGGACGAAATCAAACAGGTGGCGCGCAATCGATTCGCGTCGGACAGCGGCGAATATAACGCCACGCCAGCCATCAGCGACGGTGAGCTGTTCATTCGTTCGACCACGGCGGTTTACTGCGTGGCGGAAAAGCAATAGCAGAATGATGGTTTAGTCCAGGTCCTGGAAAAAGCCGGGCCCTGTCACGGCTGACGAAATTTGCAGGTCAGTGCCGGCTTTTCTTCTCGTAATATCAGACAGGCAAAAACACCCGTGGCCGAGTGCCTTACGCCCAATACCGCTAAATTGAGATCGTAAAGAATCGCGTTACCCCGCATGATTGTGGTACCTCACCCCCGTCACGCAAAGAAAGTGAGACATGTGTAATGGAATGCGTGACTCGATCTGCGACGCCACGGGGACAGGAACCACGGGGACAGAGCATTTCTGGGCGGGGCCACAACGATAGGTGATGTGACTTTTGATGTGAACCACGGGGACAGTGCCTTCTTGGGTGGCATCACGACGATAGGTCGCTCCGGCTTTTGCTCTGCCCCGCAATGGTCCTGAGCGTCGGGCAACGGTGGAGCCCGGTTCCGCAGCCGCGTCGGGGCCGAGTGCAATTCGGGGATATTCGAGGCCGGGCATCGCGGGGACAGAACACTTCTGGGCGGGGCCACAACGATAGGCGATGTGACTTTTGTTGGGAACCACGGGGACAGTGCACTTCCGGGACCGAATCACCGCGTCACCTCGGTACGATTTTTGTTTGCCCTGCCATCAGCCGGAGCGGCCGGGACGGACGGAGCCCGACCTGGCAGCCGAATTCCGGTCCGGATACGGTCGCGGAGCAACGGAACTCCCTGACTGTCCCAGAGGCCGGAGGGCCGGTTCGCCTGTCCCGGTTTGCTTGCCCCCGCAGGCTTACGCGGTGGACAGCAATTCGCGGGCTTCCCGAGGAGCGTTGAACCGCCGTGTCCCGCTGCGTGAACGACAGGCCTCGATCGAGCAGGGGCGACCGGCGACTACACTGAACAGACGCCCGAAACGCTTAACCAGCTGCAGCCACACCTCGCGGCTCAGCTGCAGTCGTTGCAGCACCGGTGGAAGCGTTGAAGAATCGGCGGAGGAGCGGTTCGCCCTGATCTGCCCGGCCGTCCAGTTCAATAGATCCAGGTATTCGGCCGTGGTCAGCGGCAGAAATCCCTTATCGCTGCATCGCAGGCCGGAACCATGAACACAGGGCTCCGTCGTTCCGTGCCCTTCGTG
>JAVKCM010000085.1:0-25146 GCA_040222735.1 Fuerstiella sp. | reverse complement strand
ACGCACCGGCCCCATTGAAGCCTGTATGTCAAGTACAAACGGTTCCAGTGCCTCTTCCGTCTCCGGGGCTGAAACGCACCGGCCCCATTGAAGCCACCTACACAGACACTGATGCTGCCACACAAGCTGTGTCTCCGGTGCTGAAACGCACCGGCCCCATTGAAGCCACTTCTTCAGCCTGAGTGTTGTGGGTCTGGTCACGTCTCCGGTGCTGAAACGCACCGGCCCCATTGAAGCTGTGATGATGTCGCGACAGTCCTGCAACGCCGCCTCCGTCTCCGGTGCTGAAACGCACCGGCCCCATTGAAGCTTTTTATGGATGAACTGCCGCTAATCACGGCTAAGCGTCTCCGGTGCTGAAACGCACCGGCCCCATTGAAGCAGTCCGGCAGATATCAGAATCCGTACCGGTGCCAGGTCTCCGGTGCTGAAACGCACCGGCCCCATTGAAGCCGTGATTTACGACACACCAGACGTGATCCGCTGGCACCGTCTCCGGTGCTGAAACGCACCGGCCCCATTGAAGCGATGCGCGAAACCGGAGGCTAGCGTCTGCCGGCTGATGTCCTGCGGTGAAATCCTCTGGGCGTTTTGCCGTGGCTCGCGGGATCGGCCGCTGGAAGCTCATCCCACGTGCGGCTCCGCCGCGGCCAGCGAGCAACCTGCGCCGCTTTGTGCGAGTCAGAATCCGTTGGAATTGACGTTGAATCAGCGATAGTCTTCGCTGGTAGCAGCGAACGATTTCACTGAACAACACAAGGCAGGAGCAGTGGCGATGAGTGTGCCTGGAAATACTCCTCGTGCGAAAGTTGAGCTGCAGATGCTGCGGGTTCTCCGGGCTCTCGCCCCCTGTCCGGTGAGGGATATTCACGTCAGGCTGAACGCTGATACGGGCACGAATTACTCAACCACCGTCAGAATGTTGTCGGAGATGCTGCAGCAGAGCCTGGTGACTTGTACCGAAAGGCAGCGGTCGCACATCTACAAAGCGGCATTTCGCGAAGTGCGGCCGGGCGGCGGAGGGTGAAGAACCTGATCCAAAAGTTCTATGAAGAATCGGCCACCAGTCTGGTGCTGCTGCTCCGGTCATCGAGTGATACCTCCCGGCGAACCTGCGAACCTGCGAACCTGCGAACAGACGTCGCTGCAGATTCCAGCGAGTTGACTTCATGCTCAATGTTGCAGCCCCTGAACCAAAACGGCTCCAACGTGCGATCTCCCTGGATCGCAGCGTCCCCTGGCTGCCACGTGTGTTTCTTAATGAAATGGCTTCGGGAGTCAGATACCAACCGAACATAAACTCACCCGAAGATTGCATTCGGAGAATGCGGCCCCTACAGGCCGAGCAAAAAAAGATCTTTTTCTCCCCAGGTGACAATTGCACGCTGCCACCGTATGGGGTATTATTATGGCATGGCCATGGGTCGACAGTCATCCATCCTGACACCAGGTTCAGCCATAGGTGTGATCGACTTATATTACTCGCTACAGGCGTGGATACCGCTTGCATAAGCCGGAGGTGCGGAGCAGTTTGGCCGGACGCCCCACAGACGACTTACAAGTACTTGAGTAAACCTTCCGTTTGCCGCACAAAACTTCCCTCACTGGACAGAACGACTATGGTTGCTGCAGTTAGTGTGAATCGATCAGGGTGCACCGAACGGAATTCAGACGAACATTTTCGGCCCGACGTTTCTGTCGTGATGCCGTGCCTGAACGAAGCTGAGACTCTGGCAACGTGTATTCAGGAGGCTCAGCAGGCATTTCTGGACGGAAACATCAACGGTGAAGTGATCATTGCCGACAACGGCAGCACGGACGGATCCCAGCAGATCGCCAACAAACTTGGTGCCCATGTCGTAAATGTCACAGACCGGGGTTATGGAAGTGCATTGCGAGGAGGCATCAAGGCGGCGCGCGGTGAATTTATCGTGATGGCCGACTCGGACGCCAGCTACGATTTTTCTGACACACCCAGATTTGTCGCAAAATTGCGCGAAGGGCACGATCTGGTAATGGGGAATCGTTTTCTTGGGGGCATAGAACCAGGCGCGATGCCGTGGAAGCACCGGTACATCGGCAACCCCGTATTGTCAGGCATCGGGCGTCTGTTCTTTCGTTGCCCGGCGGGTGATTTTCACTGTGGGCTTCGTGGGTTTCGCAAGGATTCCATCGATGCACTGGCACTATCAACCACCGGAATGGAATTCGCCAGTGAGATGGTGATTCGAGCGACGTTGCAGGGGCTTCGAATTGCCGAGATCCCGACCACGCTCAGGCCGGACGGACGCAGTCGGCCCCCTCATTTGCGCAGCTGGCGTGACGGCTGGCGGCATCTGCGTTTTATGCTGCTGTATTGCCCTCGCTGGCTGTTTGTGTTTTCCGGCATGCTGCTGTTTGTGACCGGAATGCTGACAATGGCAACCGTCGCTTTGATGGAGCGTGTGCCTTTGGGTGGGATGTCTCTGAATGTAAACAGCAGTCTGACGGCGGCGATGGTCGCGCTGGTAGGATTTCAGCTTCTTATTGTCGGTACTTTTGCACGTCGCTTTGCGACGGCGATCGGCATGCATCCCCCCAGTTCGTTCCTGCAACGTGTGGAAGGCGGCGCATCACTTGAGCTGGGAATAGCGCTCGGCCTGGCAGCACTGCTGTGCGGCGGAGGGCTGTTTGCCTCTGCCGTGCTGTCGTGGCAGGAAGCGGGCTATGGACAGATGAGCAGTGCGATCACCGTTTCCAGGGTTATTCCTGCGGTGACGCTGGTGATGGTCGGAATCCAGACTGTTTTCGGCAGCTTCCTGTTGAGCATGATCGGGCTGATGCCGAAGCCGCCGTCCTGAATCCCGGGTTGTGAATCGCTGGCGCGCCGCCCGGTCGGCGCGACGGTGCATATCGTTAAGGATCAAACAGAAAATTACTGTCGCGTCGAACACGTGGCGTAGGCTTCCAGCCTGCGTTTTTCTGCATCGCAAGCTGGAAGCTTGCGCCACTTATTTTCCGCTCGGTCCTATGGCTGTCACGTGGAAAGGTACGGCGCCGTCCGGCTGTCCGCATATTCAGGATTGGGGTGCACGCGGCATAAAATGATCATACCGGAACCGCCGTAGAATTCATTCCCGGATCGCTGAATCTGGATCATCCGGACGCGCTGCCGGGATTTCGAAAAGGTAACGTCAATTCGAGGAAGGAATCAGACCATGAGATCAACACACGGCTTTACCCTGATCGAACTGCTTGTCACGATCGCGGTAATTTCGGTGTTGATTGCGCTGCTGCTGCCAGCTGTTCAATCGGTCCGCGAAGCTGCTCGACGGACCCAGTGCCAGAATCATCTGAAACAGATCGGACTGGCTCTGCATAACTACCATGATGTGTACCGCACCTTTCCGCCAGCTTCAATTCGTCCGGCTGGTTTTGAGGACAATGGGCGAGATGAGCCGCGGTCAACGTGGGCGATTTCAATTCTACCAATGCTGGAACAAGCGGCCTTGTATCATAGATTTGATCCCACACGCAAATCGACGGATTCAGTCAATCTTGATGTCACGGCGGCCTCGGTGCCGGTCTATCGCTGCCCGACAGATCCCGCCGGTGATCAATTGTTTGAGCCGGTACTTTTTGCATTGTATTCGCGGAGCAACTATGCAGCGAATTATGGTGCTGCCAGCTGGGGGCAGAAATTCTGGCGTGACACGCGGTATAAGGGCGTGATGGGACAGAACGCCGCACTGCGTCTGGGTGGCATCACAGACGGGACGTCCAATACCGTCTGCGTGTCTGAAATTCGAATTCAATCGAATAATCGGGACAATCGAGGCGTCTGGGCTTTTCCGGCGGCCGGAGCATCGAGCGTCGGTCTGGATTGTGACCTTGGCTGCCGGGGAATCAACAGCGATCCGTCGCACGACTGGATTCCCTACTGTGACGCGTCGCCCGGCCAGATGCCCTGTAGTTTCCAGAACACGGAAGAAAGCAATTCCGGCCCCCGCAGCGCTCACGCGGGAATGGCGCAGTTCCTGCTGAGCGATGGTTCTGTTCGAGGGCTGTCCGAGAACATCAGTATTGACGTTCTAAGGCGTTTATTTGCAAGTCAGGATGGCGAAGTAGTCGGGGAGTTCTGAGTATCGATGGGCGAGCTATCACCAGACATGACCAGGTCGGAGACCGCATTGCACAAACCCGGCGAAGCACGGCCACCGAGACATCGCCACCTGCGCGAGGCGGCGCTATGCATCCTGACAGCCACGCTGTTTGTCCTCATGATTTATCCGTGGGGTTCAGAATCGTTCCTGAGACTCAGCGGACAGACGAAGGCAATTAATGATGTGGTGTTCGGACCAGGCGACCTGATCGCCACCGCCAGTGACGACGCATCGATTCGACTATGGACACACGGTGGAGAACTGACGCGGAACATCACCGGGCATTCAGACCGTGTGGTGTGCCTTGCGTTTTCTCCCTCGGGCGAACGACTGGCAAGCGGATCCGGTGACGGAGAAATTCGAATCTGGGACGTGGCCACTGGCATTGAAGTATCGTTGCTGCACGAAACAGACAGATCGATCGGAGCGGTCACTTTTGACGGCACCGGAACGAGATTGTATTCTGTCGGCTGGCATTCGGCACTGGACGTGTGGGATACCGGCAGCGGCAGGCTTCTGGAGCGGATACCGCTGCCGGCTGCAGCAGAAAGCTGCATTCTGATTGAAAAGGACACCAGGATTCTGATCGGTTGTGCGGACGGTGTTGTGCGTCGCTGCGACCTGTCCACCAAACGCGTCGACGATGCCTTGACGGGTCACACCGGCGGAGTCAAGGGACTGGCGATTGCCGCTGACGGTGACACAGTTGCCACGAGTGCCCTGGACAATACCGTCCGTCTGTGGAGTCTCAGCGGTCAACGTTCTCTGGCGAAGCTGAGTTTTCCGGCTCATGTACAGGATCTGGCCTTCTGCCGAGACGATAGCCTGCTGTTGACCGGCACCAGGCACGGGGATGTGAACCTCATTGACGTGAAGCGGAGAGTTCAGCTGGCAAATGTGGCCACGCCGCTGAATTTCATCAGATCCGTGTGGTGCGATGGTAAGGATCGCTGTGCCGCTGGCGGAAAAACAGCGCTGGCCGTTCTGTTTTCTGTTGATGACCTTCTTTCACCATGATCAGGACGGACCAATCGGCGAATAACACTGACGCGTCTCTTCCGCAGAATACTCAGGAAGCGCCGGCAGCCTGTGCGTACATTGCGGGCAGCGGACGGAGCGGGTCAACGTTTCTCGGACTGCAGCTGGAGCGTTCGCCGGACATTTGTTTTGCCGGCGAACTGACGTACCTGTGGGAACGTGGTCTGCAGCAGAATCAGCTTTGTGGCTGCGGGCAGCCCTTTCGCGAATGTGAGTTCTGGCAGGCGGTGCTGCAGGAGGCATTTGGCCGCCTGTCACCGAGTGATGTCGCCGAGGCCGTGCGTCTGCGAAAACGCATCAGTGTTCTGACCGGATTGATGCCGCTGCGTATCGGCAGGAACCATGTCGATTCGAACAGTGCAGAGATGTATGCGCAGAAGTATGACGCTCTGGTCACGGCCATCCGAAAAGTCTCGGGATGCCAGGTGGTAGTGGATTCATCGAAATACCCGACCGACCTTGCTGCATTGATCCGCGGCGGCATCGCGCTGTGCACGATCCAGCTGGTACGTGACTGCCGCGCTGTCGTCTACTCATGGCGACGAAAGAAACAGCGTACAGAGATCCATTGGAGGCGCCAGTTGATGCCGCGCTACGGTGCCCTGCAAACGGCGCTGGCATGGAAGCACTTTAATTCTGCGGTCCATGATCTGGCCGCCGCTGATGACAAACGGTACCGCTTGCTGCGTTACGAGGACATTATGTCCGATTTCGCAACAGAGCTGAGCGGGCTTACTGAGTGGCTCCGGTGTCGTTCGGCGCACGGAGCGGCAGCCGTCAGCACCGGCCACAGCGTTTCCGGCAATCCGTGTCGTTTTGAGTTTGACCCCGGACGCATTCGGCCGGATCTGGAGTGGCAGACGCACATATCTGTGATTGACCGGTGCATCGTGGCAGCACTCTGCGGACGTCAGCAAAAGATGTATGGGTACTGAATCTGCCATGGAAAACTTCCTGCCCGCCGTTCTCTGGCTGAGTTGCTGTTACCTGATTGTCGGCAGCAGCATCAGGATCTGTCGCCATTGTTTCGGCGACGAGAGCGTGGCCTCACAGTTTCTTCACGTGACTGTGATCACCGTCGCGATCATCATTCCTGGCCTCACAATCCAGGGAGCCTGTGGCCTGCTTTTTCCCGTCGTGGCTCTGCTGCTGCCGACCGCGATGGCTTGCGCCGCGTGGCAACTGCTCAAGCGTCGCCCGCCTGCCCGTGTACAAAGGCGCGATGAGAAAGCACCGGATCCGCTGCCGGTCTGCTTCTGGGCCCTTGTCGCCGGAGTGCTGTTCGGCCACTCACTCGTCAATGGCGTCCTGCAGTTCCCCACCGACTGGGACACGTTGATGTATCATCTTCCCTACATCGACCACTGGCTGCAGACCGGCAGTCTCGCTGCGACGGAATCTCCTCGATGGTCAAACCCCGCGAACAGTGAGCTTCTGGGCTTGTGGTTTGCGATTCCGTTCTCCGGCGACTTCCTTGTACCGCTGAACAATCTTCCCGTCGTCATCCTGTGGGTTGCCGCAGCGATTGAACTCAGCCGACTGTTCGGCCTGTCCGGCTGGTGGCCACATCTTGCGGCTGCTGCCTGTATTGCCGTGCACACAACTGTCCACGAAACGGATGACGCGTCAAATGACCTGATGGTGCCGGCGTGTTTTCTGGCCAGCGTCTACTACGCCATCCGGTTTCGTCAATCGCAGACCCCCGCCCATCTGATGTTCTTCGGAATGACCCTCGGGCTTCTGGCCGGTACCAAGTTTTTCGCCGCCGGCTACGCATTACTGTCCGGCATTGCCTTCGCAGCAATGTGTTACGGTCGCCTGGGACTTATTCGCACACTGCGAACTTCTCTCCTTGCCGTTGGGATCTCACTGCTGTTCGGAGGTTACTGGTACGCCCGCAACTTCTGGATCACCGGCCATGTTTTCTATCCTTCCGGCTCCGCAGACCTGCATCGCCGAATACCTCATCCGGACCTCCCCCGGACCACACTGGCATGGAACGACGATCCCCGCGTACCGGAATACTTTCTGGATGCCATCTGGAGACTCTGTGGTCCGCTGCACTTCGCCGCGACCCTGCTGCTGCCCACAATACCTCTGCTCGTCTCCCTCGCATGCTGGCATGACCGTTCGAGACGCAGGCGCAGTGGGTTGCTGTTTTTCCTGCTGCTGGGCACCGCCGCACTCACATTAGCCACGCCGATGCTGGTGGAAGATCAGCCGGGCACACTGAATCATCTTCGCTGGGGCTACACACCAGTTCGGTATTCGCTCTGCTTTCTCTGCATCATGATGCTAAGTACAACCGTCGCCGTCAGCGAAATTGCTCGACGCACAACTTCAGGCGTCGGTCGACGAATGCAGCAGCTGTTTGCACTTGCTGTGGTGGCTCAGCTGGCATATCGATTCTGGTCCGCCAGTACCCCGGCTCATCCCGATGCAGTCGGACAGCTCAATATGCCAACACCAATCGCCGCCGGAGCAATCACACTTTTATTGGCTGGCGCCATCCTGGTCGTATTAAGGCGACGACTATGCAGCCCGCTGGTTGTCGCCATCACAACGGGAAGTATGTTAAGTGTGCTGATCTGTTTCGCCGGGCACCGCTGGGATCGTGATTTCGCAGCCTTTTATAATGCCTATTACTCGACCGTCTACTTCACAACCCATGCAGAACAGCCGACTCGGCTGCTGATACTGGACGAGCGTTCGTACCCGTTCTTCGGATCACGTCGGCAAAACTATCTGTTTCAGCCGATGCTCTTCGACGGCGTGACGGAAACCCGACGTCTGATGCAGGCCAAACAGCTGTCCATGGTCGTCACCAGAATCGAAAATCACAAGCTGCTGGCTCGTTACCGCCCTTCGTGGGAGGCACTGGACAAAGACCCGGCGTTCGAACAGACGGGAAAAGGAGTGGAGTTGCGCGTATTCACCCTGAAGCAGGACGCGGATGTCGGACGGCTTCCCGGCAGCGGTAACACACATTGATCTGCGGCATGCGGGTTCGCAGTGACAGTGACACCCGCCCACACACGCGCCGAGCAGTCGTGACAGATCTTGAATTCGTTTTCCGGACCGCGGTTGTGCTGCTGCCGCTCTTCTCTTATCTCAACGGCCCTTCAGTCTCGGACGATCAGTGGTGGACGTCCTGCATGACGGAGGTCTTCGAGACAGCCTTGCCACTTAAGAATAGCGATGAGCATGGAAACTAAACAGGCTTCAACATCAAATGAGACCGGAAAGTCTGCCGCTCTGACGCTCATCCTGCTGTTGCTGTCCTTGTGTCTGTTGATCTGTGGCTTCTTTGAGCACAGATTCAAGGAAACCAAATACAACTACTTCGGTCACCTTGGGCAATCGTTTGCGGAGGGCCGCCTGGATACGCCGATGCTTAGCGGAATGCTGGACGTCAGCACGTACGAAACAAAAACGTATCTTTACTGGGGGCCTGCGGGAGGATGGCTGTTCAGTTTAGGCAGTTTCCTGACGGATACCCGCATCTCTGACCGTGTCGTGGCAGCGATACTGTTGGCGTTCAATTTCTGGTTATGGCATCTGATTGTCAGCGAAGTGTCCTCTGCTGCACAGATCCCGAAGCGAGAGTCTGCTCTCCTGCTTGCATTCGCCTGCGTTGGCGGGTTGTTTGTCACTCAGTTCGAAAGTCCAGCAGTATGGCAGATGGGACACATTCTTGCATACACCGGCATGTCGGTCGTCGTCTACGGCATTTGTGGCAGGACACTTAGCCTGAACACAGCGGTCGCAGGCTTTTGCTTTGCATTTCTGAGTCGTTCATCACTGTTGATGTTGGCCCCGGGCCTCGCATTGCTGGCGATTCTGTTGCTGCAACGGGTTAACGACAATATTCGCAGGACACTGTTTCAGATGCTGGTTCCGACCGCCATCGTGCTCGGAGCAATGACGTTGATGGCAGCTTACAACTTCTTGCGATTTGACAGTATTCTGGAGTTTGGCCAGACTGTGAGAACCGTCCTGCAGGATAACTCGAACAACGCATTCTTCACCGCCACAGCTAAAGCGCACTGTCCGTTCCGTCGCAGTATTTGTGGCCAGTACCTGTTCAGGACGAACCCGCACCTTAAAGCGCTGCAACATGCCCATCTGGCCATCGCCAACAGGAATTCCAGATACAAATTCGCACGCCAGGTCGTCGGGCAACTGCGTCACTGCGGCAGGGGCTTTGTGTTTCTCTGACTTTATCCAAACCACCTTCGGCTCACCACTGACATTCAAGTAAACGACGGGAGGATTGACAGTCAATGATGATCGCGTCTTATGTAGATGCACGGGCAGGCGATATCGAACCGCTCCACCAAGTCCTTTGATCGTAACACTCTCGTCGTTAAAATTTTCGACGTCGATCCGGATTCTTACAGTTCCCTGGTACGACAGTCCACGCGATTTCAGTTCTTGGTCACTTGGCGCTGAAGCTGGACGCCTGTCGATGATCTCGATGGACGTCGTGTCCGGGTACCGGACTTCGACTTCTTCGATCCTGAGCACATCTCGGTTTCTTACGTCCGTGTAAATTCCAGCCATGGCCTCGACCTGATCACCCAGCGAAAGGTCTCTCAGGTGAATGGATGGGGGATCGGAAATCCAGCCTGGCACAACGTCGATAAAGATCTGAAATTCTGTTTTCCGTGTTGCGGCGGACCCCACCAGTTCCGCAACAACTCCGAAGAAACTTCGTCCCGACTTGCCGGCGGTATCGATTCGACAGAAATACTGAGAGTTGTCACCCGATTCAATGACGAATGGTGCCTCAAGTTTTCGGCCTGCTGAATCCCGCAGAGCCATACAACCGCAGGAAGCAGAATACGACCTCACCGTCATTCCCTCGTCCGCCGCAGGAAACCTGATCGGAACCGACACTTTTTCTCCCGAGATTAGACGACCCGCCTCAACTCGAACACGCTCATCAGGCGAAGTATCACTGTAGACTGGCTCCTTGCCACGCTCCGATGGCAGCCCAGATACAACGATCACAGCCACACAAGAGCTGACAAGTCCAGCGATCAGATACGTACGCCAGTCAATCACGTTTTGCTCCTGCGTCGCTTGATCAAGAAGGCAACGGCCAGTACCGCACCCAGAAAAATCAGGTTCAGCATCACAAGTCGAGGAATCGAATGACTTCTGCCGGGCATTTTTGATCGGGCCACCGGGTCATAGTCCAGAAGATCCATCGGATTCTGCAGATCCGCTTTGGCTTGATTTTCCTTCCCCCAGAGCAGCCATTTGCGTGGGTCACGTTGATCAGTTGTGTCTACAACCTGCGCGTTTTCAGGAAAACGAAACGTAAAAAGCGAAGGATCAAGGGGCTCGTCAAACGAACTTGTCACGACCTCATACTCACCCATTGTCATTCCATCCGGAATTTCTTTATCCGAGACCCTGTACACGACTTTTCGAGGAAAATACGCCCCCGACGGCGTCTGCATAAACTCTTCGACCTGGTATTCCATTCGTTCCGCGGTCTCGTCTGAATTTTCCCGCACCATACGCGAAATATGGTATCCAGCCTTCGGTTCCAGATAGATTTCCACTGCGGCCGTATCCGCCACAAGACCTAAGGTGTCACCATGCAGCCTCAGCTGCACCGGATCCAACGGGCTTTCCCCTTCCACACAGCTCACCTGTTCAAATCGGGCTACATACTCTCGCAATGTCAACCGTGGTTCCGGTGTTTCAAACCGAGGAAGTCGCAGCAGCCACCACGCAGGGTCACGCGTGCGAAACGCTGCAGTCTGCGGCCGGATTTCAGCCATCACTGACCCCTGCATTGTCGGTGTAATTTCCTGAGGAGAATCCCAGTCCCAGTTCGCCAGCCAATATTCTTTGTCTCCATCTCGCAGGTAGTCATCGATATTGATGGGCCGCCCATTCTCGTCTTCTACCTGCTCATGCGGAAACATCTGAATACGCTCACGAATTCCGTCGCTAATCCATGCGCATTCAAAAAACAAAACCGGCTCTCGGCCCTCTCCTTTCATCCATTTTTCAAAATTATCGGGGGTCGGTGGCCGTGGTGACCTGGCATGAAGAATGACATGAAATACCTGAATTTGTCCCATGCCGGATTCGTGCTGAGTCAAAACCTGCTGCAGACGCTCATCTGCTGTCGCGACGCAAAGGCAGAAGAACAATTGCCACACAACAGGCAGTAAGTAGCGAGATAATGACACAGACATTCAGAACCCCTTATCAACAAAAAGATGAAATGTTCGAACAAGCACCCTCTGGAGCGAATAAACGCAGAAGAGGGTGCTGAGAACACATCAAGCTCGACGATAGTGCCAGCCTAAGGAATACAGGCGTTGATCGAACATGTGCACGACCAGGCGGCGTTTCTTGCACACGTGCCGGGACATTCGCCTGAGTTCGAGCATGAAGGAAAGCCGTACATGCAAACCCCGGTCAGTTTTGATCCGGTATTGCACACTCCGCCGCCGCATGCCCAAAGCTGACCACCACATCCGGTCACAGTAGAGCAGTTTGGGGACCCTGCAACGTTGAGATCACAGGACTGATACCAACCAGCGGCAGCGATTCCCCAGGGAATCACCACGACCAGCATCGACGCGACCAATTTGCAGCCAATTCGCCAGTTCATTTCTACTCCTTTGCCACTAAGTAAGTGAAATGCAAGCCCGGGGCTGCTGAGCAATCAGGTTCGCCCATGCCGAACAGCCAGTGCACCACACAGGAGCTTGCCATCGCCACCCTATAGTCGTACAAGTCATCTTTGCTGTCAATGCCGGCGTTCCATAAATAAAAAAAATGTGTCGCTCGCGTTCGCCGTGTGAAGTTACTCTGCTGCAGTGATCTGAATTGAAAGGTAGCGCCACCAAAAGAGACTCTTGTTCATTACCATCAGAACAAACTCCGGAGGGCATCCACGAAGCGTTTTTGCGGCTTTCAAACGTACTTTGTGTCGGCTCACGAGCTTCACAGGTCGGGCTACCCTTACCTCACCCCGTTCCTGCCCCGCCGCTTTTTTTTGAAACTGTTTCAGTCTACGGCCAAAATGCAGTTTCACCACCTGCGACTGATCGTGTCTTCAGCGTCCTTTCCACTAGAAAGGCAAAACGCTCCCCAGGGCAAACTCATGTGCTTTTTCTTTATTCTTCAGGGCCATTCGGACGTGGACGTCCGACATACAAAAGTACCTGGCAGCGCTTCTACGAATCAGCAGCCGCACAACCTATGTTTCCGCTGCTCTGAACACACGATTGCCCTGCCAACCCCCCGCTTTCGGATTCAGAGAACTGTTTCCCAGGAGGAAGGTCTGTGATTGCTCCGCAACGCAGCACGCACCGCCGAATTCTACTGGTCCGAATCGCGGCCGGAGTGGTGATGCTGATTCACGTTTGCTTACTCATTCGTTCGGCAAGGGTGCACACTCCTGTTGTCGACGAGGTCGGGCACCTTGCAGCGGGACTCAGCCACTGGCATCTGCACCGTCTGGATCTGTACTGCGTCAATCCACCCCTTGTTCGTGCCGTCGCTACGCTTCCCGCGGCTATTTCCGGGGAGCCGATTGATTTCACCGGATATCGGGCACACCCAAGATATCGTCCCGAGTTCCTGCTCGGGATGCGCTGGATGAACGAACATCCGGATCGGATTCTGCCGATGTTTACTCTGGCCAGATGGGCGTGCGTTCCATTTTCCGTTCTTGGCGCGGTCGTTTGCTTCCTGTGGGCCAGAGATCTGTATGGGTCGAGTGGTGGGTTGGTATCACTTTGTCTGTGGTGTTTCAGCCCGACGATCATCGGTCATGCTTCGCTGCTGACCCCCGACACTGGTGCGGCCGCGACTGGCGCAGCGGCGTGCTATGCCTTTATGCGATGGATGAATTCCCCCGGTCTGCATCGTGCCCTGACAGCAGGGGTATTTCTGGGGCTGGCACTGCTGACTAAGTTTACCTGGATGATTCTGCCAGGAATCTGTTCATTCTGGTGGCTGGTGCTTCCATGGGTTCATCGCAATC
This sequence comes from Fuerstiella sp., assembly GCA_040222735.1. Classification (GTDB taxonomy): domain Bacteria; phylum Planctomycetota; class Planctomycetia; order Planctomycetales; family Planctomycetaceae; genus Fuerstiella. The sequence goes on along the minus strand of JAVKCM010000085.1, from coordinate 11,946 downwards.
GACGGGCCTATGCGGATGGCAGTCACCATGGATCAACCAGCAGCGCACATCGTATCGCGTCGGCTGCCGTATTCCGCCCGCACCGGTCAGGCGTGGCTTCTTTGTTTCTTATTCTGCTGACAGGATGGTGTGTACTTAACAACGGTTATCTTTGGGAGGACACGTTCTGCCGGCTCGGTGATTTTGATTTTTCAAGCACGAGTCTGGGTGGTCGTGAAGCTCATCTGCATTCGGATTCAGGCGGCAATCGTTTTCGCGGTACTGTTATGGAGAACATTCCAGTTCCTGTCCCTCGTAATTATCTGCAGGGCATTGATCACATAAAATTCGAATACGAGGCCGGCAAGCTGTCTTATCTGCGAGGGGAAAAAAAACATGGTGGCTGGTGGTACTACTACTTGTACGCAATGCTGATCAAGATTCCGGCAGGTACGCTGACTCTGGTGGCCATCTCCGGCGTCTTGTTTCTGCGACAGACATTCTGCGCCCCGGCTGGCAGCACCGGCGGCAGTCCCCCCACGCTTCTAATTCATGAACTCTACTTGCTTTGCCCTGCCATTGCCGTCATCTGGCTCGTAAGTGCTCAAACCGGCTTCAACCATCACCTCCGATATGTTCTTCCTGCATTTCCATTTCTGTTTATCTTCGGTGGCCGCACTGCTGAGCTTTTCCGTTCAGCAAGATTCTTCAGACGCGCTTTACCCGTGCTTCTGCTTGCTGCATCGATGTTGAGCAGTCTGAGTAACTATCCGCATGGTCTGTCTTATTTTAATGAGCTGATCGGAGGCTCAGCAAACGGTTGGCAACATCTGGACTACAGTAATGTGGATTGGGGGCAGGATCTGCTTCTTGTCAAAGAATGGGTCAACGACCACCCGGATGCCACGCCGCTTTATATTAGTTCCGTCGGGTATTTGAATCCTGACTTACTGGGCATTCCCAGCGAACCACTTGGGTGGCCCGGAAAGTCATCGGAACCTGGTGCCGTTGGTCAGATTCGTCCCGGGTGGTATATTGTAAGTCTGACGCGACTTGTCGATCCACATGAACCGATTCACGTTCTGATCGGAGAAGAGCCTGTCGACCGTATTGGCTATTCCATGCATGTATTCCACATAGCACCTCCATAGCAAAGCTTACACGGCTTGCAGGATGATTCGACCGGGCCGAGAGTAACGAGTCTGTCCAGAATTATTGTGTGTCCCCAGAGAAGCAAGAGATTCAGCCACGGTAAACGCATGTTGTTTTCCTGTATTTTTCAGATGCAGACCCGTACCAGGGGACAGGCACAGTACGGCTCGGCGCGCCGAGTGCCGGGCTAACTGGAGTCTTGCACAAACGTACAGTGGGGCCGAATGGCGGCCGGCACGACGGCGGAGGCCTGAGTCGACGTTTCTAGCTTCGCTCCCGGCGGCAGACCAGTTCTCTGCCTGCCTGGACCGTCCGCAACGCTCGGTTTGTGCCTGTCCCCTTTCCACCTTGCAAGAGCTTCCTGAGCGTGATAAGCCGCATGTGCCGGCGGGGCGACCGCGGTGTGCCGGCGCGAAGGGCCTGGCAGCCGGCCACGCGATCACACTGACGGATCGGTGTCGGCCGGTCGGACGCCTGCGGCGGCTGCCTTCGCTTGTCACCTACCAATACGTCACGCTCAAACGGTCGCAAAACGGGTGTGACAAGCGAAGCGCCGGCACACCACGTTTGCGTTACCGACCAGAGAGTCGAGAATGCAGCGGATGACGATTTCCGGATCAGAATGAAGGATCAGCGGTTGAAGAAGGCTGGCGGACAGAGCAACGCGGATTCGCTGTACCGAGACGCCACTCAGGCCGCTCTTCTTGGTCTGGTTGCCAATCTGATATTGGGGCTGGTGAAGCTTGTCGGCGGGATCGTCGGCAAGTCGTTCGCCCTGATCTCCGATGCCGTCAATTCGCTCGGCGATGTGTTCGCTTCTCTGGTTGTCTTGTTCGGGTTGCGGGTTGCCCAACGGCCAGCTGATGCCGAGCATCCGTATGGCCACACGAAGGCCGAATCCATCGCCGGGTCCAACGTAGCTCTTCTGGTCGTCATTTCCGCGGTGATTGTTGGTTGGGAAGCGATCCAGAGAATCAACGTGCCTCACGACCTTCCGCCCATCTGGACGCTGTGGATCGCCGGTGCCAACGTACTGATCAAGGAAGGCCTGTACCGGTACAAGGTGCGAGTTGCGAAGCGAACAGGATCGAGCTCGATTCTGGCGAATGCCTGGGACCACAGAAGTGATGCTCTTTGCTCGTTCGCCGTCCTGATCGGCCTGGGCATCGTGCGGTGGGGCGGACCGGAGTGGATCGGAGCCGACGAAGTTGCCGCCCTGGTCGTCGTGGCCGCGATCGTGTGGTCCGGCCTTCAACTGTTCAGAAAAAGCTCCAGCGAACTCATGGACCTGCAGGCTGACGATGAGCTGGTCGAGCAGATCAAGATGGCGGCAGAGAACGTCCCGGATGTAAAGGCTGTTGAAAAGCTGTGGGTTCGCAAGTCCGGGCTGGAATACTTTGTCGACATTCACATTGAAGTCGATCAGTTTCTAACGGTGGCAGAAGGACATCGAATCGGCCATCAGGTGAAAGACAAACTGATCGCAGATTTTTCGACTCTGCGTGACGTACTGGTTCACCTGGAACCATTTCCCCATACCCATGGTGAGCTGACATCGTGACTGGTGACGCCTGAAGCCAGTCCACAAACAACAGCGTTTCCGGATGAAGAGACGGACTGAAGTCCGTCGTACGTCTCAATCCATCACCAGGCAAATCTCATCAGGCAAATGATCGTCACACAGCCGGAATTCTGAAACGGCCGGAACGTGTCCGATTTCTCTGTCCGCCATTCCCGACTTTCGGGCAGATTCTTACCGAACGCAACGGCGATGGGTTTGACCAACCAACCACACCCCGTACGAACATCAACATGCCCCCTAACTGGCAAAACTTAGATTACCCTGTATAGTAATAACCGATGGCCGGAGGGCGATGTTGCAGTCCGACACCCGGATCACACGGCACACTCTTTCCGCCCCCCGGATCAGCATCAGCGCCGGTCGGCCGGAACTTCGCGTCAGCGACAGACACCGTGCGGCCGGAGAGTCACGACACTCGGAAGCCTGTTTCGGAAATTCACTGCTATGCTTTCACGACTGGCCACCTACACGTTGCTCGGTATTGAAGCCAGACCAGTGGAAGTTGAGGTGGATATTTCGCCTGGTGCGTTGCCGAAGACGATTCTGGTCGGTCTGGCGGAGGCCGCGGTCAAAGAAAGCACGCACCGTATCGAACGCGCCCTGGTGAACAGCGGCTACGGTCGACCGATGGACCGGGTGGTCATCAACCTCAGTCCCGCCGATCTTCCTAAAGATGCCGCGTCGCTGGACCTGCCCATCGCCCTGGGATTGCTGATCGCTGACGGCCAGGTCGAACCCGACCCGGACGTGACGGCTGTTTATGTCGGCGAACTGGCACTGGACGGCAGTCTTCGCCCGGTCCGCGGCGCCCTGTCGATGGCCATTGCCGCTCGGGATGCCGGCATGACCCACATCGTGGTGCCGTCCGCCAACGCTCAGGAAGCCGCCGTGGTTGAAGGCATCGATGTTATTTCCGTGGGAATGCTGGCCGAAGCCGTCGGTTTTCTGACCGGAAACCTGCCCCTTGATCCTGTCGTGTTCAGCTGGCAGCACGCCCGCACCGCCTTCGGACGGTACGACGTGGATTACGTGGACGTCAAGGGGCAGGAAATGGCCAAACGAGCCCTGACCGTCGCGGCCGCTGGAGGCCATCACATCCTGATGATCGGCAGCCCCGGCACCGGAAAAACGCTGCTGTCTCAGCGGCTGGGCACAATCCTGCCCGAACTGGAACCCGAAGAAAGCCTGGAGACCACTCAGATTTACAGCGCCGTCGGTCGACTGGAACCCGGCCAGCCCCTGATGCTGACGCGTCCGTTTCGCTCGCCGCATCATACCATCAGCGAAGCAGGCCTGGTCGGAGGCGGCAGCACACCGCAGCCCGGAGAAATCAGCCTGTCGCACCACGGCATTCTGTTTCTGGACGAATTGCCTGAATTCAATCGCCGCACGCTGGAAGTACTGCGACAGCCGCTGGAAGACCAGTGCGTCACCATTTCCCGCGCCATCGGCAGTGTCACCTTTCCCGCCAGCCTGATGCTGGTCGCTGCCATGAATCCGTGCCCCTGCGGCTTTCGAGGCGACCCGAAACGGCAATGCAGCTGCAGTCCGGTGCAGATTGAACGCTACCTGAGTCGCATCAGCGGACCACTGCTGGATCGCATCGACATTCATATTGAAGTGCCGCCGGTGCCGTTCCGCGAACTGTCTGATGCCATCGACGGGACGTCCAGCGAACAGATGAAAAACAGCGTCGTGCAGGCCCGCCACCATCAGGCTCAGCGGTTCTGCAATCTGACCACCCGCGTGAACGGCAAGATGAAGCCTCCCGAAATCCGTCGCTTCTGCCGTCTGGACACAGATGCGGAAGAGCTGCTGAAGACGGCCATGGAAGATATGGGACTCTCAGCCCGCGCCCATGACAAGATTCTGAGAATCAGCCGCACCATCGCCGATCTGGTCGACAGTCAGGAAATCCGTGTCGAACACCTGACCGAAGCCATCAACTACCGCACGCTGGACCGCAATTACTGGCAGCAGTAATACTGCCGCCGGTCGTCAGTTGGTGACTTCACCATCGCGACGGTTGCCCCCGTAGCGGTGAACCTGAGCATCCACCAGAAACGACACCATGCGGACGGATCCGTCGCACATCACAAAATAAGCTCCGGCCGCATGAGCACTGCCGAAGCGTCGAAACTGAGGCGTCAGCCCGTCCGGCAACGGCGGACCTGTGGTCCAGCGGGCAATGTCCAGATCGACGCCGCTGTACATCGGCTGATCGAAACCGTCGTCAGAGGCATCCGCATATGATTCCAGAGACACATTCTTTTCGCCGACCAGGTAAGTATGTGACGTGCCGTCCGTCACATCACGCGTTCGCACAGTGCTGCGCAGAAACGATACTCCGGTCGCGTCGCTGACATCCGTCCACGCATAGGACGGATCGTCGCCCTGCACCAGACTGGCGGGTCCGCCGGGTGTGTTCGTAATGTAGTCTCCTTCGCAGATGGCGTATTGCGTGGTGGCCACCGAACCGGCAATGTCGGCATTGTGAAACGACAGGATCGGGTTCAGCGCCGTCGTGGGCACGGCGGGCCGGGAAGGACATTGAAACAGGGGCATCGGCGTCCTGCCCAGTTCAGCAAGCGCTGCCCGCTTCTGAGCCTCCGGCAACCCGCTTCCCATGGCCGCCAGACTGCTGCCTTCCACAAACGGCAGCAGCTGATAGATCCAGCCGCCCGGCTGGCGGGGGCCGACGCCGCGGTCCGGATCACCGATCCACAGGTAACCCCAGCCGTTGGAAGGATAATAACCGTGGGTTGATTCGAAGTTGTGAACCGCGATTCCCAGTTGCCGCAGATTGTTCCGGCACTGCGTGCGACGACCTGCCTCTCGCGCGTACTGGACGGCGGGAATAATCAGTGCGACCAGCACCGAGATGATCGCCATCGTCACCAGCAGCTCGACAATGGTAAAAGCAGTCCGCGACGATGCTGCGGCATTTTGAACGGTACTGACTCTCATGAACTTCTCCGACGCCTGAGTACAACCACAGCACCGGCGACCAGAAACATGACAATCGCCAGTCCGGCAAACAAAGCAAACCGGGACTTCCGCTGTTCCTGTCGGGCTTCGAATTCGCCGACCGGCAACTCGGGCTCCCCGGCCCCCATGACAACATAATCGCGTGAATCGCGGGGACGCCGCTCATCATGGACGCGCGTCCCCGGTGGCGGGGCGATCTGAAAATCAGAATCTGACAGAATCGGATTCGCTTCGAACTCGTCCAGAGAGACTTGGTACACCGATACCTTGTCCGTCATGAAGTCTGCTTTTTCAACGCGCCAGTTTTTCGGCAGCGGCCCGTGTTCTGTTTCCGAGTATTCGATACTCGTGTTCAACCGGAGTTTGGGAGGGTCAGTCGATTTGTAGGTCATCATTCGGCGAATCATTCGGTGGTCATGAATATCCACCCAGTATTCGAAGAAATACCCCATTGGATCGGGGATCGTTCGCAGAACCAGACACTGATTCTCATCAAGCTGATGTCTTCCATCGAGCCGAAAGTCATGGTCGTTAATCGCTGGCGTGAAATCGTGCGGTTCGAAGACGAGTACGGTCCGAATCATGCCGCAGGCGATCAGAAGCGGGATATGTTCAACATCGAATACGATGCGCCGCGGCTGGTTCGAGTAGATCGCGAGCTCCGTTCCCTGCCGATCCGGAAGAGCCGCTTTTGCCAGATTCAACTCATGTGGTGTATAAGACTGCCACTGAGTTCCTTCGTAGGTTACCACCTGATCAAAGGGGAAGCTTCTCCAGGCGTTCTCCTCCGGCACCCACATTCCGCTGGCCTTGATTAAGTGCCTACGAAGTCGACCGTGCGTGAAGTCGAACAGAAGCGTGCTTTCGATCGCCACTTGCTCGGATTCCGCGGAGGCTGGAACGAGGTTCTTGTAGTCGTTGCCAGCCGGCAGCAGCGTGTAACCATCGGGGCGTGTCAAGGTGCCGGATATTTTGAACCGGACCGCGTGGAATCGCTGTTGTTGCTGGCGCCATGTTTGAAGGACCTCGCGTATTTCTTCTTCAGCGGCGATAGTCGGTGAACAAACCAGCGCTGCAATCAACGCCACGATCAGTTGTTGCTTGACGGAAAACTGCATATGTCCGGTTCCGGACTTTGAATCTACACGACTCACGCAGATGCGTCAGTCGCGTCGAAGGAATCAACCGGCATGACGTCGCCTCCATGTCGCGATGGCACCGACAGACAGCAAGACGATCATCGCAAGTCCGACAAATAATGACAGCCGAGATTCCCGCTGTTCCTGCTGCGCCTCAAACTCGCCCACCGGCAGATCGGGCTGGTTGGGCACGGCAACGACGTACTTTCGGGCATCGCGCGGCAGGTTGTCGTCCGATACCCGGGTGCCCGGTGGTGGATCGATGTCAAAATCCTCGTCGCTGAAGGCCGGACTCACATCGAATTCGTCAAGCTGCATTCGGTAGACCGCCGCTTTGTTCGTGGAGTTTTCGAATCGCTGAATCTCCCAGGTCGACGGCAAAGGACCATGCTCGGAATCCCGGTATTCGATCTTCGTCGTTACCCAAAGCCGGCCTTCTCCACCGAGCCCGAATCCGTGAACCTGGTAGATCTTTCTGTAATCAGTTGAGTCGACCCAGTATTCGTAAAACCGCCTGGCTGGATCGGGAACGCTCCGCAGAATGTGACATGTCCTGTCTCCCGATACAACCTGAGACTCTAATCGAAACTTCCGTGAATCGAGGGCTGGGCGCAGGTCGGCTGGATTGTGGTTTAGTTCGGTGTGGATGATTCCGCACGCATACAAGACAGGATTATGCTCAAGGCCGAGAACGACGACCCGAGGTCGGCCGTTGTAAATCTGAAGCTCGGTGCCGGAAGTCTCCACCGGCGCCAAAGCGAGGTTCAAGTTGTGTGGTCGATAACTCTTGAACACATCTCCATTGAACACCACCGTCTGATCGAACGGCATCGAGGCGAATGCCTTCTTCTCCGTGAGCCAGAAATGTGACGTGCGTGCTTCGTGAACCCGAAGCCTTCGGCCCGTCAGGTCAAGAATCACGCTGCAGCCAATCGGGTCCCGAGAGTCCGAAGCTGGAAACGGTTTCAACGGGGCTGCGGGATCGTGCCGCAGATCCTCCGGTATCCGCAGGTAGCCTTCGGGTTGTGAATACGTTCCCGAAATGCGGTATTGAATCGAATCGAACTGCCTTTGTCGGTCATTCCAGACAGACACGATGGAGCGAGTTGTCTGGGACTGATCGCAAAATGCCGGACGGTGAACGAGCAGCATGACAGCAGCCAGTCCGAGCCGTGAGCGATTTTGGCAGGAGGAAGCCATAGATGCCCGCGCGACCAATCTGTTGCACTTGATTGAGATAATGTGTGAATGACCGAACATGGTCCCCCCTGGCAACAGCATCCATGGCGAACGTCCCAAGGAAAGCATTAGCCAGATGTACTTCGCAACGAGCGCACTTAGGTACGCCACATCCGATCACACTTGCCTACGGATTGAGGCACACTGCGTTCCCGTAGTAACCCGAAGAAGTACATCCTTGATTCGCACCATTGGACAGCGCCTCGTGAGGCACGTTGAAAGAACTCGGACAGCTCTGGGCGCACTCACTGTAGTCGCAAACCGTTAAGTGAATAGCGTCGTCGCCGATCAACGTCCAGGTTCCATCATCGCCAAACACTCGTCCTTCGTCTGCCTGCAAATCGTTCCACACCAAACATTTATTGGGTTGCTTGTACGCCCAATCATAAGATTCTTCACAGCCAAGCTCACATCCTGCCAATGTGATTGGTATGTGCTGACTGTTGATTCCCAAGAAAAGTCCAATTAACCCCGAAAACAAATAGCTTCTCATTTCAATTGCTCCTTCCACTTTCCCTCATTCGATCCGAGAAGTGTCGTTGGTTCCCCACCAGCAGTCATTCGTCTGACCACACAAGCCGTCGCATTGTGCTCCGGTCGGCGACGTCCGAAGAACCCATCTGCGGCGGCACGCGGACCATCGCCTTGCTCAGTAGCTGTGATCAGAATCACCACCCCCCCCCTGGTTGTCAATGCAGGTCATTAGTGAACCGGGAGGATTCTTGAGAAATCTTCCCCGGGGGGAGTCACCGCCACTCTCCCTGGCTGGTCTGCTGATATATTGTGTTGCCTTTGCTGTGGAAATTCCGCAACTGCCGAGAATTGCCAGGTCCCCAGGATGCCCACCATGGTTCGTGACGTTCCCGCTGCCGTGTGTCTGCTGGCGGTCCATGCCACAATGCTGGCATGGAGCGGTTACCGGCACAGTCCAACTATTGACGAGCCAGCTCATTTGGCAGCTGGCATCAGTCACTGGCAGTTTGGCCATATGGATTTGTATAGCGTGAATCCGCCGCTGGTTCGCATGATTGCCGCCCTGCCGGTGCTGGCGGCAAAACCGGAGACCGCATGGGGGCAGTTCCGGCGAGCCAGCCAGTCACGCGCCGAGTTCCAGGTGGGCGAAGCCTTCGCGGACGCCAATGGTCCTCGCATCTTCTGGCTGATCACGCTGGCCCGCTGGAGCTGCATTCCGTTCTCCCTGCTCGGCGGATGGGTCTGCTTTCAATGGGCGCGGGAATTGTTTGGCGCTGCCAGCGGACTGCTGTCTCTAACGCTGTGGTGTTTCTCGCCCACTATTCTCGGAAATGCCGCATTGATCACCGCCGATGTCCCGGCTGCCTCCCTGTGTGTGACCACGCTGTACCTGTTCTTCCACTGGCTGCGCCGTCCCTCATGGGCAACCTGCTACCTGACAGCCGTCGGCCTTGGCATTGCCCTGCTGACAAAGTCGTCGCTGATTCTGCTGTGCGGCCTCCTGCCCGTGCTCTGGGCGACGGTGCGGCTGTTGGGCCGGAATCCTGAAGTTGGTCCCAACGGTCTCCGAGCTGACGTTTCAAAACGCAGGCAAACGCTGCAACTTACCACCATGGTTGTCATCGCGATGCTGGTGCTGAACCTTGGCTATGGATTCGAAGGCAGCTTTACCCAGCTGAAAGAATTTTCATTTCGAAGTCAGGCTCTCGGTGGAGATCACGATGGGCGGCGGTCTTCTGTGCGCGGCAATCGATTTTCTGAGTCGTGGACTGGATCCGTTCCGATTCCGCTGCCTGCGAACTATGTCATCGGCATTGACGCTCAGAAGTACGACTTTGAAACCGGACTGAGAAGTTATCTGCTGGGCGAAATCAAGACAGCAGGAGAAGGCTGGTGGTGGTTCTATCTTTACGCCGCCGCCGTCAAGGTGCCGCTCGGTACATGGGTACTGGCATTCCTGACGGTCCCCGTTGCCGGGCGCTGGGGCCGTGCTGACCAGCAACTTCTGCTGATCGGCCCCGCTCTGTGTTTTGCGAGCGTTGTCAGCAGTCAGGTGGGTCTCAACTTCTTCCGCTATCTGCTGCCCGCCTTCCCATTCGCATTTATCTGGATCAGTCAATTGCTCTCTGACCGGATCGGGAACCGTTCACGGATTTCGTTAACCCTCACAGCTCTCGGACTGTTGTGGAGCATTGCCAGCAGCCTGTGGTACTTCCCACATTCACTGGCCTACTTCAACGAACTGGTTGGGGGCCCGAAGTCAGGATATCGGATCATGGTCGATGCGAATCTGGACTGGGGACAGGATTTGCTGTACCTGAAAGAATGGCTTGAGGATCATCCTGAAGCCGCGGGCATGGAACTTCACTACTACGGCCCGGTGGCGCCTGTTCTCGCAGGGCTGCCGGTGACCGATGTCACGTCTCGCAAGGACCGACTCTCGCTCCCCGACGGCTCGCCCGAACCGAGTTCGGGCCCATCAAAGTGGGTGGCGGTCAGTGTGACTCGGATCGCCCATCAAACGGCATTTCACCGACGCCACGGCGGTCAGGGTGAGAATTGGTTTGCAGACCTGTTTGAACGTGAGCCGGACGACCGGATTGGGTATTCCATCCATCTCTACCGCAACGGCGAGGACGCCGCCAAATGAGATATGAGGCGGCAGCACGCCGCAGCCGGGAGAAATCAGTCTGTCCCATCATGGCATTTTGTTTCTGGACGAACTTCCGGAGTTCAATCGCCGAACTCTGGAAGTACTGCGACAACCGCTCGAAGACCAGTGCGTGACGATTTCCCGAGCCATGGGAAGTGTCACGTTTCCGGCCAGTCTGATGCTGGTCGGGGCGATGAATCCCTGTCCCTGCGGATTTCGGGGAGACCCCAAGCGGCAATGCAGTTGCACGCCGGTTCAGATCGAACGCTATCTGAGCCGCATCAGCGGACCGTTGCTCGATCGTATTGACATTCATATCGAAGTGCCGCCGGTTCCGTTTCGGGAATTGTCGGATACCGTCGAAGGCACGACCAGCACGCAGATGAGACAGAGTGTCGTGAGAGCTCACAAGCATCAGGCGCACCGGTTTCGCAACCTGACAACCCGCGTCAACGGAAAGATGAAGCCGCCGGAGATCCGTCGTTTCTGTCGGCTGGACAAAGACGCCGAGGGTTTGTTGAAGGGCGCCATGGAAGACATGGGTTTGTCAGCCCGAGCTCACGACAAGATTCTGAGAATCGGCCGAACCATTGCCGACCTGGTGGACTGCGACGAGATCCGCGTCGAACACCTGACCGAAGCCATCAACTACCGCACGCTGGATCGCAATTACTGGCAGCAGTAATGCTGCCGCCGGTCATTGCCACCAGCAGATCCGGAATGGTAAACGCGGATCAACGGGCGGCCGACACCCGCAAAGTAGCGGAAGGGCGCAAGCCCAATACCGCTAAATCGAGATATGAAAAAATCGCATTTCCCTGCATGATTATGGTGCTTAAACCGAATCCCGCAAAGGAAATGCGATCATGTGCGATGGAACGTGCGTAACGATTGACGATTCTGACCGACTGCGTGGTCTGAAGCAAGTCCTGCCCCAGAAGCAGATTGACCGTGCGACCGGTGATCAACTTCAAACACGTCACTGCAAACGCATCACCAATCAGCAACTCGTCTGGCTGATTGTTGGCATGGGGCTGTTCGCTGGCAAGTCGTATCGGCAGATCTTTCGGCTCAGCAGCAACTCGCAATGCACGACGCCATCGCGAGCGACGCTCACTTCGGCGCGGAAACGACTCACGGCAGATTTGATTAAGCAGCTTTATTGTTCGATCGTCCAACTGCTGGCCAGGTCAAGCGCCAAACATCCGTTCGCATTCTACAAAGGCCTGCGGCTGATGGGC
>JAVKCM010000084.1:0-16802 GCA_040222735.1 Fuerstiella sp. | reverse complement strand
AATCAACTGTGCCGATACAGACTTCCTATCTTTTTTAGTCAACACAACCGGAAAAGTGGCCCTCTTGAATACAGAATGATACGACCGGGAGGTATAGGGCCTTTGGGGTGTTTGCGGCTGCGGGTTTGCTCGCGTCGTTTTGTTACCCAGTTAGCCTGGAATTGCTGTGTTTGCAGCCGGGTCTTGGCACGGCGTCGAGTCGTGTCGTTTTCTGACACCGTCCGCTTCCCGGTGGCGAACTGTCTACGTGGGCGACGCGATTCGGCAGGAAGCAGAACCAACCGCGGTGCCCTGCGACGTCAATCCAGGTGTGTCACGAGCATCGGGGACTGGTTGTCTTCGATAGTCCCGGTGGAGATAGCCGCGGTGGAGATAGCCGCGGTGGAGACAGCCGCGGTGGACGTCGGTCAGGCTGAGGGGCCGAACAGGGTCTGAATCTGAGCTTCAGCCTGTCTCTGAACCAGCAGCACGGCCGTATCGCCCGCCTGCAGCTGATCGTCGGCGTTGGGAACTCTGACGAAATCGCCACGTTCCACGGCGGCCACCAGGCTTTGGCTGAGTGCCAGATCCTTCAATGGAGCTTTGGTGGCCGGGGAGCCTTCTCGTACTTCTACTTCCCAGACTTCAGCGGCATCGCCGGCGATTGGACATCGTTCCCGTACGGCCCCTTTGGAGACCAGTCCTACAATCTGGCGTGCCATTGCCTGACGCGGGCTGACGGCCACGTCGATGCCCAGGCGTTCCAGCACGTTGGCGTAGTCAGGACTGCGGACGATGGTCAGCAGGCGTTTGCAACCCAGTTCCTTGGCTTCGACACCACACACAATATTCTCCTCGTCGTGACCGGTGCAGGCGACGAACACGTCGCTGGCCCCGACGCGGGCTTCTTCCAGGTCCGCCTTGCTTTTGACGTCGGCATGCAGCACGGAACACTGAGGCAGACGTTCGGCAATAAAATCGCAGCGAGCGGCGTCCTTTTCAAGCAGCGTGACGCGGCACCGCGTGCGTTCCAGCAGGCGTGCCAGATTCAGTCCGATTTCTCCTCCGCCGGCGATCACCACGCGAGGGCGTTCGACGCGGTGATCTTCGAACAGCGAGACCACCTTGTCCAGTTCTCCATGTGCGCCGATCAGGGTGACGTTGTCACCGGCGCGGACGAAATCGTTGCCGCCGGGAATGACGGAACGTTCGGGACTGACGATCAGGCCCACGCGAACGGTGGCGGGCAGTTTCAGCTGATACAGTGGCACCCCGACGGCCTTTGCCTTCCGTCCGACCTGAATGGCATGGACGTCCACGCCGCCGCGGGCGAAGCTTTCCACAGCCAGGACAGACGTACTGCGAATATGTTTGGCCAGTTCCAGAGCGGTCAGATATTCCAGACTGATCAGACGGTCAATGTTGAAGTGTCGCTGATAATCAAACGTGCTGGTGTCGCGTAGAATCGGATTGAACACGCGGGCGACGCAGCGGGCGGCGCCCATTTCCCGGGCGATGCTGGCGCTGACCAGATTCACTTCATCCTTGCTGGTGACGGCAAGACACAGATCGGCCAGCTGAATGCCGGTTTGAAACAGCTTTGAGACATCCAGTGCCGAACCGCAGACAGTCTGTACATCCAGGCGTTCTTCCACCTGACGCAGGACATCGGCCTTTTCGTCGACCACGCACACGTTGACGCCGCGATTGCACAGAAGTTCGGCCACTGTTCGGCCGACGGTGCCGGCGCCCAGCACAACAACATACATAGGATGATCCTGACAGCCGGGCAGTGAGGGAAGATTGCCCGAGAACGAATCAGCTGAGCAGCCGGGCTGCTTCGAACGCAAAATACGACAGAATGCCATCAGCTCCGGCGCGTTTGAAGGCCAGCAGGCTTTCCATGATCACCTGCTCGCGATTCAGCCAGCCGTTGGCCGCGGCGGCAGACAGCATGGCGTATTCGCCGCTGACCTGATAGGCGAATGTCGGTACGGCAAACTCATCCCGAATGCGGCGGACGATGTCCAGGTAGGGCATACCCGGTTTGACCATGACCATGTCGGCTCCTTCTGCCAGATCCAGTGCCACTTCACGAATCGCTTCGTCTGAATTGGCCGGATCCATCTGGTAGGTTCGCTTGTCGCCGCTTCCGAGACTAGCAGCTGAACCAACTGCGTCTCGAAACGGACCGTAGAAGGCCGAGGCGTATTTTGCGGAATAGGCCATGATCTGCGTGCCTGAGAAGCCCGCGTCATCCAGTGTCTGCCGGATGACACCGACGCGACCGTCCATCATGTCTGACGGAGCGATAATGTCGCAGCCGGCCTGTGCCTGTACGACGGCCTGGCGGGCCAGGATTTCCAGGCTTTCATCATTGGCGACCACGCCGTTTCGCAGCACACCGTCCTGACCGTGCGTGGTGTAGGGATCGAGTGCGACATCCGCGATCAGTCCGATGCTGAGGCCGGCGTCACGGACGGCTCGCATGGCCCGGCAGATCAGGTTGTTCGGGTTCAGGGCCTCATCGCCATCTTCGGTTTTGACCTCCGCCGGAGTAACCGGAAAGATGGCGATCGCCGGGATTCCGGCGGCGGCCGCTTCGCGAACCACGTCGACGAAACGGTCGCAGCTGTACCGGCTGACGCCTGGCATGGACGACACCGGTTCGACGGTGTCGACCCCGTCTCTGACAAAAACCGGCAGAATCAGATCATTGACGGTCAGCAGGTTTTCTCGCACCAGGCGACGCGACCAGTCGGTCTGCCGATTTCGCCGCAGGCGGATGGCGGGAAAACGATTAAAAGATGGTTCCGAAGTGTCCAACGCAGAGTTGCCTTTTTCTGTAGCGGTGACGCCGAAGCTAAGATCATCCGGTCCGGGGCGACAGCGCGGTCTTTCAGCCGCCGACGATGATCCGGGCCGCGTTCCTCAACAATTCATATTCCGGCGGTATACTATCAGGTGCGTCAGCGGAAACCGATGCAAAAGCGTGGCTGAAGAAAGAATGATTTGAGCTGGTTGAAGTCTCGTCTGTTCTGGAAGACGGTGGGAATTTACGTCCTGCTGTCCGCTGTTGCGCTCACGGCCCTGCTGGCGGCTCTGAATCGAAAACTGGATCACAATATCAGATTGTTCCTGCGTGACGATCTGCGACGGCAGATGCTGACCATCAGAGACGAACTGACACATCGGGACGTTGCCGGTTCCGGCGAATTCGGTTCCCGTGAATCGGATTCTGGTGAGTCTGATTTTCCGGTGGCCCGCCTGTGGCTGCGGCACGGGCAGACTTTGCTGCACTGTGGAAGCGACGCTGGTGTGATCAGCACCGCCTGTTTTCAGGCCCCGGCCATGCAGCTGACCGCGGCAGTGCGTCGTCGATTGATCGCCGGAGCCATGCGGGACGAAGTTCATACGACCTGGGATTTTCTTCACCCGGCAACCCTGTATGCAGCGATGCGGCTGCCCGGGGCGGGGGCGGACGACCGGTTTGCGATTCTGGCGTGGGATGCGGGCGAACGTCTGAGTTTTTCAGTTGAAAGCCGCGAAACGGCGGTGCGGGTGGCTCTTGTGGCGTGGATCTGCGGAACGGCCAGTCTGGCAATTGTGGTCGCCGCGATTGTGGCACCGATGCGGCGTCTGATGACCGTTCTGCGGCAGCGGGATGACGCAGCCGAACGTCGGGACCTGCTGATCCGCCTTGGTGAGCGCAGCGACGAATTCGGGCAGGTGGCGCGGGCGGTGGCGGCCATCGATCAGGACCGGGCTGATCGCCTGAAGCAGGCCCGGGTGCAGGAGCAGCAGATGCGGTCTTCAGCCGTGCAGCTGTCGGCCATGCTGCAGTCGATGGCGGAAGGCGTCATTGCCGTGGATGCAGACGAAAGGGTACTTTTTGCGAATGATGTGGCGTGTTCGATGCTGGAGCTCGATCCGGACAATCTGAAGGGGCGTCCGATCTTTGAAGTGGTCCGCAATACTCACTTTCAGGAAGTGGTCCACGAAGCTGTCAGCGAACGGAAGCCGACCGAAATGGAACTGCGTGTCTCGCGCAACAACGCCGTGGTGGCTTTGTCGGCCTCGCCGATTTCCGGCAGCGGTGCCGTACTGGTGCTGGCGGACATCACAGAAATGCGGAAGCTTGAGTCCATGCGGCGGGACTTCGTCAGCGGCGTTTCTCACGAACTGAAGACGCCTCTGACAGTGATCAAAGCCTGTACCGAAACGCTGCTGGACGGCGCGGTGGAAGATACCGAGGCGGCACGGCGGTTTCTGCTTCAGATTGAAGAACAGTCGGAACGTCTGCTGCAGCTGATTCTGCGGATGCTGCAGCTGGCCCGTGTGGAATCCGGCCAGCGGGTGCTGGAAAAACAGCCGGTGGATCTGGCGGCCGGCAGCGATCAGGTGATTCACGCAATGCAGCCCGTTGCTGCGGGTAAGAACATCAGCCTGACACGTGAAGGCGAAGCCGAACTGTTTGTTCTGGCAGATGATCAGGCCGTTCAGACGGTACTGGGAAGTCTGATCGACAATTCCCTGAAGTATACCCCTGAGGGCGGGGTGGTCCGGGTGACGGTGCACGCCGATGAGTCGGCCGCTCTGGTGAGCGTGATTGACAACGGCGTCGGCATTCCGCGGCAGGAGCAGCAGCGGATTTTTGAGCGTTTCTACCGGGTTGAACGCGACCGGAATCGGGAACGCGGCGGCACCGGGCTGGGACTGGCCATTGTCAAGCACCTGTGTCAGGCGATGGGAGCCGATGTGTCGCTCGACAGTGCTGTGGGAAAAGGCTGTACAATTACCGTCCGGTTTCCGTTTCAGGATTGAATCGGAACTGCTAGTCTCTGCGCGAAACGCCAGGAGGGTCGCGCGTGAGCGAAAACGGAGCAAAAATGATCAACCGCTTCACGGACGGAGAAACGACACACACATGAGCTCAGCAACCAGGAGCAGCTACACCGGCAGTGATATCGAGGTACTGGAAGGACTGGAACCGGTCCGAAAGCGTCCTTCCATGTACATCGGCGGGGTTGATGCGCGCGGTCTGCATCACCTGCTGTGGGAAGTGGTGGATAATTCCGTCGATGAATTTCTGGCCGGTGAGTGCAGCCGCATCACGGTCACGCTGCACAAGGACGGCAGCAGCTGCACCGTCAGTGATGACGGCCGCGGAATTCCCGTGGACAAGCATCCCAAAATGAAGAAGTCGTCGCTGGAAGTGATTCTGACCACACTGCACGCCGGCGGAAAATTCAGCGACAAGAACTACGCCCGCAGTGGTGGTCTGCACGGAGTCGGTTCGTCCGTGGTGAATGCGCTGTCGTCAAAGATGGTGGCTACCGTGCACCGGGACGGTCATGAATGGACTCAGACCTATCGACGCGGCAAACCGACCGGGCCGGTGCAGAAAGTGAAGCCGTTTCGCGGACACGGAACCTCAATCTTTTTTCACCCGGACGATACGATCTTCCGGCGAACGCAGTTCAATTCAGACACCATTCGTCAGCACCTGGAAGATATTTCCTATATCCATGGTGGTCTGACGATTCTGTTCCGGGATGAACATCGCGGCGAGACTCACGAGCTGCATCACCCCGACGGGATTGTCACCTACATCGAGAAGGTGATCAAGGAAAGCGGCAAGCGAACCGTTCACGAACCTCTGTTCAGTGCGGACAAGGACGACAGCACGGCACGCGTGGAAGTTGTTCTGAAATGGACGGAATCCACCGACGAACATATCCGCAGTTATGTCAACGGAATTCGGACTCATGCCGGCGGCACCCATGAAAACGGACTGAAGGCCGGCATCGCCAAGGCAGTGCGCAACTACATGGAAGTGCACAGCTTCAAGCCGCGTGGTGTGACCATCACCACGGAAGATATCCGTGAGGGTCTGGTCGGTATTCTGTCGATATTTCACGGAGATCCGATGTTTCAGGGGCAGACCAAGGAACGTCTGAACAATCCGGAAATGACCTCGCACGTCGACGGCATCATCCGACCGGCGCTGGAAAACTGGCTGAACAACAACGCCACGTTGGCGGACGCGATTCTGGGCCGCATTGTCCTCTCCGCCCGGGCTCGTCTGGCCAGCCGCGATGCGGTGAAAGAGGTGAAACGCAAGTCCGTGGCGTCGCGGAAAACAAACCTGCCCGGCAAGCTGGTCGACTGTCAGAGCAAGAACGCAGACGATTCAGAGCTGTTCATCGTCGAAGGTGATTCGGCCGGCGGCACCGCGGTCATGGGGCGAAAGGCGGCGACTCAGGCGGTCCTGCCGCTGCGGGGAAAGATCCTGAACACCGAATCACTGGCCATCTCAAAAATCCTGAAGAATCAGGAAATCAACGACCTGGTCGAAACGCTCGGCACCGGCATCGGCCCGAATTTCGATATCCACCGCCTCAGATACGCGCGCATCATTCTGCTGATGGATGCGGACAGCGACGGCTACCATATCTCAACGCTGCTGCTGACATTTTTCTTCCGCCATATGCCGGAACTGATCCGGCAGGGGAAGCTGTTTATTGCTCAGCCGCCTCTGTTCCGAATCGAAGTCGGCAAGTCCATTCAGTACGCACAGACCGATGCGCAAAAGGAAGAAATTCTCGCCTCTTTGCCGGACAGCCGCACGCCGACGGTGCTGCGGTTCAAGGGGCTGGGCGAAATGAATGCCGCCCAGCTGCGTGATACCACGCTGAATCCTGCGGCCCGCGTGCTGCTGCGAGTGGACATCGAAAGCCAGCTGGATGCTGATCAGACCTTCCACCAGCTGCTGGGTAAAGAAGCGTCCGAACGTTACAAGGTGATCATGGAAGAAGCCAGTTTCGCGGACGACGTGGATACGTAACCAGAGCCGCATTACGCCGGCGTGCGGCATCAAGTCAGAGCGGCGAACCGGCGGCGCGGAGCATGCTCAGGACCAGCTGGTCAAAGGATGTGGTGGTATCCGTGATGGTGCAGCCGATGCCGTACCTGGCACAATAGGCCCGGATGTCATTCAGAAAATTCTGAAAGATGCGGCGATATTCGTCCAGCTGTTGTTCGCGAACCGTCACACTGCGCACGTCACCGCTTTCCACATCCTGCAGCTCGACGTCTCCCAGCAGCGCTGGATCGGCTTCACTTTGATCATAAAGCTGCACGACATGCGGTTCGAATTTATGATGTCTTAGTACATCCAGACTCTGCTGATAACCCGCCGTGTCAAAAAAGTCGCTCAGCATCACCACCAGTCCCCGTCGGGGTGCCCGCAGAACGAATTCACGGGACAGTTCTGTCAGTCGGGTGGTACGTCCGTCCGGTGAGAGGTTTTCCAGAAACTGCATCAGGCTCAGAATACGCGACTTGCCGCGTGTCAGCGGAAACTGACTGATGCCCGCGTCACCGCTGGCCAGCACAGAGACGCGGTCCAGGTCGGCCAGGGCGACATAGGCCAGCGCCGCGGTGACGCGGCGAGCGACGTCGAACTTCGGCGGGTCGCCGGTCGACATACTGCGTGAGCAGTCGAGCAGGAAATAGACGTGCAGGTCCTCTTCTTCCTGAAATCGCTTCAGCAGCAGTTCGTCATGTCGAGCATAAAGATTCCAGTCCAGATAGCGGAAGTCGTCGCCGCTGTTGTACTGACGATGATCGGCAAACTCGATGCCGCTGCCGGTCTGCATGGTTCGTCGCTGAGCCATCAGCTGCCCGCGAAAGACCTTACGGGAAACCAGCGACAGGTATTCCAGTCTGGTCAGGAAGTCAGTTCCGAAAAGTGACATGTGGATCTTGTCCCGAATGGTCGGCCCTGTCTGACGCTGAATCAGTCACCGAGTGACGGTCTTCGACGCGACTGTTTTTTCTGGGAGGCCTTTTTCTTTTCCTGCAGACGTCTTTGTCTGGCGCCGCGGGACGGCCGGGTCGGGCGGCGTTTCGTGGGCGGCGCAGCCACTTCCAGAATCATCTGTCGCAGGCGTTCCATGCAGTCGGCGCTGTTTCTGGCCTGATCGCGGTATTTCTGGCTTCGCAGGATCAGGACGCCTTCTTTGGTCAGTCGATGGCCATAACGAGCCATAAACCGCTGGCGGACTCCGGGTGGCAGTGCTTCAGAGGCCGTGGCGTCCCATCGCATCATGGCCTTGGAATTGACCTTGTTGACGTTCTGGCCGCCGGGACCGCCGCTGCGAACAAACGAAAAGTCGAATTCACTTTCCGCGATCTGAATGTGATCGTTGACATGTAGCATTTCCTGATTGTCGGGCAAATCGGTTTCCGATGCCAGAGTACGCACGCTGCGATCCGTGGAACTGCGTCGACGCCCGTGAATCTGCGGCACGGTACCGGGTTCAGACACGATCGGATCCGTGTTACAGTACCGCCGACCGACCGTTTTCTCTTTAGCCGCGTTCAAACATGATCATCGGACTGGGAACAGATATCGTCGAAATCGACCGCATTCGCGGGATGATTGAACGCCATGGCGACAGCTTTCTGCAGCGCTGTTTCACGACTGCCGAGATCGCGTATGCCGACAGGCACCGGGATGCGGCCGTGCGTTTTGCGGGGCGATGGGCGGCCAAGGAAGCCGTCGTGAAAGTGCTCGGGACCGGGTTTGTGAAGGGCATCACCTTCCACGATATCGAAGTGCTGCCGATGGACAGCGGTCAGCCTCGGATTGAACTTTCCGGCGGAGCCGCGGAAATCGCCGGAAATATGGGGATTTGCTCGGTTCTGATCACCATTTCGCATGCCAGACTGTACGCGACCGCGACCGCCGTGGGGGTGGGGACCTGAACCGTCGACACCGGATTTCAGGCGTTCTTGCACGATTTTGGGCGGTCGACGCGACGCGGGACTTTCTTTTCCGTTGGCATTGGTCATAGTGACAGCGCAGATAACGCCCGAAAACCGGAGCCGTTATTTCTCTTCCGTGCCCGAGGTGTCAGCGACGCCGACCTGGGCAGCGGAACCTTCCGGGTGGTGACGCACCTGCGGACACTGCTCTGATTCTCTAACTCTACCTTCCCGTTTCGTGACTTCCCGCCTGAAAGTATTCCGGATGCGTATTCTTCTTACTCTGACACTGCTGACGCTGGTGAACTCGGCCTTCGCCCAGGATGAACCGGCCGCTGGCGACTCAAAACTTTCCACCAATCGAGACAAGGTCAGCTATGCCATCGGCATGAACATCGGGCGTCAGTTTCAACAGCAGGGGGTGGACGTGGATCCCGCCATTGTGGCAGAAGGCATTGCCACGATTCTGAACGGCGGTGAACCGCTGCTGACACAGGAACAGATTCAGGCCGCGTTTCTGGCCTTCCAGGCAGAGCAGGCGACCGCGAACAAGAAGGCGGCCAACGATTTTCTGACACAGAATGCGACAAAGGAAGGCGTGCAGAAAACCAAGACCGGTCTGCAGTACATCGTCCTGCGAGAAGGCGACGGAAAAAAACCAACGGCTGCCGATTCAGTCAGCACTCATTACCGCGGTCGACTGATGAACGGCAAGGTCTTTGATCAGTCGTACGAAGGTGAAGCACCGACCGCCGCGGACCAGCCCGTTTCTTTCGGTGTGACTCAGGTCATCGGCGGCTGGACGGAAGCTCTGCAGCTGATGAACGTCGGTGCCAAATATCGCCTGTTCATTCCGCCGGCACTGGCCTACGGTGAGCAGGGGAACCGGGGCATTCCCGCCAACAGCCTGTTGATCTTCGACATCGAACTGGTTGACGTGAAGTCGGCTCAGAAGCCGTAATTTTCAGGATGTCGCGACGGAGCCGATTTCCATGTCATTGACGTTCAGCAGATTCGCCCAGTCACTGACCGCCGAATCGGCGTTCACCGTGCTGGCCATCGCCCGGAAACTGAAGGCGGCCGGCAAGGACGTTGTTGAACTGGAAATCGGTGACAGTCCCTTCGACAGCCCCGCTCCGGCACGTGAGGCGGGGTTGCAGGCGATCCGAGACAACGTGTCTCATTATTGCCCGTCGCCCGGTCTGCCTGAGTTTCGTCAGACGGCCGCCGATTTTGTCCGGTCTGAGTACGGGATTCCGGCCACCGCCGACAATATTGCGGTCGGGCCCGGCGCCAAGATCTTTGAACAGTTCTTCTGCGAAGCGTTTCTGAATCCCGGTGACGGCGTGCTGGTGTTCAGCCCCCACTTTCCCACCTACCCGCCGAATATCTGGCGGCGGGGGGCACGCATGGTGCTGAAGCCGCTGTCTCAGGAACATCAGTTCCGGCCGCAGATCGCCGACATCGAAGCGTTCCTGAAGGAAGACCCGGCTCCCAGGGCGATCTTTCTGAATTCGCCCCATAATCCCACCGGCGGTGTCACGACCGAAGATGACCTTCGTCGCATCGCCGATCTGCTGCGCGGCACCGACGTTGCCGTGTTCAGTGATGAGCCCTATTGTCACATGGTGTGGAACGGCCGCCACCATTCGCTGGCGGCTCAGCCCGGAATGCTGGATCAGTGTGTGGCAGCGTACACCTTCAGCAAGTCGTACAGCATGAGCGGCTGGCGGCTCGGGTTCTGCGTGTCCGCAGCACCGGTCATCGATGCGATCAGTCTGATGGTCAACACATCGATCTCATGCACGCCTCCGCTGGTCCAGCTGGCCGGCATGGCCGCTCTGAAACAGGCGGCCGCAGAACGCGATGAGGTGATGCAGATGTTTCGGCGGAAGGTCGAAGTGCTGACCGCCGGTCTGAATCAGATTGACGGATTTCAAACACTGGATCCGACGGGCACCTTTTATGTGTTCCCACGCGTCGCCGAGGTGTGTGAGCGTCTGGGACTGACCAGCCATGGGCTGGCCCTGTATCTGCTTCAGGGCGCCGACGATGACTTCGGTATTGCCTGTCTGGGTGGGGAATGTTTCGGCGAAGCGGGTTCGGGGTTCCTGCGTTTCAGCTGCGCGGAACCCGACGATCGCCTGCGGCAGGCACTCGACTTTATTCCCGTTGCTCTAAGCCGCACCGACCGCATCGCCCGATGGCGTCAGGAGAATCCGACCTTCTCCCGACCGTCCTGAAGCGATTCTCAGGGGAATGGTCCGCGGTGCGTTTAGGGGACGTCTGTCGGTGTAAGACCAATCGTAGTTCGGACATTCCTGTCCGAACGATCCTTCGCGAGGCGGGGGCGACGGACAGGAATGTCCGTCGTACGGGGTCGCTCGTAGTTCGGACATTCTTGTCCGAACGATCCTTCGCGAGGGGGCGGCGACGGACAGGATTGTCCGCCGCACGGTGTGTTCGAGGAAGTCGTATGGCCTTCCTGTCCGTCGCTGCAACCTTGGCGTAGTCGTTCGGTTCGGAACTCGCGAGTGGCCCTGTTTTCGGGACGGAGCGAAGGTCCTGGCAGCTGTGTTCAGGTTTCCAGCATTGTCCAGTCGGCGAAGGCCGCGGCCTGGCCGACGTACCGGTTTTGTTCGTCAACGACGTTCCAGACGGTGGCCCGGTGGATGCGAAAACGATCACCCGTGGAGGCAATTCGGATTCCTGTATAGTCGTCGATATATCCGAACTCGCGAGTTCGTCGCAGCAGTTCCGCCCGTTCATCCCGGTGCATGGGTTCGGCCGTCTTTCGCGATGGCATGCCGATCAGTTCATCCAGTGTCAGTTTCCAGAGCTCCAGGGCTGCCTGGTTGCCGTAATTCAGCAGAGGGTCATCCTGAGTACCGTGAGCCACCACCACGAAGGGCGCCTCGAACAGCCGCCGGGCGTCGCTGACCGCGTCAGAACGGTTCAGCAGTTCCCGGCCGACGAACTTCTGATAAGAATTCAGCATCAGCTGCGTGCGTCTCACCCAGTCTGCGTCGGACCATGGATCGGGAGAAGCGAGGTGGTCAGCGTTCATGAGTCAGGTCCCGGCCGGGTGGTTTTCGGGAATCAGCCAGACCCAGCTCTTGCCAAGCCGACCATTGTAGTTGCCGGCAGTGATTCTGATCAGGCCGTCGACGTCTGAGGCGGCTCGAATGGCCGCCTGCGTGGCCTGAGAGACCGTGGCCAGGTCCCGGCCGTTGATGATGATTTCCATGACCGATCGCGTGCCCTTTGGCAGGGCTGACTGCACATCCGGGCTCGAGACCAGCGTGGGACAGAACTCATCATTGGTACTGGCGAACAGAAACGAATAGCGACTGCCGGCTTTGGAGCCGCTGGCCGCAACACCGCCGGGAAACGGTGTGCTGACGCCGGGAATTTCGCGACAGGCGGCGACGGCCTGTTCTGCGGCCAGCAGCGACGCATCGACGCTGTTGGCCATGAACCACAGATTTCCTCCCATGACGCCATCGTGATACGGATAGCGACGATCAAGACAGAAGTCCCCGCCCATCGTCGGAATCACCCACATGGTCCGGCCGAAACGTTCTTCCCGGCGTTCAAACCCGTCGCCAAACCAGGCCACCTTGCGACCCAGGCGAAAATAAGCTCCATCCGCCGGATGGTCGGTGTCACCTGGCTGGTTGGTTTCCACGGCAAAGCAGCGGGCCGTGGGGCAGGTCAGAACATTCTGACTGACGCGTGACAACAGCGATTTTTCCAGGGCCTGGACGCGATGTTTCCAGAACCTGGGCACGTGCAGCTGGCAGATGGCACCGGGGCGACCATCCGGCGTCGTGACGGTTTCATCGCCGCCGGGGCCGACATAGCGATCCAGACCGGCTTCGCAGTCACACATGATCGTCGACGAGGCACAGCCGGTGGCGGCGTTGACCGCGTGATCCAGCCACGTGCGATCTCGGGCCGTAATCAGGAATTCGACATACAGACTGCGGAACGCTTCGGCGTAAGTGTCTTCAATTTTTCCGGACATCTGGACAACTCGGGACGTGCGGCGGCTTTCTGATGTGTGTTGGTTCTGAGCGGCGTCGCAGCAGCCATCATGGCCCGGCCGGCGACGGCCGGGCGAGCAGTCGGCTGCGACTGCGGCGGCGGTCCGTTACGAACGGCCTCGTCCGGGATACACGTGTTCTTCCGTAATGACCTTGTCCATAAAGACGTCGTGTTCGGCCACCGGTATTTCCTCAAACATCTGGCATTCAAATGCCAGAGCGATCAGCGGTGTGTTCGGTCGAGCGTGTTCGAGCAGCTTGTCGTAATAACCTTTGCCATGTCCCATGCGTGCGCCACGAGCATCAAAGCCGACGCCCGGCACCATGATCAGATCCAGACTCTCAACCGGGACCTGCTTTTCCGGCAGGTGTCGCAGTGATTCGGCAGGCTCAAGGATGCTGTACATCCCGGTTTCCAGCTCGTCCATGCGTTCCAGGTGGAACAGTTCCAGTTCGCCCGCCTGATTGCACCACGGGACGACAATTTTTTTCCCTGATTCAAGGGCGAACGGCAGATCAAAGCGGGTTCTGACCTCGCTGCGGACGTCGACGTAGAACATCACGGTCTCGGCCGTTGCGTATTCCGGCAGGGCCATGAAGGCGCCCACGATCCGACGACTTAGATCGTCCTTGTTTTCCTGGTTTTTTCGACAGGCGTGTGCCTGCTTTCGCAGAGCGTTTTTTCGCTCCTGAACGGCCGTATCCATGTGCTGTCCCTTCCGGGGTCCGGTCACTGATGATTTCGGTACATGGTTTAACAGGCCCGTCGATCGTGTTCAATCAACGGGCCGGCGTCTCTCAATGATGAGGGGCCAGCGGCGACGGCTGCGAACCTTGGTCCATCTGATATCATCAGCCGGATGAAAACGATTCGCTGGGGAATTATCGGCGTCGGAAGATTCGGGATGATTCACGCGGAAACGCTGCAGTCGATTCCCGGGTGTGAGCTGGCTGCCATCTGTAACCGGAATCCTGAGCGGCTGAAGGCCGCCGCAGCCGGATTTTCGGACGTTGTGGCAACGACCGATTACCGCACACTGCTGAACATGCCCGATCTGGACGTGATCAGCATCACCACGCACTGGCAGGAGCATTTCGAGCTGGCTCGAGCGGCTCTGGCCAGCGGCAGGCATGTCTTCCTGGAAAAGCCAATGGCTGCCAGCGGTGAAGAATCCAGTCAACTGGCTGCTCTGGCGTCAGAGGCGGCGGGTTATCTGATGGTGGGGCATATTTGCCGCTTCGATCCGCGGTGCAGTCTGGCCCGGGCCTCCATTCAGGCCGGGCAGATCGGACGTATTGTGTCGATGCACGCCAAACGCAATCTGCCCAAGGGGCCCCGCCATCTTCGGCTGGACAAGATTTCCCCGCTGATGGGAGACGGCGTGCACGATGCGGATCTGATGATGTGGTTCATGCAGCGAATGCCGTCCCGCGTCTATGGTCGCACCATTCGCACGGGGGATTATGCCTGTCCGAGTCTTGGCTGGGCAATGCTTGAATTCGACCAGGACGCGGTCGGAGTCATTGAGACGGTCTGGTGCCTGCCGGATTCGGTTCCCACTGTCATTGATGCTCGTCTGGAAGTGGTGGGCACCGAAGGGATGCTGACCATTGACTGTGCGAACACCGGTCTGCAGGTGGTCACCGCTGAGGGACCTGAAATGAAGGACACTGCGTACTGGCCGTCGCAGCACGGTCATCGCGTCGGAGCGCTGGCGGCGGAACTCGCCTATTTCGCCGACTGCGTGCGCCATCATTCGGCTCCGGCGGTCATCACGCCGCGGGAGGCTGCGCAGGCCGTCATCGTGATGGAAGCGGCCGAGAACTCAGCATCGCGGGGACAGCCGGTGGACATTGCTCCGATGGAGTTGTCGGCTAACTGACCTTCACCAGTTTGGTGACGCGACCGGTCTTCACCCATTCCACAACATAGATATTTCCGTCCTGATCAAAGCAGGCATCGTGCGGATGTACGAACAGTCCCGGTCGCCAGGCATTCGGCGTGTTGCGGATGTTCTTGTTGGCAAGGACGTGTTCGCGCCAGTCTTTGTCGTCACCCAGCTGGACGGCAATCTTGTTGTTTTTGTCCAGCATGGTGATCCGCGAGTACAGATCGGGGACCAGCATCAGATCTCCCTGCACGTCCACATCGGCCGGAAACAGAAATCCGTCCATTGTTCTTACGTGGCGTCCGGACATATCGAACCACTGCAGCCGTTCGTTGGCGCGATCCGCGACGACAAGTTTCGGCGTTCCGTCGCGGGCGTCCAGCCATTGCCCGTGGGGTGTCCGAAACCGGCCGGCTTCCGTGCCTGATCCGCCAATGGCTCTGACAAATCTGTCGTTCTTGTCGTATTCGAACAGATAGTTGCTGCCGTATCCGTCACCCAGATAGTACCCGCCGTCCGGTCGGAAGCTGGTGTTGGTCGGGCGGTAGCGTCTGGCCTTGTCCAGCAGACCACCGCTGTCGGTGTTCAGATCGTCGCGACCGCGGTTCCAGACAACTTCTCCGCTCAGCGTCATTTTGGTGAAGAACAGTTCTGAGTCACTGGGTGACAGGTACAGAAATTCCTCACTGCCTTCGCGGCGAATGTCGATGCCGTGCCCCTTGCCCGTGCCTGTGTTGTGGAGTTCACCGAAGGCCCGCACAAACTTTCCTGCGCCGTCGAAGACGAAGATGGTGCCCGGATTTCCCTGGTGAGTGATGTAAATCAATCCCTCGGCATCCACCGTGACACCGTGCGAAGCGTTTCCATACTCATACCCCGACGGCAGATGGACGCGGTCCCAGTTGTGCTGGCACTCATAGACAAATGCTCCGCTGCCGACGGTGACGGCTTTGGTGCCGGCCTTGTCGGAAGCGTTCAGAAACAGCGGCGCGGCAGTGAACGCTGCTGTCGCGGCTGCCGCGGATTTCAGAATGTGTCGGCGTGTCGAAAAAGTCATGTTGAGGCTCCGAAAGAATACTGTTGGAACCCGGGAATGTCCAAAAAGCCGCAGGCTGGCACAGAATCAGCGTACCTGCCCGCATCGGGCGGCTCAAGTGTGAAAACATCCCGCGACAGTCTGCCGGCTTCCCTGGGGATTCGAAACCCGCCACGGACGGGCCTCCGCGGGGGCAGGACGCGGCGCCTCAGTCGCCCACCCACGGAAGGGTTGCACGGCAGATTCTCCGGGCGGAGACTTTCAGTACAGTCAGTACAGTGATCAGGAAGCCTGAAACGTCACGAATTATTGAACATACAACCAGCCAATGGTCTGACGGGCCTGGTGAAAGCCTGGACTGTCCTTTCGAGTCCGGCGCGGCTGTGGCTCCGAAATCTTCAGCCTCGTCCGACCAGCGGCATCTTCGTGGCCATCACTGTCATGAACTGCACGTTGGCGTCCAGCGGCAGTTCGGCCATGTAGGCGACCGCATCGGCGATGTGCTGCACATCAATCGTGGGCTCACTGGCCAGTGAGCCGTCGGCCTGCGGCACACCGGCACTCATCCGTGATGTCATGTCGGTGCCGGCGTTGCCGATGTCAATCTGACCGCAGGCGATATTGTATTTGCGGCCATCCAGCGAGGTGGATTTTGTCAGCCCGGTGACGGCATGCTTGGTGGCCGTGTAGGGGGCGGAGTTCGGTCGCGGTGCCCAGGCCGAGACTGATCCGTTGTTGATGATCCGTCCGCCCATCGGATTCTGCTGCTTCATCACGCGAAATGCGGCCTGCGTACACAGGAACGCACCCGTCAGATTTACGTCGACCACCTGACGCCATGCCTCGACGCTGATGTCTTCCAGCAGATCGCCCGGAGCACTGATCCCGGCATTGTTGAAGACCACATCCACGCGGCCGAATCCATCGGTGGCCCGCCGAAACAGCTGCTGCACCGAATCCGCCGACGTCACGTCTGTCGGGACGGCCAGTCCCAGTTCCTGAGACGCCGTTGCGGCAGAAAGCGTTTCTGCCAACGCCGGTTCCCGGCGACCTGCCAGGACCACGCGATGACCTCGCCCC
>JAVKCM010000083.1:0-6415 GCA_040222735.1 Fuerstiella sp. | reverse complement strand
TCAGCAACTCAGCAACTCAGCAACTCAGCACCTCAGCAACTCAGCACCCACGTCCATGCGGCCACGGTGGCCGTCAGCAGCACGGCATCGGCGGGCTCAAATCGCGCCGCGGCTGCGGAATGTCTGAGATATTCCAGCAGTCGTCCGGTCGCGCAGCCGTACCGGCACCATGCCATCGGCAGCACGGCGGACAGCAGCAGCGACAGCACGGCCAGAGCAATGCTGCTGAACCCGGCCACATACCAGATCCAGGCGTTGAAGGGCTCCCAGGCGGCCAGCGTGCTGCCCTGGCCGGCCAGTGTGACGCACAGCGCGGCGATCAGAATCAACCCCGGCAGCTTACGCAGCCATCTCTTGAGTGTCGGAGACAGGCTCCACCGGCGTTTCCGTGGTAGTCGCAGCAGCAACTGTTGAGCGGCACCATGAGGACAAAGATGAGTACAGTACAGATTACGTTTGGTGGTGGGCGGCACCAGCAAACTGACGGCCACCACGGCAAACAGCCCCGGCGCCAGTCGCCACGCACTTCCTCTGGCCGCCCATCCTGTCAGCACCGCCAGTGAGATCAGGTTTCCGGTCACCATTCCGAAGTAACCGACCAGAATCAGCAGCCAGACCGTCCGCAGTTTTCGACTTCCCCGCAGCCGCGTGGTGCCGATCAGGATGGCAAGCAACAGCACTACTGCAGTGCCGATGTCATGACGATTCCAGTGAATCACGGCCCGCTGCCGTTTCTGCCGAGCCCGTTGCTGACGAAGTCGATACTGTTCAGCGGACGCCACAATTGTTTCCGCCACCGCCATGCTGGTCATGGTGGCTCCGGACACCCCCTCCACCTGTTCGGCTTCCAGATCCAGTTCACCGAGCGATTCGAACTGGCGGTCGCGAAACACGGACCAGAAGTAATCGTCGTCATTCAGGTAGCCCGCGTAAGGCTCATTGTCGAAGGTGCGGCGCAGTTTCAGCTGCCGGACTTGACCGGACTGGTCCAGCAGCACCAGCACCTCGCTCGGTCCCTGATAACCGGCCATCGAATCGACCAGGGGACCGGTGCGAATGAGGCGACCGACCACCGCCCCCGCATCGTTCAGAACTTCGGCCTCAACACCGTTCAGCACGTTCAGCGAGCCGCCGTGTTCTTCACTGACGTCACCACGTACCGCGCGCAGGTCATCAGACGTCAGCGTATCCGGAAATCTCAGCGACGGTTTCTCACTGCCCAGACGGACGGCCACTGCTTCCGCAATCGCGAGCGCCGTCAGCGTGGCTCCGGTCGTGGCATCGATGTCCGTGAATGTTGAGGAATCTCCGAGCGTCCAGCCTTCGAACTGACGGAAGAATCCAGAATCACGCTGCACGGCCTCCACATGTTCGGGCGTGTCATCACTGCTGATTAACGCGGCTCTGATGACTGTTGAATCCTTGTCCAGCAGCAGCAGAACATTGCTGGGGCCGCGATACCCAACGACCTTTGCGGCCTCGGGCAGTGTCTGACAGGCCACGCCGATCAGTTCATGGCTGCCGTCCAGAACCTGCTGAAATCCGCCGGCCTCAGCAGGTTCAACGGTATGTGTCTGAGCGGCCACTTCCAGCAGTTGCTCGACGTCCAGCGGCTTCATCGAAGTCTGGTCGCCCGACGGGCGGGCCCGCTGTTCCGAGACGACGCGAATCGCCATGGCGAACAACACGACCAGCACGCAGCGACACAACGTGGCTGCTCTGGCCTTCCAGCCGCCACGTCGTTCATGTGGCGGGGTTATAATCCTTAGTTCAGACATGGAATGCACCACGGCAACCGCTATTCGCTGAGTCCGCGGGCAAAGGCATCGATGGGCAACTCTGTGCCGGTCAGCAAACGAAACTGCAGCGCCAGCTGGCTGGCGAACACGGCCGCCGGACTGATGTAGTGGGCCCCCCGCGCTCTGGCCTCTTCCGCGAATGCTGATTCGGCCGGGTACGCGGTCAGATCGATCACGGTCATTCCTTCACGGATCACGGACGGATTCAGTTCACCGCGATTGACGCCGCACCTGATCCCGTCGCCGCACAGCACCACAATGTCGGTCGCCGTCGCATGCACAGCCGACCATGGAATATGCCGGACCCCCAGTTTCTTCGCCGCAGACATGGCAGTGTTGTCAGACGGACCGGCGATACTGACCGCACCGTTGCTGTCACTCAGAAAATGAGCCACGGCGGAGCCGATCGGTCCGGTGCCGAACACCGTGGAAGCTCGCCCCTGAGCCCAGCGATCGCCACGAATTTCGGTGATGACCTGCTGCAGAGCATCAAACAGCGTGGCACGTCCCTTCCAGCCGGATTTGCCTTCCATGGCAATGTCGATGAAACCCGATCGCTCGACAACATCATCCCCGGGACGGCACATGCTGCCAAGATTGCCGTCATACAGCGGATCGACCAGCAGGCCGTTGATCTTCATGACACTGAGTCGTTTCTGCAGCCGGTCAATCGCACCAGGAATCAGCGGCAGGCAGCGAATGGGTTTCTGCATCTGCTGAAAGGCGGCATTCAGCACGCGTACCGTGGTGTTTTCTGCGGCCCCCATTCCGATCACGCCGACAAAGCGAGTCTTCTTTCCGATGTCTCCCCAGCAGTATTCTTCTTCCAGCTGCCAGACGGTCGGTTGTCCGTCGTACGCTTCCATGCCTCGTTCCAGCGCCGCATAAATCCACGGTGAACCATACTTGCGCCCCAGCAGCGAAAACGTGAGTCCGGACTTTCCGATTCCCTGTCCCACCACCGGCAGCTCACGGGCCTGAGTGACGGCGGCCAGCAGCGGCCACGCCGCATCCAGATCATCCGTGGGCCATGTCACCTTGACCACGTCTGCTTTTGCCTTCCAGCACTGCTCAAAGATTTCGTCAATCTTTCCCGGCGGGCGATTCAGACTGGTATAACTGATCACGCGTTTTGTCTGACCGAACCGCGGCACCCGGTCAGCAATATCCAGTTCCAGCTCGACATAAGCCGGTCCGGCGACAATGGCATTGCGCAGCAAGGCCATCCGGTCTTCTTCGCTGCCGGACCATTTGCCGCCGTCCTTTCTGCGACGACAGGAAATCAGCAGCGGTTTGTCGCACAGTTTTACCAGTTCGGCCACATCCGGTGTTTTGATGAAATGGTCCAGACACAGTTCAATCAGATCGCATTTCCGCGACGCATTGAGCAGGTCTGCCGGCGCCAGAGTACGTGAAGAAGGGGTGACAGAAATGCAGATCATAAGTTGTCGCCACCTGCAGAAGAGATTGAAACGCACGTCGGAACGGTCACCGGCGGTCAGGCATCGGGCCGATCAAAACGCCTTCGAAACAACCGGTACCAGTGTTGCCAGCCCACTGCCGACAGAACAGTCATAACGCCGCTCAACGGAGCTCTCATTCGTACATTCGTCCAGTAGAACGTATGGATCAGCAGAAACGATAGTATCGCCAGCCACAGCATCTGTATATCCATGCGACGATGAATGCCGCAGAACAGACTGCCCGCCAGCCCGATCCAGAGAAGGCCATACCAGACGGCGGTTCCTGTCAGCAGCCAGCCCGCGGATCCTGTTGTGTTCACGGTCGGCGTCAGACTCCAGAATCGTCTCCATCGCAGCAGACAGGCTTTTAAAAACGCGGCCGGGTCGGCACGGATGGCCTGCCGAGCCCGGGCATACATCCATCGGTCCTGCGCTACTTCGCTGGACAGATCAACGTTGTCCTGACGCATCGACTGCTGCAACTGCTGCTGCCATGCTGCCAGACTTTCGCCGTGCCAGGCCGAGTCTTTTCCGAGAACCACTTCGTTGTAGAAGACCTCATTATTGCCCAGCAGCAGCGTATATCCACCGTGCGTCGTCGCCGGCACAAAGGTCTGAAACTGCCGATGGTTGCGAATCACCCACGGCAGCAGAACCAGACCCGCCACGATGGCCGCTGTCAGCCCCGGAACAAGCGTGTCCCGCCCGGTCCGGGCGGCAACCTTTGTCTGATTCGGCGTTCGGTCACCCGCACGCCCGCGATGTCTGTTCCACAAACCAGCCAGAATCAGCCCGCCCGACACGACAGCACACGTGACGAAGACCACGGGCCGACACAGTCCGGCCAGACCGAAACACAGACCGGCCTGCATTCCGAACGCCCACCTGCCGCGACCGGGCGGTTCATCAGTAACCGCCTTCAGCAGGTTCAGCATCGCCACCGACAACAACGCGGCACTCAGAATTTCCGTCATCGGCACGACAGCATAGCGCAGCAACAGCGGGTCCAGGGCAATCACCAGAACGGCCACCGCCGGCCAGACGCCGCGCAGACCCGCCACCCGAGCCATCCACCAGGCAGCAATCATCAGCACCGCGGCAGACAGCAGACTGAAAACGGCGACGGCCGCCGTCGACGACAGCCCCGCCCACATCAGCCCCGCCAGTAACAACGGGTATAGCGGCGGACGAAAGGCGGTCGGCTGCAGCGAGCCCGGCTGATTCAATCCGCCACTCTGCAACACCGTCTCTGCCAGTGCCACATAGGCGTCGGGGTCGCTCTGCAGATCCTGAGGACGCAGCAGCAGCAGAAACAGTCGCATTAACATCCCGCTGAACACGATCACAATCAGCCAGCGTGAATCCCGGGGCGAGGGTTGTGCGGCAGACGCCGCGGAAACCTCGGACGATTGCTCAGAGATGCTATTTCGAGCCGTCATGAATCAGCTCATCGTCGAAGTAATTGGTGCCCATTCCCGCATCGATCACGATCCCCTGAGCATTGATACCCGAAGACTGCGGACTCAGTAGAAATGCCACCGTCGACGCGACTTCAGACGTCTGCACGGCCTTTTTTCGCAGTGTGGCCTTTTCTGCAAACAGATAACTGTCCACATAGCCCGGGATGCCTGCCGACGCTGAGGTTTTCAGCAGACCCGGACAGACGGCGTTGAAACGCACATGCGAGAACTTCGAAAACGATTTCGCCAGAAAGCACAGTGACGAATCCAGAGCCGCCTTGACAGGCGCCATGTAGCCATAATTCTCGGCCGCCATGCGCGTCGTGGAAATCGAAATCGTCACCACACTGCCGTGCTCAGCATCCAGCAGGTCACGAAACGCATTCGACAGAGCTATCAGAGAAAAACACGAAATATTGACGGCCTGCAGAAAGGCGTCACGCGGAGTTTCATGAAACGGCTGCCAGCCGGCCGAGTAATCCGCGAAGGCCACTGAGTGCACGATTCCGTGAAGCGTTTCCACGGTGGCACAGACTTCCGACTGCAGTCGGTCAATCTGTTCCTGGTGCTCCACATCACAGAGAAATACGGGTGCCCCGGGCGCCAGCTTCCGGACGGTTTCGGCACGCTGCTCAGACCGGACGGAAAACAGGACGTTGGCGCCGGCATCCCTCAGTAATTTTGCTGCCTGCCACGCCACGCTCTTACGATTGGCAACGCCGACAACCAGAATGTTTTTTCCCTGAAGCTGTAAGAAATCCATGTTGTCCCAGACAATCTGCAAATCTGCCCCACCGAGCCGGACGCCTCCTGACTGAGGCCTGAGTGAGGCGAAAGACTATCGTTCCGCCATCGTAAAATCGAGCTTCCACCGGCGCCTCGGTGGGCAATTCCGTTTTTCAAAGCCGCCCCACACCCGAAAGGGTTTATCAAGGGACGGACGGTTTATAAAGGGACAGGCATCTTCAGTTGTTGCCTGAAAGGCCTGCGTGGAAAGGGGACGGGACCGTGGAAAGGGGACAGGCATCATCTGTCTCTGTTGTTGCCTGAAAGGCCTGCAATGCAGTTGGTAGTGGCGACACTCACGGTGGCAGGCTTCTGGGATCGTTTAGAAAGGGACAGTCAGTTTTAGGCTTATGGAGTGCCGATGAATGCCTGTCCCCTTAGCTGGGCAGGGCCTCCCCTTAGCTGGGCGGGGCGAGGGCTATGGAATCCGCTGCTTCAACGCTGGTGGGCGCGCAAATTCGCCTCGAAGCAACTTCATGCCGGGTGCGCAGGCTCGTTTCCGGGCTTTCGCCGCGCAGCGCGGTGCACGGAACAAACCATCAATGGGCAGCGATGCCTGACAGGCCTGCAATGCTGCTGGCTGTGGCGACGCTCATAGCGGCAAGCTTCTGTGCTTTGATGCACAGTTGATGAACGTGTTACCGTTCAGCTGCTGGCGGACAGCAGGCGGGCTCCCGGAGCGTTCAGACGTGTCTGCTGGCGGCGATCCGCTTCCTTTGCCAGACTTGAAGACGTGCCGGCCGCTCGTTTGAACACGCGGCCGAATTTTTCCACCACGTCGCACCAGTTGGCGGAATCAACGCCCAGACGTTCCAGAATGGGCTTCAGGTGAGCCGGGATGTGCCCGCGTTTGTCAGACCGAAGTGCGCGCCCCGTCCAATCCAGCAGTTCCAGATAGCGAGACAAC
>JAVKCM010000082.1:0-59609 GCA_040222735.1 Fuerstiella sp. | reverse complement strand
ACGTTGACGTAATCAGGATTCGGGCCGCTTTTCACTCTTACGATCACGAGGTGAATGGCGAGTCCAGTGACGATCAGAAAAGCGAATACCGCACAGGCGGACAATGCGAGCATCACTGGCGGAAGATTCTTCCAACTGACTTTTTTCTTTCCTGCAGGGCCCTTCTGTCGGCGTGTCTGACGCTTCGTTGGCGGCAGACTGCGCGGGTCGTTTGGTTTTCGACGGCGCTTCGCCATGCTCGCTCCCCTTGGTCAGGAAAAACAGAAAAGAGTATTGTAATGTCTGGACACGCGGTTTCAGCAACAAATGTCAGAGTCACAAGCCAGTTGCTGTCCACCTTGGACTGAACGCTTGAACAGCATTCTCAAACCGGAGTGTTCGTCACCCTGCCACGCAAAACTAAAGTCTCGAATCTCATCATCTGGGACCACACATCTGTGTTGAAAGTCTTAGGTTTCCCGAAAGTACCGTTGACGCCGCCATCACGCCGGTAGACTCGCTTGTGGAAAACACAGGGAGGTCTTCGTGGCGGCGGTTGATACATCGGCACTCATGACGCAGGTCGTGACCAGCATCACTTCACAGAATGGCATCGAGTCCATCGCTGGTGATGAAGGTTCCACGCGGTTTCATGAACCGACCCGCCAGCTGTTGAACCTACAGGAATTCGAGAGCCGCCAGCATCGGCGGACCACCTGCCCCGTCCCCAAGTTCAACGGACTGCAGACGTTCACGCACTATGCCGGCCTGACGGGCAGCCGTCCCGGCGGGAGGTTCAATCGGCGATGAACCTCTTTGCCACTGTCAAATCGTGGTTTGGTCCGACTGATACGTTGACCGACGTGTCTGAAGCCGATCTGCGTCGCGCGGATCCGCGGCGTGGGCCCGGCGGAACGCTGGCTGCGAGTCTCACGGCCGGGCTCAACAACGCCGATCTCGGCGACCACTTCGCGTACACGAACAGCCTGAGTGCTCGGGCGGCACTGTCCAGTGATGTACGCCGCAAGATTCGCGAGCGGTTTCGCTTCGAACGCACGCAGAACAGCTTTCTGGCTGGCATGGTGCAGTCCGCCGCCAATTACGCCATCGGCACCGGTCCGCGACTGCAGATGATGACCGATGACCGGCAGAAGAATCGCGAGATCGAAACGGCGTTCGCGTGGTGGGCGCGGAAGATCAAGCTGGCTGAGAAGCTACGCACCTGCGTGATGTCCAAGATCGAGGGTGAATCCTTCGGCGTCATGACCGCCAATCCCTGGGTTCGGCAGCAGACGGGCATCAGCCTGGACTTCATTCCGCTGGAAGCTGATCAGGTCGAGTACCAGCCATGGTCCGTGGCCTTTGAAGACGATGGTGGTGGCGGTATCCGCTACGACGCATGGGACAATCCGGTCTTCTATCCCGTGCAGAAAGCCCATCCCGGCGACAACAAGTCGTTCTCGGCCAGCATCCACACCGAACCGGACTGGGTCGAACGCGAGTTCATGTGTCACTTCTTCCGCGTCGATCGCCCGGGCCAGCGGCGCGGTGTGTGCGAATGGCTGTCGGCCCTGCCGTTGTTTGCTCTGTACCGCCGCATGACGCTGGCGGTGCTCGGCAATATCGAGAACTCGGCCAACATGAGCGGTGTGCTCGAATCGGATGCCGAGTTCGACGCTGATGGCAACCCGGCCAATCCGTTCGACAACGAAGACTGGTTTCTGAGCTTCCCAGTTGTCCGCCGCATGCTGATGACGCTGCCGGCCGGAGCCAAACTGAAGCCGTGGTCCGCGGCTCAGCCCAGTTCGCAGTACGACACGTTCTGCCGTTCATTGCTGCGTGAAATCGCGCGTTGCACGGGTCAGCCGTACGGCGTCGCAGCCGGAGATTCGTCGGAATACAACTATGCCAGCGTCCGCAAGGACGATCAGGGCTGGCACCTGAACAATCGCGTTGAGCGCGACAGCTTCGAACAGGAAGGCGTCGACCGTATCTTCGAACGCTGGCTGCGGGTGTTCCTCTCCCAGCGCACCGGTATGGCTCCGGAAGATCACGACCTGTCCCTGTACCCGCACAACTGGTTCTGGGAAGGACTGGAACACGTCGATCCCAACAAGGAAGCCAGCGCGGCCGACACGCGGATTCGCAACGGCACGTCCACCCGCGGTATCGAATACGCCAAGCAGGGCCGCGATGTGGACGATATCGACGAACGGGCGGCCGCTGAGATGGGCTTCGAAGGCCCGACGGCACTGCGGGATTACCGGGTGTGGCTGCGTGACAACATGAGTACCGCCAAATCCGCGGCTGCTGACGACGATGATGCCGCCAACGATGAACGTGGTCGCGGTCCCGCCACTTCCAGCCGCACAACGGCACGTTCCGGAGGTGTTGCCTGACCATGCCACGACTGACCAGACAACAGCGACGCCAGCAACGAAAAGCGAAGCACCGCCAGCGGAATGAGCTGCGTGTGTCCGAAGTGGCCATCGCCTCCAGTTGTGGCATGTCGCTGCCCGAGTACCGCCAGTTCCTGACATCCGGTGGTGAGGCCGTTTTCGACGCTGAAGAATCGCTGTTCGCGTCCTCAGACCTGACGGTCAGTGAAGACGTCGCTCCTGATGAGTTCAAGCCGATTCCGTACCGCGGTTTGGCGTACGCCGGCGGTGACATACGTCAACAGGGTGTCCCGTATCCGATCGTGGTGAATCTTTCCACGGCCCGCATCGCAAAACCGGGCCAGAAACAGCCGCTACTGAAGGAACATGCCAGCAGCGCCGCCGTGGGACAGCACACGCCGATCATCACGGCCACAGAAATGCGACTGGAAGACGGCACGATCTCGGTGCCCAACGCCCATTCGCGGGAAGTGATCGCCGGCGCACGGAATCAGTACCCATGGCAGGCCAGTATCCGCGGCCGCTGGGGCAGACTCACCTTTCTGAAAGCCGGTGCGAAGCGTCAGCTGAATGGTCGGACCATCGAAGGTCCTCGTTTTATTGCGGACGACTTTGTGTGGCGCGAAACCAGTGTGACGGGTCTCGGCGCTGATCAGGAAGGTCCGGAACTTCAAATTGCAGCCTCTGACGGAGAAGGCACCATGAACGAGTTCGAAAAATGGCTTCAAAAGCATGGTCTGGACAAGGACAGTCTCTCGGCCGATGAACTGCAGGCCGCGGAAACGACGTTTGAAGCCATTCAGGCGTCCGCGGAACTGGACTCCGACGACGTCGAAGACCTCGCCGCTGCCGACAACCAGCCTGCGGCCGCCGCCTCACCAGCCACCGCGTCGACTCAGTCCACCAGCGAGACGCTCGATCTGGACGAAATTCGCGCCACGGCACGTCAGGAAGCTCTTGCCGAGTTCCGCGCCGGCTACGTGGAAGCCCGTCGTCACTCAGCCCTGATCGATCGCGTATTCGGCGACGATCCCTGTTACGACGAACTGCGCGCGTCGGCCATGGAGCACGACTGGGACGAGAACCGCATGCAGAACGAACGCAAACTGTACGACTACGAGCACAACATGCCCCGCGTGCGTGCTCGCAGTGGTGGCGCTCGCTCCGGCCCAAACGAAGCCGAGATCATGGCGGCCGCGATGTCGCTGGCTCAGGGCAATATCAGCGCCCAGCAGCTGGAAGAAGACTTCGATGTCTCGCAGGACGTGCTGAACGAAGCCCATGCGACCAATTACCGTGGCATCGGATTCCACGGCATCATCCGCGCCGCGGCCGTCGAAGCCGGAATTCCCCTGGCCCATCACATCGCTCCGCAGGAATATCCGCGTCTGGCCGAACAAATTCAGCACCGGTACCAGTTCCTGCTCGCCAGTGGACAGATTCAGGCCTCACAGGGCTGGTCCACGCTGAACCTCGCCGCGATCAACGAGAACGTGATGAACCGGTCCATCCACGGTCGGTTCATGCGGCAGGAATCCATCATTCCCCGCATCGCCCAGCAACGCCCGGCCCGCGACTTCCGTCCGCACAAAGCCTACCGCCTCTACGGCGAGGGCTTCTTCCAGAAACTCAAGGCCACCGGCGAGATTCAGCACCTGAAGTTCGCTGACACGGGCTTCGAGAACGAAGTCGACACCACGGCCGGCATGGTCACCATCCCGCGCAAGGCCATCGCCAACGATGACCTGAACATCTTCCAGCAGGTCGGGGACGGCCTGGCCGATACGGCGTTCGACACCCGTGAACGCGACTTCTGCATCGTGATTCTCGATCCCGCCCTGTGGCGTACCGCAACCGGAGCGGAGGGAGAGCCCATTAACGCGCTGGCAGCCGGGGCTTCCTCCGTCTTCGGTATTGCGGCCCTTGAGGCCCTGACCGATGTGCTGAAGAAGCAGAAGGACCGCGGCGGTAAGCCCATTCGCAAGGGCGGAAGTCGAATTCTGTTGACTCAGACGGGAGCCATGGAACGGCAGGCCCGCGTAATTCACACGTCCGAGAACCTGATGGACTGGGCGTCCGGAACCAAGTCGTCCAAAGACAGTCCCAAACGCAACAGCATGTACGGTGAACTCGAAAACCGAGTCGCCTCTGACTGGCTGGAACACGACAGCGTCACCAACCATTCCTCAGCCGCGTTCTTCCTGTTCTCCGACCCGGAAGTCCAGCCGTTCATTCAGGTGCTGTACCTCGACAACCGCCAGACGCCGTACGTCGAAACCGAACAGGCGGCCTTCAACGTACTCGGACAGCAGATGCGGTCGTACTGGGACTACGGCATGGCTCAGATCGACGACGTCGGAGCCGCTTACTCACCAGGCGAGTGATCTTCATTTCACCAGCCCAACAACACTTCTGATTCATCATCTCCATGACGGAGCGACATCATGTCCAATCTGCTTCTCACCTTCCGCCACGGCAACGGCAACGCCGTCAATGTCCGTGAAGCGCCGGGCCGAGCCCTCAAGAATGGCGAGATCGTGCACCAGCCGGACACCGGTCAGGTGCTGATCTGCACGGACCACGACGTCGAAGCTGACAGCGACGAATGGGCGGGTGCCTATCCCGATGCCGGTACGGTCTGGGAAGCCGTAAACCCGAACTATGTCGCCGACAGTGCCACAGTCGTGGCCCGACGCGGAGCGGCCGTGTACGCGGAACTCAACGACACCGGTTCCGCCTTCGACGCAGACACGAATCCGTACGACACGATCGTTTTCGCCAACGGACTCACCACGATCTTCCTCGGCACAATCGACGGCAAGGACCTCGTCGAGGGCAATTCCGTGTTCCTCATCCGATTCACCGACAAACTACCAACCGCAATAGCAGCCGCAGCCACTTGAGCCGTTTGAAAAACGGCGAAAGGTGGCGGCCGCTTGAGAAGCGGCGGAACTTGGCGGGCGGGGGCGGGAGGACTTGGAGGTCGCAATCGCCGGGAGCTCCCGTTGGTCGCGAGATGAGGGGAGGCATCTGGCGTGGTCGATTTACTGAAACTCGGCTCAGACTTACTTGAGAAGACACTGGAGGCCAACGCCTCGCAGCAGATCGTTTTCGAAAAAATCGACACGAAGGAGGAAGCCACGCTGCTCGCGATCATTGGCGGCAGTTCGGCGGACGCTCAGGAGAACCTGAACTTACGAGCGGACTTTGACAGTCAGGACTTCATCATTCGCCGGGCCACGCCGGTGACTCTGGTTCCGGCTCCGGTCGGTGTTCTGACCTTCGGCGATTGGCTGGCTCGGGAACCAAAACAGAACGACAGAATTCGCTGGAACGGGCTGGTCTACATCGTCTCGCCCGTGTTCGGCAATGAAGCATGGCGGTACACGGACGGGTACCACACCAGTTACCGCCTGCACACGAAACGGATTGGAACGTCAGCGTAATGGGCAAACACAGTGGTCTCGAAATCTGCAAAGTACTCGTCGATCGAGTGGACGTGATCGATGACGTCACGGCCCGTGCCGGCGAGGTGGATTTCCGGACGCTGGAGAACCTGCAGACCACACTGAACGACGATGCCTACTACGCCATCTTCAGTCCGGAAGAGAACACCCGACGCGTCAAGGACCGGCGCGTGGCCGCTCAGGAAGAGCGACCGATTGTGATGCTGACTCTGGTGGGCTCGATGGTCCACGAACAGGACATGAACGACGTCAGCGTACTCGAACAGTTTCTGGAAAAACTCGACGACATTCATCATGCCATCTTCGGTACGACCATCGATCTGCCGGCACCGTTTGGTCGCGCTTCGTGGCCGGTGGAATCGGTGGAAGTGCCGTCGGACGAGCAATTGAGTCAGTTGTCACTGCGAATTCGGCAGTTGCAGTATCCGTTCCACGTGACGCGATCAGGAAGTTAGAGCCATGACCATTCCCACCGGCCTGCAATGCAAGGCCTACTACAACTCGGGGACTCAGGCCACGCCGGTCTGGGAAGAAGCCAATCTGATCATCAACCTCGACCTGAAGTTCGCCTGGGACAAGGTGGCCGCTTCGTGTCGCAAGAGCGGTGGTGTCAAGCAGTACGTGCATGGAGAACGCGACGACGAAGTCTCGTTCAGCCTGTGCCACGACAACGCGGACACGGTCTGGGAATTCTGGCGGAACGCGGCCATCACCAAAAATCCCGTGCACCTGCAGATTCTGGACGGCGACAACGCCGAGAGCGGCACCGAAGGGTACACGGGGACGTACGGCATCTTTTCGATGGACGAGTCCCAGCAGCTGAGCAGCGTCGTGGAGGATTCGTTCGGACTGGCTCCCTCGGCCAACGGCATCACGGCCACCGATTCGGCCATTGTCCCCGTCCGCATGAGTGTCGCGTAACCAGATTCCGTTTCTGGTGTCTGCTGATTCACCACTGAGAATTTTCCACAGGAATCACCATCATGAACCGCCTGAGCGAACTGGCTGTACGCCGCTGTAATCCCTCCCGAGCCGCTTCGGACGCGCCTTTTCTGGTTGTCCACCCGGAGATTGTGGAGGCCCTGAAACGAGACGGTCTGCCCGTGGAGGTGGTGAAGGAAGTCAACATCAACATCCGCCCCATGGATCAGGAAAACGCGGATGCTGCGCCTCCAATCCGGTTCGAGAACTTTGTGAAGATCCGCGTAGCCCCGCTGCTGCCGGCCTACCGCAAGCTGGTCGGTGATGTGCGGTACAACCGACAAGCGGAAGCCGCGAAGCTGAGTGCGAAGGAACAGTCGTCCAACGTGCAGTCGGAGACCGCCAAACCGGCCAGCCGCGCGGATAAGTAACCGTCGCAACCACAGAAGTCATCGAATCCTGAATCCATCCACGGAAGGTCAACATCATGCGAGCCATCGAAGACGTCAACGGCAACAGCCACCACGCGAAACTGAGATTGGAGAATCTGGAACAGATCAAGATCGCCACCGGCCTTGAAATCGCCGAAGTGGACGACGCTTCTCAGCCCCTGCCCCGGCTGTTCAGCAGTCCGCTCAAGATGTGGAAGGTGGTCGACATTCTGATCGGTCACCGTCTCCGTACCGAGACCGAATCGCGGCCGGATTACTCCGAACTGTTCGACATCGACGATGTGGTTCAATGGCTGGAGGACCTGATCACGGATTTTCACCCGAAGCGGAACAGATTCAGGCTCTCGAAGCGCTTCGCCGACGTGCGGGAGAATCTGGAGACGATCATGGACGCGATCCGCGCCGAGGAAACGGCCGTGCGGACGGTGACGCAGAGTCCCGAGATGCTGTCCATGGTGATGAAAAACCCAGCGGTCTTATCGGCACTTGCTACTGGCTCGGAGGCATCCTCGGCCTTGATCCCACGCCCTTCAGCCTGAGGCAACTGTTCTGGATGCTGCAGGGACAGACGTTCAAACGACGCATGCTGTTCGAAGCCATCTCGGAAGCCTTCAACGACACCTCCGGCAAAGGCCAACGCCGCCGAATTCTGTCGGCGAAGGCACAACCGGGCGAGAAACGACTGGAACCAACCCTCACCGACCTCATGAACCGCGGCCTGTTCTCATAGTCTGCCCCCCACAGGAAAGGAATCCTGACATGCCCAAACTTGTCGCTCGATTCCGTTTCCGTACGGTCCGCAACAACGTTCGCAGCGCCAGCCAGTTCTACCACCGCAGGTACCGGCGCATGATCATGCGGCAGGCGGCCGTGGTGAAGACCGACGCCCAGCAGCAGATGCGGTGGAAGCGAACCGGCTATCCACGGCCGCACACCTATGCCTACCTGAACAATATTCGCTTCGGCTGGGACGCCGGCAGTCGCACCGCCATCGTGGGCCCCACACGGCTGAAGCACTTCAACGTCCCGCGCGGATTGGAATTCGGCGGTACCACACGCTGGTTGCACCGTGTCCGTGGCGGCTGGTACCGGTCCGGACTGCAGAAGGTCCGTCGCTTCGGCACCATGCGACGAACTGTGAATCGGCCGTACGTCCAACTGCAGTGGCGGCAGATTGCTCAGGAGGAACTGGGCTGATGTCCTCCTACTTACAGACCATTGAAGCGGCTCGAGCCTTCGTTCGCATTGGCGTGGAAGATCAGGTGACCGCTTTCCTTGCCGGCCTGCAGAGCCGACTCAACCGCACGGCCAATGCCATCGGTCGGATTGGATCTCAGCTGGGCTCGTTCGGACTCGGAGGCACGATCTTTGGCGGAGCTCTGGTCTACGGATTGAACCGCACGGTCGAAGCGGCCTCTGAAGCGACCGAGGTCAACACGGCGTACGCAGCTACGTTCCGGGAACTGACGGAGGAAGGAGAGAAATTCGCCAATCTGCTGACTCGACGTCTCGGACGGAACATTGTGCAGGTAAAGGACATCCAGC
This sequence comes from Fuerstiella sp., assembly GCA_040222735.1. Taxonomy (GTDB): domain Bacteria; phylum Planctomycetota; class Planctomycetia; order Planctomycetales; family Planctomycetaceae; genus Fuerstiella. Next base: position 50,846 of record JAVKCM010000082.1, on the reverse strand, counting down.
GGTCCTTCTTTGGTCTGTTCGCCGGTCAGGGATTCACGCGAGACTTTGCCCTCGCCGCCGCCAATGCCTTCACGCAGTTGTCGTACGACTTTGGGTCGTTCTTCAACCAGTCCACCGACGAAGCCAGTCGACGCCTGCTGTCAGCCCTGTCCAACAGTGCGGAAGTCGTGCAGCGGTTCGGTTTCAATGTGCGTGCCGCCGCCCTTGAATCCGGATTCAAGGATCTGGGCATCAACAAGACCATCGAGCAGGCGTCCGAGCAGGAAAAGACGCTCGCCCGGGCCCTGATCCTGCTCAAAACCTCGTCCGATGCCCAGCTGAACGTATTCGGTGACGTCGAACGCACGATCAATGAGTTCGCCAACCAGCGCCGTCGTTTGCTGGACAATCTTCAGGTGCTGCTGCGGGCCATTGGTCGACCGCTGGAACTGGCCCTCGCGCCGTTCTTTGGTGAAGTGTCGCGCGTCGTGCAGGGCTTTGCCGAGATCATCCGCACGAATCCCCAGGTGGTGAAACGGCTGAGTGTGGTCACGGCCGTGATCACGGCGGTCAGCACCGTTCTGATCGGGATGGGCTTCGCCCTGCGCGTGGCGGCTTTCAGCCTGAAGGCATTTACATCGCCGATCACCACCCTGGCCACTCTGCTGATCCGATTGCCGGACCTCATCATTCGCCCGACTTTCGAATTGACTCGATTGGCCGTTGCCGGCGTGCGCGTGCTGGGTGTGTTTGGCCGACTGACGCCGGTCGTGGGCGCACTGTATGCCGTCTGGGCCCAGGGCTCTCAACTGGCACTGCAGGCCACGTTTCATCTGGGCGCGCTGGCCCTGCGCGTCGCGTACAGCATTGAACGTTTTTTGCTGCCCTCGATTCAGCAGATTCCGGCGGCGGCCAGTGCAGCGGTTCAGGCGACGGCTACCGCAGCGACGGGCAGTGCCAGTTCCGCGGCCGCGGCGGCAGCCGCCACGTATCGCGGTATCGCCTCGTCCACACGTTTGATCGGACATACCGTCGCCGTCAACGCGCTGGTACCTCTGGCCAATACCGGACGCATCGTGGGTCTGTCCATGGCGGGACACATCTCCCTGTTCATGAGCCGGCTGCGGCGCATTCCGGCCAGGATTGCTGCGATCGCCGCCAATGCCGTGTCGACCATTTCGGCCGCCATTGTCGGGATCACGCCCGGCATTCAGTTGCTCGGCAATCAACTGCTCAACCTGTCCGCCATCGTGCTGCGTGTCTTTGCCACGGTTTCGCTGCGTCTGGCCACGCTGTTTGCTGCCAACCCGCTGGTCACGTTCATCGCGGCCGTCACCGCCCTGCTGCTCGCCTTCCGTGATGAGATCGCCGGTGCCTTCACCGCCATCACCGATCGAGTGAAGTCTTTTGGTAATCAGGCCCTGAACGCCGTCAGCCGTTTTGTGGCGGGGGCCGTCGAGTTCTTCGGTCAGCTGGTGGCCTTCGCCAAAGAACGGTTTGTCTCACTGTTCGACATCGCCAAAACCGTCTTTGCCGGTTTGAACAATGCGATTCAGGCCGGGGACCTGCAACTGGCTTTCCAGATTGCCCTGTCCGGCATGCGCGTGGCCCTGCTGGATTTTCTGAACGCCTTTCTGGAACGCTGGGGAGATTCCGTCGGCTCGGTCACGGAATCACTGTTCCTGCTGCGCGGCCGGTTTCAGGAAGTCTGGATCCAGATCGTGGGCTTCGTCCGTCAGGCTTTCCGTGAGATCCGTGAAATAGCAGCCGCGACTTCCGATGTGATTGCTCGTGGACTGATCGCGGCACAGGAAAAAGTGGGACTGGTTCCTGCTGGTACCGTCCAGACGCTTGAAGAAGACATCCAGCGTCGCCTTGAGAACGACCAGCGTGCGACTCGCGCCCAGATTGAAGCCGACGTACAACAGGCCCTGCGCTCCGCCGAAGCCGCCACGAAGCTCGCCGTCACCGGTGTCCGCGGCAAGCTCGGCAGTCTGCAGCAGAACATCGCCGGCTCACTGACGGTGGCCCGGGAAGAGCTGCAGCGACTGACCGAAGCGGCCGCAGCAGCCAACGTGCAGCCGGAACTGCCCCCGCTCCAGGCCAGCGAAGACTTTCTGAAGCTGATTCAGGAACAGAACGTCAGTCTGGAGCAACAGGCCACTCTGCAGCGCGCCATCAAAGGCGTCTCGGTGTTCAGCTCGGCCGGCACCGACATCATCACGTCCGCCCTGAACGCCAGCGGGCTCAAAAACATGCTGTCCGAACAGCAGCGGACGACACAGGCGATCGTGGGACTGCCACCAGCCTTCGGTGAAGAGATGAAGGGAGCGCTCGACGACGTGGAAGTGGCCGACCGGCAGCCTGAGCGTGTGGAGGGAGCCTAATGAGGCAGACTGCCTCAACCCGTTACGAGCTGTCGCTCGGAAGCAGAGTCCCCGCTTCCGTTGGGCGCTCCCGGATTGTCATGAAGATCGAATGGAGGGCGAAGTAATATGGCCATCCTCCGCATCGACTGGACCCACATCGACGACGCGTGGTACGAATTTGTGCAGGCCGGGATCTCGGACCGAGAAATCCCCGAAATGCAGGTCACCTACTTCACTAACCTGAACGATACCCACAGCGACATCATCGCCGATCCCAATTATGTGCGGTACGGAGCCCAGTTCTACGTGTCCGGCCAGCCCACCGGACTGTATGCCGGGCGCAGCAGCCTGAAACGCATCGGTCAGGACGCCAACGTGGATGTCTGGCGGCAGACGTTCAAGGTCAGCAGCATCCAGCCGCGGAAGATCGGTCGCGATCCCAATCCCCTGAACCGCGATGTCGAGTTCCTGGAACGGGTGGGCGGTTTTCGTAACGTCTCCACCATCATCGACTGGAACAACAACCCGGTCGTGAATCGGGCGGGGGATTACCTGAGCGGCTTCGAAGTCGAAGTGCCGTCCCCCGTCTATCGCTACGCTGGGAACTTTGAGTCCATCCCGTCCTGGGCGCTCGATCTGGACGGCGGGGTCAACGGCGCGGACAAGGTGCTGCCCATTCGCTACCGGGATCCCGATGGGACACTCACCACGGTGGACAATCTCACCCTCCGCGCCGGCACGGCCAAATTACGCATCACGCAGCTGCCGATGGTGCCCACCGAAGAGAACAACGTCCAGTACTTCCCGATTCAGTGGGAATATCAGGTCTCGCATCAGGGCTGGTCCGAACCACTGCTGAATCAGGGCTTCAACGAATCCGTGTATCTCGACAGCAGCGGCAACGTCGTGAACACCGCCGCGGTGATCGCCGGCACGTACAACAGTGTCGAGAAACGCCAGATTCTGGATGACAAGGGCGAACCGGTCCGCGATCCCGTGCTGCTGGACTGGTTTGGTCGCAAACTGAAGATCCCGGCCCTCAGCAACCAATCGCAGGGCACCGTCAATACAACGACCGGTCTGTACCAGATGTCGCAGGGCACGGCCGTGTTCGACGAAGACTGGGTGGGCATGTACGTCAAAATCGTGCCGTCCGGAGCCATCAAACTGTCTCAGGCCTTCCTGACCACCATCACACATGTCAACGCTGGCATCGCCACCTTCACCGACCCGGCTCCGTACACGTGGGTCGATGCCGACGTGTACTTCCCGGCTATCTCGGCCATCAGTTTCGCCGCGGTTCCTTACGTCGACATGTCGGCCATCCCCGTTTGATCATGAAAAAGCAGTTTCTCACACCTCGACTGACGACGGGCCTGAACCGGCTGCTCGACAAGGACGAGTTGAACGGTCGGGAACGCCATGCGCGTCGGGACCAGACCCCGCGCGGCGACGTACGTACGGCCCTGTTTCTGCTGCACGATGACATCACCAGCCGCATCATGTCCGTGTCCGCCACGCGGCTGATCGAAGTGCCGGATCTTGGCAGCCAGCAGGCCTTTCACATCACGTTTCCGGAAGACGTCAGCGTCTCGGCCACCTTCACGGTCAATGGCACGGCCCTCGCGACGGCGTTCAATAATGCAAGCACCACCACCGACGTTCAGGCGGCGATCGACAGTGCATTCGGCTCGGGCAGCGGTATCCACGGCGCTGCGATCGCGGGAAACGTGTTCGTCTGGCCCGTCAATACACTAACAACCGACAACGCAGACGTGGTTCCGGTGGAAGTCAATTACCGCCCGTTGTGGGAATCGCATAACGACGAGCCTGTACGTGACCCGAAGTCCGGAGCGGCTGAACGCGGCAAAGCCTACTACTGCAACTGGGTCAACGGACAGGGCTGGTGCATTGCCCAGCCGGATGAGATTGGCGGCTTCGCGGTCGTTCGGCCGTACGAAATTTGCAACGGCATTGGCTTCGCCTGTGACTGCGTCCAGTCCACCGTCATCACCGCGTCCTGTGGTTCCGGTGTGATTCCCGGTGAGACGCTCAGCGTGTGGGACCTGTGTCGGACGTGGCTCAACATGCCTCCCGAACTGCTGTGGCAGGCCAATCTGTATGCCCAGAAAGTTCAGATCCACGAAGACGCCTACAACCGCCCGCCGGGTCTGACCGGCAACTGCCGCTGGATCGTGGTCGGCATGTGCTGCATCGAAGGAGATCAATATGGCTATTGATCTGTTCGGTCACGGCGCGACCATTCTGCCGGTTCCCAACGAAGGCCGCTTCAGTCACGGGCCCGATCCGCAGAACGGTCCGCCCTGCTGCCGCGACGTGGCTCCCAACTGTTCCGGCAAATGCAATGACCACAGTTGCTGTTGTGATCCCTGCCGACACAAACACATCGAACTGTGCGACGGACACTGCTGCCGCTGCATTCCGATTTCCCTCTGCGCCACGTTTGTGCCGAGTCCGGCTTACGAAAACACGAAATGCCGGGTCCGGTCGTGGAAGCTGATCCCGAACACGGAAGGCCGCCAGTCGACGTACCAGTTCGACGCTGGCAGTCACCAGATACAGTTGATCGTGGGTGAACCGGTCTATGGTTCTCCGCTGTATGGTCAGGCGGCCTGCACGTGGCGGCTGCTGGCCCCGTCGTTGTATGTCGATGAAGAAGTTGAGATCGGGCACCGGCAGGATCAGGTGCACTGCCTGGCCCCGCCCGACTTTACGATCACAGCCATCAACCTGCCGTACACCGACGGCTATGGCGCTCAGCAGGACTGCATCGGCGACATCACGTTTTCTGAGTTCGCTCTGGACAAGCTGCCCTTCACCAATCGCTGGCACGACTGGGAAGAAACTCAGCCGCTGGGGACTGCCTGTGGCGTGTGCGACCGGGTCTGCCATGTCCTGAGCGTCCGCCGCGGCACCGAAGACGACTACGACTATCAGAGTGCCACCTGCGATGAGTTCCTCTGGAACGGCACCGACGGCTGGACCATCAGTGACGGAGACAGCTATCCCCCGGAACAGATCGAATTGGTGCAGTTGTACGGCGACTGCTATCTGCGTCTGACCAACTGGAACACGCCCACACTGGACGGTGATCTGATCCTGATCGATCCGGCAGCCTGCAGCCTGGGACTGTCGGTGACGGCCAAAGACGAACTGGGTAACTGGATCAAAATCAGCTGTAGCCCTTGTTCCTGTTGGAAGTACGTGTGCGGAACCTGCCGCTGTACGTGCGACACCCTGTGCGTCATTGGATTCGAAAACGGTGAACTGCAGGGGCCGTTCGAACTGCCGTGGGACAAAGATGTTTTCCGCTGGGGCGATGAGTACACCGCCGGCCCTGTCATCCAGCTGAACAGTGACGCGGATGACAACTGCCAGGTGTCCATGGCCGGCTTCGCCGATCCGGTGGCTATTCCCAACGAGTGCGGCACCGGCATCTCGTTCATCTTCAGCGACGATATCCAGACGCAGCTGGCCTACGGCATCCGGATGTACGCTGGCTGGTGCAAGGCCTGTGAAGGCAGCTGCAACAGCGGCACCTGCCTGAGCGCCTGCGACGACGTGCCAAAGATCCTGTACGCCCACCTGTTTCCGGGCGACTGGAATCCGGCCCTGGGCTGCGGCACGTACGGCGGCTATGGCTGTTTTGAGCCGTTTGTCATTCCGATCGCTCAGTTGTTTGTGCCGTCGGTGCTAAATCCCGCTGGTGAATGGCGGTGGATGGGAGCTCAGTCGTTTTCTTGCACCGGCTGCGACACGGGCGGGAATCCGCACTTTGAAACGCCGCGCACCAATATCGCGGCCATCGACATCGGCTGTGACGGCCTGGGCAGTCTGACCATCACCGGGGACGCCGACGGCGGCGGCATTTACGCGTTCCGTATCGACATCAACTTCGAGCTGCCCTGCGGCGGATATGCCACCTGGAATCTGGGCCCGTGGGAAGACCGGAATTCCAGTCCGCTGATCTGCTGCGCCGAGGCCGGCTTCCGACTCTACATCAGCGATTCGGAGGACAGTTACTGATGATGGCCGACTGTTCACATCTGGAAGACCGCCTGCGACCGATCTGCGAAGGCACTGCGCCACTACCGCTCGCGAAGATCAATGTGTACCGCGAACACTGGGGGCTGCCGGCACTGAATGAAACCGCCGACACCGATGTAGAGCGTCCGGACGTCGTGATTCATGACGGCAAGGCCATCGTCCCGCACAACGTGCCCACGGCAGCGCCGACGCGCGTGATCGGTCCTCGAGTCGGCGGCTGCGGCTGTCGAGTCACGAAGCCGCCGCAACCGGCAGGTCCGGGCACTGAACTGCTGTCGATCTTCAAGGGGGCGGGAGTTCCCGGATGTCAGCAATGTGCTGAATTGGCGAAGCGGATGGACGCCTGGGGCGCGGCTGGCTGCCGCGAACACCTCGCCGAAATCGTCGAGGACATGCTGCCCCGGGCGGTGGCATGGATTGAAGCCGATGCCCCGTGGGTCAAATCATTGCTGCCCGAAGTGACAGAAGCTGTGGCCGATTCGCTGCCGGGACCGCGCCGCGTCACGTCCATGGCTTCCCGGATCGGGGCCAGACTGGTGGCTTCGAACTGCCTTTCGCCAGCCCTGCAGACAGCCGCTGTTGGCACCGCCCTGCGGGTCATCGTGACGCGCGCCATTGATACGGCCGAGACCAAAGAACGCCGGCGGCAGGAACTTCGTCAGCGCGTGTTTCAAGCGAAGGTCACATCCAGCCGCGTTCGCTGGACTGAGACCGCCCTGCCCATGGTCCGCATCGTTCCCGCCGTCCGCACGGCCTTCCGCCCGCAACCCACGCTGGATCGCACTGTACAGTCACTGAACACCGGCGGCTTCGAACGGCCCCTGATCTTCTGCGAACCGGATGCCCCGCCCCACGCCGATGAATTCGTCCGCTGGCCGGCACAGCTCAAACCGTTCCGCTCGTTTGTGGCGATGTGCGAATCTCTGCTGCAACAATATCCCGCCGACTGGTATCTGCTGTGCGAAGACGATGTTGAACTGCAGGTCGGTGTGGCTGATCGTCTGCGTGAACTGCCACTGAATCCCACACAGATTCTGACGCTGTATCTGTCGCGGAATCAGCAGCGGCAGGCTGAGATCGACGATGGCTTCGTGCAGGTCAGCGGCGATGTCCACGGTTCGCTGGCCTATCTGGTCCACGCCACAGCGGTGCGCCAACTGCTCGATTCGTCCACGTTCAAGACCTGGGATCTGCCGGACCGCGTTGACCGAGCCGTATCAAAGGCCGTCAGTGAAGAACAGCTGCAACTGGTCACGCACACGCCGGCGCTGGCTCAGCACATCGGAGCCACGTCCACCATCAATCCCGGCCGCGGACTGAACGCCAGTCGCACGTCGACCTTTCAGAGTGCCCGCCACGAATCGCCGCTCCTGTCCCTGATCACGCCCACCGGTGACCGGCCCGAAGCGTTTTCACATTGTGAACACTGGATGCAACGACAGCGTTACATCGGGCCGGTCCAGTGGATCGTCGTCGACGACGGCCGAAACCCGACCACCTGCACGATGGGCCAGAAATATCTGCGCGAACGCCCAATGTCTCGTCATTCGCTGTGCCGCAACCTGCAGACCGCCATCCCGCACGTGCAGGGCGAACGTATCCTGATCATCGAAGACGACGACTATTACGGTCCCGATTACCTGTCGGTCATGTCCGCGCTGCTGAGCCGCGCCGATCTGGTCGGGGAATTCGGGGCCAAATACTACTACATCGACCGGCGGATGTGGCGACACCACGTCGACCGGGAACACCACGCCAGCCTGTGCCGCACCGGGATGACGCGCGCCGTGCTGCCGCTACTGCAGAGCGTCACGACCAACACCGTCCACCCCAGCGTTGACCTGCGTCTGTGGGAACAATGGGACGGTTCCACCCTGGCCTGGCGCGACCGCGCCGGTACGTCGCGGATGTGCGTGGGCATCAAAGGCGGTCCCGGACGAAGCAGTCGCGGGCACCGGCCGGCGGCTACCGCCCAGGCAGATGACGGTCTGCAACAACTGAAACGCTGGCTGGGCCCGGACTGGGTGTCTTACCAGCACCTGATTCCCGGATCAGCGCCGAACCCGAATGCCCAGCACGGGACGTCAATGACCAGCCCAGCCTCTCGGACGGAGAAATAATCCATGCCGCTTACCTATCCCATGATTACCGATCTTGTGGCCCAACGACTGACCGCCGCCCAAATCGCCACGGAGATCCAGACCTCGACACTGCACGTCAGAGACACCACCACGGCGCAGGTGTTCCGCCTGATCGTCAACGAATTCAAGGCAGCCCGTCAGACGTTCGACAAGCACTGGACCGGCCCGCTGGTCGACGCCGTGAATTCCTCAGGCAATCCTGTGTTGATTGCTGGTGCCGAACAGTTATTCACTCAGCCATGGTCAGATCTCGACTTCATTCGCACGGCGTCGGATCCCGAGGTCGGATACCTGGCCACCGCCCTGACGCAGCTCGCGCAGTCCGTGGTGCAGGCCCCGGTGACGCCGCAGATGGTGCAGGAACGCATGGATGCCCTCACCGGCGGCGAGAAATGGCGGGATTATCGCACAACCACCGAGGCCGACGTGCAAGCCGTGATCGACGCCGAAGTGCAACGGCTGGCCGATGCGGATGCAGCTCGGGAAGCAGCCCGCCGGGCGAAGGAAGCAGAGGAACAGCGGAAACAGAACCAGCAGCGGATTCGGGACTGGTTCTACGCGAAGCTGGCCGTCACCAAAGAAAAGGTCGAGACGGGACAGTTTCAAAGTCAGCAGGCTGTCGTGGACGACCTGCCCAGTGTCTTTGTTCCGGAGGCGTGAGTGATGGCTGTCGACACCGGACTGGCAATGCTGTTGAGGGCGTTGAACACCGGCGGTCTGCCGTCGTACGGTGTCACGATCCTGTCCGGCGCAAGTTTCAAGCCTGACTTTGAAGGGCAGAATACGGGCACACTGAATCTGTGGATCGACACGTCCACCATTAACACCGAGGTGATGAGTTGCCCCGCCACAACCGGCAATTACTACCTGTACCGATACGCCGAGACCAGCATCGACAAATGGCGAGTCAGATGGCCCACGACCGGCACTGACATCGACGAATATACGGACGGCGGTACAGCGGGCACGGACGGTACGACGGTGATGCTGACCATCGTTCGGGAAGGCGGCGAACTGAGGGTTTATCTGAACGGGACGCTGATCCAGACATTTACCGGGCTGCCTTTGGATGACAACGAAACAGCGGGAAGCGGCAACCTATCGGTCGGGACGCTCAATGCAAATGTGTCGGACGTTGGTGCCTGGAACCGAGTACTGTCGGCAGCCGAAATTCAGGATCTGTACACCGCCGGGCCAAGTGGCTGGCCGGCACCGGCAGCGGGCGGCGGCAGCCCGTTCAGCGGATTTGGCGGAGGTGGAGCATGACGACTTATTACGTCGACGGTGTCAGCGGATCGGACGCGAACGACGGTCTGTCGGTGGGAACGGCGTGGCAGACGATCCAGAAGGTATTCAACGAAGTCGGTGTCACACTCACCACGCACGACGACGTCCGTATCATGGCCACGGCAGATTATGATCTGGCCGGCACGGGACTGAATTCCAGCACCAATTTCCTCGGGGCCATCGTCGGTGCAAATGCCGCCGGCGTCGTGGACGGCACACGAGCAAAGATCACGACCACCGTGGCGCAACAATCGTTGCTGGAGATCTCCAGCAGTCTGACTGCCTTTGCCTATCTGGATTTTGACGGCAACTCACTGACCACTCATGCCCTGTCGGCCGCAACCGTGAACTGCCGCAACTTCTGGTTCCATTGCCTGTTTCATGACGCCATTCAGGCCGGCTCCTATCAGGGCTACGCCGGCGGCCAGTGCCGACACCGGTTCCTGCGCTGCGAGTTCTTCAACAACGGGGCGGATGGCGTCTATGGCCGTGGGGCAACCATCATTGAATGCGAAATCCACGACAACGTCGACGCTGGCATCTTCGGCAACCAGAGCGATGCCGTGCATGTCGGAAACCGGATTTATGCGAACGGCATCGGTCTGGAAGGACTGTCCTCGGCTGAGGGCATCTTCTTCGGGAACACAATCGATGATTGCGACGTCGGGCTGGAACTGAATTACAACTCCGGTAGCTACGCGGGCGGCAATCAGATCACCAATTGCGGCACGTCCATCAAGAACCTCGGAACGCTCAACTACCTGTATCACTTCTCGGACAACCTCCACGGCAACACCGGCCGAAGTAGCCTCGGAGCCGAGCTGTCGTTTCTGGAGACCGCCGTGGACCCGGCCTACAACGACCCGAGCACCAGAGACTACGACTATTCAACGGCCGCTGCAGCGGATGCCCTGGCTCCCTTCACGCTGTACGTCGGTGCCGGAACGTACCTGCTTGCCACAGGCGGCGGCGGTTCTCCTCGGACAGGATTCGGACGGGCGGTGCGATTATGATCCAGCTGGACACAGCCTATTCCCTGATCGTCCCCACCACGGTCGAAGACGAACCGGGTAATCCGGCCGGAGCCATCTTGCCGACGCTGTACCGCAACGGGTCTGCGTCTGGTGTGACTGTGACGCCCACAAATATCGGGACCGGCGTGTACCGACTCGACTTCACCACGCTGGGCCTGGGCGACGGATGGGCGAGAACGGACCGTCTCGAAATGTACCTGTATGCGTACTTCGGTTCCGGTTCAACCAATCCCCGTCACGAGTTGGTATGGGATAGCGGTCCGGAGCCCGATGCCGTCATGCGGGGCACCGACGCGGCCGCGCTGGCGACGGACCTCGCAACCGTGGCCGGTTACGTTGATACGGAGATCGGCGAACTTCAGTCCGATCTCGCCGCGGTGAAGGCCACGACCGATCAGATGGTGTTCAGCACGCCGAACCAGCTGGACGTGCAGGTTATCACGGTCGCTCCGAACGGCATCACCGCCGCTGGTATTGCGGCCTCCGCACTGGACGGCAAAGGCAACTGGAGCACTCACGACGCGGCGGCCGTGCGGGCGGACATGGAAGCGAATGGCACGAAACTCGATCATCTCTGGGAAACCACCGAAGACGATGCCGGCACGCGACGGTTCACGGGCAACGCACTGGCCCAGGCACCGACCGGGGCTGGGCTGGCTGACGGCGATATTGATGACATCGCCAATGCCGTGGTCACCGGTGTCACCGCCGTCAAACCCCGGATCAAGGACAGCGTGGCCGGGACGTACCGCCTGATCGCCGGCGACACGTGGAACCAGCAGTTCGAAGTCGCCGCCCCGGCTGCGGACAGGATCGTGGTCGCCGTCAAGGAAGCGCTGACGGATTCAGACGACGATGCCGTCATCCTGATCGACAACGCCAGCGGACTGTTGCGTCTCAACAAAGCCGACGCCTCGGTTAATGCGGCGGACGGAACGGTCACGTCGGATGCGTCCACGATCACCGTCTCGCTCGAATCCGATCGAACCATTGAAGTGCCGCCGGCCCGGTACTACCTGATCGTCAAGACGCTGGATGTCGGGGCCGACAAAACGTGGGAATACGAAGCCGTGCTGAACGTCTATCAGGCCGGTGTCAGGGACGTCAGTGCAGGTTAAGCCCCCGGAAAGCAGCCACATGAACATCCGTAAGCGCCCATCGGCACCAGTTGGGATTTTTCGGCTGGCAGGCTGCGTTTACTTTGGTGCGCGATCAAGCCGGCTGAGGCGGCGTTGGAGTCGGCGGCGGTCTCGGCGGGCGGCCTGTTGACGACGTTCCTCGACGCGGTATGTGCGAATCGAGTCCGGGTGGGATTGCTTCCAGATGTCCGGGCGGAGCGATTCGTAGTCGCTGCGGCCGGCCAGTAACTGGTCGAGCACGTCTTTCACGTAGTCCCACACGTCCAGTTCATTTCGATGAGCGCTGCTGACCAGAGTCATCAGGTCGGCAGCTCGGTAACCGGCTGGTACGCTCCCGCAGAACAGCCAGTTTTTTCTTCCCAGTGCCACCTGACGCATCAACTGCTCGCTCAGGTTGTTGTCGATCGGTACGCTGCCGTCGTCCAGGTAACGCACCAGGCCGTCCCACTGGTTCAGCAGGTAACCGCGAGCTTCACCGATCTTTTCCTTTTTCGACACGTCCGTCATCTGTGTCTCGGCGTAGCTGCGCAGGGAGTCCCAGAGGGGCCTGCTGCGGCGATGACGAACGGCCAGACGACCCGCGTCATCCAGCCCTTTGGCCAGCTCTTCGATGTCGTACAACGCCGTATATGTTTCCAGAACGAACTTCGCGTGGCGTTCGTGATTGTCCAGCGCTGCTTCGAACTTCCGCCGCGCATGCGCGTTGCAGGCCGCATGCACGATCGAGCCGCTGGAGCGCATCATGATGCCGGTGTTCGCTCCGTAACAATCGCCGATCAGAGTCCCTTTGTAATCGTGGTCGATCAGAAACAGATCCGGGCCATCGCGATGTCGGCTCACCGTGAAGTCGAAGATGTTCAACGGAATGCTCATGCCGCGATACACCCACATCTTGGCCGTGAGACTTTTCTTCTTCGTGGCAATCGCGTTGCTGATTACTTCGTGAACACGTTTGCTCTTCGGATCGTCCGAATCAATCGCGGGAACAACCTCCGGCAGCAGCAGACACACGCCTGTGTCGTCGGTTCCGAGACAGGGATCAGTGCGAGCAACGTCGCTCAGGTAGTCAACGAAGGGACGAACCAGTCGGGCCGCAGCGCTCAGCACATTCAGCAGCGTACTCCGCGGCAGATGAACGCCGCCACTGGCGAAGCTGTCTTCCTGACGATAGACGGGAAGGTGATAACCATACTTGCCCGTGATCAGCTCTGCAGCAATCGATGTGTCGTAGCGGTCCCCGGACACCAGTGATGCCGGCCGCGGAGCCTGCAGAACGCCGGCCTGCGGCTCTGCCGGGCGAACATACTTTGGGTAAACCCTTCTGACAACGTGCAGAACCGGGCGACGAAAGTGCAGCGTCTCGGTGACGTCTTCACCAATCCGCTGCAGGCCTTCCTTCTCGTCGTCATCAAGGTCAATGGTGATCTCACGACGAGGCAGGTGTTCCGGAAATAACTCGCTGGTGCCGCGACGGCGACGCTTCTTTTTCTTCTTTGCTTCCTCGTCGCGATGTTCTTCCAGAGCCTGCAGAATGCCGGTGCGGGCATCCTCGATATCGTCTTCGGAATCAAAGGCCAGCAGCAACTGGCCGGTCGCGTCTCCTAGGAAACGCTCGCTCGTGCGGCCGAAGATCCGACGAATCAATGCCGCCAGTTCGTCGCGACTGTGCTGCAACTGTGTTCGCAGGTCCGTGTTTTCTTCCTGAAGATCGTTGACCTGTGCGACCGCCGCCTGAGCCTCTTTGAGAAAGCGCTCGTTGTCCCGCGTGAGTTGTTCGTTGCAGGCGTCGAGCTCGGCATTCTGCTGCTGCAGTTGTGCAAAACGTCGACGAAGTTCGGCCAGCTCACTCATGTGGCGAAACGTAGCAATGTCTGCGTGTCACCAAAGAGCAGTTCGGTGACTTTTCAAAAAAACAGAGCAGGTTTTTCCGTCGACGAACTCGACATCCAAACCTGCTCGTGCGTTGATGCGATATGACTGCCACTGATCGCTGAGCAATGTCTTTATCAGCCGGCTTTGCGAAACCGTTTTCGTCTTCGCGCTGACCGAATGTCGATACCGCTGAGCAGCATGGCCAGTTCCGCCGCATCGATCTTCACGGCAGGACGATCACCCGACTCAATGCGTTCGAAAGTTCCGCTCTCCAGCCGCTTGTAGACCAGGATCATTCCGTCTGTGTCCCAGTACAGTGCCTTGAGTCTATCCTTCCGACGATTGATAAAGAGAAACAGACTGCCATCGGTCGGCTCACGTCCAAGTTCGGACCGCACGATGCCGGACAGACCACAGAAACTTTTACGCATGTCCGTCGGCCGACTGTAAAGAAAGATGTTCGCCGTGTTCGGGAGAGTCATCATGGCTGCAACTCCCGATCACAGTCGACAGCCGCAAGCCGTTCCACCACCTGCAGCAGGGCTGCCGATGCGCTGACGGGAATCTCGACAACCGCACGGTCTGAAAAACAGATTCGAAAGCACTCACGAACAGGCTCGACTGTGACCGGCACAAAACCATCAGCCAGGTCTGCACGGTCACGAGCCACCGTCTGGCGACGTGGTTTTGCTTCACCGCCAATCTTCCGTCGCCACAAATAAAACGAAGCTGTGGAGACACCCTCCTGCTCACAGAAATCGACCACAGACAAATCGGACTGCTCAAACAAAAGCATCCGCTCTTCCCAGCATCGACGCACTGCCGGGTCAGGTAAACGAGCCATTGCAACCTCCAGACAAACGAGACAAATCCCGCCAGCCTACAGGAGGCGTCAAGAATGGTGACGATGGGCGCTTACAACATCCGACAGGACATCAATCGAATCAAATGGAGCGGCTGGGCCCTGGCCGGCACCGTCTTCCTCTGCTGGGCGAGCTGGCTCAGTCTGCTCGCCATCGCCAACAGCAACACGGCGGCGGTGATCGAGGAGCGGCAGGAAAGGCAGTACGAGCAACTAAGGGAGGATATTGCGGAGGTGAAACTCTTGCTCAAACACGTTCTTCCCGTTCATTGACCGCGGTGTTCCGTAGCTTGCGACGGCAGCAAAACTCAAAATGGTTATCGGACACCATACATACCGAATTAATTCTCGTGCTCAACGTGAATCGGCATCGATAAAACCTTTGACGAAGATGCTGCACGTGTTGCCATCTCTGTCGCTGGCGGTAAGACTACCGAGGTCGAGAAATGATAGAGGAAGTTGTAAAAGAATTTTTCCCGAATGATGCTGCGGTATCGGCGAGCGTTTTCACGCGTCATTTGCGTAACGCAAGAATCGAATTGCTTTCGTCTATTCAGAATGAGAGGTGCCATCACAAATGGCAGAAGTCATATCGATTTCAATCAGTTTCGGTGCTCTCGCCATTTCTTATGCGTGAATGTTACTGCGGATCTCAGAACTGTGTCTTCTGGAAACGAGGAAGACAATCGTTGAAGATGGTGGAAGGCCCCATACCATTGCGCGGAATCTACGGCCTGAAGCGCGGTGGCGAGGTGCCATTGGTTGTTGGTTGCGAGCAGATGTCGAATTTTCCGCAGCTCACGGTTTGCATGCGCGTCATGTTGCACCACGATATGACTGTCCAGTGCAGTGGCGATCCATTCACCAGATTGTGCATTTGTTGTGTTTCGAGATTGATCATCGTCGACGAAGAGGCTCACCACGGCTTGAAGTTCTTTCCACGACCACTCTTCTACGTCAACTTCCTCTAGCGCCTCCAGCGACCAGCAAAACACTTTGCCGTCGGAGTCGATTGCATAGATTTCCCTGCCATCGGTGCTAAACCCCAGATCCTCCACGAATGTTGAACCGATAGAACACACACGCAGCGTATTCTCATGAGTCTTTCCAAGGATAATTGGACCACCGCGTTCACGTGAGGTCGCGATCCAGGTGCCATCTTTACTCACGGCAAGACTGTGTCCGTGCTCAGAACCAGAACTGTAGATAAGGTCGCCGTTGTAACGATTCCAGATCCGCACACCTCCGATCCGGCCAGACGTGACTAACCGACCAGCCTTAGGTACGAATCGGGCAGAGTCGAACCATGCGTCCCGCGACACGTTCAGGGACGTCGACGAGTCATCGACGTTGAGGATGATTAGCTGATTGCCGAGAGCAGATAGAACCGATCGTGTCGTGTCATCAAAATCCACGTCTTTTATCGGAACGCTGCATTCAAGGATTCTTCTGACCAATTGTCCAGTTCGAATGTCGACAAGTTCGACAGTTCCTCCAGTGGTGCCGAGCAGTAATTCGCTCCCGTCCGCGGAGAACACCACACAGGTTACAGCGCCATTCGAAATTTCCACCACTTTATGACCCGACGCCGTCTGCAGGTCCCACAGACGTAATGTTTGGTCGCCATAGCCCGCTGCGATAACGTTTCCGGCTGGCCCGAAAGCAAGTGTGTTCACCTCACTGTTAACAACGGAGAACCGGTGAATTATTTCACCGGTATCGACACTTCTGACGGTGATGTCGCCTCCTGTAGAAGTTGCAACTATTCTTTTCGAGTCGTTCAGGCTTGCGGTTTCGATAAATTCCATGGGATCTCCAACAAGCTGTTCTTTTCTCGGGTTCCCCATGTCCCATACAAAGACCTGCCCAGTTGCAACGCCCAGCAAATGCTCTGTTCCGTATCCGCTGTCAAGCTTACTCAGTGGCATTCTCAGTAGATTTGCAAGTGCCGTGTTAAACTGTGTCTCGGCCGACGATTGAGAGGTTCCACATTCAAAGTCCAATCGGACAAGGCCGTAGTGCCCAAGTAGATACTCTGGAGTCTTCTGGACAAGTCGTTCGAGGCTCCAGACCCTGAGACAACCATCGTCGCCGGTCGAAAATACCAGGCGGCTGTCGCTACTGGCACACACATCGGTTACTGCTTCAACGTGCCCCAATAGTGCTGCAATTTCGCTGGTCGTCGCCGCATCCCAGATCCGAACAGTGGTGTCAAATCCACCCGATATGATGCGCATACCATCGTCGGTTACAACAACTGTGGATACGGGACGCCGATGTCCATCCAATTTGTCCAACATCAAACCAGAGTCTACATCCCAGATTGAAACGCTCTTGCCGTCGGCGGCTGCGAGCTTGTTTCCGTCCGGGAAAAAACTGATACTGTGAACAACATCCAGCCCATCGAACTCTGACAGTTGAGTACCGGACGAAACATCCCACAGACGGATTGTTCTTGATCCAGTTACGCCTGCAATCATGTCCGAGTTTGGACGAAAACAAAGGTGTTTGACGCGTTCCGGAGACTCGATTAGTCGCGGGGCGTTTTCTCTGCCAGATGTATCGGAGACTAGCAATGCGCCGCTGTCTTTCTGGTTGTCTCGACTGCCAATGCCGGCGCAAAAGGTCAGATCACCAGGATTCAGTGCAACGCAGTGAACCCGCTGATCGGTGAGAAAAAGCGTCTTTCGTTCACCAGTGAGCGGATTGAGCCGATATATCGTGGAACTCGCCTGTCCATCCACGTTGCCCTCGCCGGCGAAGAGCAGGAAATCACCATCAGTTGAGAATTCCACGGCGCTAATCGTTTGGACGTCATTCCAGTTCAAGTGTTTCACCCGGTCGGCAGTCTTGTCCCAAAGCATTAGTGCACCTGTCGACGTCCCGGAGACAAGCCACGCCGTATTCTTGCTGATCGCTGTGCAGCTCGCAGGTGCATTCAGAAACAGCGTCGCATCACTTGTGTCGCACTGGTTAAAAAGAATGTTCCATTCGATGGCTCTGTGGCTGGACGGTATTTTGTGAAGCAGTCGTTGCGATTCTCCGACTTCGCCACGCTGAAAAGCCGATACAGCTATCGCGAAATGTGCCTGAGCCAAATTGGAGGTCGATCGTTTAAGTGTCGATTCTAACTCATCTTTCGCAGCCACGACTTTGGAATTCGATCGCTTGACTTCTTTCATTGCTTTCTTTACTCCATCGGCTTGCACGATAGCCTCACGTTCCGCGAGGGTTGCCCGCCACCACATGGTGCCAGTGCCAATCAGGCCGGCAACCAGGAGTACAAAAACAGTGGCAGCCGTCAGGATCACACCGCGGTGCCTGCGAAACGTCTTCGAGAGTTGATAGCCGAGGCTCGGTGGCCGGGCGGCGATGGCTTCGCCGACAAGGTATTTCTGAACATCCTCGGCCAAATCATTGGCGGTGTCGTAGCGCCGACTTCGATTTTTCTCCAGCGCCTTCATGGCGATCCAGTCCAGATCACCTTTCAAAATCAATCCCAGCTTCTTCGGATTCGTCTGGCGCTGTGCCGACACTTCGGAGGCAGTGTCACCCAGACTGCTGAGACGTACGCTGGGACGCGGTGCTTCTTCTTCCCTGATCGCGACCAGCACACGGTCCAGTGCCATCTGCTTGAGTGTCTGCTTTTCAATAGGTGTACTACCCGTCAATAACTCGTACAACAGGATACCCAGCGAATACACATCACTGCGCGTGTCCACGTCCAGTGCGTTCAGCTCAGCCTGCTCCGGACTCATGTATTGCAGTGTGCCAACCACCTGACCGAAAGCCGTAAACAGTGTGTCGTCGGTCAGCCGCTGAGTGTTCTGCAGCGCTTTGGCCAGACCGAAGTCGATCACCTTCACGACCGGCATGCCGTCGTGTTCTGTGACGAGCACGTTGGATGGCTTGACGTCGCGGTGAATGATTCCCTTCTGATGAGCATGCTGAATGGCCTTGCACGCCTGCGTAAACAGCGTCAGTCGCTCGTTAAGATTCAGTTTGAACTTGTCGCAATACTGCGTAATTGGGATGCCCGTCACCAGTTCCATCACAAAGTATGGAATATCCTGATCCGTGGTTCCGGCCTCCAGTACTCTTGCAATATTCTGGTGATCCATCAGCGCCAATGCCTGTCGTTCGGCTTCAAAGCGTGCAATCACCTCCTTGCTGTCCAGTCCAGCCTTGATCAGCTTCAGAGCGACCCGTCGTCGCACAGGACTCGTCTGCTCAGCCATAAAGACCGCTCCCATGCCACCTTCGCCAATCTTCTGCAGAAGTTTGTACGGGCCGATGTGAGGAGACTTTTCGTCCCGAGCGTGCGCCTTCTCAAAGCTGTTCAGCGACTGGTTCCCACCGATTATGGTCGCTGTTCCGTCATCGCCTTCATTCACTGACGCAGTGTCCGAGGTGGGCTGGTCTGCTGGTGGATCGGGCGTTTCCGGGCGACCGTCACCACTCGTGCCGGGTGAAGCGTGGCGGAGCGATTCCCTGATCGCAGTGCGTGCGAAGTTGACGGCAGCGTCACCGAACTCAGCATAGTCCTCCGCCTTGGGTGGAACGTCGAATCGAATGCGACATTCCACATCGAGTGGAATCAGCTCCGGCATGAGTGCAGCATGCAACGAGGACGATACTGACAGCAGAAAGTCGGCCAGCAAAGGCTTGTTGCCATCCTTCCACGCTGTTTCAAAGCGGTCGCAGATTTCGTCAACAGAATCTTCCATCGCAGATCTTCATTTCTACAACTGAATCGACGAATTAGATCGTGGCACAGGGCGTTGTGTCGGTACTCATTCCGGGTTTCGTGCCCCACACTGGTCGGTTTGCATCGTTGGCACTGGTGTCACCCGCACGAATCAATTGCCGCTGCATTCCACGCGACTTAAGGATGCGGACATCAGTCGTTGTTCAGGTCCTCAGTCGCTTCCCATTGTGACTTAATCCTGACCAGTTTCCGTTTCACAGTGCTTCTTGCGATATCAAGTCTTCCTGCAATTTCGTCCACTGTGTATCCCTCCATCCGACGTAGTGCGATTTCTTTCAGGACATCGTCATCCAGGTGGCTGAACAGGTGTTCCAGTTCCATCTTCAGACTGGTGACAAGCAGTTCATCGGGGATGCCAGCAAGCCCGAGGCGATCACCATCTCTGCCGGTATCCAGAAAGACAGATTCACCTCGCATATTACCAGCGCCGCGTTTCCGGGCCGTTGCTTTCTCCCGGTGCCGATGAGTCTTTCGGATGACCATGGTTACTAGAATCTTCCACAACTCATCACGATCCTGCAGTCCGTCCAGGCGGCCTGCCTGAGCCGCAGTGAAGAAACTATGCATAGCGCTGATGGCAATGTCCTCCTCATCTGCCTCTCGTTTAGGGAGTGAATGCAGATTGCGGCGGGCAACGGAAACCATGCGCTGAAAATATGCATTCCACAGGGCCTCGCTCGCTTCGTCGTCACGGCCCTGCTTCACACGTTGAAGGAAATTGCTCAGGTCTTCGTTCATAAACGTCGTCTATTTAACGAAATGGATGTGTCCTGGGGGACGTTCTGATTGTGGGAATGCCCTGATTCAGGAGTATTCCGATCGTGAACGCGAATGTGAAGTCAGCATTCGCCCTAATTTTCCGAGGCGAAAGATCTGGCATCTGAATGTGGTGCTGGCAACCTCGCTCAACAGGGGTCGTTCGAGATAAATGGGGTTGCCCGGACGCAGATCACGGCAGGCAATGCCAGCAGAAGCTCAGTAGCGACAGCAGGTTAGTCAACGACTCATTCCGACCACCTGCATGGCGGCCCACAGCCATGGGTGTGCATGCCCATGCCTCGAACGCGATGCTTCAATATAAGTCAGTTGAGCGTCTCTGAGGGCCTTGAACGCAGTTCTCTGATCGACGTGTTCCTTCCAGAATCGCTGCATCAGACTGGCGGTGTCGCGGTCTGAAACCTGCCAGAGCGTCGCCATGACCTGTTCGGCCCCGGCAAGCTGAAAGGCCGTCTGCAGACCGGCGACTCCCTCACCGTCAGTTGACGCCCCTAAAGCTGTGTCGCAGGCACTCAGCACGACCAGTTCCGTGCCTCGAAAGTCACAGTCCAGCACCTCAAGTCCCGTAAGAATACCATTGTCGAACGAATCCGTGTTGTTCCGTTGATTGGCTCCGGCAAATGTGAGACCACATCGCATCAGCGGATTGGTTGTCTCCAACGCTCCGTCCAGAAAGAAGCCGTGTGTCGCAAACATGGCAATGCGTGGGCGACGGATGATCTTGACAAACGTCTCCAGGGCACTCGTCCCGGTGTAGAGGTAAACGCGACTATTCAGGGCTTGTGTCAGCAGTGGTTCTGCTGCCTCAGCTTCGGCCAGCGTTCCGGGCAGTCTCTGCAGATTCCGAGGAACAGTGCTCAGTTTGCCCACGCTGCTTCGCGTTGGCAGGCGATCCGGAGCCAGTTTCGCCCGTTGAATTCGGGACTGAACGTCTTCCGGACGAAGATCGAAGTCCGGGTCAGCCATCATCACAGCATAAGGATTGCATGGCAGCCGTTCTCCCGTCAACACCTGTCGGGCGGAAACCACAAGCGACGTACCCGCCTGTTCTACGAGGTATCGTCCGTCCGGCAACAGAAGTGCTGACCACGGCACGAACCAGAGAGAAGCATCAGGGCAGATAATGACGTTTTCAGCAGCAGCCACGTCCGAGAGAAAAGGGCCACACAGTAACGTTGATAACTGCCTCAGTTGTTCGTTGATCCGTGCGGCGGCGCTGATTGGATCCTGTGTAATCGTGGCAGGGGACTGCTCGATCGCTCGTCGTAATTCGGCCACCTGCTGATCTACGACTCGCGATGGCCCGAGGTCGAACAGGCGAACCGTATCATGATCCCCCGAGATGACCCACGCCAGGTATCTGCCGTTACTGGAATTCTTCGTCGGATGCACAAAGCCACTGGACGAAGGGCTGGCCCGATCCACAAAGGCGAAATCAATCAGCAGAGTGCCCGGCGAAAGACGTTCAAGCACAGATTTGTGACTGGTCCATTGACTTGCTCCGCCAGAATTCAACCGCAGGCCCAGATCACGCGTCAGCCTGGCCTCCCGGTCACTCAGTTGTTGCTGCGATGCTTCGAGACGAACTCCGGGAACTGTGGAAAGTGATGCCAGTTGCCGACGGACATCGGCCAGTTCTCGTACGGTGTCCGCCGCTCCACCGCTAAGCAGAGAATCTCGTTCAAGCAGGTGGCGTTCGGCAAGGATTTCGAAACTCAGACCTTTGCCGTTGACCACCCATTCCCAGGATAACTGAGGTATGTCCGGATGCTGCGCGTGGAGATGAGCCAGTGCAAGCCCGTCCATGAAACGATGGCGTTCCGTCTTTAAGAACCTCAACTGCTCAGACTGCGAGAGTCCGGCAAGCACGCCGTTCAAGTGGTCACGGTACCCTTTTCGCGATCTTGTCATTTGTTCTGCTGCTTCCGTGACTTCTCCCTTCATGGCGAGGTTCAGCGCCAGTTCGTGCTGGACCTCTGCGACTTCAACGTGAGTATCACCCCAGTATGATTTCATGATTTGTTCTGCCTGGCGCAACTTTCGGATTCCGGCTTCGAAATCTCCCAGATGAGCGATGGTGATGCCGCACATCTCTATCGAGTGCCCGATAAATCGATGGTTCGGAGGCAGCTCTCGATTTCGTGTCGCCAACGCCGTCTCAAACAGCGGCAGCGCCTTTTTAAACTCCCCCTTTTTCAGTGCAATGACGCCACGTCCGTGCCGGCTGGATGCTAAGCCAAGTTGCTTCCCGGGCCCATCGGTACTGGCCCAGAGCTCCAGCGCCTTCTCGTAAGCAAGGTCTGCACCTTGTACGTCATCTCGCAGCAACTGGAGGCTGGCGAGATTATTCTGCGTCGTCGCTCGACTTTCTGGATCGCGCGCGTCTTGCAGAGCGTCCTTGAAACGTTCTTCCGCCAGGGCCCATTGCCCCTGCCGCGTGGCAACGACGCCCAGACTACTCAGACACTCATGTCGCAGCTGTCCGCCGTCATTGCCACCCTCAGCTTCCGCGACTTTTAGGCAAGTCAGATACAGTTTTTCCGCGTGAAGCAACTCGAATGTATTCAGATGGCAGTTGGCTCTGAACTGCATTAATCTGGCTGTGTTGATGTTGATTGAGCCGCGCGCTCCCCGGCCAAAGTGTGTCGGAGCCTGTTTGATGGCTGCATCGAACTCTGCCCCGGCCGCCCGATGATCACCCGCCTGAATAAGCTTCAGGCCCTTCTCGTAGTGCGAGAAGACGTCATTCGCAACGAGCTGTTTGACGGATGTCGCCCCCAAACAGGCACTGACGACGAAAAGCAGTCGCAAACTGAATACGCAACGTGGTGCGTAACCGCGTGGTGTCCACAGACTAACGGACGTTGCAGCAGAGGAAGGACGGCGCATGGTGTCTCCACGGAGTTAGTAGTGAAAGGATCGGGCGCAATTCGCACGCCCGATCCCGGAAGCGGCCGCTGCCCAAAGCGAGTGCGTCGACTTCAGGCGACGTTTGCATCTGTGACCATTGCTACTGATTAACGATTGGGAAATCTCAGAATGCGCCCGTCAGGAGTCAGCGCAATCGATCCGTCGACGGCCCCGGCCGAGCCAATGCCTCTCCCACGGGATGGCTGTGATTGCCCGGAGTTACCGCGAGCAAATCCTCCTGTCCCGGATGGTGAGTTCCTGAAAACACTACTTGAACCCTGCGAAAACTGATTTGAAGTGGGAGCGCTGCGCCTTGATGAAACAAACTGCCGTGGTGACGTTCCACCGGACCGATGGTACGGTTGTGCGTAGCGGTAGCGATAACGCGGTGTCGTATACCTGTAACTCTGCCCCGGATAAGTATGTCTCGTCCGGTAGCTGCCCGAGCTGTAATAGGAGCGACTGTGTCCACAACCTGCTTCGACAGCAACGGCCATGCCCAGCACGATCAGCAACGCGCAAATAACAGAGATGTGCTTCCTCATGTTCTTCCCCTTAAGTAAATAAGATTGTCCGTCTCAGGTTCAGCGAATCGGCGTACGACAGACGTGTTTGAATGACGCCATATCCCTGCATAAGGAAACGCAGCGAGAATGGCTCACTGAATCCTGAAAAATCTCTGGAAGTCGAACTGCCCGTCTGAAATCTGATCAGAACAGGGATGAGGGAAGGGCAAAATCTGTGATGAGTCAACGTGCGAGCCACTGCTCTTTGAAGACTCTGTAGCCAATTGGCGATAAAGCGCGACGCCACTGTGGCACCACCCGTTCCGAGCGTCAGATCACGCAGCCTGATTCCCATCCGTGGTCTGGCCAATCTGTCAGCAAAATTGCAAAAGGAGCTACGTAAGTCGAGTCAGAAGCACTCCTGCCGAACCCAACATCCTGGGCTCCGAATCGACTTCAAACCTATCCTTGAATTTTTTGTATCCGTTCGATTTCAACGTTGCGTCCTGACACTACCAGAGCTAAAACTGTCGAAACAAACGAGACAAAGTCAGGGCCATGATGTTGGCCGGCGGAGAGTGAAAAGATGCGTGCGAAGACCCGAAATTCTGCTGTCGAGTTTACTCCAGCAGCTGCTTTCAACGGCCCCGATTTCCTCCGCGGCACTTCCGTCGAACATGGCCTGAGCGTGGGCATGTTTCGCGAGAATACCGGCCGACACTGGTCCGGCTTTCTCCCTGCCTGATTGAGCCTCAATTCTGAGGCGGCTTCCATTTTCCAATTACGCCTTCGTCCGCTTGACGCTGCGCCACGTGCCGCTGCGCCTTGCAGATGTCGGCGAAGGTTCACATTGACCAACGGCGCTACCGGTTTGCGCCGACTTTACCTTCACGATCAACAAAATCAGGGAGAGACCATGTTGAAATTCAGCAGGAAATCAGGCGAGGGATTTGCCATCAACGAAGAAACCTTTATCTGGATCACGAAGACATCGAATGGTCGGTGCGAGATCGCGATTCAGGCACCGCAGGATCAGCGCGTCCGGCGCTGTGAATTGCCGGTGAAGTCAGAACATTGGCCGCACCAAACGGCCGCAGACACAGGAGTACCAGCATGAAAAACGAAATTGGCGGGGTGATCCGGGAGCTCAGGCACGCGAAGGGCATTTCCCTGAGAGGTCTGGCTGCGGAAGTGGGGATACACTTTGCATCGTTGTCCAAGATTGAAAACAGAAAAGAGCCAGTCGGCGAACCCACGCTGCGTCGAATCGCGGAGACGCTGGATGCGGACGTCGATCTGCTGCTTGGTCAGGCCGGGCGTAAAGCGCTGCCGTATCGAGTGCTGGGAAATATCGCGGCCGGGACACCGATCGAGGCGGCTGAGCACATTGAGACCTTCGACCTGACGGAACACTTCGATCCGTGGGAGCATTATCTGCTCAAAGTTCGCGGTGATTCGATGATCCTCGCCGGAATCAACGACGGAGATCTGGCCGTCGTGAAGCACGGGAAACAGCCGAAGAACGGGGATGTGGTCGTGGCCATCGTCGATGACGGCGAGGCGACGCTGAAGACCTACACAATGAAGGACCGGCAGGTGGTGCTGAGTCCTGCAAATCGGCGGTTAAAGGACCGGACGTACCCGGCAGAACGGGTGGAGATCCGCGGTGTCATGGTGGGCATGATCAGAACGAGTATTGGGTAAAGCGATTGAAGCATGCCCATTCACAAACGAGAGGAGTAACCTGATGGACAACATGGGAAAGGCGGTCGCCGAACTGACCGCGAACCCGTCACTACTTTACCAGCTGAAGCGAGCCCTGGGCGACGACCACATGTCATTTCAGGACGCATTACAGGCCAGCCTCGAAATGGCCATCGAGATCCGAGGGCTGAAGATCGCCCTGCACAATGCCATTCTGCAACCGGCCGGAGTTGTTCCTTCTTCGGCAGAACGATTCGTTTCTCAAACTGAACTGCACTTCGCGAAGATCCGCGGAATGAAATAGCTCGACACGGATGTCGCCACTGATGGTGACTCACAATGATCAGCATGATTGACAACGTTACAACCTTCGCCAACCACGCGCTCGCCGTCCGACGCTGCTTTTCCGGACGCTTCTGGGCCGGGATTCCGCGCGCCCTACGTGCCCTCTAAGACTCAGCCGCTCTGCTGCAGTCCTGGCCCCGGCACCGCTTTTGCCGGCGGCTCTTCCCGAAATCGCCCTGACCAACTTCTGCGAGGAAGATATGCGCGTTCCCGACCCATCGTTGACAACCGAACCTGACCGGGACATCATGGTCCCAACAAAGAAAGCCGCCCACTGGGGACGGCTCGATGAGAAAACGGATCGTCGTGAGGTTGCAGCCTCTTCGGCCCCATTCGGCTTCTCATCGCTCGTAGACTGCGGTAACAGCCATACGATTGATGTCGACGATGCTTCCAGTATCGATCCTGCGCCAATTGCGCAGCCAGAATTCCCTGGCTGTCGCCCCCAATCGCTGCACGCTGCAAAACCAGTCTGCGCTGACTTTTCCTTTCGTTCGACAGGAGTGATCAGATGCAGAAGTGTCCACCAAACCGCACCGCCGTGCCTCCCGGTCAGCCGCTGGCTGAACCAGACGCCGAGTCACAGGCATTCGCAGGGGTCAACCAGATCCTGCGGGACGACTTCGCGCTCAGCGTCTTCCAGGTCCATGCCATGCACGAAGCCATCCGCATGGCCGGCATGGACCTGCGCCTGCGTCAGAAGTAACGCCACCAACGACCGCGCTCCACCGCCCTGACCGGGACGGGTACTCACCATGTCATAAACGTGGTGTCTCGTTGCGTTGCTGAGTTGCCTTGGACGACCACTCAGCAGCAGCCGGTCTGTTTCAGTCAACAATCTTGACGCCCAAGAGAGGGCGGTGGTCGCGCTATGTCCAGTGAGAATCAGTGGGCCTCGGTCCTGCAGGAGTTTACGGCGCAAGGGATTCCGTTTCTCGTCGATACGAGCGGCGACCCTGAGCCATGGCTGTCGTTCGATGCCATTTCTCGAATGACCGGACTGAAGACCGGAACCATCGCCAACAAGGCGACGGGAGTCCGTCGTCATCCATTTCTACCCATGATCAAGATATCAGATCTCGAAGCAAAGATAGTCAACGATGAAAAAACGAAGACCGCGACGAAATCGAAAGCACTCGGGAAGCGTGCATAAGGTCCGTTCCAAATGGCGAGCGTCCGTCATGGTCAACGGCAGACGCCTGTCCCGCATGTTTGCAACACGTGCGGAGGCTGAATCGTTTCGCGTGGAGATGGTTCAGTCCATCGCCACGGGAACTGAGATCACCAATGATACGTTGGGGTTCATTGTTGAGTCGTGGCTTGACCAGATTCGAGCCACGAAGGACAAAAACACGCACACGGCGTACAGCTACTCCGTAGCGCCGTTTGCGCAACTTTACGATGTACCTGCGATGGACATTCGCCCGTTCAATCTGCAGAAGGTGCTGAATGGGTTGACCGGCCGCCGGGCACAAATGTCACACGACAAGATACGACAATGCCTGCAATGGGCCGTGCGTTTCGGTCTCCTACCGAGCGATCCGAGCTCCGGCCTCGATCGGCCGCATCACGAGAGGCAAGCCATCGAGGTATTCACGGACGAGGAAGTCAGGAAGATTCTGGCTGAATCACAGCACCACCGGTTCCATGCGGCTGTTCGGCTGGCATTGTCCGTTGGTCTGCGCGGTGGCGAGGTCTGGGGCCTGAAGTGGTCAGACTGGGATGGCACAGAGCTGAAGATTCAGCGGCAGGCAACCGAACATGCCGGGATTGTCAGGATTAAAATCCCGAAGAAGAATTCCGTGCGGACCGTGTCCCTGCCGGATTCTGTGGTGCAGGCGCTGGAGGTCTGGAATCGCCAGCGCGTGTCTGAGGGCTTCGCGGGTTGTGAGTGGATTTTTCCCGACAGTCAGGGCAATGTCACACGTCGAAGCAACTTCTCCAGCCGCACCTGGAGACCCTTGCTGAAGGCCTGCCATTTGCGTGTTCGGGGATTCCATCACTGTCGCCACACTGCGGCCACGATGATGTTGAATCACAATGTGCCGATTACGTCAGTCGCCAGAACTCTCGGACACAAGGACGCCGCGACCACCCTGAGCATCTATGCCCACCTCATGACCAGTGAACTCGATCGACACCGAAACCGCTTCGATGAGGTCATATCGGCTGGTTGAAATTCTGGTATTGCGCACAGTCTTGCGCACAGAAAAACGCTGGTGAGCTTGCTTCACCAGCGTTTTATCAGTCGGGGCGACATGATTCGAACATGCGACCTCCTGCTCCCAAAGCAGGCGCTCTAGCCAGGCTGAGCTACGCCCCGAGGCGTTTTTTCTGTTGCCGGAACGAAGCGGCGTGACAAGTGACACGGTGCGGTGTTCCGGGTTCGCGGGTTCGCGGGTTCGCGGTTTCGCGGTTTCGCGGTTTCGCCGAGGATGATGACGGGCCGCGAAGGGAGGGAGTCTAGCGGGGCAGACTTCCCGAATCCAGACTGGCGGTGATGAAAATACGTGCACTTTTTTCGCATTGATCGGTTTCGCTTCGACATTTGCTGCAATCGGCTGCCATCAGGCCTGCCGATTGGCAGTTCTTTCGATTCCGGCCGCTGAGAATGTAATGGGCGGCGGATTGGATTCCTGTGTGAAGGGCGGGCGTGATTACAGGTGGCATCGTTCATTGCTTCTGACCCACAGTCAGCTGAAGCATCTTCCTCGTCCGGGTGTTCCATCAGACCGCTCAGTTGTGCAGGTCCGAAGCACGATATTTTCGTCCGCTGACCGATATCCGGGCGAATCTCCGGGTCAACGTGTGGTTGAAAGTCGATTCGTCGACCTGTGTCGATGCCAGATGCGTGCAGGGCCGTGCAGAACGGCCGGATTTCGGAGAAACCCGGCACCAGCTGTCGTGTCGGTGCCAGACACGTGCAGGGCCTGAGTCTGGGCCTTAAAACGCTGGCGGAGAGGATTCTGCAGTGGGTCGGTGGACCGAGCATGAGTTTCTGAAACCGTACAGATGCATTCGCGATTCGCGGTTTGTTTCATTATCATTTTCAAGCGAGTTGGTGACGGCTCAGGCCTGCAGAGCCGATTTTCCGCGTCACCGGATTCTCACCCACCTTTAGTTTCTCCTTCCGCGTACAACTTCCTTTCAGGACTGATTTTCTATGTCTGATGAAATCAAATCCCCCGTTTCTTCTGTGTCTCGTCGAAACTTTGTCGCCGCTGCCGGAGCGGCAGGGACGGCTGCGTCTGCTCTGAAGCTGGCGGCCGCGAGTCCCCGGGCACGCAGTGCTCAGGACAAGGTTGTCGTTGGTGTGATGGGTCTGAGTCGCGGCATGTCTCTGGCACGGACCTTTTCTGAAACGGCCGGTGTGGAAGTCAAATACCTGTGCGAAACCGACACGAATCGACTGGCATCCGCTCAGAAAACGTTCACCAATCTGGTCAATTACGACGTGCTGACGACCGGCGATTTCCGGCACATTCTGGACGACCCGGATGTCGACGCGCTGGTCTGTGCGGCTCCCAACCACTGGCACGCTCCGGCGGCCATCATGGCCTGCAATGCCGGCAAGCACTGTTATGTCGAAAAGCCGTGCAGCCACAATCCGTGGGAAGGCGAAATGGCGGTCGCCGCGGCTCGGAAAAACAAGCGCTGCGTGCAGATGGGCAACCAGCGTCGCAGCGCCGACAAGATTATTGAAGCCATGAACTTGATGCATGAAGGCCGCATCGGTCGCGTCTACTACAGCCGCAGCTGGTACGCCAACCTGCGAGGCCCGATCGGAAAGGGAACACCGGCTGAGGTACCGCCGCACATCGACTACGAACTGTGGCAGGGCCCCGCCCCCAGACAGCCCTACACCACCAACCGGCTGCCGTATCACTGGCACTGGGTCTGGCACTATGGCAACGGCGAACTGGGGAACAACGGCATTCACACGCTGGACCTGTCACGGTGGGGACTGCAGGCCGACTACCCGGTTCGCGTTGTTTCATCGGGTGGCCGCTATCGATTCGACGACGACCAGCAAACTGCCGACACGCATGTTGTTTCATTCGAATTCGAGGGAAAGAAACAGTGCACCTGGGAGGCACTCAGCTGTAACCGCTACGGCATGGACGGCAGCAGTTTCGGCGTCACCTTTCACGGTGAGGACGGCAGTCTGAAGATCGACAGCTGGGGCTATAGTCTGTACGACCAGAAGGGGAAAGAGATCGACAAGGTGGCCGGCGTCCGATCCGATTCCGCTCATATTCAGAACTTCGTCGAAGCCATTCGGGCGGACGATCCCACGATGCTGAATGCCGAGATCGAAGAAGGGCACAAGAGTACTCTGCTGTGTCATCTGGGCAATATTGCTCATCGCACCGGGCACACCGTCAACTGCGATCCGACCAACGGTCATATTCTGGATGATCCGGCTGCCGAGGCGCTGTGGAAACGGGAGTACGAACCCGGCTGGGAACCCAAAGTCTGATGCCCGACGGGCAGTGGCCTGATCACACCTGAGCAGCCGATTGCATGGACTACGTGTACGCCTTCAACGCCTTTGAAGCGTGTCTGTGGACGATCATCGGAATGCTGTTGATTTTCGGCAAAGTCAGTCCGCCGGGACGGTGGCGGCGGGCGCTGGCCGCGGTCGGTTTTCTGGCCTTTGCCGGTTCAGAACTGGTCGAAATGTCGACGGGTGCCTGGTGGCGTCCGTGGTGGCTGCTGGTCTGGAAGGCGGTCTGCATCGCCGTGCTGACGACTATTGGTGTGAGCTGGTTTCGCAACTCACGCCGCTGTCGGAACGACCGATCCTGACCATGAGGCGGCACGAACGCGACTTTCGCCCTCTCGCCGATTCAGCGGGAGGGCGAAACGCGGCCTTCTTCGGTCGGTCGGCCTGCGTTCGTCCCGGTGCGTCTCGGGCGTGTGAATTGCATCGTTCGCTGGAGATACGTGCGTTTTGGCGATAGATTAAAAATGGTGAGGACGTCAGCGGTTGCGGTCGTCCGTACGCAGTGAAATGAGACAGGGGGAAAGTGTCGTGAAGGATGTAGCCGGTACAAGCCCGCAGACCAGGCAGCAGGTGATTGACACCTACTTCATGGAGCATCGGGCCAAGCTGATTGATATTGCCGCCTATCTGGACCGTATTGATCGTGGCCAGGGCAGCCCGACCTCTGATTTTCGAGACGACGCGTTCAAGCGGGCGCTGGCCATTCTGACGGATGGAACTCCTCATCGTGCCAAGCGCATTCTGGATCTGTTCAGCGATCACACTCAGGAACTGCCACAGTCTGCAGAAGGCATGAAGGGCGCCGCCGGAGCCGCCGTTCCGGCGAAGGGAGGTGACGCATGAGGTACATCGATCCTCATATCCACATGGTCTCACGAACGACCGACGACTACCAGCGGATGGCGCAGGCCGGATGCATTGCGATCACCGAACCGGCCTTCTGGGCGGGCTTTGACCGCTCTTCGGCGCAGGGCTTTTTCGACTATTTCCGGCAGCTGACCGAATACGAACCGAAGCGTGCCGCACAGTTTGGCATTCAGCATTTCACATGGCTGTGCATCAATCCCAAGGAAGCGGATGACCCCGGGTTTGCCCGCGAAGTGGTGTCGCTGATTCCCGAGTTTCTGGACAAGGGCAATGTGCTGGGAATCGGAGAAATCGGGCTCAACAAAAATACCAGAAACGAACTGATCATTCTGGAAGAACAGATCGCTCTGGCAGAGAAACACAACCAGCTGGTTCTGGTGCATACTCCGCATCTGGAAGACAAGCTGAAAGGTACTCGCCTGATCATGGATGCTCTGGCCGCCAGCAGCATAGATCCCGGTCGTATTCTGATCGATCACGTGGAAGAACATACGGTCGAAGAGGTGCTCGATCGCGGCTTCTGGGCCGGCATGACGCTGTATCCCGATACGAAGGTGACTCCGCAGCGCGCAGCCGACATTATTGAGATGTATGGAAACGAACGGATCTGGATGAATTCTGCCGGCGACTGGGGCTGCAGTGACCCTCTGGCCGTCCCGAAGGCGCGTCTGGAAATGCGGCGGCGCGGCCATTCTGCCACCATGGTCGACAAAGTGACCCTGGACAATCCTCGGACGTTTCTGAGTCAGTCACCGCGGTTCGAGATTTCCTGACGGTCCCAGGGTCGTCAACAGTGGTGTGCCGGCGCGAAGGCGAATGGTGTGGCAGTGCGGTTGGGGCGGGGACGTCGTTTGTGGCTGGTGATGGTTTCAGCATTTTTGCTTCGCTTGTCTACGGTTTCTCGTTGTGACCGCTGGTTGTGGAGCGGTCTTCTGGTTGTGGGGCGGTCTCCCGACCGCCCCACGGCTTTGACCGCAGGTCTCCATTGACACGGCGGGCCAAACGGTCGGGCAGTGGTGTGCCGGCGCGAAGGCGGATGGTGTGGCAGTGCGGTTGGGGCGGGGACGTCGTTTGTGGCTGGGGATGGTTTCAGCATTTTTGCTTCGCTGGTCACACCCTACGGTTTCTCTCGTTGTGGGGCACTCGTTGTGGGGTGGTCTCCCGACCGCCCCACGCAGCTTTGACCGCAGGTCTCCAGCGCCACGGCGGGCCAAACAGTCGGGCAGTGGTGTGCCGGCGCGAAGGCGAATGGTGTGGCAGTGCGGTTGGGCCGGAAACGTCGTTTGTGGCTGGGGATGGTTTCAGGATTTTGCTTCGCTTGTCACACCCTACGGCTCTGCGGAGTCGGCGGGAACGCGAGGATGATTTTATTCATCCATGACATGACGTGACGTGACGTCACGCGACGTCGATTGTCAGGCGTCTGAATCAACCATGACCAGCGGTGCGATAGTGCCGTTCTTGCGGACTCGGCCGTAGACCGTTTCGTGAGGCGTGTGATGGCCCAGAACGGCTCTCAGGCTTTCGCCGCGTCGCAGGCTGCGAAACAGCATCAGCTGCAGATTGCCGATGCGGACCCGAAAAGCGGCCGCGTCGCGTGCTGTGAGTCGCCGGCGTTCTTCCGTGACGGTGAGCCGATTCCAGTCAGCGGCGCTGGCCACTCGTTCCGGATGCCAGTCCAGCACCAACGGCAGGGTCACGCCGCCCGGGCTGACGGCAGACAGCTGCAGCCGTCGGTCGTCCGCTGACAGCGCACCCGCAGCCTGACAGACGCGATCGTCTTCCAGCCATGTCGGGACGGCACGCAGAGACGGGCCGTCACTGTGAATCAGCAGCTCGCGAGTGATGGTATTGGCCTCGGTTGTCGTTCCGGCCGCCAGCTGCAGTTCGCTGGCGAATTCGATCTGAGCCGCAGCGTCTGGCGACGTGACGGTGTCGGTCAGCACGGCAAAGTGCTGCTGCAGAGCCAGCATGGCGTGACGGACGTGGCGGATGCCGTTTTCCGACCCGGATTCGAGTTCTGCAAACACCACTTCCTTGTCTTCAAACCAGCACGTGCAGACCCAGTCTCCGGCCGGCTGATGCAGTTCTCCGTTCACCCGGATGCTGCTCTGCCAGCGATCTTCCAGAATGCGGGTTCCCAGCGCCGTCAGGTTCAGATGGGGGCAGGGTTCATCCCAGTCCAGCTGCATCACATCTGCGTCCAGCCGCAGTGCGTTTCTGAGGACGGCTGATTCAGCCCAGTCGGATTCTTCACTGCAGCGAGTCACGTTACGTCGCGACGGCGATCCGGCGGTACGTTTCTTCGCTTTTTGGGGTTTGCCGGCCACAACCTGCCCGACCAGCGTGCGGACCGCGGAGCCAGCGGAAACCGCCGACAGTCTGAGAGCGTGGTGCAGAACGATGATTCCGGATTCGGTTTCATACGGAGCATCAAAATCTGACCGGCCGGGCTGCGTGATAAAACCATCGGGGGTGACCAGAAGACACGTCTGTTTCAACAGACCATCCCAGCGTTTCAGCATTTTCCGGCCTGCCCAGTCGGATCTGATGGCTTTGGCCCAGCCGGCCACCCGAACAAACGGGGCCAGCCATTCATCCAGTCGCCGAGCCAGAGCGGCTCGCAGCGTGCCATCGGTATCCGTGGCATCTTCCAGCGAACCAGCCAGCTGGCGGGCGCCGATTCCGTGCCGTGATTTCGAGGTCGACAGTGATTCCTGCAAGAGACTCAATACCATCGCCACTTCACCACCGGCGATCAGCTGTGAGATTGAATCGGCCACCTGAGGCGTCGCGGGCAGCGGATCTTCAACCGGACTTCCGGCATCCACGCGCGCCAGCCGACAGAACACAGTAACCGTCTGATCGGCCGTCAGGCAGTCCATGTATCGCAGCATCAGTTCAGCGGCGACAATGGTGCTGAATCCCGAAAGCTCAGCGTCCGGACTGCCGCAGGCTGCTGCCACATGATCAATCACCGGCTGCAGCTGTTTCTGTCGTTTTTTTCCATGCGGTCTCACCACGTCGGCCAGCAGACCGCTCAGCTGCCGGTCTGAGTCCGTGGCCGCGATTGCGGCAGACCAGGCCGCGACAAAGGGAGTATCGCTGAACCGTTTTTCAAATCGTTTGTGTGCCGCGGCCAGACTTTTCTGCAGGGCAGCAGAAAAGGCGACGGCATCACCGCCGGCCGCAGCCTTGCGCAGTGACGGATGAGCACTGTTACGGAACTTGAGATCGGCCAGCGGAGAGATCGCGGTATCAGTCATCGAACACTTTTTCATCGGTGATGCTGCCACAGTCGAAAGTCACTGCGACAAAGTACGCCATCCGGCCGATCCGGTCAGCCAGCGGGACTGCGAAGGATAGTCAATGGTTGACCTTCACGAAACGCAGCAGCCCCTCCAGAACGACCAGAAGCTGGTGAGAAAAAAGGGTCGGGTTTCTTTTCCCGTTCGTCAGGTGCATGCCGTCGGGCATCGCGCAAGAAAAAGAAACCCTCTTTTTCTATTCGAGTCCCAGGGTTTTCAGGCGGCGGTAGAAGCGCGGGCGTGTCATGCCGAGTCGGCGAGCGGCTTCGGCCTTGTTGCCCTGGCAGGCTTCCAGTGTCCGCATCAGCACGTCTGTCTCAAAGTTTGCAAGCATCTCTTCAAGCGACCGGATCGTCGTTTCCGGCACCTGCGGCAGGTGCTGAGCTTCCAGGCCGGCGCGAAAGGCAAAAGGCAGATCTTCACACTGCAGCTGGTCGGCAAAACTGTTCTGGCAGGCATCGAAGATGACGTGCCGCAGTTCCCGAACATTGCCCGGCCAGCGATAAAACATCAGTTCTCGCTCAAAATCGGGCGACATGCCTTCGGCAGACGTATCCTGAGTGCGGCGACATTCTTCGATGAAATGCTGTGCCAGCAAAGAAATATCAGACTCACGGTGGTGCAGCGACGGCAGTCTGATCTGCAGCATGTCAAACCGGGCCTGAAATTCGGGCAACACCCAGCCCTCGGCGACGGCCGCCGACAGAGATTGTTCGCCCGCGGCCACCACGCGCACGCCTTCTGCTTCTCGCTGCAGATCTTCCAGCATCCATTTCTGAACTTCCCGCGGACACCGTTCTGCGTCCAACAGCAGCAGTGTACCCACGCGCTGATGGACGGCCGCAGCCGGATCACTTGAACCGTGTCGCATGCGTCTGAGTGTATCCAGCACCTGTTCCGCGGTGAGCAGTCGGCAGTCCAGCGTGACAAAGCTGCGTTCGTGGTGTCGACCGGCCACATGAATCAGCCTTGCCAGATGCCGTCGACCGCTGCCTGGCGGCCCCACGATGCTGTAGCCGCAATCGGATTGCTTCAGCAGTTCCGCCTGAGCCAGTGCCACACGAATTCCGGCACTGTTGCCCAGAAAAGACTGATCGCCGAAGCGTCGGCGGAATTCCAGCCTCAACGCCGTGATCTCAGCATGCAGTTTCTGCGTCAGCGACTGGCCGGTTCCCGTTCCGATCCCTGCCCTGGTACTCAGCACAACCACTCGACTGACCACGCCGTCGGCCGCCACGACGGGCACAAAGGTCAGCGAGACCCGAACACCGGACTGATCCTGGCGCGGCAGCACCACGGGCACCGTCTGAAGATGACCGTTCAGCACGTCAGCTGACGGTGCCAGCGCTGAGGTCAGCAGTTCAATCGGCGGAGCCGCCGGCGACACGGCAGGTTCGCAGACCAGCCCTTCCACGTCATCGGCGGACCAGCCCACCAGATCGCTCATGCCAGGGCTGATCAATCGAATTCGACGCTCGGCATCCAGCACGCAGACGGCGGCGGCAGATTCGGTCAGCACGGCATCCAGCAGATTGCGTTTTCGTCGAGCCGTCATAGTGCAGCGTTCTGATCACAGGCGGATCGGCAGAGGAAACGAATTCTGAGCCCCCCGCCGTGGCGGCCGGCAGCCGACCGTATCATCATGCCCCGACCGCATCCATCGGCAGGCGACTGCTCGGCCGATGTTTCACACAACGGTCCACAGACGCAGGCTGATTCTGCGTCACGCAGAACAACACCGTCGGTGGCCAGCAAAGAGATCGACAAAAGCATGTGTGATCAGCCGAACAGGCTCTTCAACGGCGACCCTGAATTGGCCACTTTGAATGGCCGACCGCTGGGTGAGAATACTTCCTTGTCCAGTGGCAGGCCGCAGGCATAGGCGATGGTGGCATTAAAATCCTGAGGGTAACAGTGACCGTCCTCGACGGACTTTCCGATCCTGTCCGTGCTGCCGTATACCTGACCGCCTCGAATACCGGCCCCGGCCAGCAGAGCACTGAAGCAGCCGGGATGGTGGTCACGTCCGGCGTTGGCGTTGATTTTCGGGGTACGTCCGAATTCGGTGCCCAGAACGATCAGCGTTTTGCTCAGCAGCCCTCGTGTCTGCAGATCTTCCAGCAGCGCTACGATTGCGGTGTCGAGCTGGCCGGCCCGATTGCTGAACGAATCGTAGATGTTGTTGTGGTTATCCCAGCCTCCGTGTTCGACTTCGACGCAGCGGACACCTTTTTCGACCAGACGACGTGCCAGCAGACATCCCTGTCCGATCCGGTTGGCACCGTAGGATTCCTTCACGGAATCGTCTTCTTTGCTGATGTCGAAGGCTTCCAGATCCGGACTCTTGAGCAGGCGCACGGCTTCGGCGTAGTAGTCGGCGTAAGCTTTCACCTCCGCGGTGTCGTACTTCCGGCGAAAACCGGATTCAAACTGACCGATCAGGCGGCGTCGCTTTTCAAAGTTGCCTTCATCCAGATATTTCGGCGGTTTTGTATTCTGCAGTCCGGTGGCAGGATTCCCGACCGGAGCCGGAGCCAGTTCGGCCGACAGATATCCCTGACCCGGATGACGGTTACCGCCACCGACAACCACACTGCCGGGAAGGTCTTTGTTGAGCTTGTCTTCGAAGTGCGTCAGCCAGGCTCCCATAAACGGATGACGAATGGATCCGATCATCTTGTAGCTGGTCCGCATCAGGTACTGCCCCTGCTGATGAGCACCGGTTTCGGTCGTCATGGACCGGACCACAGCCAGCTGATCCATCTTCTGAGCCAGACCGGGCAGATGTTCGCCGATCCGGACGCCCGGCACCGACGTGTCAATCGACTTGGTTTCTCCGCCTTCTTCGGTACCGGGTTTGGGGTCGAACGTATCGATGTGACTCATTGCCCCGTTCATATACAGATAGATGATATGTTCGGCCTTGCGGGCCGGCGCCGCATTGACGGCGCCGGCGCGGGCAGCAGCACCGAACAGGGCGTCCGCGACAGGCAGTATGCTGACACCGAACGCGGACCTGGCGATCGATTCCACAAACTGACGCCGGGACAGATCATTGAATCGGGGCAGAGAAGTGCGCATCAAGGGTGGCTCCGGACGGATCGGAAGTGTTCGACTACTGGATAAACAGAAATTCTTTGGTATTGATCAGGGCCCAGATCACATTGCCATAGCCGGCATTTCCGGCCGCGTTGATTTCGCGCTGTGCAACGCTTTTTTCATTGGATCGTGGCCGCCGGGTCAGAATGCTGTAGAAGATGGCATCGATCCGGTCCTTCGACGTCGGAGCGCGCATCACGGTGTCATAGATCACACTTCCGCGTTCCAGCATCATGTGAGTGACTTCACCGTTGAACATCGTCAGAATCTGACTGACGCTGCCTTCACGCCCGGAACCTTCAATCAGTTCGCGGTCACTCTGCCCGAACTGTCTCAGAAAATGGTCGGGGGGCAGCGGTGTGGGCAGTTCGGACGCTCGGGCCAGCGTTTCGCCCTTGTAGGAATTGCGTTTGCGCACCAGAGATCGCTCGGCGCCCGAGCTGAATCGGCTGTTGAATTCGTCCGCCACCTTCTGCACTTCCGACGCGGAAACCCTGTCCAGATCCAGATCCACCACCGTCGCCAGATCATCCATCGACGGGCGCGTGAACGACTGCGGGTTGTACACCGCCAGCGTCAGCAGTGAATCCCAGATCTGTTCCGCCGTCATGCGTCGCAGAATCGGCCCTGGAAAGTAGTACGGCTGCGACAGATCCACATCCACCGCCGTCGCCTCCCGCTGCCAGGCCTTTGTGTTGAAGATTACGCGCTGCAGATGTCGCACGTCAAAGCCGCTGGTGACCAGTTCTGCGGTCAGAAAATCAAGCAGCTCGGGACTTGACGGTCTGCATTCATCATTGATGTTGTTGGCCGGTTCGATCAGTCCCACACCGAAGGCCTTCTTCCACATCCGGTTGGCCATATTTTTTGCGAACCGGGGATTCTGCGGGCTGGTCATCCAGTCGGCCAGCACCTGCCGGGACGACCGCCCCTTCACGACCTCATCGGCCTTGCCAAAGATCGGCTTCATGCTGACCACCTGGTGCGGCTTACCGTTGTCATACTGGTAGTCATGCGGCAGCTTCAGGCGCCGCGGCTGCTCGTAGACTTCAAAAAGGTTGGCGTTGATCACCCGGCTGAACGCTCCGCCGGTGTTGGCCTTCGGATCCATCTTCTTCAGTTCGTTCCGAAGACGCGTGAGCGGATTGCCCTTTGTGAATCTTTTCCTGTCGCCGCCGCTGGCTCTGGTCCGGGTGCCGTACCAGTAGGCCGCCATTTCGTAGTATTCGCGCTGTGTCCAGCGATCAAAAGGATGATCGTGACACTGAGCACATCCGATCTGAGTTCCCAGAAACACCTCGACCATGTTGTCAACGGCTTCCAGCTCCATATTGGAATCCCGCATGGCGAATCCGACCGCCGGGTTGTCCCAGATGCGGCCTTCGGCCGTCAGCATTTCGTGAACCCATTTGTCATAAGGTTTGTTGGTGCGGATCGAATCCTTGATCCATTCGTGATACGGCTGAGCGATCTGGTTGTTATTGACCGGGTTGTCCTTCAGCCGCAACAGGTCCGCCCAGTAGTTGAACATGTGACTGACATAGTCATGAGAACTCAACAACTGATCGATCAGCTTTTCGCGTTTGCGACTGTCGCGGCTCTGGACGAAATCACCAATTTCTTCCAGCCGCGGTATGCGACCGCCGATCTCAAGATAAACCCGACGACAGAAGAGCGAATCAGACAGCATGTCGTTCGGAGTGATCTGCTGTCTGGCATACCCGGCCGCCAGTATGCGATCAATTTTACCGGCAGCGTCCCGGACCTTTGCCGAGGAAGTGCTGTCCACCGGTGTCACCGGGCCCCATTCCACCTTGCCGGATCCACGAGGCACCTTGCTGGGCGGCGGCCCTTTTTTTCCCTGCGCGAAGACGCACGCACCGTGCAGCAGAACCAGTCCGGCGAAGAGCGAAATGACAGACTTACGCATGGAGGCTCCGTTGTGTTGTGTCGACAGTCAGTCGCCGGGACGGGAAACCGCGGCCCTGCGTACAATCAGCCACTGCTCAGGCGAATGCGTGGACAACCGTGCTGCGACAGGACCGCCATCGGAACAGTGCCGCGCGGCACACGGCAATATCTGACACAGCCCGGGACGAACGCTGTATTCTTTCTCACGATCCCGCCACTTGCAACCTGCGTTCGCCGCCACCGAATCAGTTTTAGTCTGAACCAACACCCCAGCCGACGGCGTCCGCGTTCCCTTACAGGTCTTTCCCGTGGATTGCCACAGCTGTTCCCACACTGGTCGTCGCACGGTGATTATCTGCAACGCCTTATTTCGTCACGCCGGATCCGTCTGACGCGAAACATGAAGGACAGCCAGGCACTGCAGCAGTGACGGTGACGCATCTGAGGGATCCCAGGCAGCGGGCCGTCATGATCGTTTCAGACAGCAGGCTTTGTACTTCCTGCCGGAACCGCAGGGACAGCGATCGTTTCTCTGAGTGTTCGCGAATCGAGCCGGTGACACTGCCGGAGCCGCTGCGTCCATCATGTTTCGAGAGGCTCGTGCCGACACGGCCGACGCTTTTTGTGCTTCCGGCGGTGCCGCCGCGGCCGACTCGCCAGCGTCATTCATGACCAGCGCCGCAGGGCGACCACTGCGGACCAGTGCGGCCATGCGGGTCATCACAGCATCGATGTGATTGAAGAATTTTCGGTATCCGGCACACAGAAAGTTCAGACCCGGCTCGCCTGCCGGTGTCTGCAGAAAACGGTTCTTCGGACATTCTCCGTTGCAGGCGTGACGAACTTCACAATCGAGGCAGTACTGCGGCAGCGTGTTCAGCTTCGCATCGCCAAACTGCTGCTGTCGCCCCGAATTGACGAGTTCTTCGAGCGGCACAACATTCAGATTTCCCAGCAGGTAGTCGGGCTCAACAAAGTGATCGCAGCTGTAGACATCGCCGTTGTGCTCCATCGCCAGCGCCCGCCCACACGTTCGGCGAAAGACACACAGCGATGGTTCCACGCCAACCCAGGCACTTAGCGCCTGATCAAAGATCTGGACAAAGACACGCCCCACATCCTGCCGAACCCATTCGTCGAAGACGTCACATAGAAAGGCTCCGAACTGCTCGGGCAGCACACTGCGCGAACTGACGGCCCGAGCAGCTTCGCTGAACGGCGTCCCGGCCCCCGTTGCCGCAGGAAGGTCAGTCCCCGCCGGCTCGGCGTGACGCCCCACACCGCTGCGTTCCACAATCGGAATAAACTGCATGAACTGGCAGCCGGCATCGCGCAGATAGCGGTAAATCCGAGCTCCATGATCACCGTTTCTTCGGTTCACGACCACCAGAGCATTGAATTCGACACCGAACTTCTTCAGCTTCCGCAGCGCCGCGATGACTCGGGCGTGGCTGCCCTGACCCTGATGATCCACTCGATACGCATCGTGAAATTCGGCCGGACCGTCAATCGACAGGCCAATCAGAAAACGATGCTTCAGAAAAAAACGACACCAGTCGTCGTCCAGCAGCACTCCGTTGGTCTGCAGTGTGTTGGCAATCTGCATGCCCCGGCGAGCATACTTCTGCTGAATGTCCACACAGCGCTGAAAGAATTCCAGCCCCATCAGCGTCGGTTCGCCGCCCTGCCAGGCAAACGTCACTTCACCGGTGCCGGGCGGCTGAGCTTCGATGTACTGGCGGATATAAGATTCGAGACAGTCGTCCCCCATCTTCCATTTGTTGCCTTTGGGGTACAGATCTTCCTTGTGCAGATAGTAGCAGTAGGTACAGTCGAGATTACAAATCGGGCCGATCGGCTTGGTCATCACGTGGAATGGCTGAGCCGTGAAGGGCGGATCCGGTTGTTGCGTCGGTGCAGTCATCGTGTCACAGGGCTTTCTGTCTGAGGGCACAGCTTACGACAGAAACGGACCGGAGCCTACCCGCAGGCCGGGCAAAACCAGCGGGCAGCCCCGGAGTAGCCGGAGGACATTCAGAATTTCGGTCGGATGGTTCGTTCACTCAGGGCAACCGACGCGGGAGGCTGCACTGATTCACACTTGTACGCTGGCCTGTGAGACGCGGTGGAAATATGGCCGGTTTCGACAATGACGGACCTGGAAGTCCGTCATACGGAAGTATCCAAAGCCAACCTGCTGCGGTTCCGAAATGCGGCTGGCTGGGGATGAACACAATGGCAGGCAAAGATGCACGCAGCACGGGGGGACGCCCGGTGATGAACGGCTATAGCTGCCGCAGGTACGCGTCCAGATCGGCAAGGTCCTGGTCAACGACGCTCTTCAGCAGCCCTGCCGGCATCAGTGACTGGCGTCGTTTTACTTTGGTTTCGATATCTCCGGCTTCAATTCGGTAAGTCCGGTGTTCCGCATCCCGCAACAGCAGCCCGTCGACGGATTCGTACACGATCAAACCGGAGTACACCTTTCCGTCGGTCGTGGCGATGGTCGTCATCTGGTAACGCTCTGACACGTCCCGATTCGGA
This sequence comes from Fuerstiella sp., assembly GCA_040222735.1. GTDB lineage: Bacteria > Planctomycetota > Planctomycetia > Planctomycetales > Planctomycetaceae > Fuerstiella. The sequence continues at coordinate 8,849 of JAVKCM010000082.1, read as the reverse complement.
TCGACGATCGCCGCCCACAGATCGTTTCGTGAAAACCGGCGTGTCACTCCCTGCAGATCCGGTCCCAGTGCCTTGCGGCCCCCGTGACAGCGACTACAGGACAGCCTGGCAAACAACTGCTCACCGCGGGCGGGGCGGCCTGCGGCCCAGCTGATTTCGGACAGCCGTTCCATCACGTGCTGAGCCGAACCGCCCTGATCCACCAGCGGCTTGAAGTCTGGAAATCGTTTCTGAAGATGCTGCTGCCAGCGAGAAAACGCCTCAGGCTGTGGCCGGTGGCCGTCGGAACCGAACGCAAATCCGAAACTCTGTCCCGTGTTGTTCTGCAGCAGCCGAATCAGGTCCTCCCGCAACGCGAATTCCTGAGGCTTCTGATCCATGCGGCGAGCCGTCCTGAGCAACAGATGCAGTTCGGACGCGTCATTGCTGCGGGGCAGCTGCTTCAGCGCCTGCACGCAGGCTTTGACGACAGAGAATTGCGGAGAGTCCAGCCCTTCCACAAAGCGGCGGCGGTCCTCCGGTCGCGGCGAGCGTGACAGGACGACCAGCACGGCATCACGCACAGACGGGTTGTCCAGCTGTTCCCTGAGCAGCTGATGATGTTTATCTGTGTGAGACCGTCCCAGCACAGACACGACGTCGTCATTCCATTGGTATTCCGGGTTCTGCCGAATGTTCCGGGCAAACCCGTCAATCGCACGCTGTGTCCGGTCTGCCGGAATCAGATGCAGAAACAATACATGTCCCGGCATACCGAAACCCGGCTGCTCGACAATCACTTTCGGAATCATCGAATCCCGCTGACAAAGCGTTTCATAAAGCTCCCGGATGCGATCATCCCAGTTGGAATCCTGCTTCAGCTGCTGATCGCGAATCTTGATTTCCAGCGACACCAACCCGGAGGCCGTGGCGGCAGACTGCTGTAGTGTCCGAATGGCGTCAATCTGAGTCAGCGCGGCCAGACAGTGTACGTCATCCGCCGGATGTGAGGTTTCTGTGATCCGGGCCAGCAGCCCGGCAATCAGATCGCGGCTGGACGAACCGAGCATGCTGATGCAGCGAATCAGTTCACGATTACAGCGTTCGTCAGCACAGGGAAAGGCGTCTTCCAGCAGGCGTCTTAGTTCCTGCAGTTCAGCCGAGTGCCCGCTGAGATCTGCCCGGGCGAGATAGCTTTCCAGCATGCCGGGCCGCCCTTCGCTCGGTCCGACATCTCCCAACGCCAGCTGCAGCAGACGCAGGGCTGCAAAGCGGAGATCATTGTCGGCACCGTCATCCGCAATGATTCGTGCCGCCAGTCTGGCGGATGACGGGCTGAACTGATCCGAGCGTTCCGTTGCTCCAAGCGCCATCGTCACCTGTGCTCGTCGGTTGTCTGCAAGCAACTGCTGCAGCTGACGGCGCTGTTCCGGCGACAGCCGGACAATGACGACAGAGGCGGCAAACCTGACGGCCGCATCTTCAGATCCGAGCGCTGCCGCCAGCCGCGGCAGACACTGATCCAGCACCCGGGCATCGGTCACGGTGGTCAGTGCCTCCAGCGCAAAGCGGGTGACCAGTGGCTCCGAGTCGCTCAGAAAACTCGAGAGCACCACGGCACCGGGCGAGGCAGGGCGAGATCGTCCGACCGCCCACGCGGCCCGTGCGCGGACCGGAATGCTGCGAGCATGAGTGAGTATATGCAGCGTGGCCGCATCCGGGCCGCCAAAGACGTCCGTCAGAATCTCGATGGCGCGGATGCGCTGATCTGACTTTCTTCGTTCATCGGTCGCCACGGCGGCAAAAGCCGTCGCCCCGAGTTCCCGAGCCTCCGGATACCACCGGGCTCGTGACCAGCCGCTGAGCGGCTGTGGAGCATCCAGGATGGCGTCCAGCCGGTCCGCGGCGGCCGTCTCATCCGCGGCCTTGTTGTCGGCCGCCGGTGTTGACACGGCCTCCGCTCCCGTCCAGGAAATCCGATAAACACCGCCGCGACTGCCGCGGCCGCCGACACTGACAAACAGACTGCCGTCGGGTGACACTTCCAGATCGGTCGGAGCGAACCCGAAGTGACCGTTACCCGTCGCAAAGACCTCGGGACTGGCTTTCCAGAATCCGTGCTCCTGTTCCATTGACATGGCCAGCACACGGCCGAACGTCCAGTCCAGCACAAATACGGCGCCGTCGTAGTGGCTGGGAAAATGAGTATGGCGATAGCACACCACGCCGGTCGGCGAGCCACGTCCGAAGGCCGCGATCGCTCTGGGCATGTCAGGGAAATCGTCCGGGCGCTTCCAGCTGCGCGATACCCAGCCGGAATTTGAACGGGGTGTCACATGAAATACGCGACAGGGACGATACCATGGCAGCGACACATCCCGTTCGCCGTCACTGTCAAACGTGAATATGTCTCCCTGAGGATTGAAGGCGAAGTCGTATGCGTTGCGAAATCCGTCGGCCACAATTTCGCCTTCGCTCAGGTCCGGCTTCAGTCGCATCAGCACGCCCGCCTCAGGCCGGCTGATCGGCGATGTCGGCAGAGCGGCATAGGTCTGAGTCACACCGGCGTTATTTCCGGCGATCAGGTACCACCAGCCATCCGGGCCTCGTTGAATCGAATGCACGTGATGCTCGCCGCCAGCCTTGATCTTCAGAACGGTCTGAGGCGGCCCGTCGGCCCGATCGTCACGGTCGTCGTCCCGGAAAATCTGCAGCCCCTCGTCGCCGGAAGCCAGCAGATGCGGCCCCATGAAGTACAACCCCTGAGCACCGGTTGCCGGACCATCGGCAAAGGTCCTGAAATCGTCAGCCAGCCCGTCACCGTCGGTGTCGATCAGAATCCGGACATAGCCCGGGCCGGACACCACAACGCGGCCTTGAGCGTCAAATGTCAGGCTGTGGATATCGTGAGCCAGATCATCGTCAGCAAAGTGATCGACCTGAAACCCCGGCGGCACCTTGATCGCCGGCGGCATCTTATTCGCCGGAACCTGATTCGCCGGAACCTGGGGCCAGCCGGTCTTGCTGAGCCCCGGAACCGCGATCACCAGCAGCAGAAGGGTGTTCAGCCAGTACCGTCGCGGTCGTCGCGGCAGCAGGTTTAATGGCATTCTTCGAAACATAGGGAGAACTCCATCCTCGGGCAGAAACGGCGAAGAACGCCTCAGATATTCTGAGCCGAATTGCCACGTCGCGTCCCGGGATGGCGCGGATTGTGGCCGTTGGCACTCAGCCGCAGTTTATCGGTCCTGACGGTTGCCCAACAAGCCAGATCACGGCCGGCAGCCAACGCCCGCGAAAGTGCCTTCGTCGTGGGGCGGTCTATCTTGTTGTGGGGCGGTCTCCCGACCGCCCCACGCATTGTGCGTAATGCGAAGCGGGAGACCTTCGGTCGATCTCGGGGTCGGGTCGGGTGACCCGACCACAACGTCGGGGGCGACCACAACGTCGGGGGCGGCCACAACGGCGGGGGCGGCCACAACGTCGGGGGCGGCAGATAATCGATCAGGCGGACAGTGCATTCAGGATCAGCACGAAGGTGGTCAGCGCTCCGACAAAAAATGACAGGCACAGGCCGATCAGGGCCAGGACCCGCGGGCGACCGTGAATGGCGCCATAGAGACACAGAAACAGCGAAATCGCCGTGAGCACGGCGCCCAGGATGATCAGGATGGCCATGACCCACATCTGCCAGTCATCCGACTGCAGCTGTTCGGCCTGGCCGCTGCCCGCCAGCAGTGTGGCGAAAATAATCCACGCGGCGTGCACCACCAGCTGCAGCAGGCTGAGTCCGAATCCGATCATGCCGAAACGATTCTTCGACAGTTCATTCCACAGCTGTCGAATGGAGCCGTTCGGCGATTCCGCCGCGACCGACGGCGTTCTGGTTTTGTTTTTAGACATCAGCGATTATCGAACCGTCCGGAAGTCCGGTCGGAGGGTTATTTTCTGCGTGTTCGGGGCTGCAGGGATGGTGGAACGGCAGGCACCGAACCTCGGTCATCCGGCACCATGTACTGCTGCTGCATCTCGGCCACGCGAGTCTTCAGGTCTGCTACGATGTTTGCATAATCGGGGGCATCATAGCGGCTTCGCATTTCGCGGGGGTCCTTTTCAAGGTCATAGAATTCCCATTCGTTCAGATTGTAGAAATGGATCAGCTTGTACCGCCCGGTTCGTACGCCGTAGTGTCGACGAACCATGTGCGCCGATCGCCGGTTGGCCTCGAATTCGTAGTAGTGGTAGTACAACGCATCCCGAAAGCCCGGCTGAGTGCAGTTGACCAGTTCCTGATTGAAGCCGATGGTTTTCGGAGAAGGCGTCAGATCTTCGGCGTCTGAGGGGCCGGCAGTGAGCAGCGGCTTCAGACTCAGGCCCTGCATATCTTCCGGAATTTCTGCTCCGGCCACGTCCAGAAAGGTTTCTGCGAAGTCCAGATTGGACACCAGGTTGTGATTCACCGAGCCCGCTCGCACCTTTCCCGGCCACCGCACCACAAACGGCATGCGGTAGGATTCCTCGTACATGAACCGTTTGTCAAACCAGCCGTGATCGCCGAGGTAAAAGCCCTGATCGGACGAATAGATTACGACCGTGTTGTCGGACAGGCCGGCGTCCTCAAGGTAGTCCAGCACTCGACCGACGTTGTCATCCACTGAGGCGACGCAGCGCAGATAATCCTTGATGTAGCGCTGGTATTTCCAGCGGATCAGGTCGTCGCCCGTCAGCTTTGCGTCTTCAAAGGCCTTGTTCTTCGGCCCATAGGCCCTGTTCCAGACCTCCAGCTGTTCGGGTGTCAGACCGCGGGGAGGATCGAGTTTCAGATCATACCGCGTCATGGTCTGCCGAATACTCATGTCCTGTGTCTGAGCCGCCGTCCCGCGACCGGACCAGTCGTCAAACAGGTTGTCGGGTTCCGGGATTTCCACGTTGTCAAACATCGTCAGATGGTCCGGCCCCGGCTGCCAGTTACGGTGAGGTGCCTTGTGCTGATACATCAGCATGAACGGTTTGTCCGGATCGCGTTTTTCCTTCAGCCAGGACAGCGCCAGGTCGGTGATGATGTCCGTGGTGTATCCCGTGTGCCGTACCGGCTTCGGATTTCCGTTCAGCAGCATCGGCGGATTGTAATACGGGCCCTGCCCCTTCAGCACTTCTGAATAGTCAAACCCCTGTGGAGCACTGACCAGATGCCACTTGCCGACGACAGCCGTCTGGTAGCCGATCTGCTGCAGAATTTTTGGAAACGTCTGCTGCGAACCGTCAAAGCGGTTTCCGTTGCGCAGGAAACCGTTCAGGTGACTGTGTTTTCCGGTCTGAATAACGGCTCGACTCGGACCGCAGATGGAATTCGTGCAGAAGCAATTGGTGAACAACATGCCGTCGGCGGCAATCCGATCCAGATTCGGCGTCGTGTTGATCTTTGAGCCATAGCAGCTCATGGCATGAGCGGCATGGTCATCGGTGAAGATGAACAGGATATTCGGCCGATCGTCGGCGGCGTGAAGCTGTCCGGTCAGGGACACCAGCGCGGCAGCCGCACACATCAGAAGGCGTAGAGACATGTGGTTCCCCGTTCATTAAGCGAGTGAAGTGCGCGAGAATTTCGAAAGTAGCCTGCTGAGTTTGATTTTTCAACCCGCCGCCGTTTTCCGGACAGGCTGTTCAGTTGCGATCACCCTGACGACTGTGCCAGGATTCGGCTGAGGCGGTCCGACGATTGCCGGCCTGTCCTGGCCTTCCTGAATCATCGGACTCGCCCACCACGCTTTGGCCGCCTGCCAGAAGAAACCATCTGCCTCAAGGAACAGATCATGAAACTCACGCTATTCACCCTCGTCGTGTCGCTGATGTTTAGTGTCGCGACTCTTTCAGCTCAGGACGATCAGCCGACGCTCAGGGCGGGGGCGGCCACCAGCAATATCACGCCCCCGCTGGGCGAACTGATCGTGGGGGGATGGACACCGATTCCGGCAAAGCATGTTCATGATGAGCTGTTTGCCCGGTGTCTGGTGCTGGACGACGGGAAATCGCGAATTGCCATCGTGCTGTGCGACAATGTCGGAATTCCTCAGGAGGTGTTCGATGCCGCAAAACGGCAGATTCAGGCGGCCACTGAGATTCCTGAATCACACCTGCTGTTGGCATCCACCCACACCCATTCGGCCACGACAGCGCGCGGGCCCAGCAAAGTCATCTGGCAGGACGACCTGACGGACTACCAGAAGTTTCTGGCCACTCGGATTTCCGACGGCGTACGTCGTGCCATCAATCATCTTGAGCCGGCAAAGATCGGCTGGGGTTCTGTGGAGGAACCGTCTGAAGTCTTCAATCGGCGTTGGCATGTGACCGATCCGAAACAGCGCACCAATCCGTTTGGCGGCGTTGACACGGTCCGGATGAATCCGCCGCGCGGCAGCGGCACTCTGGTGAAGCCGGCCGGTCCCATCGATCCGGAAGTCTCTTTTATTTCGGTTCGCGCCCTTGATGGTCGCCCGCTGGCGCTGCTGGCCAACTATTCTCTGCACTATGTCGGTGGTGTACCGTCCGGCGACATCTCCGGCGACTACTTCGGATACTTCGCAAAGTTCATGACACAGAAACTGGGGGCTCAGGATCAGACCATTCCTTTTGTCGGCATGATGTCGAACGGTACCAGCGGTGACATCAACAACATCAATTTTCGTGAAAAGAGTCCGCGCCGGGCTCCATACGAAAAGATGCAGGAAGTTGCCGAGAAGGTGGCCAGCGGTGTCTACGAAGCCGAGAAGTCGGTCGAATTTCGGTCGTGGGTACCGCTGGGTGCCGCTCTGGAACATCTGACGCTGCACGTGCGCAAACCGACAGCCGAAATGCAGCAGCATTTTGAGCAGGTTCGCAGCAAAGCAGACGATGACCCCAAAGGCCATGTACGGGAATTGATTTATGCCGATCGCATCGAAAAACTCATGAAGGCGCCGGACACCATCGATGTGCCTCTGCAGGTACTCAGGATCGGTGATCTGGGAATCTCGGCCATTCCCTTTGAAACGTTTGTGGAAATCGGACTGGATCTGAAAGACCGGACGCCGTTTGCAGATACCTTTACCATCGAACTGGCAAACGGTTCCTTCGGCTATCTGCCGACTCCGGAACAACATGAACTGGGGGGATATGAAACGTGGCTGGGGACCAACAACGTCGAGTTCGAAGCGTCCCGAAAAATCACGGAAACTCTGCTGAAGCTGCAGCAGGACGTGCACCAGCCGTAGGCCCGATCCACGTCCAGGTGATCGGAAACGGATTAGAAACGTTCGGTGCAGTCATAGGTGCGGTGCAGTCATAGGTGCCACCCATACATTGACAGTGCTGATCGGACAGGAATGCCCGATCTACGGTCGTCGTAGCTCCTGTGATATCTGCAGAAGTACAGATGCGACGTACAGATGCCACCCATGTGTTGGATAGCCTCCAGGGCACCCACGCCTGACGCTGGCCCGCCGTTAGTCAGTTTCTCCGAAACTGACCAGTCGTGGGCGAAGACGCCGCAAATCGGACAGCGGTCCTGCGGGCGACGACTCCCGGCCTTTGGCGGCACAACACGGCAGGCGGCGGAAATGGGACAGGCACCGACCGAATGACGGCTTAAAGGCCGCACTCGCTTACCGTTCGCTCGGAGCCAGTCCCATTTCCTGCCCCTGGCTCGACGTCGCCAGTGTTACCTGGACATAGCATACGGGCGGCCGCCGTCGTGCCTGTCCCCGTTTGGCGGCACCCCCTTTTGCAAACGACGGAAATGGGACAGGCGCCGACCGAATGACGGCCCAAAGGCCCAACTCGCTTACCGTTCGCTCGGAGCCAGTCCCATTTCCTGACCCGAGCCAAACGGGGACTGGCTCGACGGCACCAGTGTAACCGGGACATAGGATGCGGGCGTCCGCCGTCGTGCCTGTCCCCCTTTGGCGGCATCCAGCAAACGGCGGAAATGGGACAGGCACCGACCGAATGCCGCCTCAAAGGCCGCACTCGCTCACCGATCGCTCGGAGCCAGTCCCATTTCCTGACTCGAGCCAAAAGAGCTGCACTTCCGTAGCTGGGGCTTCCAGCCGCAGCAGGACGCGATAGCGAGTGGGGCTCTATGCCGGCAGGGACTGCGGCTGGAAGCCCCAGTTACGTTCAGGCGGACGACGGCGGAAACGGGACAGGCACCGACCGAATGACGGCCCAAAGGCGGAACTCGCTTACCGACCGCTCGGAGCCAGTCCCATTTCCTGAGGGCAAACGCGTGCCATCCAGTGCAGATCGGAAAGAACGAGTGCAAATGGCAGCGAACGGGTGTGACAAGCGAAGCAAAACGGCCGGAGACACCCTGAGAATCAAAACACGCCTTACAGACACACCGTACGCCGCTCAATGGCCTTCGCGCCGGCACACCATGAGCAGGTCGCCATCACGCGACATCGCGTATCAGCGGGCGCCCTGTTCACTCTACGTCAGAGCCCGGCGCGTCGCGCCTTTCTGCCTTCGTCTCGAACCCGGGCGGTGACGTTGCACCGCCTTGCGTCTACGCAAATACCTGGCGACTCAGGCTGGTGTTGAGCGACCTGTTGCAGCCGGTGCGTTCGGCCTGACGCTTCAACGACTCCGGCCGGCCCACTCCCGAAGCATGCCACTTGCCGAAGCGACGGACGCAGTCCACCCAGATCTCGGGGGCGATACCCACGCGGTCGAAAAGTGGCTTCAGATCAGCCGGGATGCTGCCGGACTTGCCATCCCGCCGCAGCTGGCGGCCCGTCCAGTCCAGCAGCTGCAGGTATTCCGCCAGCGTCATCGACAGAAAACCTTTGTTGCTCGCCCGACGCGATGTCGACTTCTTCCGCACCTGCTGCCGC